>NZ_JARVRK010000001.1:0-372947 GCF_030209735.1 Bacillus sp. lyk4-R2A-2
CCTACGACCGATCGGTTAACAGCCGATAGCTCTACCACTGAGCTACTGCGGAATAATAAGACATGTTTCATTATATATATGCCAGAAAAATGTGTCAAGAATTTTTAAGCGTTTCATTCCTGCTCAATTTGCGACGGCTTTTATAATTTAACATATACTAATATAACAGTCAAGCCTTTTCCCATGCCATTTGTTTAACTTGGCAGAAAGCCCCCGACCTCTTCAAGTAGACCAAGGGCCTTGATGCAGCCTTCCATGAGATTAAGACAGATGAAACTTTCGCATCCACTTATAAAAAGTACTTCTTGGCACCCCTGCTAGCCTCGCTGCTTCTGACACATGACCTTTCGTTTTATGCAGTGCGTCTATCACTGTTTGCATTTGAATGCGTTCCCTGAATGTGAGTTCTTTTGGAGTCTCGGTACACTCTGCTGGATGCAGCTTCTGCTTTTTCTGATCAACCGCCTCTAATACTGAAGCGTATTGCGATTCACCAATCCATCCGCCTTTCGGAAAGAGGACCCTTAGATGCTCAAACAGATTAAAAAGCTCTCGTATGTTTCCTGGCCAATGATACTCTTGCAATTTCTGAAAAAATGATTCAGGAAACGCTGCATTCCAGTGGTGCTTCTTTTGGTAATAACGATATAAATCATGAATGTCTTCTTTTCTTTCTCTAAGCGGCGGGATATTGATCGGATAGACATGAAGACGGTAATACAAGTCTTCTCGTATTTTTCCTTCCTTCAGCAGTTCGTTCATATTACGGTGAGTCGCTGTAATAATCCGAATATCCAAAGGGATTTCGTGTGTCCCGCCAAGCGGTACGACTGCCCTTTCTTCTATCACCCGAAGAAGCGCTACTTGCATCGCATATGGGATTTCGCCTATTTCATCTAGAAAGAGTGTTCCTTTATGAGCTTGTTCAAATTTGCCTTTAGCTCCGTGACGTTTTGCCCCTGTAAATGCCCCTTCAGCATAGCCAAACAGCTCACTTTCTAACAGGCTTTCAGGAATGGCTCCGCAATTAACAGCAATAAACGGCCCTTTATGCCTTTCACTGGCGGAATGAATGGCTCTAGCGGCGAGTTCCTTCCCTGTCCCTGTTTCTCCCCAAATATACACATGAGCATCTGTTTGTGCTGCTCTCTTCATCTCGTTAAGCGTCTGTTGAAATACCTTACTTGTTCCTGATTCCCCGGGAAATTGAGCAAAAGAAACGGTGATGCTGCTTTTCGCTGCTTCTTCAAGGGAAAGGGACATGCCCAGCACCTTCCTGTCTTGCTCTGATTGAATGATCTGCTTTCCCCGAATAACAAATGGATGACCCTTAAGCCGCTCGACATCCATTCCATACCAGTCTGAAAATCGTTCTCTAATCGACCTGCTGGCAGAAACAATTTGCTTTTTTTCATTACAGACCACATACGGTTCGTCTGTTTCCACCTGCTGGAGACAATGAGTGATGAGCTCCAACTCTCTCCTTTTTTGCTGGACTTGAATTTCTCTCTCGATGGCATAAGCAACCGTTGAAGCCATTCCAAGCATAAAAGGGTGCTTGTTATCCGTCATACAAGAGATGTCAATCACCCCTATGATTGTACCACCTGCATCGCGAATAGGAGCGGCTGAACAACTCCAATGGTGAGAGGCGATAGAAAAATGCTCAGTTCCGTTGATCGTCACCGCTTCTCCGATGACGAGTGCAGTTCCGATCGCGTTTGTCCCTACATCTGTTTCAGTCCAGCGTGAACCCTCCATAAAATTAATTCTTTTTGCTTCCACCATCGTTCTTTCGCTTCCTGTCAGACTTAGCACATAACCGTCTGCATCGATGAGTAAGGCCAGCATGTCAGATTCTTTTAATTGCTGACTGATTTTATTTAAGTAAGGAAGAGCCGCATTTAGGAATAATGAATATTTCTTTTTTTGGGCACTGAAACGTTCCTTTTCTAACAACGACTGTCCTTTATCTAAATACGGATTCACATTTGCCTGTTTACACCTGTGCCATGATTCTACCACTCTCTTATTCAGACGAGACTGATCAAGCAAACCTTCACGAACAAAACGTTTCCACGTATTTAAATAACAAGGCGTCGGATTCATTCCATCCTCTCCTCTAGGGGCTTTTTATTCATTATAGATAATTATAAAAGCGCTTTCAATTATCATTAGCTAACCCTAGAAGTCAATCGGATAGAAAAGAAGCCTTTTTCAGCAGTGCACCGCTCGTCCAATGGTTTGCAGAAAGGCTTCGTGTATCGCCTCTGAAAGTGTCGGATGTGCCGCAATAAACTGCTCTAATGTATCAGCGGTCAGCTCTGTATGCATCATCACCGCCGCTTGTCCAATCAGTTCTGTTGCATGCGGTCCGATAATTGAAACACCTAATATTTCTTGATATTGCGGTTCTACAATGACCTTTACGTGACCGGCTGGTTGATTTAAGATTAATGCTTTTCCATTTGCAGAAAATGCACATGTCCCTATCCGAATCTCCTCATATTGTTTTCTAGCACTCTCTTCATTTAAACCAACACTGGCGATTTCTGGAGAGGTGTATATGCACCTCGGAATCACTTGCTCATTGACCTTTACATGCTCACCTGATGCATGGGATGCCGCAACCGTTCCTTCATGAAAGGCAGTATGAGCAAGCTGGACCCCACCTGTCACATCACCGCACGCATAGATATGCGGAAGATT
Source organism: Bacillus sp. lyk4-R2A-2 (assembly GCF_030209735.1). Taxonomy (NCBI): domain Bacteria; kingdom Bacillati; phylum Bacillota; class Bacilli; order Caryophanales; family Bacillaceae; genus Bacillus; species Bacillus sp. lyk4-R2A-2. The sequence continues at coordinate 2,710 of NZ_JARVRK010000001.1, forward strand.
GGTTTGCATATGTTCATTGACGTAGATACCGTTTCTATCAAATGCAATACCAACCTGATCAAGATTCAACTCTCCAAGCCGCGGAGTTCTGCCAATGGCCACTAAGCAAAGATCCGACTGGATTTCACACTGCTCGCCTTGATTATTCTCCACCACTACTTTACTTGAAGAGGAATCAAGCTGCTTGACTGCGGCGGACGTCAAAATGTCTACACCCGTTTCTTCGAGCTGCTCGTGAAGACATTGTGCAATATCACGATCTTCTTCAGGTAAAATGTGCACTGCCCGTTCAACCATGACAACCTTTGATCCCATTCTGCTAAAGATGCTCGCAAACTCACAGCCGATCACCCCGCCCCCAATGATACAAAGCGAATTTGGAATCGAAGAAAGTGACATGGCATCCTTGCTGTGAATAATCCATTCGCCATCAAAAGGTGCAAACGGTAAAGCAGCAGGCGCTGCCCCTGATGCAATAATGATTTGTTTTGCTTGAATGATTTCAGACTTTCCTTCACTTTCTATCAATAGCTCATGTGCTGATAGAAATGAAGCCTTCCCATTTACCACGGTGACTTTGTTTTTATTCATCAAGTAGCGAACACCATCAGTGAGCTGCTTGACGACAGACTGCTTCCGTTTTTGGACAGCATCCCATTGGATGGTAGGCTCATGTTCTGGAAGCTCAATTCCAAAATGTCCAGCCGATTTCACATGCTCATACATATCGGCGCTTTGCAAAAGTGCTTTGGTTGGAATACAGCCCTCATTGAGGCAGGTACCTCCCAGCTGACCTTGATCAATTAACACAACCTCCCTGCCAAAACGAGCGGCTGTTATGGCCGCCACATAACCTGCTGGTCCGCCTCCTATAATGACCAGTGTCATGGTACGTTCACCTTCTTCCTATAAAAGAATGGATATTGGTTCTTCTAAATGTGCTTTGACCGTTGATAAAAATGCGGATGCCGGTGCTCCGTCCAGTAAGCGGTGATCAAACGTAAGACTGAGAGGCAGGATGGTCCCTTTGCACAATTCATCCTCTCGATAAACAGGGGTGTCATACATTGTTCCGACGCCAAGGATACCTGCTTCCGGAGGATTCAAAATTGGCGTGAAATGCTCTACACCATACGCTCCAAGATTGGTCAATGTAAAGGTCGAACCTTGGATTTCATCATGGAGAAGCTTTCCTTCACGTGCTTTTTGACCATACAATTTAATGCTCTTCGCCAGCTCTATCAGCGTTAACCGCTCCGCATGCCGAATGACCGGTACAGCCAATCCGTTATCTAACGCAGCAGCAATCCCAAGATGGACATTCTCAAAGGTTTCCACAACTCCGTTATGATATTGACTGTTCATCGCAGGGTGTTCTAACAACGAAAGGATCGCTGCTTTGGCTACAAAATCGGTGATGGTCAACTTTGTATCGTAACGTGCTATGGCTGTTTCATTCAGCTGTTGTTGTAAGTTTGTAAGTTTTGTCACGTCCGCTTTCATCGTAATAGTTAATTGTGCACTTGTTTGCAGGCTTTCCATCATTCTTGAGGCAATTGTTTTCCGCATCATGTTAATAGGTTGATGCTCTGTTTCGTTTTGTTTTTTCTCTTCTTGTTTTTTCTCTTTCCGTTCAGGAAGCGCATGAAGCACATCCTCTTTCGTAATTCTTCCACCTGGTCCTGTCCCCACGAGCGTATCAATGTCTAGGTTGGCGCTATTCGCCATTTTACGGGCAACAGGAGAGATTTTCTTTCTCTCTTTCTTTGGTTTTGGCTGCAGGTCTTTTCCTTCCACTTGTTCATTTCCTTCACCGATATAGCAGATGACCGTGCCAGGCGGTACACCTTCTCCCTCAGATACTTTTATATCCAATATGGTTCCTTCAGCAGGTGATTCGATCTCCATTTCAATTTTTTCGGAGTTGATGCTTGCAATGCTTTCCCCTTTATTTACGGACTCACCGACCTCCTTATTCCAGACAGATACCGTTCCTTCTTTCATCGACATGCCCAATTTAGGCATCACAACTTCGACAGCCATCTCCCTCTCTCCTTTCTCTAGTTCAAGATCTTGTCATGGCTCTTGCCAATCATCTCTAATACGGTGTTCACAACTTTATCAGGTGTTGGCAGATATATATCTTCAAGAGGTGGTGAAAATGGTACCGGTGTATGAGGAGCCGTTACTTTTTTGATTGGAGCGTCAAGTAAATCAAATCCTTTATCTGCAATCAAAGAAGAGATATCTGCGGCAATTCCGCACCTTGGATTTGCTTCATCGACAATGACAAGTCGATTTGTTTTTTCTACTGAAGTCAGAATGGCCTCTTCATCGAGCGGCGACAAGCTTCTTGGATCAATCACTTCTGCTTCAATACCTTGAGCAAATAATTGCTCTGCCGCTTCGAGTGCTGTATGCACTTGTTTGCCTACTGCAAAGATGGTTACATCAGATCCTTCTCTCTTCACATCTGCTTTACCAAGCGGCAGTGTGTAATACCTCTCCGGCACATCTCCTGTGATATTGTAAAGCGTCTTGTCTTCAAAAAAGATGACAGGGTCCTGATCCTCGATGGCTGCCAGCAGCAGCCCTTTGGCATCATATGGTGAAGAAGGCACAACTACTTTCAATCCAGGGATGCTTGTAAATAGTGCATACAAACTTTGTGAATGCTGGGCAGCTGCTCTAAAACCCGCCCCATGTGTCGTTCGAATCGTGATTGGCACCTCTGCTTTTCCGCCAAACATGTATCGGAATTTTGCGCCTTGATTCAGGACTTGGTCCAGACAAGTACCGATAAAATCATTAAACATGAGCTCCGCAATTGGTCTTAGCCCTGTTGAAGCAGCTGCCATAGCCGCGCCTACATAGCCGGCTTCACTAATCGGTGTGTCAAGGACACGCTCACGTCCAAATTCCTGGACGATTCCTTTCGTTACACCAAGAACACCGCCCCATGCTTCATCATCCTGTAAGTGATCTACATGAGCGCCACCCGCAACATCTTCTCCCATTAAAATGACATCTTCGTCTCTTCTCATTGCCAGTTTAATCGCTTCATTCAAAGCACTAGACATGCTGATTTCTCTTGTCATTTCCCTCTCCCCTTTCAGGTTTATTAATATGAAACATACACATCAGTCAGCAATTCAGTATGATCTGGATATTCACTTTCTTCACTGAATCTCACGGCCTCATCTATCGCTTCTGCTACAGCCGCTTCAATACTTGATATCTCTTGATCCGTTAGCAGCTGCTGCTTTAATAATTCATTTTTAAAAAGAGTGATGGCATCTTTCTCTTCTTGATGTTCGGTTTTTTCTTGATTGGTTTTGTAGCGCTGGGCGTCTCCTTCAAAATGACCATAATTCCGATATGTCATGCATTCAATCAATGTCGGACCTTCTCCATTTTTTGCTCGTTCTATCGCTTGTTCTGCTGCTTGATAAACGGCTGTCACATCTTTTCCATCTACTTGAATACCCGGAATACCATAACTGGCGGCTCGATCCACAATCGATTTGCAGCTTGAAGCATAGGAAAATGGCGTCGCTTCCCCGTAACCATTGTTTTCTGCGATGAAAATGACTGGCAGTTTCCAGATGGCAGCGAGATTGATTCCTTCGTGAAAAGTCCCTTGATTGTTAGCACCATCCCCAAAAAAGCAAACGCTTACATTATCTGTCTTTTTATATTTAGCTGTGAGGGCTGCCCCGCACGCAAGTGGAAAGCCGCCTCCAACAATTCCGTTGGCACCGAGCATTCCTTTATCAAAATCTGCAATGTGCATAGATCCACCTTTTCCTTTACAAAGGCCTGTGGCTTTTCCATAGATTTCTGCCATCATTCCTTTTAGATCACAGCCCTTAGCGATACAATGACCGTGGCCACGGTGTGTACTTGTAATACTGTCTTGTTCATTCAGATGAGCGCAGACTCCTACAGCAACAGCTTCTTCACCAGCATAAAGATGGACAAAACCTGGCAAGATCCCCTTTGTAAAAAGCGTGTGTACTTGATCTTCAAATTGGCGGATTTCCTGCATTTTTCGATACATCCAAACGGCTTTTTCTTTTGTGAGTGCCATTTCCATGATAAAACCTCCTATCTTTTTTGCTTGCACTTCTATACAAGCAAAAAGCGTGCCAACATCATGGCGCTTGAAAGCTTAGGTTTTTGAGCGATTCACACTGATCAAAAAAGAGACAAAATGAGACTTGCGTCTCTATTTGTCTCAATATGTCTACTTCATCTCACAAAAAAAGCATCCCATAAAGGAATGCTTATCACTCTGAACCGATTGTACGCTGCCATTTTAATTTTCCTTTGCAGACGCCGCACACATAACGAGAGGTATCAACTCGCCTTTTCCTGATAAAATACTGACCGCATCCTGTGCAGACATATTCTTGCCGTTTCTGTACACGCCGTTTATTTTGTACAGTCTTTAGCGGTGTACAAAAACGCGGGGCTCCTACTTGTTTTAATAACTCTTTAAAGGAACGGTCACGATGCTGATAGCCTTTTCCCTCAAGATGCAGATGATAATGACACAGCTCATGCTTGATGATCCCGATTAATTCTTCTCGTCCATGTTCCTCTAGGTATCGGCGGTTCAGTTCGATATTGTGTGTACCAAGTAAATACCGCCCGCCTGTCGTTTTGAGACGGTCATTAAAAACAGCCTGATGGCGGAATGCCTTACCAAAGAACTGCTCAGAAATATGCTCTGTTAACTGCTGTAACTCTCTCTCCTTCAATCAAGATCGTTCCTTTCTATAAAAACATCGAACGGGACAATTTCCCCTTTGCATACATTGAAGGTACACCCACTGTTTCGATCAAAGGAGGAATGGGCGATGCCCAACTGGCTGAAAAATCAGATGCAGAAGGCTTTTTTCGAAAAAAATCATTACCAAATCAAGTTGTTGAATCAATGCTGGTACTTCTACAGAAAAAAACATTCAGTCGCATCAAGGCACACCCCATCCTGAGGTGCGCCTCGTTTTTTGTTTACTCTGGTTTCAGCATGGAGAGGGCAACGCGGCCTTTTGCCTGGTCAACGGAGTCGACCCATACAGTCACAATGTCACCAACTGATACAACGTCAAGCGGATGCTTCACAAAGCGGTTGCTGAGCTTGGAAATATGGACAAGCCCGTCCTGTTTTACACCAATATCAACGAATGCGCCGAAGTCTACAACGTTTCTCACTGTACCTTGCAGCTCCATTCCTTGCTTCAAGTCCTCTAATTTCAACACATCTGTTTTTAAAAGAGGTTTTGGTACTTCATCGCGCGGATCACGCTCAGGTCTTGTCAGCTGATCGACGATATCTTGTAGTGTAATGATACCAATATCAAGCTGCTCTGCTGCTTCATCCAGCTTGACCTCTGCGATTTTCTCCTTTAACTGCTCTGTGCCAAGATCATTTGGTGTCATCTTGATCATGCGTAAAAACTGTTTTGTTTCCTTATAGCTCTCTGGGTGAATGCCTGTCCGGTCAAGTGGATCTTGTCCGTCTGCGATGCGCAGGAAGCCGATACACTGCTCATAAGTCTTTGCCCCAAGTCTTGGAATGTCCTTTAGCTCTTTTCTGCTTGTGAATCTTCCAATCTCTTCGCGGCGCTTGATGATATTCCCTGCGACAGCTTTTGAAAGACCTGACACATATTGCAGCAGCGCCTGTGAGGCCGTATTGACGTTCACACCGACTTGGTTGACGACCGTCTCTACCACGAAGGTTAACGAGCTGTTTAATTGCTTTTGGCTCACGTCATGCTGGTATTGGCCCACTCCGACAGACTTCGGATCAATTTTCACGAGCTCTGCTAAAGGATCTTGTAATCTTCGAGCAATGGATATAGCACTTCGTTCTTCGACTTGCAGGTCTGGAAACTCTTCTCGCGCCAGTGCAGACGCAGAGTATACACTTGCTCCTGCTTCATTCACAATCAAATAGGAGACCGGCTGATCCAGCTCTTGAATGAGGTCTGCAATGAATTGTTCGGTCTCTCTTGAGGCTGTTCCGTTTCCAATCGCAATGACTTCAATGTTAGATGATTGAATGATCTCTTTCACTTTTTGTTTCGCTTCCGCTTTTTTCTGTACAGGCGGGTGCGGGTAAATGACGCCTATATGATGGACTTTTCCTGTATCATCCACGACGGCTAATTTACAGCCTGTACGAAATGCAGGGTCCACTCCAAGTACACGTCTCCCTTTCATCGGCGGCTGAAGCAGTAGTTTTCTTAAGTTTTCAGCAAAAATATGAATCGCTTGTTCCTCTGCTTTTTCTGTCAGCTCTTTGCGTATTTCTCGTTCGATGGAAGGCTGAATGAGGCGTTTATACGCATCGTCAATTGCCGCATCGATAAACGGTCTCGCCGTCGTCTGTTTGCCTTTTATGACTTGTTTGTCGAGATAGAAACGAATATTTTCAGCAGGTGGCTCGATGGCTGCCTTTAAGATGCCTTCTTTCTCTCCACGATTGACCGCTAGTACGCGGTGAGGCACTATCTTTTTGATGGGCTCTTGATAATCGTAATACATTTCATAGACATTTTTCTCATCGCTCTCGATGTCTTTTCCTGATGTGACCAGACTTCCCTTTTGGTACGTTTCGCTGCGAATCCATTTCCGCATATCAGGATCATCTGCCAGCTGTTCAGCAATGATGTGCTGCGCGCCTTCAAGTGCCTCTTCTACACTTGTTACTTCCTTTTCTTCGTTGATAAAAGAAGCGGCCTTCTTCTCGATCTCATCGCTTGGCAAGGTGAGTATATATTCTGCCAGCGGCTCGAGCCCTTTTGCTTTGGCTACATTCGCCTTTGTTTTACGTTTTTGTTTGAATGGTCGGTATAAATCTTCGACCTCTTGCAGTTTATGAGCTTGTTCAATTTTTTGTTTTAATTCATCCGTCAGTTTGTCTTGTTCTGCGATTAAGCGAATGACTTCTTCTTTTCGGTTCATGACATTTTGGATATATGTATAGCGCTCTGAAATGGTTTGAATTTGCACCTCATCCAGAGAGCCTGTCTGCTCTTTCCGGTAACGGGCAATAAACGGGACGGTGTTACCATCCTCTAAGAGCTTGATGACACTTTCAATTTGTTTTGTTGAAAGCTTTAATTCTGTTGCAATTTGTTTCAATAAAAAGTCAGATGTCTTCATACTTTGCATCCCCTCACTGTGTCTTCTCTTTTAGTGTATCAAAAAAATCGGCAAAACAGAAAAAAGGTCAGCTATTTTACGTGAGCTGACCAAGTACATAGGTGAGATCGTCCTTTTTGTCTTGTGTGTATGTTTCAAGCTGTTTGGCAATGTCTGCAACTGAATGACTATGCTTTAAACACATTCTCATGTTTGGCACATTCAGTCCGTCTGAATACATAATGAATGTCGATCCTTTTTCGTAGGAATAGGTGTATGTTTTATATTTTCTAGGTTTCCCTGATAAGTATCCTGATGTCGGAAGTGGATAAATATAGTCGCCAGAAGGGGCATTCAAGATGAACCGAATATTACCAACCGAACAATAGGTAAACTGCTGCTGGGAAAAATTCACCTTTAATATGGCTACAGTGGCTCCGCGTTTATTTTTCATCGCCTGATTGCATCTGTCGATGAGGGTCGTCATATCCTCATGTCCATATTCTTCGACAATTTCGCTGACTAAAGAAGATGATTCATTGGCGAACTGACCGCTGCCTAATCCGTCTGCCACAGCACAAATTAGTTCTTCATCATCTGCTTTAATAAAAAAACTGTCCCCGCAGCATGATTTCCCTTCTTTATTCGATTGATAGATAATGGCATTCACATGCTCATGCTGTTCAATCTGCTTCATTACCCTAGCTCCATAGACGCATCTTCTGATAATGCATCTCGTAGCTTTTTAACTGCCTTCCGTTGCAGTCTCGATACATGCATTTGGGATATCCCTAGTAAATCGCCTGTTTCTTTTTGACTCTTATTTTGCAAATAAGTCAGATTGATAATCTCTTTTTCCCGATCTGTCAGAACATGAAGCACACTCTCAAGCATCATTTTTTGGTTTACACGTTCGTAGCCCTCTTCCTGTGAGCCAACAACGTCTAAAATGGTGACTGTGCTTCCTTCAGAATCAGCCTCTACGCCTTGGTCAACAGACAGTGCTTGATAGCTTTTGCCCATCTCCATGGTTTCCAGTACTTCTTCCTCCGTCACATCTAGGTATTCTGCAATTTCTTGGACTTGCGGTGATTTTTGCGTCTCTGTTGTTAGATGATCAACAGCCATCTTGATTCTTGGTCCAAGCTCTTTGATTCGCCTTGGTACATGGACACTCCATGTTTTATCTCGTAAAAAGCGTTTGATTTCCCCGATGATGGTTGGAATAGCAAAGGCTTCAAATGATTTACCGACTAGCGGATCGTATCGCTTAATGGCGCCAAGTAAACCAATCATTCCAACTTGTCTGAGGTCCTCATGAAAGCTTTTTCCTTTTGAATATTTTTTTGCCAGCATATCAACCAAGTTTGTATAGCATTCGACCAGCGTGAGCTGCGCCTGCTCATCTTGGTTGGATTGATAGCTTTGGATAAGACGATCCACTTCATCTTTAGTTAGTTTCATAGTTTTGGATGGTTGTGTCATGGTCAACTCGCTCCCTGTTTAAAAACTTTGTCATCGCAACGGTAACTCCGGAGTTTGCTTGCACCTCGACTTCATCCATCAATGTTTGCATTAAGTATAAACCAAGACCTCCTTCTGCCAATTGATCCACCGTATGAGCAGATGTATACGGCCCTAGGTCTTCCTGCTTTTGCTTAAAGTCAAAGCTACCGCCTTTGTCCGCGACAATGATTTCTAGACGATCCTCGTAGACAAGAAAGCGAACAGCTACCTCTCCATCTTCGCCATTTTCACCTTTGTAGGCATGCTGAACTGCATTTGTACAGGCCTCACTGACCGCAATTTTTAAGTCCTCAATCTCTTCATAGGCATAACCCATTCGACTTGCTACGCCTGAAAGAGTCAGGCGGATGATGCCTACGTATTCTGGTTTCGCTGGGATTTTCATCTCGATTAGATCTACTGATTCGTTCATTGTACCCCACCCTCTGTCTTTGCAGAAATGTCAATGATGTCCTTTAGTCCAGTAATTTCAAACAACCTTACAAGCCGATCTGACAAGTTCTCAAGCTTTAGTGTTCCACCTGCTTTTTGAGCCGCTTTAAACAGCCCAACAAATACACCTAGTCCTGTACTATCCATATACGTAACATCCTTCAAACAGATCTCAAGATGCTCTCCCGCCTCGGCTTTAGGCATGAGTGTTTCTCTTAGCTGAGGAGCAGAGTACACATCAATTTCTCCGCTGACACTAATTTTCGTTTTTTGATCTATTTGATGCTCTTTCACTGTCATATTCATTATGCATTCACCTCGAAATTCTTGTTTCCTAGAATTTTATATACCCGCATCTTCACTTTCTAAACCTTTCTTTTGAGCACAAGTAAAGTGAAGTCATCGTGAAGCTGAAAATCTTGTAGCTTGAGTAAGCTGGCATAGATGGCATCGACCATTTCCTGAGCTGAGTAGGGTAGGTGCTCTGCTATAAGCGCTTTGATATCCTCCCGCTCTAAAAAGCCGTCCTCCGACTTAGATTCTGTAACACCATCGGAGAATAAGATCACCATATCTCCTACGTCCAAATGCTTCTCATACTGCTTATAATCAAAATCTGGTGCGATTCCAAGTACAAGCCCTTTTGCATCTAAATCGTAAAATTTGTTCTCTTTATTGCAATAGAAAAAGCCCGGCTCATGACCAGCCGATGCATATTTAAATTCATGCGTTTCTTTATTATAACTGCCATAAAACATGGTGATAAACATACTTGGGTCTACGTTTTGCTCGACAACACGATTAAGGGTTTTCAGCACTTTAGTTGGACCGCTCCCTGACTCAGGCAAGGAATCCATCGCATATTTAATCATCGACATACAAAGCGCAGCTGGGATTCCCTTTCCAATGACATCTGCGATCGCAATATTGATCGTATCGTGATCAGTGACAAAATGGTAATAATCTCCACTCATCTGTTTTGCCGGTACACTGATCGCCCCAATATCAAACGTATCTCCTTCTGGAATTTTCGTTTCCAGAAGGGTTTGCTGAACGTTTGCAGCAATTTCAATTTCAGATTTAATTTCTTGCTGAATGCCTCTAAGTGTTAAATGTTCCTGATAGGCAAGTCCGTACCCAATCATGACTTCAATTAAGAAGTCTAGTGAATGAAAAACATCTTCCGGCAAATCAGGGTAAAGCTCCTGAATCACTTTTCGGTGAACACTCACTATTTCTTCAGGAGGTATTTGATGCTCAATGGTTTTACGGCTAAATTTTTGAGCTTGATAAAGCGATGTTTCAGTTAAATCACTGATATAACGACTGAGCAGCTGGTGGTACCGCTGCTCCATTACCTCCTTAAAATCCATGGTTTCCCTCCTAGCGAAGCCACTTAACAGCTTGTATCTCCGTTCCTTGTTCTGGTGCAGAATCTAATTTAAATTCATCCATCAGTCTTCTGACGCCCGGCAAGCCTGCTCCGAGTCCGCCTGATGTAGAAAATCCGTCTTCCATCACTTTACGTATATCCATGATGCCAGGCCCCTCATCGGCTGCGATGACCTTAAGTCCACGCTTTCCGCGCTCCATCACTTCTTCTATACAAATCTGACCTTTACCAGCGTATAAATAGATGTTTCGAGCTAATTCTGAAATGGCCGTCGTAATTCTTGCTTGGTCAACTGTTCCAAAACCAAGTTCTTTTGCAACATTGCGCCCCAATTGTCTTGCTGCGACTATATCCCATTCCGTCAATATTTTCACACAGGATTGGTCTTTCATATCTATTCCCCCAATTCCCGCTTCAGTGTCTCAAGCCCTTGTTCAAGATCTAGTGCTGTTTGAATTTCTTCCAGCGATATACCAAGTTCAATAAGCGTCACAGCGACTGCCGGCTGTATTCCTGTTAATACAACTTTTGCCCCCATGAGCTTGGACATGGTGATCACATCGCCTAATACCTTTGCGATAAATGAATCAATCATATCGACGGATGTTAAGTCAATGACAACACCGTTTGCTCCTGTTTCATGAATTTTATTCAGTAAGTCTTCTTGAAAGTGAAGAGCTGTTTGATCATCAAGCTCCCACTGTATTGAGATCAGAAGACAATTATATAATTTTAAGATTGGAATCTTCGGGTGATTTCTCAATTGGTTATCCCTCCAATGAAACAATTTTTCGATTTGTCATTTCCAAAGCAGTTTGAATTCCTTTTTGAAGGGTATTCTTTGTTGTAACCTGAGATAAATCAATTCCAAGGTTAACGATCGTTTGGGCTATTTCTGGGCGAATACCGACAAGTAAACACTTCGCTCCTACTAATCTCACAGCCTCTGACGCTTGAATGATATGGTGGGCCACCATTGTATCCACGACAGGTACCCCCGTGATATCAATCAAGACGACCTGTGAGCGATGTTTGACGACACCATTGAGCAGATTCTCCATAATTTTTTTCGCACGATCTGTATCAATTGTTCCAACAAGTGGCATGACGGTGATGTGCTCAAATACAGGAATAAGCGGGGCAGAAAGTTCCTGTAGCGCCATTTTTTGAAGGCTGACGGTTTTTTCCCATGAGATGGAGTACTGGTTTAAGATCTCGTTATGGATGGGTGTGATGAATCGATCGATTTGCCAAATGAGGTCATGACTTTCTTGTGTTGTATCTTTGTCATCGTTCATTTTTTCATATAAATGTGTACGGATTTCCGTTAGACCGTTTGCCAGTAACTTAAGTGATATACCCATTTGAACAATTTTTAAAGCAAAATTTTGCACTTTTTCTTCAAAATCCTCACTATACCCCTCTGAAAGAGATGTAATGATCAGTTGAACATATTCCGAACAGATGGTTTCATACATTTTGTCGTTCAGCATCATGTCCGTTTCTTTTTCTCCGAGTCGTTTTAAAATGTCCGTCCACTCATTTTCTAATTCCTTTTGATGCTTTCTTGCAAAAGCTAACACGATATGATTCGACATGTTTTACCCCCTACTTACATTTAAAACTCTTCTTTAGTCTGTCTTCATTATAACGTTAATAAAAATTGAACACAAAAAAAGTTGCTCCCAGTAGAGCAACCATATCTCACCATATTAAAAATCAATAAGAGCCAAACTAACTTGTAAGGCTTCATCAACCTTCTCCATCATCTCATCATCAAGATGTGTGATTTTATCTGTCAATCTTTGTTTATCGATTGTACGAATCTGTTCCAAAAGAATGACAGAATCTCGTTCAAAGCCGTAGCGCTTTGCATTAATTTCGACGTGAGTCGGTAATTTCGCTTTTTGTATTTGGGCTGTTATGGCTGCAACGATAGCAGTCGGGCTAAAGCGATTTCCAATGTCATTTTGAATCACCAATACCGGGCGAACCCCGCCCTGCTCGGAGCCAACAACAGGAGATAAATCAGCAAAGTAAACATCACCGCGTTTAACAATCAAATGTTTAACCCCCGCTGACTAATCGCTCAACTGTATTCTCAGCCTCAAACTCTGCGTATTGTGCCTCTGAAGAGATATTCAGATTAATTTTCGCCATCTCCATGTAGCCGCGTCTCATCGATTCACGATTTTGTCGAATATTACGTTCACGAATATACGTTTTTGTCGCTCGGTAGATCAATTCATTTCTTGTTACCTTATCCTGCTCTGCTACTCGTTCGATCTCAGACATTAAAGCCTCCGGCAGTCGAATCTTCATTTCATTTGTTGCGCTGGATTCAGACAAAAAACATACACCTCCACAAAACTTACGGATACCGTATCGATCCATTCCAAGACTAATCATACCATTATTCAATGCACAAGCAAAGCTGTTTTTTCATGAATTCTTATTAGAACATGAAGCGGCTCGCCACCCGTAAATCAAGATGATAATGGAGTTCCTCTTTCCCATTATACGCTTTTTTCCGAAAATCATACGGTATTTCCAAAATCTCTAAAAAAGGGAGAATGTTTACCCTACTTTTGTCGAATAAAAAAGAACGAAGTCAGTTTGACTATCGTTCTTTTGAATGTTGTTTATAAAAAACTTGGCCCGCCTTGAAGGAGCGGATTCCGCACATGCACTCTTTCGCCGTCCTCTAAATATACTCTTGGGACGCGGTGGCCAATCGAGCAAGTGACTTCATAGTTAATGGTTTCAAGCCTTTTGGCGATTTCATCGACTGATACCATGTCTTCTCCTTGCTTACCAATCAAAACGACCGGCTCGCCTACTGGAAGCTTGTCATTCAGTTCAATCATGAATTGATCCATACAAACCCTTCCTGCGATCTTCCGGCGTTTTCCGCCAACAAGCACTTCCGTTGCTGCCAGCTTCCTGATCCACCCATCTGCATAGCCGACTGGAACCGTGCCGATCCACGTATCTTGATTGGCTGTATACGTCGCCCCATAGCTGACACTCTCACCCTCTTGAATATGCTTTACATGGGCAAGCTTTGTATGAAGAGACATGGCTTCTTCGAGCTTGAAAGGCAATTCATCTTTGATTTCTTCAGACGGTGACAGCCCGTACATACTGATGCCGAAGCGAACCATATTAAACAAAACGTCTTTAAACCTTAAACCTGCAGCACTGTTGGCGCAATGAACGAGCAGTTTGTCCGTATGAAGCGGCTCAAGCAGTGTTTGAAAGGTGTCGACCTGCCGATCAAAGTAGGCTTCATCCTTTTCATCTGCTGTAGCAAAGTGAGTAAATACGCCTTCCAGCTGTAAATAAGATTGCTCGCTGACAAGCTTTTTCACTTCGTTCACTTGCTCTATCGTTTTCACACCTAATCGGTTCATTCCGCTGTCTATTTTCAAATGAAAACGTATCGGTTGTCCCATCTGCCCTTTCACCATTTTGGTGACGTCTCTCAGCCAATCGATGGAGTAAGCGGTCATGATGACATTGTAACGAACGGCGACTTTGACATATTCCGGCGGTACTGCGCCGAGTACAAGTATTGGTGCTTTGATGCCTTTATTTCTTAAAGAAACCGCCTCATCTAAAAAGGCGACGGCTAATACGTCTGCTCCTGCTTTGAGAGCAGCTCTCGCCACTTCTATATCTCCATGTCCATATGCATTGGCCTTCACCACAGCCATCAGTTGAACACTTTGACCGATATGATCTTTCATATGTGAAACATTATGCTTGATTGCTGATAAATTAATTTCTGCCCATGTGTCTCTATAAAAGGCATTTGTGTCCATCCGTCACACTTCCCTATTGAATGATTCAATCCCCTCATATGATACTAAAAATCAAGAATAATGTGAAACAAATCAAAGAAAATCAGCCCATGCATAGGGCTGATGTTTCATTTCTAAGGCTCTCGCCTGAGGTATTTATTTAGCTGACTGGCCTTCTACACTCTTTGCAACCATCAAGAGCTCTTCCTTCGATAGATCACTTGAAGAAATCAAGTAGTCCACTCCGTCAGATGTCCATGAAAGGGATTGATCTGTGAGAACCCCAACTGTCATGCCAAGGTCGACTGGCTCACCGTTCATTGTCACAGGCGTAGATGCTTCAGCGACTCTCGCTTTTTCCTGAATGAGTGTGAAGGATTTCTTTCCGCCATACGTCATGACATAACGCTTACCTGCATCTGTCATCATTTCTTTCTCTTCCATCTTCTTCACACCCTCTGGCATGTCAACTGGTGTTTTCACCGCAAAGCTGTCAGATGGGTCTGCACTTGTGGCAACATCCATTTGAGAGAGTGTCATGTTTTTCTTCTCATCAAATGCATCTTTGTCAAAGGATTTATTGAATTCAAAGTGAGAGAATTCCACTTTCACCATTGGCTTTTTGTCGCTATCCAGTACTTTCACACTGGCAGGCGCCATTGTTTTTTTATGAAAGGTAATCTCTTGGGTAGGCAGCATTTGGTTGTGCTGATAATTGGTTTTGGTTTCAAACACATACTTTGAATCTTTCGCTTTGAACTGAGCGGCACTGTCATTTTTAATGTCCTTCACGAGTGACTCAAATAAGTAGACCTGACTGCTATTATTTGGCCAATCACTGTGGAAACGGAAGCTCTTGTTCAATGAAGGTGTCAGCACAAACACACCATTGCCATTTCTTAAAATGACTTGACTCTGATCCTTTTTCGGATTTTCTAAATAGACACGGTAAAGTTCCGGCTTCTTGTACCAAATTTCTACTTGATACTCCTGCGGGTCATTTCCTGTCTCAATGGTCATTTTTGCTTTGGCTTTGTATGATGTCATTTCCCCTGCCTTTTTGTTTAAATCTCCAACGATATCCTGCTGAGATTTTTGACCGCATGCGGAGAGAATCAGTACAAAAAGGATTCCCGTTACAAGCAAAACAAAGCTTTTTCTCACCCTTTTCAACCCCTTCGTTAATTGTGTTAAAAGGAAGAAACCGCTTGTTTGACTTTAACAGTACGCCTCAAGAGTTAACTGCGTACCGCGAACCATCAAAGCCTGTTAGCAACTCGCCCTTCCTTATCGCACTACCCAATATATGAAGGGGGGACAAACAATATGCAGACTAGCTTGACAACCTTTCAATTAAAACTTGTGCAGCAGCATATTCTTTCGTGTGAGTGATGGACACGTGAACCTGGTCACCCTTCGTCTTTTCGCTTTTGATGAAAGGTTTTCCAAGTTCGTCTTTCTGGATCTCCATATCATGAAAGCTTAAATGCCGGCCGATTCCCGTTCCGTATGCTTTAGCGAAAGCTTCCTTTCCTGCAAAACGTCCTGCCAAAAATTCCAGCTGCCTCTTTTCACTGAGTGTGTGAAAGATGTCTTGTTCACTTAACGTTAAAATCCGTTCTGGTAAACGAGGCTGTCTACTAAGCACGCGCGCGAGCCGGTTGATCTCTACTATATCAATACCTATTCCTTTGATCATGAGGTACCTCCTATGAGACTCGTACTAATTTGGATGTTCTCTTCATAAACGTGTTACTATAAACTTACCATTATCTAGTCAAAAGGGGTTTGTTATGTTTATTCGAACGGAGAGCTTTCAACAATTTATTAGATCGTATCCAATCGTGACAACGATCCTTGCTTTGCAATTTGGTCTATGGCTTATATTTGCGCTTCCTATCCCTCTTATACAGCTTGGTCACGACCATCTCGTCGGTTTCAATTATGGTGTAGCTACTGGAGAATGGTGGCGGCTCGTCACACCTATTTTCCTTCACGGAAGTCTGACCCATATTTTGTTCAATTCTATGTCTTTGTTCTTATTCGCTCCAGCGCTTGAACATTTGCTTGGGAAGGTTCGATTTCTCATTATCTATCTTGGTGCAGGGTTCATTGGCAATCTCGGAACCTATTGGGTGGAGCCTTTAGAGTATGTACATGTCGGCGCGTCTGGTGCGATCTTCGGTTTGTTTGGCGTTTATTTATACCTTGTTCTATTTAAACCGCATATGATGGACCGCGGCAATTCTCAGGTGATCTTAACGATTCTTGCCGTCTCTGTCATCATGACGTTCGTCAACTCGAACATCAATATCATGGCTCACTTATTTGGATTAATCGGCGGCATGCTCCTAGCACCTCTTACGCTATTTTTCCATTCAAAAAAAAGACGCTACTAACCTCATAAAAAATGTCGATCACTCCTATGAACAGGAAGCGGATCGACATTTTTTGTTTAAGAAGATTTATTTTTTTCATACGAATACCAATCCATTACACGTGCTGCATCTTCTTCCTCAAGGTGATGCACACCAAAGGAATCAAGCAGCGCAGAGGATTTCACAAAGGTGTGAATACTCGCCACTCGGCCTTTCTTTTGGAAGAAAGATTGCGTCATCGTATAGTTTTGCATTCGTTTTCTCAAGACAATGCCAGTGGTTTTGCCAATGCCTCTTGATGTCAGTTGAATCAATGGATCTTTGATCGTATAGCCTGATTGTTTATAAGCTAAATAACCAAAAAACAAAGCAATAGGCAGCGGAATAAGTGCCAAATACCCCCATGGCGGAAAACGGACAGATAGGATTACGCCGACAAGTAATGGCACAAAGCCGAAAGAGATCAGGTAGCGCTTGAGCGAACGCTTTGGCACCTTTTTCAGTTCAGCTTCTGGCGCCAAATGATAATCATCTGTGAATTGAGAGAGCAGTTCGTTGATTT
This sequence comes from Bacillus sp. lyk4-R2A-2, assembly GCF_030209735.1. Classification (NCBI taxonomy): domain Bacteria; kingdom Bacillati; phylum Bacillota; class Bacilli; order Caryophanales; family Bacillaceae; genus Bacillus; species Bacillus sp. lyk4-R2A-2. The sequence goes on from NZ_JARVRK010000001.1 coordinate 19,960, forward strand.
TTTTCTTCCGAATCAGTGGAAATAAGACGGAAGAGGTTTCTTTTTCTGTAATAGAACCTCCTGCACTCACAAGCATCACCGTCGCAAAGCCAAAGGGTTCACGAAGAATATTTTCTTTGATTTTCACTGCTTGAATTCTCGCAAGCGGAATGGTCATTTGATGCCTCTCAATGAGCCCTCTTGTGATGATGATGTCTTTCCCTTTTCGTTTCGCGGTAAAATTCGCATATTGAAGGGCTGTTACCCCAACACTAAGAATCCAAGCAATCAATACGGCAATAAATATGAGAATCGCATAAATCTCAACACTCGCATGACTTAAAAAAGAAAACCGCTTGAGGAAACCGTCCAAAGGAAGAATTTCATCTATTTGTGTGTAAATGGCGAGGCACCCAGAAATAATGACTCCGATCCCACTGGAAGTGGTCGCAGCCAAAAGCAGCTCTGGTATACCCATTCGGTAGGAAACATTGATTTCTTTTTCTACAGGTTGCTGCGCTGTCAGAGGATCATGCGGGACATCCCCATTTTCATCCACTTCTTCTTGCTGCAAGCTTTTCTTCCGGTTGAAAATCGATTGCTTTAATTGTTCCGCTTCTGCTTTTGTAATCGCCGTCAGACTCACTTCCGGACCGTCTGTTCCGCCAGCTGTTTCGATTTGGACCCGCACCAAACCAAAAATCCGTTGGAAGATACCTTCACTTGTATTCACCGTTTGAATTCGCTCTAGCGAAATATATTTTTTCTTTTTTGTGATGACGCCCGATTCTACGCGAAATTCATCCTCTTCCATCCGGTAGGTGAAGCGCCTCCATGCTAAAACGGTTAAAACAGCTTTCCATAAAAGAAGCACACCAAGAAAGATAAATGCATAAAAACGAATGCTCGAATTCGAGTTCACAAAAATAAGCACGAAAAAAGGGATAATGAAGTTTTTAATCATGGATACGGCATCTGATATAAAATCAATGAACATCGAGATTGGATGTACACGTTTTGGTTCAGACATCATCTTCCGTCACCCTTGCTAAACGAGATATGTAATCACGAAGCTCATCTGCTTCTTCTAATTCTAGCGCCGGTATATCATGAACTGTGGCAGCAGTCGATATTTGAACAGATGCCAAACGGTAGCGCCTTAAGAGCGGTCCTTGTGATGTATCGACATGCTGGACACGCACCATCGGTACAATCACACGTGTAACGCGAATGAGTCCATGCTGAATTTCAATTTCATTTTCGAATACTTCGTAGCGCCAGATGCGATGACGTATTTTCGGTATAAGCCAGATGCCAAAAATAATCTGCAAGACCCATAAACCGGCGAGGATGGCGCCAATCCAATATGGCCATTGAAGATAATAACTAGCAACAAATACCCCAATGATGATGAGTAAGAAAATCAATGAGATAATTCCATTTTGAAGACGCCATACCTTTAAACCATTTAAACTTATTTGACGTTGCGGCTGTTTCCTCACATTCTTCCCCCATTCTCTTACTTTTCTATCAATATATTACGAAAGAAAGCCTAAAAAGTTTCAGTAAACCTGTTAAAAAAAGCGAATCCTGCAAAGGATTCGCTTTTAAATTAGCTATTATAAGATTTCTTTTGACGGCGATCGCTAGAAGAACGATTGCGGTCATTTGAAGAACGCTTTTTATCACCGTAAGATGAACGACTTTTTCCGCGATAGCCGCCTCCGCCGCCACCGTCTCTACGTTTAGAAGAGCTGCGGTTGTTACGATTGCGTTTTGAAACCATTGGTGCTTCATCTGTCAAACGAACAGGCGTTGCATCTGGCTCTTTTGTCATCATTTTGATGGCAGCCGCAACCACTGTGACAGAATCATGATCTTCTAGCAATTCAGCAGCAGCTGTCATGTAGAAGTTTAAGTTGTTTTCACTGATGATTGTGCGCAGACGATCAATGGTTACTTGCTGTTGTCCTTCGATTGCCTCATCTAGTGTTGGTTCTTTCATACGATCCATTTTACGTTTAGTTGTTTGCTCGATCGCACGAAGCATATCTTTTTCACGCGGTGTGATAAATGTCACCGCCATACCTGTACGTCCAGCACGTCCAGTACGTCCAATACGGTGTACGTAGCTTTCTGGATCTTGTGGTACGTCAAAGTTATACACGTGTGTTACGCCTGAGATATCAAGTCCACGTGCTGCAACGTCTGTTGCTACAAGCACATCGATTGAACCTTCTTTGAATTTACGAAGCGCAACCATACGTTTCGCTTGAGTCAAGTCACCATGAATTCCTTCAGCTGTATAACCTCTAAGGTTAAGTGCTTCAGTCAATTCGTCAACGCGGCGTTTCGTACGGCCGAAGACAATTGAAAGCTCAGGTGATTGAATGTCAAGAAGACGAGTCAATGTATCAAACTTCTTACGCTCATGGATATCCAAGTAGAACTGTTGGATGTTAGAGACAGTCATTTCTTTCGCTTTTACTTTTACGTGTTCTGGGTTTGTCATGAAACGTTCTGCAATGCGCTTAATTGGTGCAGGCATTGTCGCAGAGAATAAAAGTGTTTGGTGTTCACTTGGTACATTTGAAAGGATCGATTCAATGTCTTCGATGAAACCCATGTTTAGCATTTCGTCTGCTTCATCAAGCACAACAGTTTCAACATTTTGAAGACGCATTGTACGACGGTTAATGTGATCGAGTAAACGTCCTGGAGTCCCTACGATGATATGAGGATTTTTCTTGAGCGAACGGATTTGGCGACCGATATCTTGTCCACCGTAAATCGGAAGTACACGCGCACGCTTGTCTTGGCCAATTTTGTATAGCTCTTCAGATACTTGAATCGCTAATTCTCTTGTTGGCGCAATGATAATCGCTTGGATATTTGGAGACGCTGGGTCAATTTTTTCTACAAGAGGAATACCAAACGCTGCAGTTTTTCCTGTTCCTGTTTGTGCTTGTCCAATGACATCTTTATTTTGAAGACCGAGAGGAATTGTTTCCGCTTGAATCGGTGTTGCTTCTTCAAATCCCATGCGGTTAATAGCTTTCATGAGACTTTCGCTTAATTGAAAATCTTGAAACGTTATAGTCAAATTATTCAAACTCCTTCTAATTGCTGTTTCAGTAATCTCGTGAATGATCATTAAAAACTGCCCTTACCCGAAAGGACAGGTCCATTATATACAAAGCCCGAATTACCCTACCTTATATCTTACCATTACACTATTTGTTTTTCAACAAGACAGAAATGGATATATCTACTGTTCCACAATGACAGATTCACCATCACTTTGATCGCCATCCATCCATTTCCACTTTTCGAACAGTTGAATTTTTCCGTTATCCAACTGCTTAGGTGTAGAATTGCAAGACCCGCTTCTCATGCTGCCGTCTTTGCTGACATGGTGGTATCTAAAATGAAGTGTTCCATCCTCATTTACAGTTCCTACAAGTACACCAGATACAATACTGCCGCCTTGATATGTGCCCGTTAATATATTCCCGTCCTGACGATATTGAAATATGGTGCCTGCCGATACTTCTCCGTTACTCGAATTAGACTGCGGGACAAAGGTTTTTCCGTCGTATTGAAACAACCGAATCAGCCACCTTTTCTTTCCTATTGTACCATAGGCTTGTCACTCATTCGACAAAAATGATGCAATTTTTAACAAGTGGGATTCAATTTATATTAGTTTAGCCACATTTTCGCTTTTCTATAGATTAAATTGTTTTTTTTAGAAATTGCTCTACTTTTCCAAACAATTGCTGTGCACACGGCTCGTGACAAACATGATGTTTACAGTCAGGTAAATAAAACACTTCTTTCTGACGAGACGGGATTTTATGATCAATAAATTGTGCACTTGAAGCTGGCACAATCCCATCGCTTTCCCCTTGAACAATTAACACAGGGAGGTGTAGTTTCTCAAGGGAGCTCTTCGTTTGCTTCACCAGTTTCATAAATTCAACAGCGGCTGACAGCGGTGTGCTCGTTAGCTTATGACGGTATCTATCATACAAAGGATTCGTATCAATCAGCCCAGACAATGATTCTTTCACCAACTGCCTTGTGTCTTGAATCATTTGTTTTGGATTCACATATTTCGCCGCAGCACTTAAAAGGACGAGACGAGCAACTGGATACTTCGCTGCAAGATAAGAAGCAATCATTCCTCCCATGGAAAACCCGATCAAAAAAATGGTATCACATGTTCTGTAAAGAGAAAGAAGTTCTAATTCAGCTGTCGCAATCCATTCTTGATAGAGAATACCTTTTAGCTGGAGTTCATCTCCATGCCCCGGAAGCGTGACAGACTGAACGTTCCAATCTGTCTTCTGCTTTAAATATTGCGCTAGCGGTTCTACTTCATAGGGGGCGCCAGTGAATCCATGTATACATAGACAGCCAACCATTCTGTCACCTTCTTTGCCGCTCACTTTTTATAGCGCAGTAATGACTTCTTCTAATCTCATGCCGCGTGAGGCTTTGACGAGAACAACATCGTCAGGACCTGCTACATCAGCAAGTTTTTTCTTCAGTTCCTCTTTGTCCATAAATGAGGACACGCGCGCGTCACCGAATGATTTCTTTGCTCCTTCAGCGATGAATGCACCTAGGCGGCCATACGTCATCACATGATCAATGAATTCAGGCTTGATGTAGCGGCCTAGTTCATAATGATACGTTTCTTCCTCGCTGCCCATCTCAAGCATGTCTCCAAGTACAAGAATCCTATTTGCAAAGCCGTCCATATCTCCTACAAGATCAATGGCAGCTTTCATGGAAGTAGGGCTTGCATTATATGCATCATTGATAACAGTGATTCCTTTTTCCGTTTTAAACAGTTCAAGACGCATCCCTGTCAACTTTGTTTGCATGAGTCCTTGGGCGATTTGTCTTTCATTCAGTCCGAAATGCTGGCCTATGGAAATGGCAGCAAGGGCATTCTTTACATTATGTTTCCCTAATACAGGAATGAGAAACCCCTGGGCATACCCTTCGACCTGAAATTCAGTTCCTTCTGCAAGCTGGTTGATATGCGTTACCTTGATATCACAGTCCTCTGCTTCTCCAAAGGTTTTCACTTGCTGCGAAAGTGCAGTCGCTCTCTCGCGGATCAAAGGTTCATCTCCTAAATAATAAAAGGTACCATCCTTTTTTAGCCCTTTTGTGATCTCACATTTTGCATCAGCAATGGCTTCTCTTGATCCTAAATCTTGCATATGAGATTCTCCGATATTGGTGATGACTGCTGCATCAGGCTCAGCTAGGTTCGACAAGAACTCGATCTCGCCTTTTGCACTCATGCCCATCTCCAATACAGCTATCTCTGTACCTTCTGGCATCGCAAGAATGGTGAGCGGAAGACCGATATGATTATTAAAGTTACCGTCTGTTTTATGAACTTGATACGTTGTTTGTAAGACGGAATGAATCATATCTTTCGTTGTCGTTTTCCCGTTACTTCCTGTAATACCGACAACACGAGGGTTTTCTTCTTTTAAATATGATTTTGCCAATTGCTGCAGTGCTGTCAGTGTATCGTCGACAAGAATGACAGGTACACCGAACGGTGGATTGGCTTCTTTTTGATTCCAAAGAACGGCTGCGGCTCCAAGCTCCACTGCTTTAGAAGCAAATGTGTGACCGTTAAAATGTTCTCCAATTAAGGGGATAAACAATGCACCTTTTGATACTTTTCGTGTATCTGTCGTCACTCCGTAAATTTGCTCTTCGCCAAAAGCTTGATTAGATAGTGTCCCACCAGCCATTTGGGCGATTTGATTCACTGTACGTTTGATCATGATTTTTTCGCCTCTCTTTCTCATTTCACGTTTGAAGGAAAAGAGACACTACCTAAGGATAGTGTCTGCTTGTTGCTCACATTAAAAAGTCGTTTTAATGGTTTGTTTTTCTTGATGGCGTTCAATTGCAAGTGACACTAGCTTTTCAATTAGCTCTGGATACTCTACACCAGTGTGCTTCCAAAGAAGCGGGAACATACTGAATGGTGTGAATCCAGGCATTGTATTCACTTCATTGATCAACACTTCGCCTTTTTCTGTGAGGAAGAAGTCTGCACGTACAAGACCAGAACCATCTAGGGATTTAAATGCCTTAATCGCCATATCATGAATCGTCTTGTATTCATCTTCTGACACACTCGCAGGAATGATCAAATCTGTATCGCCATCTTCATATTTTGCTTTGTAGTCATAAAAATCTGTTTTAGGTGCAATTTCACCAACGACAGAGCACTTCGGCTCGTCATTTCCTAATACACCTATCTCGATTTCTCTTCCTACGACGCCTTCTTCTACGACCACACGACGATCATATTGGAAAGCCAAGTCGAATGCGGTTTGCAGCTCTTCTTTGCTGCGGCATTTGCTTATTCCAACACTTGATCCCATGTTGGCAGGTTTCACAAAGCATGGATAGCCAAGTACTTGTTCTACCTGTTCTAAGCTGTCTGCTGTGGCTTTCTCATAGTCTTTTTTATTGAAGGAAAGGTGCTTTGCTTGTGCAAGTCCTGCTTGAGCAAAAACATCTTTCATCATGACTTTATCCATACCCGCGGCAGAAGCAAGAACGCCGTTGCCGACATACGGGATATTTAGCAGTTCAAGTAATCCTTGCATCGTTCCATCTTCACCATTTGGCCCGTGCAACAATGGGAAGACAACATCAATCTTCTCATCAGCGGATGCAGGCTGTGGAAACATGCTCTCATTTAAAGAAGTTGGTAAAAACGTCTTTGCGTTCTGTTCAAATTGAAGCATTCTGACGTTTGATACTGGTTCAGTGAGTTTTTCTCCTCTTAGCCATTCGCCCTCTTCTGTAATATAAATTGGATGTATATCGAACTTCTCAGTGTTAAGTGCTTTTGTAACTGCAAGGGCTGTTTGCAGTGATACATTATGTTCGGCTGACTTTCCGCCGTAAATCAATCCTAAACTTATTTTCAATGGATACTCCCCCCACTAAAATTCATCTTTACTATCTTATCACTTTCAAGCAAAAATGCTCTAATTAATTTTTGTTGTTACGGAATTGAAATGATTTGTAAAGTTGTAAGCGCCTCCCGAGCATTTGTATGTCATTCGCCTTTATTTTATATTAAAATGACATTGAAAAGGAGTTGTGACAAATTGAAAAAAATCACAAGTACTGAACAATTCAATGAAATCATTCAATCTGACAAAGAAGTCATCGTTAAATTCTTTGCAACATGGTGTCCTGACTGTACAAGAATGGACATGTTCATTCCAGACATCTTAGAGGCGTATGCTCACCATGAATGGTTTGAAATAAACAAAGATGATTTCCCTGAATTAGCAGAAACGTATCAGGTCATGGGTATTCCAAGCCTGTTAATTTTCAAAAATGGCGAAAAAACAGGTCATTTACACAGTGCAAACGCAAAATCACCTGAAGAAGTGACAGAGTTTCTTCAAGGGCACGTTTCTTAAATCGTGAAACGAAGGACATCAGCAAACACTTGCTGGTGTCTTTTTTTCTCCACCACTTACATCAAATCTCTTCATAAGACGAATTGTTCAGTCAAAACGTTTCAATGAGCGAAAGAATGTTTTATATAGAGGCTTCTCTTACGACAAGAAATGACAGAAATTATTTCCTGGGAAAGAATGAGCGTCGACTAGGCTTCGAATTTGTCGATTACGTGAATTTTCTGAATATAATCTTTACTTCCGGCATTGTGCTTTGTATAATAGAGGTGCTAATTGAAAATGATTATCAATTTCATCTATGTAGAATCCTATAGACGTCTATTCTTATAAAGGAGCGATGAGTCACATGTCTAAGAAGAAAATCAAAACGTATCAGCAATTGATTGAAGAAAACAAGAAAGCCATCATGCGCGATCCTAAAATGATGGAAAGTATATACGAAACCATCGACAAAAAGCATCAGAAGCAGCTTGCAGCTGCTGGACGTGAATCATAAACATAAGGGGGAGCAGTCAAAGCTGGCTGCTCCTCTCTTTTGTCTTTTTCAACAAAAAAAGCCGATAAAATCTATGCTGTGATTTTATCGGCTTTTGTTTTAATGTGATTTCGCTACACGGTCCTGCTTCATTCCTAAATAAATGAGCATATATGTGAGATAACCCATAGTCATTGTTAAACCACCGAAGAAGAACTGAGAAAAGACAGGCTCCTCAAATGTTGTGACAGCTGCAAGTATGATCCAGCTCGCATATAAATAAACCATGAACCATTTCATGTTTCTTTTAAGTGTATACAGAAAGAAAAGACCCGCTAACGAAAAGATCCCCAGCGCTAGTCTGAAATAAATAAGATGATCAAACTGGAAGGCAAAAGACACAAACGAAAACGACAGCAGCAACAAAATGGGTAAAGCCGTAATGAAATTTTTCACGATAGTGCCACCTCCAAGACTCCCTCTTATTATAAGACAAAATCAGCCGGTTATCGTGAAATGCAGACTCGTTTTCACAAAGATGTCACGAATTTTTCTTGTTATTTGACACAATTTTTACACATTTACATCACGCTTCCAAAAAAGAACCCAAGCCGTGCCAACAAAGAAAACAAAATGCGCCCCTACCATAAATAGAGAAAACAAAGGGCTCATGCCTTGGAACGGCGGCGGTCCTTGAAAGCTGTACTGAGTAAAGTCTGTATTAGCAAAAAGCAGGATTTTCCCCCACTGATTTTCTAAAAGAGACATAATAGGCACAAGTGATTTAGCTGCATATAAAACAAAAAACGAGGTCACAAGCGCAACGAGGCTGTTCCTAAACAAGCTGGAACACATAAAAGCGAAGCTTGCCATCATGATCACTTCCACCCACTGAGATCCGATAACAGCAAATGTATGCTCAAATAATCGTCCCGTACTTTCATCAAATGCAGTACCAAAGAAAATAAAGCCAAATAGGAAAGCAATGACATAATAAAAAACAAACAAATAGATGACCGTCAGCACAAGTGTGATGTATTTTGACAGGAAAATTTGCAGCCTTGTTTTGGGCCGTATCAATAAAAACTTGATCGTTCTTTTTTGAAATTCTGTTGAGATCAAGGTCGCGCCAATGACAACCGCGAGCACCTGTAAAATAAACACGACGTTTGTGGAATAAGCAAAATAGTTGGCGACAGTGTCTTGTCCACCAAAGCTGGAGATGACTCGTTTCAACGCTAGAGCCATCGCCAATTGAAACACAACAATCAATCCAAGTGCAATGAACGTGATCTTTTTCCTCGTAATTTTCTTATGCTCATTCTTGATGAGTTGAAGCATCTGCCGTCCCGCCTTCCGTCCATTTCATAAATGCCTCTTCAATTGATGGCTTTTGAGGCGTCATTTCAAGTACAGCAAATCCAGCCAGAACAAGCTGTTTGTTCAGCTCAGGCACTTGGTCTTTGTTCAATTGAAGTAATACATGCGCTCCGTTTCGTTCATATGTATAGGCATGTGTATCAAGCCACGCAGCCGCCTTTTCCACTGGCTGAATATTCATGAGCATCTGTTCTTTCCCCTCTATGTCTCGAAGCATGGCACTGGCTTTGATCTGTCCTTTTTGAATGATGATCATGCGGTCACATAGCTCTTCAACCTCATGCAATAAATGTGTGGCGAATAAGACGGACGTTCCTTCTTCTCTTACTAGCGTTTGCAAGTGCTCCCTGAATTCCTTCATACCTGCAGGATCAAGTCCATTTGTCGGTTCGTCTAAAATGAGCAGGTTCGGCTGATGTAATATGGCTTGTGCAATCCCAAGCCTTTGTTTCATCCCCAGTGAATATGTCTTCACCTTCTGATGAATGGCGTGCTCCAGACGAACTCTTTTCACCACTTCCTGCATTCGTTCCTCTGTCACTCCATCGTGCATCGCCGCATACAGTTCAAGGTTTTCGAAGCCTGTTAAATAAGAATAAAATTCGGGATTTTCTATGATGGCACCAACAGATGACATCGCATGTAGGAAATCCTCATCCTGTGAATATCCATTGATCATGATTCGGCCATTGTTTTTTTTCATCAAGCCAACGATCAAACGAATCAAGGTTGTTTTTCCAGACCCATTTGGTCCTAGTAAGCCGACGATTTCCCCCTTCCCTATTTCTATAGATATATCTTGTAAGATCATTTTCCGGCCAATTCGTTTATCGACTTTCTCTACTTTTAGAACAGCAGATTCCAACGTGGTTCCTCCTTCTGATGTAAAGCCTATGGCGGCAAATAAGACCGCTCATTCTGTTAAAAGTATATCACGCAAGACAAGGGACTCCATGAAAAAAAGGCTGATCGAGTCAGCCCTTCTTTTACATTACATGGATAGGTTCGGTGATGCTGCGTCTGTCTCGTGTTTTTTCTCCGTTTCTGTCACAATCACCGCACATGCGGCGTCACCTGTAATATTGACAACGGTTCTTGCCATATCTAATAAGCGGTCTATGCCAAGGATGAGCGCAATGCCTTCAACCGGCAGATTCACAGAGTTCAGTACCATAGCGAGCATAATGAGCCCAACTCCTGGCACACCAGCTGTACCGATACTTGCTAAGACAGCCGTTAAGACAACCGTCAGCATTTGGACAAGCGTCAGTTCAACTCCATACACTTGCGCGATAAAAATAGTCGCGACCCCTTGCATAATCGCTGTGCCATCCATATTAATGGTTGCACCAAGCGGCTGTACAAAGCTTGAAATCGGCTCCGGCACCTTCAAACGTTTCTGGGCTGTTTCCATCGAGACTGGGAGGACTGCGTTACTACTTGACGTACTAAATGCGACAACCATTGCTGGAGAAAATCCTTTGAAAAATGCCATCGGATTTCGCTTCGCTAAAATGGCGACAGTTGACCCATAAGTTAGGAAGAAATGCAGCACGAGCGCAACTAACACGACCGAGAAATAAAGGCCCATCGCTTTCATCGCATCAAATCCCTGACTGCCAATGGCAGTTGCGATCAAACCGAATGTTCCGTACGGTGCGAACTTCATCACTATGCCGACAAGGTACATCATTAATTCATTTCCTTGTTCAAACAGCTTTAGCAAACCTTCCGTCTTCTTCCCAAGCATGGCAATGCCAAGACCTAAAAATACACAAAAGACGATGATTTGAAGCATGTTTCCTTCAACTAAAGATTGGACTGGATTGGTTGGGATGATGTTGAGTAGTGTTTCTGCCATTGATGGGGCTTCCTCTGCGGAATAATCAGCTGCTTTCGTATCAAAATGACCGAATGCTCCCGGCTTGATTAATAAGGCTAATGAAATGCCAATGATGATGGCAAAAGTAGTAGTAAGCAGGAAATAAGTAATGGTTTTTACGCCGATTCTGCCAAGCTTTTTCGGATCACCTAGACCTGCTACACCTAGTGTGATGGAAAAGAATACGATCGGCACCACTAACATTTTAATCAGGTTTAAGAAGATTTGACCTAGAGGCGTAAATAGATAAGGGTCTAACACTTTGAATACATTTGGAGCAAAAATGTTAAGCAATAGTCCTGTGATTGCACCTACAAACAAGGCAATAATAATTTTCGTCGCTAGCTTCAATAAAATCTCCCCTTCCTCGTCAAAAAGACCCACGAGAGAGTTTTCTCGTGGGTCTGCGTTCCTTACATATACCACCGTTTACTCTCTTCACGCCGATGAGGTTAGCTGACGGGTTAGGACGAAGAGATGTCCTTTTTTCTCCACAGAGAAAAATTCACCCCAAAAACATGGGTCCCCCATTCCTTTAGAAGGATTAAGCGTGTGGTTATTATGATATTTTCATACTATTTATACCTTATTTTCGGAAAATTGTAAACAGGTTCATATGAACTTTTTAATTACTTTCTTCCTTATTCGTGACCTCCAAAATATCTAAAATGAACACAAAGATCGGGATACCAATAATCAGTCCCCAAATGCCGATGTAGTGTTCAGAGAAGATCAGCACAACAAATGTGAAGAAGATAGGGAGTTCTGTTTTTGCTGACATGAGCTTCGGGTTTAGGAAATAGGCTTCAATGGCATGGATGATGACGATCACAAGCACGATATACAGGACATACATGCCGCCTCCAAGCGTATACGCAATGATGCTGAGTGGAATAAGTGAGATAACCACACCTGCCACAGGGATTAAGCCTAGCAAAAAGACCATGACCGCTAATCCAAATAATTGCGGGAATCCCATAATACCTAGCGCAATGGTTGTTAAAACACAGTTAACAGTTGCAATAATAAACTGTGCTTCGAGTACCTTTCCGAACGTTCTGGAAAATTTACGTCCAAAGAAGGCGATTTCGTTATAGAACACAGAGATTTTACTCGTTTTGAACTTGTTCATGAATTGAATGAGGCGTTCCTTTTCGAACAGGAAGAACATGCTTAATATTAAGGACATAATGACCTGGATACTGAACGTACTGAAATCAGTTAAGTATGTATAGAGGAAATTAAACCCTTTCTCAAAGTAAGCTGATATTTTAAAATCTCCGAATACGTTCGTGATGACATCAATGAAGGGTAAATCTTGTGGATGATCTGCAATTTTCTTTCCTAAATGAAATAGCTGCTCCACCTGTTTGGCGATGATTGGCACAAACACGAATCCGCCAACCGTCAATCCACCAGCCAAAAGAATATACAAAATGGTAATAACCGATTTCTGCCCTATTTTCAGGAAGCGACTTAAAAAGCCTCTAATGACCTCTTCTAACCGATTCATCAAAAAGGTGAATATGAAGGTCAAGAGAATTAAATTCATCATTCCTCTTAATAAATATAAGGCTGTGGCTAATACTACAAATACAGAAAACCGCTTAACACCGGGTTTTTCGAACAATTTTAAAAATGCTGCCATTTCGTTATACACCTGCCAGGACTAAAGTCTATTTTTCATTGGATCTGATATACATTATATCGGATCTTTCTGTAAATTATATAACAAAAGGTCATTGAGGTCTTACGATTCGACCTAAATTTATCAAGCTTTCATGTTTTTTCTTTTCAACACAAGAAAAAACCGAACCCCATGTAGACATAAGGTTTCGGTTTTTGGTTGTTTTTATACTATACAGCTTGCTTCATATTGCGCATTTCTTGAAGGGCTGTTTTGCTCTTCGCTTCGTCAAATTCACCTTCACTTTTCGCCACAACAATTGTCGCGATTCCATTTCCAATGAGGTTTGTGATGGCTCTTCCTTCGCTCATGAATCGATCTACTCCAAGCAGAAGTGCAAGCCCCTCTAGCGGAATGACCTGTAGTGCAGCGAGTGTAGAAGCCAGCACGATAAATCCGCTTCCTGTCACCCCAGCCGCTCCCTTTGATGTGAGCATTAGAACAAGGATAATGGTGATCTGCTGGCCGATAGACAAGTCTACACCAAACACTTGCGCTAAGAAGACCACAGCCATCGATAAGTAGATCGAGGTTCCATCTAAGTTAAAGGAATACCCTGTTGGGATGACAAGACCCACAACAGACTTAGAGCACCCGTAGCGTTCCATTTTATCCATCATTCTTGGCAGCACGGATTCTGATGAGCTTGTGCCAAGAACAATTAAAATTTCATCCTTGATAAATCGCAGGTAACCAAACAGGCTGAAGCCATACATTTTACAAATGATATTCAGCACAACGAAGATGAACAGGAACATAGTCAAATAAACGGAGAGCATCAGACTTGCGAGCGGTTTAATCGATGCCAAACCAAAGTGACCGATTGTATAGGCCATTGCCCCAAATGCACCAAGCGGCGCAGCACGCATGATATATCCAATGATTTTAAAGAAAACAAGTGACAGCTTATCAAGCCACTCAATGATTCCTTTCCCCTTCTCGCCAAGTGCAGCAAGCGCAACACCGAATAAAATAGAGAAGAATAAGACCTGTAAAATATCACCCTTTGCAAAAGCATCTACCATGTTAGATGGCACAATGTGTGTGACAAATTCCATCCAGTCGATACCCTGTCCCCCGTTTTGGGTATACTGTGAAACATCCCCTTTTTCAAGCTTGCTATAGTCCAGACCTGCACCTGGCTTCATGATATTGACGACAAAAAGACCGATGACCAAAGCAAGCGTCGTGACGACTTCAAAATAAATAAATGCTTTTCCCCCAACTTTTCCAACCTTTTTCATATCCCCCATCTTGGCAATACCAAGAACAATGGTTAAGAAAATAATTGGTGCGATGACCATTTTAACGGCATTGATAAAGGTGTCACCAAGCGGCTTCATTTCTTTTCCGACGTTTGGCCAAACCATCCCGACAATGATCCCGATAATGACAGCTGCAATCACCTGAAATGTCAGGTTCTTCAAAAGCCTCTTCATAAAAAATCAACTCCCTCACCCTTTGATGTAAACGCTTAACTGTTATCTGTAGCTAAATGATAGCGATTTCATCAAAGGCTGTGAAGCTTATGAACATATCGTACATTTTGGTCTTTTTGGTCTCTTAGTCAGAATGTACGATATATTTATTGACAGGCCGGCCTACCCCGCCATATTGCATATCTAATTTCAGCTCGCCTTCTTTCACTAAGAAGTCTAAATACCGGCGTGCCGTGACACGTGCAATGCCGAGTGCATTGGCAACTTCCTCTGCAGACTGCGGACCTTCCTGCATGCCCATATAGGCTTTAATTTCATTCATCGTATGCACATTCAGCCCCTTAGGGAGCCAAGTATCTTCCTGTTTAACAGCAGGCTTTCGTATGATATCATCCAGCATCTCCTGAGAAAATTCTGCTGCTGTACGAATTTTAGATTTAAACGCTTTATAGCTTTCAAGTGATTCTTTCATACGTTCGAACTTAAACGGCTTGATGATATAATCTCGTGCACCATTTTGAAGCATGATGCCAATGGTCTCTTTGTCCTTTGCCGCAGAAATAACGATCACGTCCACCTGTATCTTTTGCTTTCTAATGTCTTGAAGCGTCTTTACGCCATCTTTTTTTGGCATATATACATCGAGGACTACAAGGTCTGGATGAATTTCTTTGATGAGTTGGATGCCCTGCTCCCCATTACCTGCGACTGCCGCCACTTGAAAGCCAGGAACACTCTTAATGAACTCTTTATTCACTTCTTGCACCATCGGATCATCTTCAATTAATAGCACCTTAATCTGAGTCATCTGTCTCTCTCCTCTATGATCATTGGGAATTCGATTGAGAAGGTGGTACCAATGCCGATGCTTGATGTGACTTCTACATTTCCCATCCCTTTGTCGATAATCGTTTTTACAATATACAGGCCATAGCCTGTTCCGCCTTCTTTGCCGTGTGTGAAGCCTTTATCGAAAATATAAGGAATCATTTCCTCTTCAATCCCGGAGCCATTGTCTTCAATTAAAATCGCGAGGACATCCTCGGTTTGATCAATACTAATCGAAATGCGTTTTGTGTCTCTTTCTACAGTATCATAAGAGGCAAAAGCATTCTCGATCAGGTTGCCAAGCAGCTTCGTCATATCATGCTGATCTAGACGCTCAGGGAAATCACGCAGACAGCTATGTTCGTCTACTTCGACCTTTATGCCTAGCTCCTTGCCCCTTCTGATTTTGCTCATCAATAATCCCGCAACGGCATCATGCTGTATGACGCGGTGAAGAAAGTCCAGCACATGTTCCTGTTCTTCCGTCGTTTGAAAGGCTAAATCGAGCGCCTGATCGGGTTTACCAAGCTGAATCAGCCCGGCAATCGTATGAAGCTTATTCATATGCTCATGATTTTGCACCCGCAGACCGTCTACAAAGTTCTTAACCCCGGTTAGCTCCTCTGCTAATTTTGCCGCTTCTGTCCGGTCCTGAAAAATGGCGACCGCTCCAATAATTTTCTTTTTCATGACAATCGGAATCCGGCTGCTCATAATCCGCTTTCCGCTCATATGAATTTCTTCATTGTAGACGGGTTCTGCGCGATCAATGATCTCTGGAAGTCTTGTGTCAGACAGCACCTCCCAAATATTCCGGCCTACGACATCCCCTGTCACGCCAAAGATTTGCTTCGCCTTTTCATTAAAAATGGTGATCATGTGCTGATTATCAATGGCGATGACCCCTTCATTAATAGAGTGAAAGGTTGCGGTGCGCTCCTCTAGCATTCTGACAATCTCATGCGGCTCCAGCTTAAACATTTGCTGTTTAATATGACGAGCGAGTAAAAATGAACCTACAAGCCCAAAGCTGAGCGTCAGCAAAAGGATCATGAGGATATCCCGCTTCATTTCTCCTAATATATCGATCATACTTGGCAGCGTTCTCCCTACAAGGACGACCCCTGTTTGATTAAATTGATCATCCTTCACTGGATAAAAGGCTCTGATGGCGGTCCCAAGCTCTCCCTCTGCTTCTGAGAAATAAATATGCTCGGCAAAAGCAGGCTCTTCATCTGTCCCCTCCGAACGCTGGCCAATCCTTGCTTTCACTGGATGCGTTAATCTCACATGCTCCATATCCATGACGACAATGTAGTCAGCGTCTTGAATAATCCGAATCTCTTCGATGGCATGCTGTAATCGGTCACGTTTCTTTGTTTGATCAGCTAACGCCTGCTTTACCTCATTCATCTCCGCAACTGTTCTCGCTGTGTTCATGAGCCTTTTTCGAAGCTCTCGTTCCTCTGTTTGCTGGATTCCCCCAACAAGGACAATTCCTCCGATTAAAAGGGCGAAAATGACAACGAAATATGTGAGGATGGTGAGCTTCCATCTAATAGATAATTGTTGTAATTTCAATCGATTTCTCATCATTTTTTTCACCTGTATCTTTACGAATTCTTCCTCGGTCAAGTATGCTTGACATAAGGGGGATCGGACGCATGAAGAATTTACTCGCCTATACACTATTGCTCTTGATCGGTTTTGTAACCGCTTTATACTTTGGTTTCTATCATATGATGCCAAAAGCAGCGACGACCTTTGACGATGAACAGACAGGGCTGAAGGATCAGCTTGTGTTCAAATTTAGCCATGTCGTGGCAGATAATACACCAAAAGGACTTGCCGCAAAGAAATTTGCTGAGCTTGTGCACGAAAAATCCGATGGGAAGATCACCATTCAAATTTTCTCCAACGGAAGTCTTTATTCTGATATAGAAGAAATTAATGCACTCAAAGAGAATCAAGTTCAATTTATCGCACCATCTACCTCGAAGCTCGGCATGCTATCCTCTGAGTGGCTGGCACTTGACCTTCCTTTTGCTTTTTCTAATTATGATGCGGTTCAGGAAGGCTTGCACGGTGCAATTGGACAAAGATTGTTTGGCACCCTGCAAAAAGACGGGCTAAAGGGAATGGCGTATTGGACAAATGGCTTTAAGCAAATCACCTCTAATAAAGGTCCAATCAAACAGCCTAGTGATTTAAAAAACCAATCTCTCCGCATTATGCAAAGCGACATGATTGAAAAACAATTCAAACTTCTTGGCGCAAAGCCCTATCAGGAATCGTTTAATTCGACGTTTCAGCTATTAGAAACAAAAAAAGTAGATGGTGAAGAAAATACCATTTCAAATATTTATTCAAAAAAATTCTATCATATACAAGACTATATGACGATCAGTAATCACGGGTATTTAGGCTATGTGGTCTTAACAGATCAATCCTTCTTTGATCGCCAGACACCTGAAACGAAACGAATTTTACTTGAAGCGATGGAAGAAACAACAGCTTGGAATGAAAAACATGCAGAACAGATGAACAAAGATCAGCTGGAGGACATTAAACGGGAATCGCAGATTGCCATTCATGAATTGACGCCAGCAGAAAGACAAAAATGGATGAAAGCCCTCGATCCTTTGTATGAGGAAGCCGAAAAAACCATTGGTTCTACCCTAATCAAACAGATTCGTGAACTGCGTGCGCGTTATGAACATTCTCCGATCCATGCTTTTCAAGAAGAGGAAAAGACCAAATAAAAAATCCCTTAGAGTAAGGGATTTCAGCGTGTAGGCAAACCTTTGCATTCGGTGTCAGTCCTGCGTGCTGGTGCTCACGAATGTCAAATTCGCTCCGCGCCAGTACTCGTCCTTCCTTGACTTCAAAGGTTTTCTATCACGCTGAAAAGAAGACAAAGGGATTTTTTATGCACCAGATTCACTCTGTTCTTGCTGCGTGAGCTCTTCTAATCTTGAGACAATTCTTCGCTTTCGGTATTGCATCATGCCTGTTTCGGCAATACTTTTTAGTTGTGAGCGGTTGGAAACTGCGCCAAATAAAATCCCTGCTACGGGAACAAGCTGAAACAGTTTCTTCCAGCCAAATGAATCTCGGTAATTATAGACTACCTCACGCCATCCTTGGATTTGTGAGAACATGTTTTCGTGTTTCCCTTCGGAAGCATGATAGCTCCTGAGTTCTTTTAATATCGATTTCTTCCCAACCACATCAGCAGAGGTCAACTGTAAGCATTTTATGATGAAGACCCGCTCTTCCTTGTTTTTAGGATCATAGCCATAGGTGACGGCAATATCCTGTAATGTTTTAAGGGAGAGACCAAGTACCGCAGGAATATCTGCAGCCAGTGTAAACATACCACCGACACCCGTTGTCGCCCCTTGTACCGTGGCGAGATTCGTCCTATTTCTCCCCATATGTTCACTAATCGCATCCATGATTTCAATTGGAGCTTTTTCTATATCTTCTATACGCTGAATCGATTCGTCGGCACATTTCTTTTGAAATTGATGGATGATGCCTTTTTCTGATGTCAAATAGGCACCGCCTGATTGAATGTAATGCCCCATTTCATCTAGCAGCACACCGATTTTTTTCTGGATAAAGGCAGGCGTCAGCTTGTCCAGCATTTGAAATGGCAGGCGGCTGAGTTTCTCCCAAAACCATACCTTTTGCTGATCTTTCTCCCACTGTTCAATCTGCTTTAATTGTGCTTTTAGCCACTCTCTTTCCTCCATGCCTTTTTCCTCCTTAGATGCTGCTGAAGTATTTGTTTGTTATTATACACAATCCTTTTCCATCATACGTATAGAACATTGAATCGGTTTCGAAAGGTTTGAAACTTTTTCAAAACGGTTATTGCTTAATACACAAACAAAAAGAGGAGTGATCAACATGTTAGGATTTCTGATTTCATTAGTTGTGGCGATTGTCATCGGCCTTATTGGCAGTGCACTCGCTGGAGGTAGTGTACCAGGAGGATGGATCGGTTCAATGATTGCAGGACTTGCAGGTGCTTGGATTGGTCATGGATTACTTGGAACGTGGGGTCCTAGTTTGGCAGGCTTTGCGATCATTCCAGCAATCTTAGGTGCAGCGATCTTTGTCATCATCTTAAGCCTGATCTTCCGTAGTGTGGGATCAAGGGTATCTTAAAAAACAAATAACAGAGGAAGCAGTAGGGACACCGTCTATAAAGGCGGTGTTTTTTATGTGTTGGATTGACAAGGTATCTATTTTTTTCACTTACATATGATAAACAAACCTATTAGTTCAGATAGTTGACTTTTCATGAAGATGGGCATATGATGATTAAAAATTGCATCAAGGAAACATTTTGTGCCCAAGCAAAACTTTGTAGAATCTAGGTGATGACATATGACAAACAAATACATCGAGGCACAGGCACACATGTCAGAGGCAGCTGAGCGTGCACTTGAAGGAAAAGTCAAGGGATTTAGAAGACTCCTTCCTTTTCTCGGTCCTGCTTTTATCGCAGCCATTGCTTATATTGATCCAGGAAATTTCGCCACCAACATTGCGGCTGGCTCCAAATATGGATATCTCCTTTTATGGGTCATTCTCATATCAAATCTCATGGCTTTGCTCATCCAGTCTTTATCCGCAAAGCTTGGAATTGCGACAGGCAAAAACTTACCTGAAATCGCACGTGAAGAGTTTCCAAAGCCCGTTTCGATCGGTTTATGGGTTCAGGGAGAGCTCGTCATTATTGCCACGGATTTAGCTGAGTTTATCGGGGCGGCACTTGGTTTATACTTGCTCTTTCGAATCCCGCTGCTTGAAGCATCCATTATCGCGGCTATCGGTTCATTTGCGATATTGGAGCTGCAAAGACGAGGATATCGAGCATTAGAAGCAGGTATCACAGGCATGTTGTTCGTTGTCGTGATCGCTTTCGCTGTACAAACCTTTGTCGCCAAACCAGATATCGCAAGTGTCGCTGGCGGACTGTTCATTCCAAAATTTGATGGCGCAGACAGCGTGCTGCTTGCAGCTGGAATTTTAGGTGCCACTGTCATGCCTCACGCAATCTACTTACATTCAGCTTTAACCCAAAGAAGAGTCGTCGGCAGAACGGAAAAGGAGAAAAAGCAGATTTTCCGCTTTGAGTTTTTAGATATCCTCATTGCAATGATCGTCGCCGGGGCCATCAATGCCAGCATGTTGATTGTGGCAGCCGCTTTATTTTATAAAAATGGTCTTTTTGTTGAAGATTTGGATGTTGCGTTTCAGCATTTTGGTACACTCGCAGGGCCTGTATCAGCCATCTTATTTGGTGTAGGTCTGCTTGTAGCCGGACTATCCAGCTCTTCTGTCGGTACATTGTCAGGCGATATCATTATGCAGGGCTTTATTCAATACCGGATCCCGCTGTATGTTCGCCGGCTGATTACCATCATTCCTCCTATTGCGATTATTGCATCTGGAGTGAATCCGACCTCTGCGCTTGTGATGAGTCAGGTCGTCTTATCGTTTGGGATTGCCTTTGCTTTAATTCCGCTCATTTTATTTACAAGTAAAAAACGAATTATGGGTGAATTGACGAATGCCCGCTGGGTGACAGGAATATCTTGGGTGATAGCAGCTCTTGTTGTAGCACTTAATCTCTTCTTAATTGTAGATACGTTTATGTAAAAGACAGTGTTGAGCTGTCTTTTTCTTTCCATTTGGTTATGGTAGAATTCCCCTGAGAGGATGTGGGTACATGTTTGTTTATCAGGATCAAGAGATATCCATGCGGCTGCTTGAGCCAAGAGACGCAAGAAGTCTGTATTTGCTCATCCAGCGGTCGAGAGAGCATTTACGTGAATGGATGCTTTGGGTGGATTCAACACAGACAGAGGAAGACAGTATGGCGTTTATCCAAGGTGCGATGCAGCAAGCGATGCAGAACAACGGTTTTCAAGCGGGCATTTGGTCACATGGAGAACTTGTCGGCATCATTGGCACCCATCAAATTCATTGGATCAATAGAACCGTTTCAGTCGGCTATTGGCTCGGAGAAGGCCATCAAGGAAAAGGCATCATGACAAAAGCATGCCAAGCAGTCATTCGCTATTTATTTGAAGAGTGCGGGCTGCATCGTATCGAGATTAGGGCTGCTGTCGATAACCAGAAAAGCAGACGCATCCCAGAGCGATTATCCTTTTCGCTTGAGGGAATTTTAAGACAATGTGAATGGCTGGGCAATCGCTTTACCGATCATTGTGTGTACGCCCTTTTACAGCCTGAATATATAAAACAAAAAACGCATTCGATGAATCAGCCCACTTAATTGTGTCGATTGCATGAATTATTTTACAAAGTGAAGCTTTGTAGTATCCGTTGTGATCGGCATCTGATAAAATAGAAGGAAAAATCGAGGTATGATGTATGTCTCTTATTATTTTATTTTACTTATGGATTGTCCCTTTGTTATTTGGTATTTTCTTCTCCTTTCTAACAAAGAAAGCCACCTACAAACGCCGCTTTGTCCCATCCTATAGCATGATAGGACTCAGCATCGTTTTTCTCATTCTGGCACTCGTCTTTTCAGCAAGCCATTTTCTATTTATTTGCGGTATGTTCCTATTTGCCACCACCCTTGTTGGCACAGGCATTCCCTTATTCTTAGCCTTTGGAAAAACACCATCCTAAACAAAAACCACCTTTTCACGATGGAAAGGTGGTTTCTTTTTATTGAAGAGGCATTCGGTATGTCATTGTGGCATTTGGATGTTCTTCAATCGTCTTCATCATGTCTTGAAGGATCTCGGCTGCGCGATCATTTGAGTCATACTTGCCGAGCATCTTTGCCCAGGAAGTACTCCCCAAGATCATCCCTTCAATTTTTTTGCCGCTTACTGAGACTTCTTGGACATGAATCAGCGTTTGTTGGTTTTGTGTGAGGATCCATAGCATGGTTGTTTCTCCTTTTTTGTGGTGGTTTGTCAGTAAAGATACACATTTATACTCAACAACGTATCGAAATCCTCTCACTTATTAAGATTATGAACCAAATGTTTCTCAATTTTTATATCGTTACCATAAACTTCAAAATAAGAAAAATCGAATGCTCGAATTTCAATATCAGCTAAAGAGTGTTGAATGCCCTCATCTTCTTCTGTTTCTGGCATTGAATTCAAATCCCATTCAATCTGTAAACCTTTTTGAAATCCTATAAAAACACCTGATTCAAATTGAACAACTTGTCTTACACTATATATCAATTGGTCTGTTGACATTACACTCAAATCTTGGGTTGGAAATAGCTCGAAAAGAGAAGAATGAGTCGAGCCAAAGACATCAAAGACATACCATTGATAATCCTGTTTAAATTCCTTTATACACAATAGAATCTCAGCAAGCTGATCGCCTAAGCAAGATAATTCATCATTAAAATATTCCATACCTCTTATTTTTAATAGAAACTCTGATTCTTTTACACCCATTCAAATCTCCTCCAAATTATTCTTTAAAACTCCATGATCCATCCTTAAAAACCGCAGGATGAGAGTGGGGATTTGTGTGATCACCTCTACCATGATTCGTCCAATCTGTTCTTTGTATCGGCGTACCATCTTTTCCCCATTCGAGGGTTTGAATGTACCCCGCTTTACGCCCTTTCCTATAACCAATTTGCGTATGAGGAAACTGTGAATCTGGTTTATGGACGGTTCCATTGATTAACTTCCCATTCTCGTTTTTTGGTAGACTCGCATTTTTACCATTTTTATCTTTCGGGATATATTTGGGCTTATTAATGGAATCTAAATTACTTTTAATTCCCTTCGCCCCAAACGGCAAAAGCATTCCCAGCGCCGCATTCATACTCGCTTCCTGCTGTTCTTTCGAGACCTTATTTCCAAACATGTCTCTACCTGTAATCGCTTCGCTGAAGCCGTTGGTGGCGGTAAGACCATATAAGCCTTTTTGAGATGTTTTTAAGGCGTCAAAGGATTTTTGCGATGTCTTGTAAATGTCAACTGCTCTCACTGCGGCTGATGTGGCTTGAGTTGTTTTATAGACGGCTTTACCACCTTTGAAAATACGACCTGCCCATCCGACGATTGGGATATAACCCGCTGCTGCCATACCGCCTGCTGCGACGCGCTGTCCTGCGGTGAGCTCTTCACCTGTGATCGGGTCAACACCTGTTGCGGCACGTTTTGCATCGTTCACACCTGTCAATTCATTGACGATATTCCCGCCATAATCAAGTGCTTTTTCATACCAAGGACGGTTGGCGAGTGCTTCTTGTTCCTTTGCGATCTCGCGGGCTTCCTGTTGTTCTTTTTTAATGTTGAGATATTCGGAAGTTTGCTTCTCAATATCGCTTTTTGCCTTGTAGATTTCACTATTTTGATACGCTTTCTTGTCAAAATTCATAGGCGAAATGGCTTTTCCGTCATTTGTGGCATTCATCATTTCCGTATACAATGCCATTGTAGCTTGCTGCTCCGTTTCTGACAAAGCATATTCATCTTTTAAATTTTGATCAAGCTCTCTTAGGTCTTTCACTGTCTTTTTTCGCTCGTCTTCCGCATCTGCAATTTTTTCATCAAAGGTTTGACTATCAAATACTTCTAAAGAAATGAGGTCGTCGATGTCTTGAAAAATCGTTTTAAGCGCCTTTTTTTGATCCTTCACAATGCTTTTGGCATTTTTGATGCCCATATGTACAGCGTTGTCTAAAAAGTGTTCTTCTACAAAGGTTTCGCCGCCAAAACTCGTATCATCAAGTGTCCCAGAAACACCTTCATGAAAGGCTTTTTGCTTATCAATGAAGCTGATAAACATATCTACATTTCCAGCCAGTTCTTTATAAAAGCTTTTAATGTTATCGGCACCTTTTCCAGTGAAATCATCACCGAGGTTAGCCACGCCTTGAAGTGCCTTTTTTAAATCTACCATTTGTTCACGGAGTTCCTGGTAGTGTTTTGCCCTTGCATCCATGGCACTTGTTAGTGCTTTTGCATCAAGTATCTTGCCCAGAAGAAGTCACTCCCTCCATTATTGATCATAAAGTCTATTTTACCTTTCTCAGCGAATTGGAAAAATAGGCTTTAAGTTACAAAAATAATTTCCGAATATTTCAATATAGATGAAGGCAAGTGACAATTGAAATGTTTTTCCTAATCATCACAAAAAAAGTCAGCCCTCTTTTCAGAAGACCGACTACTTTGTGTTTAGAAAAAGCGTTTGAGGCTTTTCTTGAGTGGAGGGATATCCAGCTCACCTTTTTCAAAGAATTTTTTCAATAAATATTTACTGAAGCCTGCTGCTTGGGTGTAAGTGATTTTCCCAGGTAACGGAGGTTCATTGGCGACAGCGACATCAATAATGACTGGTTTATCGGATTGAAGAGCTGTATCAAAGGCTGGAGCTAATTCTTCATGTGATGACACGGAGATTCCTTTGCCGCCACACGCTTCTGCAAACTTAGCAAAATCAATATCCTCCAGCTCTATACCATAATTTATGTTTCCTTTTACCTGTTGTTCATATTCAATCATCCCTAAATTGTTGTTGTTTAAGATTACGACAACGATCGGCAGCTTATATTTTACAGCTGTCACAAAGTCTTGCATGACCATTGTGAAGCCTCCATCACCACAAACGGCAATGGCTTGTCGGTTCGGTTCATTCAATTTAGCTGAAATCGCACCAGGTAAACCGCAGCCCATTGTGGCAAGCCAGCTGGAGATAATGAAATCCTGCTGTTTCATTTCAAAATGACGTGCCATCCATACCGTCACATTACCAACATCAACTGAAAGAATGGCATTGTCCTCGACTGCTTCTTCTAGTCTAGCAATGACTTGCTGTGGTTTAATCGGTGAAGTAGCAACAGATTTTTCTTTATCCATTTCTTCTCGCCACTTCATCATATGCTCTGTACAAGCTTCTAGAAAGCCACGCTGCTCTTTATATTCAATGTAGGAAGTCAGTTCATGCAAACCACTCTTGCTGTCGCTCACAATTCCCACATCTACCGGATACCTTTTGCCGATTTGATCTGATTTAATATCTAGTTGAATGGCTGGCGTGTCCTCTGGTAAGTAGTCTCTATATGGAAAGGAGGTGCCAAGCATAATTAAGAGATCACATTCTTCCATCGCTTCATATGCCGGCTTCGTTCCAATTTGACCTAAGTTACCTAAAAAGTATGGATGCCTGTCTGGCACAACCCCTTTTGCAGGGAGCGTGATGACGATAGGAGCAGCTGCCTTTTCTGCAAATGAAAGAAGCTCTTCTTTTGCATGTCTTAATCCTTTACCTGCTAAGATGACTGGCTTCTTCGCATTGTTAATCAGCTGAGCTGCCTTTAGCAATTGATCTTTCTTTGCCCGTACTTCTCCCTCAACATAAAGAGGAGATGTATAGACGGGTTTACGCTTTATTTTTTGAGAAAATAAGTCATCCGATACGGTGAGAACTGCCACACCTTTATGGGTATAAGCTGCTTTGATGGCTTGATTCAATAAGTCAGGCAGCGCCTCTGCTGTCTGTACCTGCTGATTAAAGACAGCGACATCGTCAAACATTCGCTCCAATTTGATTTCTTGGAATGCGTCTCTGCCTACTTCGGCCGAAGCAACCTGCCCTGCAATTGCTAAAACTGGTGCACCATCTGCTTTTGCATCATACAGTCCATTTAATAAGTGGACAGCACCCGGCCCAGCAATTGATAAGCAGACACCAAGTTTACCTGTTAGTTTGGCATCAGCCGCCGCTGATAGTGCTGCCACTTCTTCATGTCTCGTTTGGATAAATTTTATTTGGCTTGATTCATGCCTAAGTTCTTCAATCAATTCGTTTATACTATCGCCGGGCATTCCATAAATATGTTTCACGCCCCACTCTTCCAGTAGCGCTGTTACTTCTTTTCCTGCGGTTCTTTGCGGCATGTGAAAAAACTCCTTTTTTCTTACTCCATACCACCGCATCCTTTTGATCAAACGTTTCAACCTGCTTCTGCTACTTTTTAAAATGATAGGGCAGGGTTGCCACCACAATATCCCGCTTCCATAATAGGCGGAATCTTAATAAAAAGGCAGATTGATTATGCAAAATGGTATGCCATCTTTTTTTCGGTATAAATTGTGGCACGAGGACCATCACTTTATATTGATGGGCATTTGCTTTTGTCTCAACTGTCTCAAGAAATTTATCTAGCGGGTGAATGAGGCTTCGATAGGACGAATGCAGCATCACAAGCCGTACACCGCTATTGAGTTTTTTCCAATCTTCTTCAATTTTCTTATCCTTTTCTTTATCAAAGGATACATGAACCGCTATGACTTGCTCTGATAAAGATTTTGCATACTGAACAGATTGTTCAACAACACGTGTGACTCCTGCTATCGGTACGATGACCACATTTCCTTTAATCTCAACTGGCTCTGTTTCATTCAATAAACGCAGTTGTTCTCCAACAGACAAATAATGCTTTTTAATGGAATGAAAGATAAATAAAACAATAGGCAGGAAAACAAATATTGGCCATACGAGATGGAACTTGGTCAAAATGAGAATCATAAAAACTGTAAAAGAAATCAGTGCTCCGACGATATTGATTGGCATTTTCGTTTTCCAGCCCTGCGGTTTTTCACGAATCCACTTCACACACATGCCGGTCTGCGACAGGGTAAATGGAATAAACACACCGACAGCATATAGCGGGATGAGATGTTCTGTCTTCCCATCAAACAACCAGATGAGCAGCATAGAGGCTACGCCTAGAAAGATAATGCCATTAGAGTAACCAAGCCGGTCTCCTCTTACAGTAAACATACGCGGCATATATTTATCCTTTGCTAAATTGACAGCCAATAACGGAAAGGCTGAAAAGCCGGTATTTGCCGCTAATATTAGAATTAGCGCTGTGACTGCCTGAATCACGTAATAGAAAAACGTACGTCCAAAAGTGTCTGACGCAATTTGTGATACAACCGTTTCTTCTGGCTTTGGCGAGATGCCGAAACCAAATGCAAGCAATGTGACTCCCACAAATAAAACAGCTAGCAATCCACCCATCATCAACAATGTTCTCGCTGCGTTTTGTGCAGCTGGTTTTTTAAAGGATGGAATCGTATTTGAAATGGCTTCTACTCCAGTCAGAGCAGAACAGCCAGATGAAAAAGCTTTTAATAACAAAAATAATGTAATGCCTTGTACGTGTGTGCCTACCGCTGTATGTTCAGGTGCTGGCGGTACGCCGCCTGTTAATAATTTGAAACCGCCTACTCCAATTAATATAAGGAGTGAAAATACAAACAAGTATACAGGATAAGCCAGAATAGATGCCGATTCTGTTAATCCACGGAGGTTGAGCACCATAATTACGATGACCAATACAATTGAGATCAAGACATGATATGGATATAGTGTTGGAAAAGCCGATGTGACGGCATCGGTCCCCGCTGAAATGCTCACTGCTACAGTCAAAATATAGTCTACAAGCAATGATCCGCCAGCGATCAATCCCGGTTTTTCACCTAGGTTTCTGCTAGAGACGATATATGCCCCGCCGCCTTCTGGATAAGCATAAATGATCTGGCGGTAAGACAGAATTAACGCCATTAAAAGAATTAATACACAACCTGCAATCGGGAGTGAATACCAAAATGCTGCTGCACTAACGACAGAAAGAACAATTAAGATTTGTTCTGTACCATATGCAACTGATGATAATGCGTCTGATGACAATAATGCCAACGCTTTGATTTTTGATAGTTTTTGTTCTCCTGCTGCCTGTGATTTTAATGGTTTACCAATTAAAATACGCTTCATCAAACTGTACATGTGATGCCCGCTCCTTTAGTGTCAAACGATTTAAGTTGCAAAAGATGGATCGCCAAAAAGACACAGAGGCAATAGAATGCCCCTGTGTCTATTGTTTAGATCACAGGTTGGTCTTTGCTCTCTTTAACGCTTACGAGGTTAGCTGACGGATTCGGGCGCATGAGACTTTGCCCTACCTTAAAAGGATTCACCCCACATGGTGTTTTATACCACCAAAATTGGTTCCCCCGCTCATCGAAATGATTCAGCGATTGGTCTTTTATAAAAGAGATCATACTCCCGTTTGACACCAAAGTAAAGAGATTTTTTCGAGGTCTTTTGACCGTTTATTAATCAGTCTTTTTGCGGTTTTTTCGTACGAAATAAACAATCATCACAACGACAAAAATGATCAGTACAGCGATACATGCAAAGTAAATCCAAGAATCACCGACGCCTTGCTTTTCACCTTTTTTAAGATCATTTTTTGCATTGCTGACTGTTTGGTGATTAGAGAACACATCTTTGTTTTTGCTTTCTATTGCAACTGTTGCGGTCTCAGTATTTGTTTGAAGGAATCGAATCACTTCATTTGATATATCAGCGTCAGCTGCCGTCATTCCTGAAAAAACGGTCATGGTTTGTTCTTTATTCCATACGGATGGCTGCGTCCATACAATACGAGCTGTTGTTTCGTTGATCATGCCAAATGAGGATACATCATATTGACCCTTTTTCGCTGGAACGATGAGATCATCTGCTTTTTCTTTTAAAAGAGAGAATGTTTGGATGCCTCCGATGAAAATGAGAGAGTTCTTTTTCAATTGTTCATTTGTCACATTCGATGCTTCAATTAAATGATATTGAGCAGCTTCCGGCTGACTAAATGATTCGGTCAGCATAGCCATTTGATTGATTGAGGCTTGATTGATTTGATCTGGCATAATGATCAATGTGTTTCCTTGCTCCGTTTCTGAAGTGTAAGGAAGCGGCCATGCGGCTAAGTCCGGTGTATCACTAGTTGTTCCTTCTGGTATTTGAAGAGAGCTGTTCTTATCAATGTAAATCCAGCCTTCTTCATCTGTATGTCTACAGGATTCCATGTTTTTAAAACCTGTTGTGACAAACTGTAAGTCCACATATTCGTTCTTTTGAAGCACTTGTGAATCTACTGGAATCGACACATGGTAGAACCCATTCTCATCTTTGTTTCCTAGTTTTGTTAACGGTACGTCGTGCGGTTCGTTATTGATCATCACTGTTAGACGCTCTGCTTTGTTCGCTGGATCTGATTTTTTAAATGATAGATTTAGTTTTGCACCTGATTTTTGTTGAGCCATTAATGCTTTCGGATAATAGTAATGATCAGATGCTGTCTTTTTGGTTCCAACTTTGACATCATCTGCGCCAAAATCTATTAAGGAAATATGATGAGATGGCTTAGAAGCACTAGCTGTCACCTTTTGCAGCAGCAAGTCGGTTCCAGTGAGCTGACCTGTCAGTTCTGGCTGAGTCAAGACATTGATTTTTTCAGCAATTGTCTTTGGCTGCTTAGCAGTGACAAATAAAATGGGCTGTTCTTTTTTCTTTGCTGTCAGGGTTCTCACCGCTAACGTAAGTTGATCGCCTTCTGTTTTAATTCCAGCCGCTTGCTCGAGCGATTTTATTCGTCCATTCCAGCTTCCTTTTGCTCCAACAGCAATAGTTGGGTGCGCAATTTGCTCGACGTCCTTTTCTTGAACGAGTTTGAGGTCTGCTAGGCGGTCTTTGTTTTTCAGCGTACGATATACTTTCATAGCCGCTTCTAATTCAGCCGCTTCTGGTTTATTTGGAATCACAATATCTGTTTGTTCTTCCTGATCACCTGATGGAATAAATGGTGAAGGGAAGCTGTCTAACGTCACGTCTTTCGTTTGAACTCCTTTGAACGCCAGCTCACTTTCAGGATATACTTTCAGCCAATTGGCAGGCGTCTCTTGGTTGATACACACACCTTCTTTTAACACACCATAAAATGCGAGCTGAATTTGATGAGATCCTTTTTTCAGTTGCGTTTTGTTCAATTTGATTTGAATCGATTTTTTTGGGTTTTTCCCTGATACAGGGATCGTTTTTTCAATCTCTCCATCGATCATCACTGTGAAAGATGATGGCGATATTAGTAATGGTGAAGCCTCTATATTTAATGTAAGAGCGCTAGACTCTACTTTTTCTTTCTCCATTTGATAGGAAAATTCAGTGCGGTCTTCTTGACCATACAAGGTCACCACATCTTCTGATAGATGCTGCGTTTCTGTTTGATTTCCTTTTGATGAGTGAACCCAATCGTCTTTCACTTGTACTCGATTGGATTGCGCCATTGCTTGACTTGCCATGAAAAAAGGCTGAATGGCAAGGGATAGCGCTAATATTAAAAACATCCATTTGACCGATTTCAATTTGTCACCCGCTTTTCTTTTGTTGTTGATCGTAACGCTCTGTTTTGTACCATTTCACTTCTTGTTTCAATAATCGGCTCTTCACCTCTACACATAAGGAGTACACGACAAGCGCAATCCATACTTGAGAATAGGTGAAGTACATGAGGACCACAATGAGAATATTTTGTTTGGTGAGCTCTGTTTTCTCAATACTTAATGTAATCATCACTTCTGTTAGAAAGAGGAAGAAGGCTAATCCCCAAAGGATTAGTGCGACAGCCCCTACAGATAAATGAAGATCAACAAATAGGTTTACAATAAAGATGCCATTTGAGAGCAGAACGCCGAAGAAAAATAAGAAATACGTAAAGAAGAAATAAAACAAATCGAAAACCATTCGTTTTCGTTTCAGCTTCATAAACTGCCTTAAAAATTTAAGGACAACATATTGATTCCCTCTAGCCCAGCGCGTTCTTTGCCGCCACCAGACCTTCCATGTCTCAGGCTCTTGTTCCCATGTGATCGCAGCTGGAAAAAATCGAATCACATATCCCAGGTTATACACACGGATCGTTAATTCGGTGTCCTCGGCCAAAGCTTGGACATCCCATCCGCCGAGCTCTTCTAAAATGTGCCGGCGGATGGCGAAGTTGGTACCTGGTATTGTTGCAATACCAAACCATTTCCATCTCCCGCCCTGCGCCATCCATTGGAAACAGATGGTCTCAATATTAATAAATTTGGTCAGCAAATTTTTGGTTGCATTGATCACCCTGAATTTCCCGACAACAGCGCCTGCTTTTGGGTCATTTAATAATCCAAGAACCAAATGATAGACAGCCTTTGGTTCAGGCATGTTATCTGCATCGTATACGCAAATCACTTCTCCTGTTGAAGCCTTCAAGCCTTCATTCAGTGCAGTGGATTTTCCCTTCCCTGCAAATGGCGGCTTCGTTTCAATCATATGGACATGATCATATTGCTCACTGAATGATTGCACAATCTCTCCTGTGCGATCAGAAGAATTGTCATTAATCACAATGATTTCAAGGAGGTGTTTAGGATAAGATAGCTGAACCATCGCTTTTAATGTCTGCCGAATGACGACCTCTTCATTATGAGCAGGAATCAGGATACTGACGGTCGGCAGCTCTTTCCCTTGTTTTGTCCATTTAGGCAGCACTTTTTCATAGGTGAGGTAATGCTGAAAGCCGCCCTGCATGAGAAACATGTGGTATAGAAGCATGATCCAAATGAGCATTAATGAAAGATAAAATAAGACATCAGCCACCTAATTTTCTCTCCTTAAAAATTCGTTTTTTCATTGTCAGTCTTAAATACAATGTGTATAAAGCAAATGCCGCAATAAACAGCATGACCACGACCGTGAGAATTCTCAGCATATTTTCCATGCCACTTCGTTTGACTGTTTTTGTTTCGGCGATGTTGGATTCCTCTACTTGAATATGTCCATTCCCAGATGTTTGGATTTTTACATGTGCAGTTTGGACCGTCTGTTTTGTTTTCTTTACATCCAGCCATTCGCTAGAAGGGATTGCCTCCATCTGTGTGATTAAATTCTGTAACCCTGCTATCCCTAACTCCACGTCATAGGACAGCCCGATTGCGGCTGATTGCAGATGCTGCACGGATTGAATCGTCTGTTCAGTTAAAACATTTGAACCTTCTTTGTCAGACACTTGCTCAACTTGCTGCTGAGGATATAAGGTCATGCTGTGTAACATGGCAGGAGACGTCACGAGCGGCGATGCACCGGCTGTTTTCCAAGTGCGGTCTGATAACTGCACCTGTCCAAATAGGCTGGATACATGCTTTGAAATTACTTCATAACCTTTTTGTGATATCGCATCATGAGGCACCTCGAACGCAAGAGGATATAAGCCTTGCCTAGCAAGAAGCTCAATGCCCTTTGTCAGTTTTTCTTCTGTATAGGCGACTTCTTGCTGCTGATTCAATTTGGTATACGTATGAAAGTCTTTTTCATTTGGGAATTGGCTTTTACTTTGTTTCTTCTCTGCATTTTTTGGATCATTTGTCGTGATGGGCTGATCATATTTTGCATCCCAGAACTCAAATCCCTGACCAGATTCCTCCGTTCGATACGTACGGCTAAAGCCATGAAGAATGATACTCGCTCCATTTTCTTGCAATTGTTTTAACACATTCACGAGCTTCGGGCGGTCGCTCAGTGTGACTTCATCACCTGTTGCTCGATCTATCCAAACAGGGGTCACTGCAATTTGATAAGGAATATGCTGTGCGGATACGTATTGTCCAAGTTCTAGTAGCTTCTTCTCGTCACTTGCTGGACTGATGTTCCCGAGCATTAAGTATTTTGTCTTCATTTGCACAGAAGATGGCATGTATTTTTCTAGCACTTCTGCAAGAAGCTTGTTGTGTTGCATGACATCTAAGATACCGATATATGCCGCACCTTCTTTTGTCTGAGTCACAAATGGCAGATCAGATTGACGTTTCTTCACTAGAAATTCATTTTCCAAGTCTGTCCCTCGAACCGTTAACACATTGATCCTTCTCTCTAGCTGACGGTATGTCTGATCATGTGTATGTTTCAATTGACTGATATGATCTTGTTTGTGAAAAGTAAGCTTGGAGAATGGGCGAAGCTGTTCCGCATTGTATCCAATAGCGATGAATTGCTGTGATTCGTTCATCGCACGAATGGTTTGTTTTGACAGGGTTCTCTTTATTTCTCCAAGATAAATGACTTGCTGAAATTCATTCATCCTCTTTTCAGCCAAATGTTCATCAGATACAATCGTCGTCTGTTTTGAAAAATGACCGGCGAGTAGATCCAGCATATGAACGGCTGGAGTCACTTCCCCCGATGATGTGGAATAAACGATCAGTGTATTTGGCTGCGTGACGAGCGCATCGGCTGAAGCCATGTGTTTAAACGAAAGAATCGAAAAAAGCGTGATCATCAAACAACATTTCATCAAAGAATTAAAGTTCATTCATCATCATCTCTTTTTCTAGTTCTTCTAAAAACTGCTCTGGCGTACGATAATCCGAGCTGCTTGTTAAATGACAGACATGAAATGTCAAGGTCACTTCACGACCGTTTAATAGGACATGCGTTTGCAGTTTATCCTTTAGCTTATCAAGGACAACTGACACATTTTCTTCTGGTGTATGGGTTAGCAGCAAGCCCATTCGTTCTTCAGATAACCGAAATTTTTTATCGGTTTCTCTTACGCTTTCGCGTATCTTGAGACTTAATTGCTGAAATAGATGCTGCATTTCTTTTTCTCCATATAACGATTTGAATTCCGCTGCGTAATTCATATGAAGAAGGATAAAGACAAATGGCTGTTTGTACCGTTCCGCCCGCTTCATTTCCTCGGATAATTCGAGCTTCATCCGCTCAGCATTGTCAAATCCTGTTGTCGAGTCAATCGCCACAAATTGTTTGATGGCCTGCTTTTGTTGTTCAATGGTGTGACGCAGCGTATTGATCCGTTCATGCAAGCTTCCCGCTGAAATAGCGAAAAAAAGAAGTGCTACGCCCCAAATTACTACATCCTGCAATGTTTGATTTGAAAAAAGGGAATTTTCATGACCAAGCTCTGTAAAGAACATGACGCTTCCTATAAAGAACAAAAACAGTAAGGTGAAAATTAATGCTGGTAGGATACCAAATAAAATACCACAGCCTAACACGACAAATGTCAGTGCGATGATCATAAAGCTCTCCGCATCTTGTACGTTAAGGTAGCCCATAAACAAAATAAGGCCTGCAAACGTGAGGAGCAGAGAATAGTACAAGCGATACGTGTTACTGAACAACCGATTCATTTAGAAGCTCCCTTTCTGCAATTAAAGGCAATAAGTTATCAAATGAGTGTGTCTCTTTTTCGTTCATGTATCCTCCGTAGTAAGGCTTGAGAGGATCTTGAGTTTGTAATTCTTTCATGCGGTGATAGACAGTCTTTGCGAATTTCAGCTCGTTTTGTTTAAGAGCATACAAAATGACGAGTGCATATACCGAAGGCGATTCATATGTGACAGATGGCTTCAATGTGCTCAGTTTGTATCTTCCGTACAGTTTGCCTTCTTGTTTAAACGACGTTTTAAGCCATTTCATGATCTCGGACGTATTCACCTTTGCATGATATGCATGTAAAGCTGTATAAAGTTGATCGATCATATTGATTTCTTGATCGAATGAATAGGTTTTTTTCTTTATGTCATAGGATTTAGGAAAGAATCCTTTTTTTCTCGGTGCTTGTTTTAGAATGGCTAATTGGTTACTGGTCATTTGTTTCGTGAATATTTGGAGGGATTCCAATTCTTTGATTGCTTTTGGGTCTATATATGAGAGTGTGATTGTATGTGAAGTTCGATTGGTTGATGCATCATAATAATCGGACAATATGCCTTTGAACATGTTTTTTTCTTTTAACGCTTGAGCGATTTCTTTTGCTGTCGTTTGATACGCTGACTTCTTCCACAAATGATTTGCCTTTTGAAGTGCCGTCACTACACGTAAATCATCGACTAAAGCATTGGCCTTATTTTTTTGATCGGATTCAATTTGCCAGCTGAGAAGATGATGGTCTAGTAAAAATTGATCTTGCAGAACATCAAATTGTTGGTCAAATGAATTTTGATCTTTTTTTCGAACAAGATAATCCATCCAAAGTCCAAGTGATTCAGATAAGTAGATGTGCTGCTCTGCAAAAGAGGTGCGAATTAAGCCTTGATCTGTCATTAAGTGGTGAGTGATAAAATATTCTCCAGGCAAAACGGGCTGAGATGATACTGGATCAGCTGATTCTTTCTGCTGTTCCCAGGTACATCCGCCTAGTAGAATGACAATGAGTAAAACAATTGCTGTACGATATATGCGTGTATGCATTCGTGTCCCCTTTCAATTCCGCGTTCTCTAAGCATCTAACGATTTATTATAGAGCGTTTTTGTTTAAATTTAAATGAATATTTTATGCCAAATTACGAGCCTTTTCGCATATTTATTCCCATTTTCAGAAAAACAATATGTCTATATACTTAACAATACTGAAAAACCCATGCATTTCCGCACGGGTTTTTATAGAACTATTGATCTAATTTTAACTTCTTTAATTGTTCAGCTAGTGCGTTATTAATTGGTTCTTCCACTTTCTTTTGTTTCTTCATATATTTAGACACATCGTGCTTACTGGCTTTCTTTTGATTGGATTGAGATTTGCGTTTTTCGAAGACAGACAGTTTTTCTCTATGGCCGCATACACAAGCAAAGATTTTGCCATCGCCTTCTCCGCGCAGCTCGAGCTTTTTATGACAGTTCGGGCAGCGTGCGTTTGTTTTCTTCGCCACATTTTTACGATGGCCGCATTCTCGGTCCTGGCAAACGAGCATCGTGCCATGTTTTCCATTCACTTTCAGCATGAGTTTACCGCAGTCTGGACAATGGGTGCCAGTGACATTGTCATGCTTAAAGGTCTGGTTCGTCTGTTTGATTTCAGATACAGCTTGTTTGGCATATGACTTCATTTCACTCATGAATTGAGAAGCTTTCAATTGCCCTTTGGCGATTTTAGAAAGCTTTTGTTCCCATTCCGCTGTTAATGCAGGAGACTTTAAGTCCTCAGGCACTAACGAGAGCAGCTGCTTCCCTTTCGATGTGATGAAAATGTCTTTGCCCTTTTTCTCGATTAAGAAGCTATTGAACAGCTTTTCAATAATATCGGCTCTTGTTGCTACTGTTCCTAGTCCACCTGTTTCACCAAGGGTTTTCACTAAGTCCTTTTCCTCGTTCTGCATAAATGCCGCTGGGTTTTCCATAGCAGATAATAGGGTCGCTTCATTAAAACGTGCAGGAGGTTTCGTTTCTCCTCTTGTTTCTTTCAGCTGTCGTACATCTAGTGACTGTCCTTCTGAAAGCAGCGGCAAATGTTGATCTGCCTCGGCTGATTCCTCTTCTTCATATGAGTCATCGTACACGGCTTTCCAGCCAGCTGCTTGCACGGTTTTCCCTTTTGCTGTGAACGTTTCACTGCCTATTTTGGTGATGACCGTTGTTTCCTCATACTCGAAAGGATTCATGAGTACCGCAAGGAATCGTTTGGCAATGAGGTCATATAATTTACGCTCTTTATCGCTTAATACTCCTGGGTACAGCTCTTCCTCGGTTGGAATAATCGCATGGTGATCTGACACTTTGGCATCATTGACGAAGCCTTTGTGCGCTTTCACACCTGATTGTAAAATCCGGTTCACATGCTGGGCGTACGGTCTGACGTTCATTCCTTTTAAACGATCTTTTAATGTAGGAACGATATCCGCTGAAATAAATCGTGAATCTGTACGTGGATATGTTACGAGCTTATGCTGCTCATACAATCGCTGAAGCGTAGATAATGTTTCTTTGGCTGAAAAACCATAGCGTTTATGTGCATCACGCTGCAATTCAGTCAGATCGTACAGTCCCGGCGCGAAAGCTTTTTTCGCTGTTTTTTTCAACGCATCAACCACTGCTGGTTTTCCTTCGCAGGCTGTCAAGCGTTCTTTGATCACACTCTCTTGGAATGTCCGGTTTTGCTTTGTTTTGGCATCCTGCCATGTCAAAGTCAGTCCATCTACTTGTGCAGTCAATCCATAGAACGGCTTCGGCTGAAATTGCTGAATGTCTTCTTCTCGTTTGGCGATCATGGCGATCGTTGGTGTTTGCACCCGTCCGCAGGAAAGCTGTGCATTGAACTTCGTTGTCAGCGCTCTTGTTGCGTTGATGCCGACAATCCAGTCTGCCTCTGCACGTGCAACGGCTGAGCGATACAGGTTATCGTATTCTTTGCCGTCTTTTAATCGTTTGAAGCCTTCTTGAATGGCTTTGTCCGTGACAGATGAGATCCATAATCGTTTCAAAGGCTTTTTCACATGCGCTTTTTCAAGAATCCATCGAGCGACAAGCTCCCCTTCACGTCCAGCATCTGTTGCGATGACAATGTCTTTGACATCTTTCCTCGCAAGCTGCGTTTTCACTGTTTGGAATTGTTTTCCTGTCTTTTTCATCACCACAAGCTTAAGCGGTTCTGGAATGATTGGTAAATCCTCTAAACGCCAGGATTGAAATTCTTTTCCGTAGCCTTCTGGATCAGCCAGTGTGACCAAATGGCCAAGCGCCCACGTCACAATGTATTGATCTCCTTCTAAAAAGCCATTTCCTTTTTTATGACACTTCAGTACACGTGCAAGATCACGTCCGACCGAAGGTTTCTCTGCTAATACAACTGTTTTTGACACTAGATTTCACATCTCTTTCTTCTATCCATCCTTTTATTATAGCAGACGTGGAGATGCGGTTCTAATGGCGGATTATTTCTTCAATCGTGTGATGATTTCGTTTGTGACTTCTTGCGTTTGATAGGCGCCGCCGATGTCTGCCGTTAAAAAGCCATCTGCTGTGACTGATTCGATGGTTTCGAGCAGATGTGTGCCCAGTTCTTCCTCCCCGAAATAATCAAGCATGAGTTTAGCGGTCCAGATTTGACCGATTGGGTTGGCGATTCCTTTTCCCGCAATGTCTGGAGCTGATCCGTGTACAGGCTCAAACATGGATGGGTATTTACCATTTACATTAATGTTGGCGGCAGGCGCTACGCCAATACTTCCCATAATGGCTGCCCCAAGGTCTGTCAAAATATCACCAAACAAATTACTGGCAACAATCACATCGAATTTTTCTGGTCTTGTTACAAAGAAGGCTGAGAGCGCGTCAATGTGCTGTGAGTCTGCTGTCACCTCTGGATAATCCTTTGCTACGTCTTGAAACACTTCATCCCAAAAAGGCATGGTATGAACGATCCCATTCGATTTGGTTGCACTCGTCACATGCTTTCGTCTTTTTTCTGCTAATTGAAAGGCAAAACGCATCGCACGCTCTGTCCCTTTTCTTGAGAACACTGCATTTTGAACAGCAAGCTGATCTTCCCCTTGATACATACGGCCTCCAATTTCACTATATTCACCTTCACCGTTTTCTCTGACAACTAGAAGATCGAAATCCTTTGGCTGAGCAAGCGGTGAGCGAATGCCGCTAAGCTGTTTTGCAGGTCTGATGTTTATCACCTGTTCAAATTCCCGCCTAATCTTAATAAGCAGTCCCCAAAGTGATACGTGATCCGGCACTAAATTGGCATCTCCAACAGCCCCTAAGAAAATGCTGTCAAAGGCTTTCAATTGATGTAATCCATCCTTTGGCATCATCTCGCCATGCTCTAAATAATATTCACAGCTCCACGGAAAATCCTGAAAGGTAAAAGACAGACCGCCATGCACTTCTGATACCGCTTTCAATACTCGTATGGCTTCAGGTACAACTTCCTTCCCAACCCCGTCACCTGGTATCGCCGCAATTGAAACATGCTTCATTTATTTCTCCCCCTTTATTTTCGGTCGACCGTCGACCGTTTAAGTTTGAGTTTACTAGAGAGTGCATGTTCTTTCAATGGATAAAGGCACTTTTTTGATCAAAGCGCCTGTTTATCCTGCAAAAGCATCGAGGGTTTCTCCTTCTTCCTCTTCGTACCTTTTTTATCTGAAAGCAGCAGTCCGCCTAAGGTCAGTGCCGTTCCAAGTACAGACATGAAAGTCAATCTCTCATGAAGAACGATCATTGAAATGACCATCGTAATAATAGGAACGCCATAAATATACACACTCGCTTTCACCACACCGAGCGTTTTCACTGAAAAACTCCATGTGAGAAAACAAATAGCTGATGCGAACAGGCCTAAAAACAATAAGTGAAAGGCAAACGACGGGTTCGTCAATCGCTCCCAGTCTATACGAATCTTAAAGTGCCAGATCAGGGGAAGCATCCAGAGTAAGCCGTAAAAAAAGACACGTCTCGTCACTTGAATGATATGGTATCCATATTGGTTGATGATTTTCGATAAAATAGAATAGAAGGCCCAGACAATGGTCGCCGTTAATGCTAGCGCATCACCGATTGGATTCAATTGGAACGTCGTCATTCCATTAAAGCTAATCAGTACAATTCCTGTCATCGCGATGAAAAACCCTATGAAAAACCGGCGATGCAAAGGCTCATCTTTCAATAAAAAATAAGCCAATAAAAATGAGAAGAATGGTACAACTGAGCTGATGACACCTGCATTCGAAGCAAACGTATAGGTGAGTGCGACATTTTCTAAAAAATAGTATAAGACCACACCACATAACCCTGCGAGCGCAAACATCGCTTCATGCTTTTTACGCTGCACCTTCATAGTGACCGGATAGATCATCATCAGAGCGAGATATCCAATAAAAAAGCGGAAAAATAATATTTCTGTTGGAGAAAAAGCCGTTAACAATATTTTGGTTGAGATAAAGGTTGATCCCCATAGAAAAATGGTGAACATGGCCGCCAGATGACCAAGAAGCTGTTTATTTTTCATCTGCTGTTACCTGCTTTGTGAAAATTTGCTGATATTGCCCTGGTGTGAGCCCAATAAATTCTGAAAAGAAATGACTCAAATGACTTTGATCAGAAAAACCGGTGGAGACTGCCGCATCTACAGGCTTCACTCCTTTGGCGAGAAGCTCCTTCGCATAATTCACTCTCACTGTTTGTAAATAACGATACGGCGTGATCCCTCTGTACTTTGTAAAAGCACGCAGAAGTGAGTATTTATTCATGGATACAAGCTCTCCTAAGTCGTCTAACGATATATTTTCCGTAAGGTGTGTTTCAATATATTGCTGTACGTCTTGGACTTTTTGTTCGGCGGCATGTACTACTGACGCTTTTTCCTCTGATGTATCAGCGTAGGCTTCAATCAGCTGCTTCATAAAGAAATAGAACGTTTCCTGTTTATTCAAAGCTGGGGCTTCTTCTGTCATCATTTGATGAAGATCATATAACGGCTTTGTCAGTTCACTTTGTGAAAACACAGGAGCTTTAAAATGCGGCTTGTGCTGAAACATCTTCTCTATCACATCTGCTTCAATATTTAAACAACGATAATCTAGTGTACTGTGATCAATCTGCTCGCATGCATGATTGTCATATGGATTGAAAAGAAGAATGTCTCCCTTTTCAATGATGTATTCTTTATTTTGGCAGATCAAACGTCTTTGACCATCCTCAATAAATCCAATCACATAGTATGTATGAAAATGATTCGGGAACTTTTGCATGATGCCATGAAAGCGATACGCCTCTATTTGCAAGTCCTGATCAAAATGTACCGTTCGTTCCTCTTGTGTTTTCATGTCGATCCCCTCTTTCACTGAACTGATCATCAGTGTAGCACACCCTTTTTCTCTTGAATTGTACGATATTGACTTTTCCGATGCAGGCTTGCCTAGAGGGAAAAACTTGGATAACATGAAACAAAAGATGATGTGTAAATGAGGGAATGACAGGATGAATTCATTCGAGATGGAAAAACCAGCACCATACCATATGCAATTTTATGAACAGCTGAAGCAAATGATATTTGATGGACAGTTTCAGCCGGGGGAACGCATCAATGAGACACAGCTTGCCAAACAATTTGGTGTAAGCCGATCACCAGTGAGAGAGGCAATGAGACTTTTAGAAAAAGATGAGCTCTTGATCGCTGATCATCGGTCGGGCTACTCTGTCTATACGTTAACGGAAAAAGATGTCGAGGAGCTTTATCAAATTCGGATCGCCCTAGAAACGCTTGCTGTTGAGCTTGCATGCAAGGAAGCCGCGCAAAGAGAGCTGGAGGAAATTGGGCATGTCCTCACGCAGGCAGACGAAGCAATCAAACAGCAGCTGCCATCTAAAGACATCGTCCAGTTACATGAAGCCTTTCATCAAAAAATCATTCTAGCGAGTCACAATCACCGCTTATGTAAACAATTGAATCATGTGAATGCACTCATTCATTTTTGCCGCATCTTTCATTTTAGCGGCGGGGCGCGTGCTGAGACGATTCAAACAGAGCATGCTGCCATTTATTCTGAAATGAAAGAGCGCCGCTCCACAGAAGCCGTCCAAGCAATGACGAATCATTTGTTACATGATGTGATGCACTTAAAGCAAGTACTCTCTGAAACAAACACGGATTAAGTGATTTTTCCTTTTTCCCATTTTTTAAGCATTACATGAACATATTTTGAATTTTTCGTAGATTTTAGCATGTCCAGACGATCTTTCGTTTATATTAGAAGATGAGAAACTAGCTTTTATACAGGAGGATTTGTTTATGCATACAAGTATTAGCCGTCTTCGAAAGGCGGGTTTTATTGAGGGTATG
This sequence comes from Bacillus sp. lyk4-R2A-2, assembly GCF_030209735.1. Taxonomy (NCBI): domain Bacteria; kingdom Bacillati; phylum Bacillota; class Bacilli; order Caryophanales; family Bacillaceae; genus Bacillus; species Bacillus sp. lyk4-R2A-2. The sequence goes on from NZ_JARVRK010000001.1 coordinate 61,623, forward strand.
TCTCTTTTAACCCTTCTTTTAATTGCCATGCCTCTGAAATATTTTGCGGATATTCCGATGGCAGTCACCATTGTAGGCTCTCTTCATGGCGCATTGTTTGTCATCTATATGCTGATTTTGGCATATGTGACCTTTAAAGTTCGCTGGCATTTGAAATGGTCGATCGCTGGTTTTTTTGCGGCGTTCATTCCTTTCGGCAACTTCGCCTATGATAAGGTGCTCCGCCAGTATGATACAAAAGCTTAATCAAAAAGGGCTAAAACGAAATTCGTTTTAGCCCTTTTTCTACACACTGAAGTATTTTTTAAATCGAGGCATATTTCACTATGGCTGCTTGACGCGTCATTTCGTGATATGCCACCCATAATTCATCACCTGGCAGTACGCTGGTGATTGGATCGATTGGCTGGTTCACTTCATACATCATGCCATCTCGCTCAATCTGAATGATCGCTAGCGGCTGGTTGCCGATGACACCAGCAAATGCGACATGGGTCACTTTTGCACTTCCTTGTTTCTCTTGCATGAGACTGATTTCTTTATCCAGCTCTTCTTGTTTTGTCTGCATCGTGATTTGAGTTCCTGGCGCGACCTCCATATGATCAGGGATGAATTGACTGACCGTTTTTGTGATGGACTGATCTCCGCTAGAAACCGTCACATCTAGCATGATCGGCTTCTGACCATGAATCGTGACTGGATATTGCTTCACCCGCTGGATGGTTCCTGTTAATGTCACGTCTTTCCCCGATCGATTCCGCACTTCATGGCCATAGGCTGCCATTTTCAACTGACCGCTAATGTCGACGAGATCGGCTTTTTCTCCTGTTCTAAATTCAAAACCAGCGGCTTGAATCATCGGAATGGTATACCTTTTCTGATCTGCTTCAAATGTAAGCGATAAGACCGTGCCTCGTCCTACGGTTCCATATGATTCTATATTTCTTAAAACAGCGCCTTTGATGAACTTTGGCTCACTTGTCTGTGAGAAGTCCCCCTCTTTTAAGAGCATCGCCTTTTTCTTCTTCGGATTGTAGAGAATGGCGATACGCTGACCCGGCTGCGGTATTTGGGTGTAGGATACAACCGTTTTAACTGCCTTCTCGATATTTTCCCCATCGTATTGAAATTGCAGCTGCATTTTGACAAGCGGCTGTTCGTTGATGTAGGTACCCGTTTCTTTGACAGATACAATATTGGCTTCTAATGTGACACTGTCTTTCATCTTGTTCTTTCTCACCAGTCTCAAAATTGGCGGCAGGAAGATGGCTAGCACAAATAACAGCAGTGGAATAAACAGCCATATCGCCCAGTTGAGAATGAGCGGTCCTCCTTTCATGACATATTGCATAAAGGTGTCAACAGACGTTTGGTGAGCAGGACTGGCGTTTTCGATTGAGATCATTTTTTTCAAAGGAAATTCCTTTAGCTCTTTGCTCTTCGTCTCAAATGCACCCGTTAATTGATTGTCGATTGAATAATAGATCCAATCGCTTTTCACATTTTTATTGAAAGAGAGTCCTTCTCTTTGTAACGTTTCATATAAAAACGACTGCAAAAGCTTGCTGACGGACGTTGTCTTATTCGTGCGGTGGTTATAAATATAACCAGTCAGCTTGCCTTTTGCTTCGTCCTTTGCTGTAGAGCCTGCAAGAAGAACTTCTTCCTCATTAAGCTGGTAGATAAGGGTTTGATAAATCGGTTTTGGTGTTGGAACGACTTCCCCAAGCCTTCCCTCTGCATTCACTTTCCTTGGTCTTTTTGGATAGTTAGATTCGACAGCGACTGCAAAGTTTTGGGATGTTCCGATCGTTTTTTCCAGCTGCTGCTCCACTTTATCTTCAATGAGGCTAAACGGTTCAGCGTTTTTGGAGACATAGACCCCAAGCTGATTCTTATCGTTTGAGACTCCGCTGACATATGCCTTCTGGTCATTTTTCAAAGTCAATTCAAATATAGGAATAGGCGTCTGTCCTCTAAAGGAATTCATGACAACATCCATAGAGACTGGCCTTGCTGGCAGCTTTAGCTCGCTTAGATTGTGCACATGAAACTGACCATCCTTTAGCTCACCAAGGACTGCAGCGGCGCCTTCCATTTCTCCTGTAAACACAAGCCGTCCATTCCATTGATATGTATTCGTTTTTAAAAACGAGGGTATCTGTAGATTTTGCTTAACGAGCTCTTTCTTTTCTCCGCTTGGCGTTAGTTTCTCGATCAACAGCTGCCCGTCTTTATTTTTTAAAGCAAGTAAGAGATTGTTACCTTGAATGGATGGCAGCATTTCATTAAACGAATCGCTTGCTGTCGTCCATTCACTGATTCTTTTTCCTGATTGAGGATCATACATTTCAAAATGGAGCTGCTGGTCTTTTGATACAGCACTCACCACTCGTTTTCCTTCATCAAATGTAAATATTCGTTTGACGTCATATTCCGTCACTTTCCCTGCTGACAAATCATCTTGGTAATGGTTCCACACCAAGACACTAAGAATGATCGCTGGAATAAAGAAGACAATATATCTGAGGAAAATCACTGGTATTCTTTTCACTTGATCGCTTCCTTTCATGAGGTTCCTTTATCTTATACGTCAGTGCAACGAGAATGTTTCATGCTAGAAGAATACCATTCCAGCCTTTAAGTTCCATATTTTACAAACTTGGTAGTTTGCGATAAAATCCAATCAGATTCGAAAAAAGGATGTTATCACAATGAGTAAGCTATCATCGATCATTCTAGCGGCTTGGCTGCGTGTTCCCCGTTGGTTCAAGCAATGGGTGCTCGTATCCATTTCCATTTTCTTTTTTTATATGTGTTTTGTAAAGGGGCTGACTAGCTGGCATACCTTGCCGCCCATCACTTTACTATCATGTATCATCGGTTCCTTCTTCATTTGGCTGTTATGGCTAAAAGGTCAAAAAAATAAGTGAAAGGGGGAAAATCATGAAAGAATCCATCAGTTATTTTGCTATCTCTTTTGTTCTGCAATTGGTTTGGTTTGGCATTGTGCACCCAAATAGAGGCGTGACACTCTTGGACATGTTCATTTTTTCTATTTTGTTTGCGGTGATGTTCTTTTTTATTCAGAAGATTTGGCGGTATCAGAAGAAAGGGCGAAGTGAGTGATCATGAAATGAACTCAATGAAAAAGGCTGCCAAATAGATGGCAGCCTTTTTCTTGCTTTTTTCATGCAAATAAATAATCAATGTGTGATCTCCGTTAAGGAGTGTATGAATTAAGATTCGATCATATCAGTGTGTCATATGTGTTCCGAGTGAACCTACGTTTGAAAGTAAACGCCATGGAAGTTCTGGATAACAAGACAACGAAAGCCCTACCTCTCATTCGTCCTTACGGCTCCGAAGCCGTGCCAGTGTGAATTGTAAATCAAAACGTCTTTTTTCCACTCTTCCGCTTTTATAGGGGGCGGGTGCAGAAGGAAAAGAATAAGTTTGTTCGCTTTGACAGCGTCTCGTTCTTATCTAGTAGAAGCTCTATTGCTTCTCATTATGTCATAGAAAAAAGAAAGTTTACTTTCTTTATTTATTTGCTTATTTCAACACTTAATATAAAACTATAACACATCCCCCCATCTTACGCAAGTGTTAAAGTGATAATTCAGCTGGAGTACGGTTTCCTTCATTCATGTAACGAATAGATGTTGGATCAATCTTCAGAATCACTAGGTTCGGATCATCTTTTCCTTTAAACCATTTCTCCATCTCCTCAGACCAAAGGCGGTCGATCAGTTCTGGATCATCGGTTAATGTGGCGGTACCTGCGATTTCTGCATACGTGTCACCGAATCCTTCACCTGAATAACCAATGAGAATATGGACATTCGGTTTTTTTTCAATTTCTTCTGCTTTATGTGTTTCTTTGCTCGTTGGTGTATATAATGTCAGTCCCTCATGGAAAAAAGTCATGTAGCGGGTATGCGGCTTATCCTGTTCAACGGTCGCTAGTGTTCCGACCTTTTGTTCATCTAATAGATTGAGTACCTTTTGTTTTAATTCTTCTTGTGACATATCGTTTCACTCCTTCAAATTTCATCCGTACTCTTAGGTTTCCACGACAATCCATTCATTAAACAAAGAAATGTGTTTTTCATAAAAAGAGATCTTCTGGCTGATGCTATAGAAAACAGGCTCAATGAAGGGAGAAGTTGAACATGCATCATGAAACGATGTTCCATTTAAGTTCACTTGTCATTGCGGCAGTTGTTGTGGGCATTATCGTATGGTCTGTCTCATCTGTGCAGAAAAATCGCAAGAAATACTAAACACACCGCCCAATCAGGTGGGCGGTGCGCTATTGATCATGTATTCATAAAGGAACCGCCGTTGACGTGAAGTGTTTGTCCTGTCATATAAGACGATTCGTCAGAAGCAAGCAGCACATAGCAGCCGACATGCTCTACAGGCTGTCCTGGTCTTCCCATTGGGGTTTCTGCCCCGAAGCTTTCCACACGATCCTCATCAAATGTAGATGGAATGAGCGGCGTCCAAATTGGACCTGGCGCTACACCGTTCACCCGAATCCCATCCTTCACAAGCGACTGAGCCATAGAACGCGTAAAGCCATTGATGGCACCTTTTGTCGCCGTATAATCAATCAGCACTTTGTTGCCTCGATATGGGTTAATGGATGTTGTATTAATAATTGTACTTCCCGGTTTTAAGTAATCCAGTGCTTTCTTCGTAAAATAAAAATAGGAATAGAAGTTGTTTCTAAAGGTTTGGTGAAGCTGTTCACTAGATATATCCTGAATCCGTTCTTTCGGATGCTGTTCAGCCGCATTATTCACTAAAATATCTAATTGCCCAAAGGCTTCAACTGTTTTTTCTACCGCTTTCTCGCAAAAGGCTTCGTCACCGACATCTCCTGCAATCGTTAAACATTTGACGCCTTCCTGTTCTACGCGCTTTTGCGTATCCTTTGCATCCTCATGTTCATTTAAGTACACAATGGCGACGTGTGCCCCTTCTTTTGCATAGGCAACAGATACAGCACGTCCAATTCCACTATCTCCGCCTGTAATCAGTGCGACTTTCCCTTTGAGCTTGCCAGACCCTTGATATGATTCATCCTCAAAGATCGGCGCAGGATTCATTTCCCTTTCACTGCCTGGCTGCTGATCCTGTGTTTGGCGCGGAATGCCATTTGTTAAATATTCACGTAAATCCATGTGTAAGCTCCTCCTTGATTTGTTGATGTATCCTTTCATTACCACCTCACTTTTTCACTCAAACATCCCGGTGCGGCACTGATGCGTTTTGAAATTCGGCATGTTTCAAGATGGATAAAATCGGTTACATGATCATTAAAAAGGAGCGTTCTCACATGCTGTCAACCATTTCGAAAACCTTTAGCAAACCAAAAGGCTGGCTCGGAAGCATTGCAGGCTTCATTATGGCAAATGAAAATAAAGCATTGAATCAGTGGGCGATCCAGCATTTAGATTTGTCAGATGGTGAAAACATTTTAGAAATCGGCTATGGGCCCGGCTACAGCATCAAGCATATGCTTAAGCATTATAAAGATCTCCATATAGATGGACTAGATGCTTCCTCCACCATGCAGGAGCAAGCACAGTCCCGCGTAAACAAACGGTCAATGGACAAACAAGTCCGGCTGTATGTAGGAAAAATCGAGAAAACACGTTTGCCGGGAGAGCAGTATGACAAAGTGCTGTCTGTGAACAACTTTACGATTTGGGATGATCCAAAGACTGGCCTACTCAACCTTTATCACACGTTGAAACCCGGCGGAAAACTCGTCATTGTGATGCAGCCAAGAGAAAAAGGTGCTGATGCGAGCCGGACAAAAGAGATGGGTGAAAACATATTGAATGATCTACAGTTTGCGGGGTTTGACCATTTTTCTGTTGAGTATGAGGAAATTCGTCCAACGCTTGCTGTCTGTGTCACAGCCAAAAAGCCGAGAAGCGAATAAGCTTTCGGCTTTTTTCTTACCACTTTGCCTCTTTGACAAATTGATAGAACAGCTGATGCAATTTCTGTTCAATGTCTTCCTTTAACCCATGACCATAAAGCGTCATGCTTTCCTCACTTTCAATGATGGATGAACTGATCAGACTAAACATTTCTGACCCTTCCTTGCCTAGCTCTAGCGGCGCCAGCATCATGAGCATTCGTGACATCTGCTGCTGCCCGCCGTCCATGCTTTTGACCTCGTATGCCTGATCAAGATCATAAATATGAAAGATGGGTTCCTTGATGAACGGATGCTTTAAATGAAAAAGAGCAAATTCTGTACCAGGAATCCCTAAACCACCTTGCTGTTCACGTTCTAGTAAACCACTTGCTACCTCATCCGCATGTGTGATAAATCCTTCCTCTTCAAGCTGACGAAGCAGCTGACTGATTGTTGCCTCATGCTGCGGCATCGCCTTTCTATTGTCGATGGTGAAATGGGACAAGATGCTGCGAATCACAGACATGTAATTCGTCACCCGCTCTGCAACCGCCATCATATTAACGGATTCTTGTACCGATTCTTTGGCAGCTTCTTTCATCCTTTTTTTCTCAATCATATAAGGGATCTTTCGTTTAATATGAGCCTTCACACGCATAGCATCATCCTCGTTTAAGAGCGGACTGACCATGATGTAATCGATATGCTCATATGGGATAGGAACGGTCGAGACAATCATGTCATAGCTTGATGCATCGATTTCTTTTAGCTCCATCAAGGAAGACAGATCAAATTCGGCGATCTCTGGCAATTCTTTTTTTAACCGAGATGCGAGCATTTTAGAGGAACCGATCCCGCTTGAGCACACGACCAATGCATGAATGTTCGTTTCTTCTTTTTTGATCTCAAGCACTGAGCCAAAGTGAAGCACAATAAAGGCGATTTCATCCTCTGGAAATTCGATCTCTGGAAAGAAACGCTCGACTCCTTCTTCAATTGCCATGAAAAGCAAAAAGTAGTCCTTTTTAATTTGTTGTGTAAGTGGATTGTAGATTCTCATCTTTTCCTTTAAACGGTTCATGGCAGGTTCAAGATGAGACACGAGTCCCTCATACAATGAATCATTCTCATTTAAATGATAGCCGGTTTTATTAGAAATAAAATCAATGAGCTTCTTCGTTCTGATCGCGATATCCAGCTCGATTTCATCAAGACGGTATTCTTTCTGAAAGCTACGATTTGCACTGCGCAGATGGATGGTCATATATCCGACCTCTGCTTCAGGGATCTCGACATTAAACATGCGTTCAAGCGCTCTTGCGATTCGCAGAGATGATTCAAATTCTTTTGTGCGCTTTAGTTCAAGCAGCTCTTGCTCTTCCATTCGAATGGTTTCGCCAAGCTGAATCCGTTCGATAGCATAGGTTAAGTGAACGACAAGCGCAATATAGGCACTATCAGATAAAGAGAGTGCCAGTCGATTTTTCAAATGAAAGAGAAGTCTTTCTACCTTGAGCAGCTGCCCTCTGCTGACAACGCCAAACACTTTTTCCGTCGCTTTCGTTCGTTGCTTGATATTCATTTCAATCGTTTCTAAAAATAATTGAATATCAAGCCGGTCGACAATGAGGTTGCCGACAATCTTTCGTTTTGCTTCCTCCGGTCCTTTTAATTCAATGCCATACCCGCGTTTTCGGATCAGCTGCAAACCGTATGGCGCGATCCACTCCGTCAGTTCATCTAAGTCATAGCTGATGGTCGCATTTGTGACATGCAAATCGGAAGCGAGTGTATATAATTTCACCGGTTCCTTTGCTTCAAGCAGCGCACATAATATTAAGAGCTTCCGTTCATCAGAGCTATATTCAATTTGATCCTCATTTGACATATGAGCAAGAAGCCGCTGTTTATCCTCCTGTTCACCGACTGCCTTCAAGCCTTTCCCCGGCTGTTTATCTAGTGAAAGATCATAATTCTTTAATATGGGTTTAATCGATTTTAGTTCTCTATGAATCGTTCTTGTACTCACCTGAACAGAATCGGCTATCTCACGAATGGTGACATAACGATTTTGCTGAATGATGTATTTGATGATCTTCTGTTCTCGTGCCGTTATGTACATGAAATGCCTCCTTCTGCAAAAATAGGTCTATTGTCGTACCCTAATATAAAACGCTTTCAACAAAAGATGCAATCTTAAGTTGATCTGACTTTGGCACATCAGCTGTGACAAAATTAAATACAACGTCGGATCATACATTTCTCCAAAATGACGGTCCATAATCCTTTTGATGAAATTGAACCTTTTGTTCATGAAAAGGCAGTGAACCCCCAGCTTTTAAAGAATACGTCGGATTGTATATTGGAGAGCCAAAGCAATAATCCATTGTTCCTTCTTCCGGGCGAAAGATGACGGTTCGCATTGTTCCAAACAGCTCCTCATAATTGTGCACCGCCAGACCATCAGGATATTCTGTCTGAAACAGCTTAACAAGAGAATCACTTGTTTGTTGTTCTTTTAAAGCCTCTATTAGCATGTCATATCTGACAACAGAATGATGTTTGGTCATCCCTTTTGCTGTTTGATCAGCAACCGGATGATTCGTTGCGGCAATATAACCTGTCTCCGGTCTTATCACCCTTTTTTGACCATCAATAATTTCAATCACAGCTGCCTCTCCTTTTCGATCGGCAAGCATGATATGAACATTTGAGGCAACGGGCATTTCCTCGATAGAGCGAATGGCTTCCTCGACCGTTTGACAGGATTCCAGAACAGAGCGAATCACATGATACACCTGCAAACCGGCGACTGCTGGGGGCTTTAAACCGGGTTCATTACCAACCGGCGGACCGCAAGCAGAGAAAGTCACAGCAAGACCATACTCATTCATCCCATCAGATCTGCCAAACAAGAGCAGTGACGAGCCTGTATGATATGCCGAGCCTTTTACATGTGTCGTCACAAGACGCATATCATCAAAAATCGGGGAGAAATCATAGTTACGCAGCATGACCGTTTGTTGACCTGCCGCCATATTCCCCTGCCTCACGCAGTGGGAACAGCCTGGCTGTAGATGAGATGAATAGAAAAAGGTCAAATAGCGCTCATCTAATTGCAGTTCATCACAAAATCCAGCAATCTCTTCTTCTAACTGAGGAAGATAAGGGCGCATCAGCTGCTTCGTTTCTTTCACAGCCTCTTTTGCAAGCGGTTCTGTTCGAATATATTGTGTCTGTAGCCATTGCTTTTTCTTCATCCAGACAGCCTGCTGTTTTCCCACTTCATAAGCGGTTCCTGTCATTTCTTGAAAATATGCACTGATTTCCTCCATGCCTGCACACCTCTTTCGCTTTCGTTTCTTTTATCATATCGAAACCCTCCTTCATTTAAAAGGATGAAAAAAACTGCAATCCCAATGGATTACAGCGGTTTACAGGATTGTTGAAACAATGCTTTTGCCATTGCTTCATATCCTTTATGGTTCGGATGAAATTGATCAATCGATAAGTACTCATGTTCATGTCCTTCAAACGCCCGGTACACATCCACAACCTCTACATGCGGATTTGCAGCAAGCGAGCGAAGCTGATGATTGTATTGCTGAAGCCACCGCCCGGCTATAGGTATTTGCGGAAAAGGATTATATAAATTCATGAGATACACGCAATAGGGCTGCTTCTGCCCTCTTTTGATCTGAGCGATTTCTTGAATCATTTTGCTGAAATTCGCTTGGCAATGCAGCGTCGCTTGCAGCAATTTCTTTTCATCTTCACCCTTTTCATACTGCTGAATCGCTTGAACAAGGTCATTCCCACAGCCTGTGATGGTGATGATGTCAGCTGCTGCAATAGCACGCCTCACATCAGATCGTTTGAACAGCTGTAAAATCTGATCTGTTGTTAACCCTGACTTTGCAAATACAGACAGCTCAACTGGCGCACGTGTCTTTTTTTCAAGCATCCACTGATACCGCTCTGCGAAGCCTCCACCAAATAAACGTGCCCCCACTCCAACTGTTAAGGAATCTCCAATCGCAACATAGGATCGTCCCACTCTTATCCCTCACTCTCTCCTGCCTTCTCTTATATATACGAAATCGAAGAACAGATGCTTGTAGCAGATGACTTAGAGGCATTCATCTTTTTTTCATGAGACGTCTTTACAAACTCTTTACTTGCGAGATCGACTGATTTTTTGTTCAATAAGAATAGGTTGAGATCATGAAATTTGCACCTGCATGCGTTCCAGAAAAATTGACAAACTTTTTATCTTGATTTCGAGACTTTATACCTTGACTTCAAACTACATTGTGATTACAATAAAAATATCAGTTTTTATGTAACTGTGCTTGTTACATCTTTTTCGTAGCATTCCACTATGATTAAAGATGCCACATATTCAGTGTATCTTTGGGATACGCTAAAAAAATCACTGAAACAGAAAGGATTGAATAAACATGGCAAAAGTTTTATACATCACTGCACATCCGCATGATGAAACAGTTTCTTACAGTATGGCTACTGCTAAAGCATTTATCGAATCTTATAAGGAAGCAAACCCAAGTGACGAGGTTGTACATATCGATTTGTACAAAGAAAACATCCCTCACATTGATGCAGATGTATTCGCTGGCTGGGGCAAGCTGCAATCAGGTGCTGGTTTCGATACACTTTCAGCTGAAGAGCAAGCGAAGGTTGCTCGCCTAAACGAATTAAGCGATCAATTCGTTTCTGCTGACAAATATGTATTTGTTTCACCACTTTGGAACTTCTCATTCCCACCAGTTCTTAAAGCATACATCGACTCTGTTGCTGTAGCTGGTAAAACATTTAAATACACGGAGCAAGGTCCTGTTGGATTATTAACAGACAAAAAAGCTCTACACATCCAAGCACGTGGCGGATACTACACTGAAGGTCCTGCTGCTGAACTTGAAGCAGGCCACCGTTACCTTGGTACAATTGCGAGCTTCTTCGGAATTCCTTCTTTCGAAGGTCTTATCGTTGAAGGTCACAATGCTGAACCTGCGAAAGCAGAGCAAATTAAAGCAGATGCAATCGAACGTGCAAAAGCTTTAGGTAAAACTTTCTAATAAACTGAACGCGAAAAGCCAATGATCTTAACGGTCATTGGCTTTTTATTTATCTAGATGAAAGCCTAATTCTCTGGAGATACCGCTCGCGGCTTTTTTGACTTGTTCAATTAAGTATGGAAGACGTTCCTTTTGATAACCTGCTTCAAACCCAGCAATGCTAATTCCTGCTGCGACTTCCCCAAGGTGATTGAATATAGGTGCTCCAACCGCAGCTGTATAGTTTTCAAGCTCCGAATAACTTAACGTATAGCCCCGCTCATTTGATTCTTCCAGTATGTTTCGAAGAACCTCTTTATCTGTAATGGTTCCGATTCCGATTTTCCCTAGCTCAATCGAATCGATATAGGCGAGTCTCTCGTTCTCTGGCAAAAAGGAGAGAATACTTCTCGCACAAGCACCCGCATATAAAGGAGAGCGCCTGCCGACGGCGGTGTAGAGACGAACAGGCTGCGTCCCTTCAATTTTATCCACGTAAATGGCTTCGTCTCCTTCACGAACGATGAGCTGTACAGCTTCTCCCACTTCATCCCGCAAGCCTTCCATAAATGGTCTCGCAATTCTCCGAATATCAAGGCGATCCGCCACAAGCTGACCGTATTCTAGAAACATCAGTCCTAACCGATAAGCACCTGAATCTTGCTTTTCTAATAACCCCATATCGGTTAAAGAGCTCGCCATGCGGTGCACAGACGTTTTCGGCATGCTGGAAAGCTCGATCATTTCATTTAACGTTAATTGGTCACGAGCGATAAACAGCCGCAAAATCTCCATTGATTTCACGACGGTTTTATTTGTATTTTGCATGGCCATCCCCTTTTCTAAACGAATGCTTCCAGCTTGATTCTAGCAGCAAGCTCCTTCAGTTCTGCTTCTTGCTTAAATAGCGCCTGCTCTGCGTCCTGATGGTCGATTCGCTTAAAATACAAATTCGCCCCGGGCATCGCTTGTGCTATGAGCGGCAGATCGACCGTCGCAACTTCTCCAATACGCGGGTATCCGCCTGTTGTTTGCCGATCTGCCAGCAGAATAATCGGCTGACCGTCAGGAGGAATTTGAATAGAACCAAAGGCAACCGCCTCTGAAATCAATTCAAGCTTTTCTTTTAAATGAACCGGCTCCCCCTTCAAGCGGCAGCCCATGCGATCTGATTGAGGCGTGACCTGGTAAGGCTGTTCAAAAAAGGTGTGTTGAGATGTTTCTTGAAAAAAAGAAAGGTGTCTCCCTGGCAGCACCCGAATCACGGGCGATTTCCGCAGCAGCAAAAAATGTGTATGACTTACAGTCCAATCGGGTGCGCTGTACGCCGACTGCTTCAGATTGCTTTTGAGTCTATCAGACAATCGATCCGCTACGATTAAAGGCTTTCCAATGGACAGGACGTCTCCTTTTTCAAGCGGACGTCCGTTCAGTCCACCGATTCCTGCTCTCACATAGGTGCTTTTGCTCTCCATCACCGGCTCTACATCGAATCCGCCTGCCACAGCAAAGTAAGCGCGGCAGCCTCTTTTACAAGGTCCAAAGGTGATCGTGCTTCCTGCTCGAATAAAAAGCGGCTTCCATAAAGGGGCTGGCTCTCCATCGATGTCGATCTCCACATCAGCGCCAGTCACTGCAATAAGCGCATCCTTGTGACATGTCAACACAGGACCCGGCCCCATTAATGTGATTTCCAGTACGGCTTCGTTTTCCTCGTTGCCTGTGAGAATGTTGGCAATTCTAAGCGAGAGCGCATCCATGCCGCCGCTCGTTAAGACGCCATACTTTTGATAGCCTTTCCGCCCTTTATCTTGAATGGTTGTGAACATTCCTGGCTTGATGACATGAATACTCAACGTTCTGCCTCCTTCATGCTGAAAAATTCCTTTTCAGACATTTGGACAAATCTGACCTCGTCCCCTGCTCTCAATAGACTCGGGACTTTCTCGTCTGGTCGAAAGAGTGGCAGCGGTGTTTGTCCAATGAGCTGCCAGCCGCCAGGTGTGGAAATGGGGTAAACGCCGGTCTGCTTTCCTGCAATGCCGACAGATCCTTTTGGAATGGACATTCTCGGTGTTTCCCTGCGCGGGGCTGTGATCTTTTCAGACAGCCCGCCTAAAAACGGAAACCCTGGGGCAAATCCAATCATATAGACAAGATACGTCCCTGCGGTGTGAATACGCACGACTTCTTCTGGTGTTAAATGATTGATCCGGGCGACTTCTTCTAAATCAGGACCCAGCTCTCCCCCGTAGCAGACCGGTATGTCGATGGTGCGGCGCTTAGCCTGAACCCCCTCCTGCCATTTCTCTTCAAGGAGTGTTTCAATATAGCTTTTCACCCATTCATAGGGGGACAAATCTTGTTGTTGAAGATGGGCAGATTGATAAACGGTATACGGCTCGTAGAAAACAGTCACGTTTGTAAAGGCTTGAACAGCTTCCACATATCCGGCAAATGGATGCTGTTCAATACAAGAAAACAGCTGCACAACACGCTCATGAATTTCTTCACATATGTCTGCTCCTGCTTGAATAACAATCGCTGCATCTCCCAACGGGTGGAAGGTGATAGAATTTTTTATTGCTGAAAATGCCACTTGAGGACCCCTCTCTTTCTAAAGCACACCAAGCTGTTGATCTCGTTGATCTGTGATGAACATATGCCCAGGTGCATGGGTAATCGCAATGTCTGGTTTTGTATGCATGACAATGGCTTGCGGCGTCACCCCACATGCCCAAAACACCGGGACCTCTCCTTCTTTGATCACAGATGGTTCTCCAAAGTCCGGCTGATCCACATTGTCAATTCCGATCATCGCTGGGTCACCTATATGAATGGGGCCACCATGAACTGACGGGAACCTAGACGTCACTTGTACACTTCTTGTGATCTGATGCGCCGGAATGGGTCTCATGCTGACGACCATCGGGCCATGAAATGCCCCCGCCCTTTCACAAGCGATATTCGTTTGATACATCGGAACGTTATGGCCGTTTTCAATATGGCGAACAGGGATATCATTCAGCATGAGCGCATGCTCAAACGTAAAACTGCAGCCGATGAGAAAGGCAACCATATCGTCCTCCCAATAAGCAGAGATATCTGACACCTCTTCTTGAAGAATCCCTTTTCGGTAAACACGGTATTTAGGAAAGTCCGTACGAATATCCGCTTGAGGTGCAGATCGTCTCGGCACTGGATCACCCGGCTCCAGCACATCAAGCAAGGGGCATGCAGCCGGATTGCGCTGACAAAACAACAGAAAATCAAAGGCAAGTTCCTTTTTGACGATCATTAAGTTGGCTTGAGCATATCCCTCTGCTAGGCCTGCCGTTGGCCCTGTGATTTCTTTTTTACGAATCAACTCTCTGATCTGTGAAGGCTCATATGTTTGATAGATATTCATTCGATTCAGCTCCATAGTTTTGGAATTTCATTGATGATGGTATATCCGCCCATCATTGCCATGATGACAACTACAAATGCGCCTGATACTGTCAAAAAGAATGGATGTCGATAATCCCCGACAATGTCTTTCTTATAAGCCGCTACCAGCAAGGTGCCAAGCGCGAGCGGTAAGATTAATGCATTGATTGCCCCAACTAATATCAATATGTTCACAGGTCTTCCGATCGTAATAAAACAAATGGTCGAGAGGGCAATAAAGCCGATGATAATGCCACGTTGATTTTGCTCAATTTTTGGCGAGAAGGTTTTAAAGAAGGAAACTGATGTATATGCTGCTCCAATGACGGACGTAATTGCCGCAGCCCACATAATAATGCCAAACATTTTATATCCGATATTTCCTGAAGCTAGTTGAAATACAGAGGCAGGCGGGTTAGATGGATCAATCTGCAAGCCTTTTGCGACAACTCCTAATGTAGCAAGAAAGAGTGCTACACGCATGATGGACGTAATGAGGACACCGAAAATAGAGCTTTTCGTCACTTGGGGCAATGCTTCCTTCCCCTTAATACCTGCATCCAGCAAGCGGTGTCCGCCAGCGAACACGATATAGCCGCCTACTGTTCCGCCTACAAGTGTCACAATGGATAAAATATCAATTTTCTCTGGGACAAATGTTCTCACTGCCGCTTCTCCAACTGGCGGTGCTGTTGAAATCGCCACATACAGCATCAGACCAATCATGACAAAACCCGCTATCTGTGTGAAACGGTCCATCGCTTTTCCAGCCTCTTTGATCACAAAGATCAGAATAGCAATAGCAGCACTGACCCCTGCACCGATTCGCGGATCGACTCCGAAAATGACCTGAAAACCGAGACCAGCACCAGCGATATTTCCGATGTTAAAGGCAAGTCCCCCAATGACAATCAAAACGGCCAGGACATAGCCGAGACCCGGCAGAACCATATTTGCAATATCCTGCCCTCGTTTTTCTGACACAGCGATGATGCGCCATACATTGGTTTGCGCAAAAATATCTAACAAAATAGAGATGAGAATGACAAACCCAAAGCTAGCCGCCAGCTGCTGTGTAAAGACAGTCGTTTGTGTTAAAAATCCCGGTCCGATGGCGGACGTCGCCATTAAAAAGGCTGCGCCCATCAGCATAGACCGGTTCCCCTTTGGTGCCTTCGTGTGCTTGACTTCCTCTTTTTTCATGCTGTTTCCCCCTTGATGACGATTTTTATTGAAAGGCTTTGAGATGAATGCTCGCTTCTTTTAGCTTTGATGTAATAGTTTTGGCAAATTGGAGCGCATGGATGCCGTCTCCGTGAATACAGACAGTATCCGCTTTAAGCGAAATGTCTTCCCCTTGAACGGTATGAACCTTCCCTTCTCTCACCATACGAACGACTTGCTGAACGGCCAGTTCATCGTCTTCAATGAGTGCGTGTGGTTCGCGGCGGGATGTCAGCGTCCCGTCTGATTGATAGGTCCGATCAGAAAATACTTCATGCGCCACTTGAAGACCCATTCTCTCACCTGCTATCGCAAGTTCACTGCCTGAAAGCCCGTATAATACAAGACTTGGATCGACATGATACACAGCCTTCGCAATCGATTCAGATAATTCAGTATTTTTAGCTGCCATGTTGTACAGGGCGCCGTGTGGCTTGACATGCTGCATCGTGCCGCCTTCTGCTTTGAGAAAGGCTGATAGAGCGCCAATTTGATAGACGACGAGATCATAGGCTTCCTCTGCTGAAATCGCCATTGGACGTCTGCCAAATCCGACTAAATCTTGCAGACCCGGATGCGCGCCAATTCGGACCCCTTTATCCAGTGCCATTCTGACGGTTTTTCTCATGACTGTTGGATCTCCTGCATGAAAACCACAAGCGATGTTGGCTGAGGTGACATATTCTAAAATTTGTTCATCCGAACCGATAGTATATTGACCAAAGCTTTCTCCCAAATCACAGTTGATATCTACTTGATACATAGGATCCCTCCTTGTTGTTCCGAATAACGGAACATAAAGTCCGAATATTCGAATTTGTATTGATTATATCAATTTTGGATAGATTGCACATGACATTGTCAGAAAACATAACAATAGAACTAGGACATAAAAAAGCGAGAGGATATCGCCTCTCGCTTTTTCATCATGTTCTTTATTTAGACAGCACCCAATGCTGGATGGCTTTTGCTACACCGTGTTCTGTGTTAGGAGCTGTAATCCAATCAGCGGCTTCTTTTACCACTTCTTGCGCATTTCCCATCGCAATGCCTAATCCGGCTTCTTGGATCATGGCCATATCATTTAGGCTGTCGCCAAGTGACATGACATTGTCCATCGTACAACCAATGCGTTCTGCTACCTTTGCAAGAGCTGCCGCTTTGTTAATGCCAGCTGCGTTGACTTCGATATTGGTTGGACTTGAATTTGTGATTTCTAGATGCTCGTTTGTTTTCAATGTATTGAGTACTTCCTCACGAACGTCATCATCATGAATATCAAAGCCAAATTTCAACCATTCATGGTCATGAATTCGTTCTGGGAATTCACCTCTCCACACCTTATCCACAGTGGAAGCCCAGTAATCGGTTTCGTACCTATTTTTTAGATCCCACATCATTTGGACATGATCAGGATGCAATAGATCTCGTTCGATCAGCTGGAAGTTTGAATCCCAGATTTCACTTCCGTTTGCTGTCACAAGGTAAGAGGACAGCTTGAGCGGCTCAACCAGCTCTCGGCATGTCATCAGCGTCCGCCCTGTGCTAATCACCACATGGACCCCTTTTGCTTCAGCATCTTTAATGGCTTGTTTATTTTCCTCTGGAATGACGTGTTCACTGTTTAACAGCGTGCCATCCATATCAATGGCAATCAATCGGATGTCTTTCTTATCAGCTTGAATGGACAAATTGAGTACCCCTCTTTGTATCATTTTTTGTAACTATCTTTATTTTAATATAAAGAGGGAGATGGCACAAAGGGACGAGTTTGATCCCATAGAAAAAAGACCTTGTTACAGGTCTCTTCGCATTGGCTTAGCGTTCACATGCAATCCCGTCTTTATCACGGTCAAGTCGCTTATTTTTTTGGTAAAGTGCTTTTGACACATACGGCTTGTACTTTGTTTTGCCGCCTTTGTTTTTCGTGTTTTTGCTTTTCGCTACGCCGCCTTTATAGACTTTGTTCAGCGCTTTGCAGTTTTTGTAGGACTTGACTGTTTTTGCATCTGCAGTGTGGGTGTCGACTTGTGTAACGCTTAGTAAAAGACCTAAGGACAAGACAGCCACCATGATTTTTTTCAACATGTAGAATCCCCCTATTTTTTCTATTTTTACATTTTTATCATATGTCACCACTTTTTGTTTTTCAAGACTATCGAGCTAAATATATTGATTTTTTTGGAATAAAACATGCTTTATATCCTATATGGTACACTGAGTGGGAAACCTTTCCGGTTTTGACACGTATATGAAGAGAGGAGTTTTTCACATGAAAATGAAATATACCATTCTATATGTAAACGATGTTGAGGCGAGTATTCATTTTTATCAACATGTACTTGGCTTTCCTATGAAACTTAAGGTTGAATCCTATGTTGAGTTTGACACGGGGGACGTGACATTATCGATTAACTCGCGTCAGGATGTCAAAGATGCACTTGGATTGCCTGTCCCTGAAGCAAATCAATCCTCGCAAACGTTTGAGATTGGATTTGTTGTGGATGATGTGGAACAAACCATTGCATCAATGAAGGAAAAAGGGGTTTCGATCATCAAAGAACCTGCAAAAAAACCATGGGGTCAAACCGTCGCTTATGTCGCTGATCCTGATGGTCATTTCATTGAAATATGTGATGCCGTCTCCTAATCCTGTTTAAAGGAGTGAACCAGTATGAGAAAAAAACATGCCTTTATCGCCGGTGTTTGCTCAATGATTGTGATTTGCAGTGCCGCTATTATTTTGCAGCACCATGAGTGGATAGGATGGGTCAGTGGTGGAATCTCTATTATCGGGATCATGATGTCTGGGCTTCTAATGGGGGCTTGGACAAGCGGAGATGAAACAAGAGCCGCCTATCATTCTGAAACGAAAGAACACCGCATGTGGCGTCTGGATACGGCCTTTCTCATGATGATCTTTGCACTTCCGCACATGGCAGTGTCGATCTTTTATTTTTTAATGTAAACACTTGTTAAAAGGAGTTCGTCATATGGCTGTTTTTATTTTATTCGTTGTATTTGGCTTCCCTATTCTTTCTGTGCTGATTGGCATTTTTGGCACAATGCTTTTGAAGAATGTTTGGATGCCGACTTTGATTGTCCTGTTAGCCAGCGTCATTCTCATGTACACATACATTGGCGGGGATGAATCCTTTCTCATTTGGGTCATCATCTACACCGTCTTTACGTTGATCGCTGCATGGATGACAAAGCGGTTTCGGTTCAAGTAAAAAAGAACAGTTTGCACTGTTCTTTTTTTAATCATATATCGGCGCACCATAGCTCAATTTCAATTTTCAGCTCCGGCCATCCTAAAGCTGATACATAAGCAACCGTCATTGATGGGTAAGCTGTTTTGAAGATCGTATCCCACTGAGGATATAGATGATCCCAGTCGATTTCTTCTGTTGCCCATATATTGACCTTGATGACATGCTCTTCATTCAATCCTTCTGATTCAAGGATTTTTTTGATATTTTCAAACGTATTGGTTACCTGGTCGTTTAAACTTGATGGTACCTGTCCATCGATATCTGTTCCGACTTGACCCGATGTAACAAATAATCCCGCGCCCTTTGGTACTCTTGTGATATGACTATAGTTGCCAACGGGCTTCGGCATACTTTCTGGGTTTTTTCTTGTGATTTTTTCCATATGATTTCCCTCACTCACTTTGATTTTTCTGCTAGATTTCTCTTCATGTAGACAGACTTCACCAATTTCTATCTATCCTAAAAGAAAACAGCAGTGGAGTATCCATAGCCACAAGGTAAGAACATCAATATTTTCTTTTTCATGACCGGAACACTCCCTTTTGATTGCGTGAGCAAGGTTTTGATTAACTATATAGTACCTGAAACGAGACGTTCAGTCAAAATGGTTTATAGACGATAGCGCGCAATATCGTGATTCAATCGTATGCTTAGTTCATTGAGCCTTTCTGCTGCTTTTGCCACATTAGAGATGGCTGTCACTTGTTCGTCTGTGGATGCGGTGATCTCTTCGATCGCAGCGGCATTTTCCTGAGAAATATGGGCTGCGCCTTGCATGGCTTTTGTGATGAGGTCGTTTTGCTCTAGTAATGCATTCAGCTCTTTTGCCATTGCGTCTGTTTCAACGATGGTTTGTGAAATCGACGTAGAGATGGCATTGAATTCATGTTCTGTTGCATGTACCGCGTCATCTAACTCAGCGAAACGATCCATTGTGTTTGACATCATGTCGGCTGTTGCCGTCGTTTCTTCTTTAATGCCTTGCACCATTTGCTGAATTTGCACTGCTGATTGTTTTGTCTGCTCTGCTAAATTCCGCACTTCACTCGCCACAACCGAGAAGCCCTTACCGTGCTCTCCTGCGCGTGCTGCTTCTATGCTGGCATTCAGCGCAAGTAAATTCGTCTCATTTGAAATACTTTCAATCGTATCTGTAATTTTAGAGATATCCTGTACTTTTGTACTTAATTGCTCAATGCCTGCTCTAATGCCTTGAGACGCTTGAATGGATTGTTCATTTGATTGTTTTAATTGCTGAACAATTTGCTGGCCCTGCTGCGAAGATTGATTCGATTGGTCAGAGATTCGTTTAATTTGGTCACTTTGTTCTTTGACGTTCTCAATGGATTGATTGAACTGGGTCATTTGTTGATTCGCTACATCAAGGTCCGATGCCTGATGAAGTGTTCCAGTCGATATGTCACCAATCGCTCGGCCAATCTCTTCACTGCTAGCTGAGGTTTCTTCAGATATTGCTGATAAATCTGTCGCTGATTCGACGAGTTGACTGCTCGTCTCCTGTAGACCGCTGACAAGTGTCCGGAGTTCTCCTGACATATGATTAAAGCCTTTTGCCAGCTGTCCAATTTCATCTGTTGTCTCTTTTAAACTCGTGCGTTCAAGATTCCCCTCCGCAATTTCTTTTGAAGCAGCAGTGACTTGCTTGAGCAGTCTGACCTTTCCTCGAGCAGCTAAATAAAAGACGCCAAGACTGAGAAGAGCGACACCTGCTGTAATGAGCATGATATAGAGCTTCATCTGCTCTAATTCTTTATAAAATTCATCCTGGAAGACGGCGATGCCGATACTCCAATTCCAGGGCGTGAACTGGCTCATATAGGCAAGCTTTTGCTTTTCTTCCCCAGTGGCATCGTCCTTATCTAAATAGGTCACATAGTGTGCATCCTCGCCTTCTGATTTGGCTCCAGCGACCATTTTTTCACGATTGGTCGTGTTATCTGGAATGACGCCAATGTCATTGACAGGATGGACTTGAGAGGAATAATCTGCTCCATATGCGACAAGATAGCCTTTATTTTTATAGATAAAATCTGACTTTTGAAATTGGTACCCTTTCCCGTTGTCATTTTTTGGCCCGCTCAAGTAAATGCGGGCTTGTTCCTGTGCCTGATCGAGCGTCAGTTCTTTTTTCTCTACACGATCATTCAACTGTTCAAGTGTAGCCATTGCTCCGCTGACGATGTGCTTTAAATCTGCTTTCCCCGCATCAATTAAGACATGTTTCGCTAATAAATACCCCGTTGTCCCAACAAGTCCGCCGGTTAAGATCGTGATGACGATAATGGCAGACATTAATTGAAAAAAGACACTCCTTGACGCAAACATTTTCCTTTTCATATACAAATTCCCCCTTACTTCATATATCGACAAACGGGGTAAAGTATTAAAAAGTCATCAAAAAATCCCTTTCACTCGTTGGAAAGGGATTTTCTAATTATCGATCTGTTTCTTTAAGAATGGCTTGATAGAGAGCATCTGCTGGCGTGAGGCCACATACTTCTTCCAGCACACCTTCAATGCCTTTTTCTTTTCTTAATGCCTGCAAACGAACCGCTTCTTCGTCTTCGGCGAAGTCATAAGCGAGAGCTGCAGCAATGCCTTTGATTAAGTACACTGGCTGCTTGATCTTTTTCGCTGGTCCGATTAAACGGTCATCTGCTCCTAGCTTTCTAAGAGGAGAGCGTGCGACGCGAGTGACTTCGTCGGAGATAAAAGCATTTTCGAATCGTTTGATGATTTTTTGAATATACGCATCATGTTCTTCTTTTTCAAAGCCATATGTGTCGATTAAATAACTGCCCGTTTCGTGCAGTGCACCTTCAACCACCTGGCGAATCTCTGGTGTATCGACGGCTTCTTTAATCGTTTGAACGCCTTGCTGATACCCGACATAAGCCGCTAGTGCATGTCCTGTATTGACAGTAAAGAGCTTGCGCTCAATATACGGCATCAAATCTTGTACAAAGGTCGCTCCGTCAATTTGAGGAACGTCCCCAATAAAGCCAGTCTCATCAATGACCCATTCGAAAAATGGCTCGACTGATACTTTTAAAATGTCCTCATGGTGCTGAATCGGCACAATGCGGTCCACAGCAGCGTTTGGAAAACCAACTGTTTTTGATAACGCTTCTTGTTCCTCTTCTGTTAGATGAGAGAAAACGGCTTCTTTTAAATGAGAGCTGCCTCCAATCATATTTTCACATGCCACGATGTTGATGATATGGTCAGGCTTTTTCTGTTTCAATCCTTCAGCAATCGATGAAGCAATGATCTTCAAAACGGTTGGTCCAACAGCTGTTGTAATCAAATCGGCTGATGCCACCGCCTCTGTTAATGCCGCTGGGTCTTGTGCAGAATTGATCGCTGTCACTGGACCGACTACTTCTTGCTTCTGACCTGGTGCTGCGAGTTCAACCGTGTATTCTCCTCTTGCATTCAGCTCGTTGATGACCGCTTCATTTACATCAGTGAAGACAAGCTCAAAGCCTGATGTTTTTAACAAAGAACCGATAAACCCTCTGCCAATATTCCCTGCTCCAAAATGAAGTGCCTTCATGTTAGTTCACCTCGTTAAAGATGGCGATCAATTCATCCTGATCCTTTGCATGGATGATGCGTTCTACATTTTCCTCTTCTGAACAGACAATCGCAATTTGAGAAAGAATATCGAGATGTTCGTTGTTTTTACCTGCGATGCCAAAGACGACTTTGGCGATATTTCCTTCGCCGTATTCAACGCCATCTGGAATTTGAATGATGGAAATCCCAGAATGAAGGACAGCTGCTTTCGCATCCTCTGTTCCATGAGGAATCGCAATCCCGTTGCCCATAAATGTAGACGAGATATTTTCTCTTTCAAACATTTTGTCAACATAATCACTTGTGACATAGCCATTTGCCACTAGGACTTCGCCTGCTTTTTTAATGGCTTCTTCTTTCGAGCCTGCTTGTTCGTTAAGAAATATATTGTCTTTTGATAGTACTTGTTTCATGAATGATCACACCTTTTTTTAGAATGGAAAATCAGGAAAACAACCAAAACGGGGAGTTCAATGAAGAAAAATTGAACTCAACCCGTTTCGCCATGTTATTTTTTCAATTTCTCAATTAGCTCATCGTATTTCGGGCTGTTTAAGAAATTATCAACTGAGATATGCACAGCGCCTGGCAATTTTGCCTTGGCTCTGTCTGTTAAATCTTTATGAGTGAAGACCACATCGGCATCATTTGGAATGTTGCTGATGGATGTGTTTGTCACATCAATATCAAGCTCTGCCTTTTTGACTTTATTCTTTAAGATGGATGCGCCCATCGCACTTGAGCCCATTCCTGCATCACAGGCAAAGATGATTTTGTTCACATCATCTGGATTGACATCACTTGGAGATGCTGCTTGCTCATTTGCTTCAGCGTCTTCTTTTTGTGCTGTAAGAGCAGAGGCGGCTGCGCTTTTCTTCCCTTTCATGTCCTGCATTTTTTCTGTTGCTGCTGTTAAGTCTTCGTCAACTGCTTTTGAAGCTTTTAAAATCACAGAAGCGACAAGGAATGAGACGACGGTAGCCACGACAACACCTGCTAGAACAGCAAGATGTCCGCCTTTTGGTGACATCAGCATGAGAGCGATAATACTTCCTGGTGACGGCACAGCCTTTAAGCCTGCATTTAACAGGGTAAAGGTCAGAACGCCGCTCGCTCCCCCTGCAATCACCGCCAAAATGAGCTTTGGTTTCATTAAGATGTACGGGAAGTAAATCTCATGAATTCCTCCTAAAAATTGAATGACAATCGCACCCGGTGCAGACTGCTTTGCATTCCCTCTTCCGAAGAACATGTATGCAAGTAGAACACCTAAACCTGGCCCTGGGTTTGTTTCAAGCAAGAACAGAACGGACTGCCCTGTCTTCGCCGCTTGCTCTACTCCTAAAGGACCTAAGATCCCTTGATTAATCGCATTGTTTAAGAACAAGACTTTCGCTGGTTCAATGAAAATACTTGCCAGCGGAAGCAAATGTGCATTCACAATGATATCTACACCTGCCGCAAGGGCTTTATTTAGACCAAGTACCACTGGTCCGATGGCGTAGAAGGCAATCGCGACAAGAATGGCACCTAAAATCCCTGCCGTAAAGTTATTCACAAGCATTTCAAAGCCCGATTTGATTCGATCTTTGAAGAGCTGATCAATTTTCTTAATCAAGTAACCGCCAAGTGGTCCCATGATCATGGCACCTAAAAACATTGGAATGTCCGAACCGACAATGACCCCAATCGTCGCGGTTGCACCGAGTACCCCGCCTCGGTGGTCGTATACGAGTTTACCGCCTGTGTAACCGATTAAGAGCGGCAGTAAGTAGTTGATCATTGGGCCAACAAGTGAAGCTAATTGTTCATTTGGCAAATAGCCACTCGGAATGAATAAGGCCGTAATGAGTCCCCAAGCGATAAATGCTCCAATATTCGGCATAATCATGCCGCTTAAATAGCTTCCAAAGCGCTGTACTTTTACGCGGAATCCGCTTTTTTCCTGCATCTATGAAAACTCCTTTCTTCTTTCCCTTTATTTAGGGCTTTATAGGTCAAAAGATATAAGAACAAGTGTCAGTGAAGCCCTTAACCTTATCGTAAAACGCTTTCACTTCTCCTTCAATTGAAACTAAATGTCACTTTGTCACTTTGTGTGTGACAAAATTAAAATATGATGTGAATTCTCTGTCAGAGCATAGGACAAATAGAGTAAAAAAGTTGATGTGCCGTGGTTTTGACGCAAAATTCATTGGAATTTCACAACTTTCAAATCGTCACTTCTTGTTTCCTCTTCTTAAATCGAATAGGCTTATACATGATCAAACCTATTCAATCAAGAAATGTCTGCGCAGACATGACACAGAAAAAGTGAACCATCTTGCTGTTTGTTTCGTTTACCTTTTAGAGTGAGCGGTACAATAGGAGGAGCGGGTTTTTTCTGTGACTCACAGTTTACTGCCGCTTTCTTTCTGATACATGAGACATTTTCATAGGTAGAAAGGCGGTTATACACTTGTTGAAACATAGTAAGTGGCTTCTGCTCCTTATCGTTACGTTTGCTTTTTTCATTCCAAAGGAAGCATTTGCCCATGCATACGTCGTCAGCTCGAATCCAGCGGCAAATGAAGAGCTGGAGAAGCAGCCTCCTTCGGTCTCTATCACATTTAGTGAAGGAATCGAAAGTGGATTTCATGCCATTAAGGTGCTAAATGCAAAAGGTGATCGTGTGGATCAAGGTGATACGGTCATCAAAGATCAAAAAATCATGGAAGCTGCTTTAAAAAAGGATTTACCAAAGGGAATTTACACCATTCAATGGAATGCGGTATCAGCAGACGGACACTCTGTCTCTGGCATGATCCCGTTTAGTATTGGCAAAGCGGATGGCGGTTTTGACCAATTAGATCAAGGTCAAACGAATGAATCCATCGATGTTGCCTCAACCATTGACAAAGCCTTTCTTTATACGTCGTTTAGCTTATTTCTCGGGACCATTTTGTTTGGACTGTTTTGGTTTAAAGCAGCCATTTCACCTGTATTAGCGAAACGAATGAAATGGCTTTTGACATTGTCACTGGTCATGATGGGCGGAGCACTCGTGTTCCAGCTGCCGATTCAAACAAAATCAGCAGCAGACGTGTCCTTTTTGGGAGCATTTCAGCCATCGCTTTTACAAGAAACCATTGCATCGACTTCTGGCGGTAGTTTGTGGATGATGCTCATGGTGTCATTTGTTCTTCTGACCATTTGGAGCCTAGTTGCGATGAAAAAAGGGGATTTCACTTCTTTTCGGGTATGGTTGTTTCCACTGCTCCTATTCGCAGTACTTCTCTGGCTGAAGGCACAAATCGGACATCCAGCAGCAACGGATAATAAAATACTGACAACGTCACTTGATTTCATCCATCTCGTTTCTGCATCAATCTGGGTCGGTGGTTTAACAGCCATTGTGCTTTTATTGTTGAAGAAGCTGCCAAATGAAGATCAGCCGCTCTTACGGAATACGTTAACAGCGTTTCACCCTTGGACACTGCTCTCTGTTGGACTCATTGTGTTTTCAGGATTTGTAAATGCGATCTTTATTTTGCAATCGTTTGATGCTCTTTTCGAATCAGCATACGGACGAACCTTTTTAATCAAGCTTGGCTTATTTATCTTGATGGGCCTTCTTGGGCTTGTCCATTACTTGATGCTAAGATGGGAAAAGAAACAGAAACAAAACGTTTCGTTACGAGCTGAGTGGATTATCGGAATCGCTATCTTGTTATTAACAGCTGTATTCACCAATATCCCGAGCCCTCCTCCGCCTGCACCTGAGCCGTTCTTCGGCGCAAACCAAGTGGAGCATCGTGACATTGTGTCCATGAGCATTACCCCGAATGCCCCGGGGAAAAACACATTCGAGGTCGCATTTACGAAGAAGGATGGACAAACGATTACTGATATTCAATCTGTGTCAGCCAAGATCCATAAAGTCACCTTATTCGGTGAAGAGAAACCGAGTGAATTTCAGCTGAAACGATTAAAAAATGGTCATTACTCTGCTGAAAACCTCTTGTTAAATGAAAAAGGCACTTGGAAAATTGACATCCATGCGTTAACTGGTTCTTTTGAAAATATTGATACCACATTTATTAGAAGAAACTAAAAGGAGTTCATACCATATGAAAAAATACGTTAAAGCTTTATTACCAATGCTTCTCGCTTCATTTTTATTGGCGATTCCTGTGAGTGCTCACGTCACAGTCAAACCTGATACGTCTGCGACAAATGCGTGGGAAACCTATACGTTAAAAGTTCCTTCTGAGAGTGACAGCCCAACGACTAAGGTTGTCTTGACAATACCTAAAGGCGTCGAATTCCAACAATATGAGCCAGTCTCTGGATGGAAAACGTCAACTGAAGAAAAAGATGGCAAGGTAACAAGAGTGACTTGGGAAGCAACGGGTAAAGGCGTGCTTGCCGGACAGTTCCAGCAATTCGTTTTTGTAGCGAAAAACCCTGAAAAAGCAGGCGAAGCTGCATGGGATGCGTATCAATATTATAAGGATGGAACGGTCGTTGAATGGACTGGCGATCAAGATGCTGATAAGCCGCATTCGATCACAAACATTGTCGCATCTAATACGGTAACGGATTCACATGGTCAAGAAAAACCAAAAGAAGAAAAGGCATCTGAAACAGCCTCCAATTCTTCTTCACCACTTGTGCTAGGGTTGTCCATTGCTGCTCTAGTCGTAGCACTGATTGCGCTTGTGCTTGCTTTTAGAAAGAAATAATTGATTCGTAAGCGATCGTTTTCACGGAAACGATCGCTTTGTTTCTTTCCACCTTGCCTGAACACGAGATGCAAGGCTTTGCCTGCAAGCTTGGACGATCAACCTCCATTTTCCCAACCTATTATTACCAATATAGGATTGAATAGGATGATGACGCATGCCATAATGAGACACATGACCACCTAGGAGGCTATAAGATGAACCATCTAATTATATTTGCTCATCCCCAGCAAAGCTTAAATCAAACCTTATTAGATCTTGTTGTCAGCACTCTTTTGAACAATGGTCATAAAGTGACTGTTCGTGATGTTTATGCTCTTGGTTTTTCACCAGAACTAAGCATCTTGGAAAAGGCTGCGATCAAACGGGGAGATGTCCCAATTGCCATTCAAACAGAGCAGAAGCTAATTCAGCAAGCAGATGTCCTAACGTTTATTTTCCCCATTTGGTGGACAGGCTTACCCGCTATGCTAAAGGGCTATGTAGAACGCGTTTTTTCTGAGGGCTTCGCTTATCAAATCAATGAGCATGGGGCTATTGAAAACCTGCTTCGGCACAAAAAAGGGGTCATTATCAACACGCACGATGCTCCAAGGACCTTTCTTGACTCTAACCGGATCGTTTCCGCTTCTCACCGAATGACATCAGATACAGAAGTCTTCAATTTTATTGGTGTTGAGCCTGTTGAACGACTTTTGTTCAGCAGCATGGAGCAGGCACCAGCAGATTACATCCACGACATTCTGAAAGAAACAAAAGAAACGGTGGAGCAGCTTTTTCCGCCGGCTGTTTAACATAAAAAAGACTGCCGAGATTCCTTATTCGGACAGTCTTTTTCACGTCTATTCGTCTAAACCAATGGATACATATTTGGTTTCTAAATAAGGTTCGATCCCTTCGATGCCGCCTTCACGGCCAATTCCGCTTTCTTTCATTCCTCCGAATGGTGCTTGAACAGCCGATGGGCCGCCATCATTCCAGCCAATAATCCCGTAATCAAGATTCTCTGAGATGTAGAGGCCGTTTCGATAATTTTCTGTAAAGAAATAAGCTGCAAGACCAAACGGTGTATCGTTCGCTAATTCAATCGCTTCATCTAGCGTTTTGAACGTCGTAATCGGTGCCACTGGTCCAAAGGTTTCTTCATGCATGATGTTCATGGAAGGGTCCACATGTGTGAGAACCGTTGGCTGGACAAAATAATACGACTTGTCATCATCGAAATGCGTATCTCCGCCGACAAGGATTTTCGCCCCTTTATCGACTGCATCTTGAATTTGGCTGACAATTTTATCAAAGCCACGCTTGTTGATAATTGGGCCGATGGATGTGCCCTCTTCAAAGCCATTTCCCACTTTCAGCTTTTCGACCTCTTTGCTAAAGACTTGAGCAAATGCTTCATGAATGTCTTCATGCACAATTAAGCGGTTGGCACAAACACAGGTTTGTCCTGCATTACGGAATTTAGATGCCACTGCTTGTTTGACAGCTAGTTCGAGATTGGCATCTTTGTCTACGATGAGCGGGGCATGACCGCCAAGCTCCATTGATACGTGCTTGACTGTACTTGCACTGTTTTTGATCAAATGCTTTCCGACTGGCGTTGAGCCTGTGAACGTGATTTTGCGAATCAATGGACTATCTGTGAATATTTCACCGACTTCTTTTCCATCTCCAACCACCCATTGCAGGGCATCCTCTGGAATTCCGGCTTCGTGGCCTAATTTTACAAGTTCAATAGCCGTCAGCGGCGTATCTTCGGCAGGCTTCACAATAAAGGTACAGCCCGCTGCAAGTGCTGGTGCTGCCTTTCTCGTGATCATGGCTGCTGGGAAATTCCACGGTGTAATGGCCGCAACAGGTCCAACTGGCTGCTTTGTGACAAAAAGGCGTTTGTTCGTCGTATGTGACGGAATGGTTCTGCCGTAGATTCGTTTGGCTTCCTCTGCGTACCATTCAATATATCCAGCCGCATAAACGATTTCGCCTAATGCTTCTTGATACGGCTTCCCGTTTTCTTCCGTGATGATTTTTGCGAGCCTTTCTTTATGTTCAATCATGAGATCAAACCACTTGCGAATGATATTGGCACGTTCATGCGCTGACGTTTTTGCCCATGCTTTGAATGCTTGATGTGAGCGCGAAATGGCGTCTTCGATCTGTTCTTTTGTATGCTGAGCAACTGAAGCAATTTCTTCTCCTGTTGCAGGATTATACACTTTGAGTTCGTTTGTCATGCTCTACCGTCTCCTTCGTTCTTGGATTCATTACATATAGTATATACCCAATGAGTGCCCAACCTAAAAGCAATATCCATTCAGTTGGCCATGATAAGGAGGCCGGCATCCCTGGAAAATAAAATGAAAGAAACAGGAGACTCAGCCCGATGGCTAAAACGCCTGTCGTTCGCCAATACTTAATGCGGTACGGACGCTCAAGCTCTGGTTCTACTTTGCGAAGTCTCATAAAGGCAATGGACACAATTAAGTACCCGACGATGATCCCGACACCGCCTGCATTGACAATCCATACGAGAGCAGGGCGCCCTAATAATGGAGCGAAAAAAGCCAAAGCACCAAGAAATAGAATAGCATTTGTTGGCGTTTTATACTTTGGATGAATATACGCAAACCACTTGGAAATCATGCCTCTTTCCGCCATCGCGTATAGAATACGACTTGCACCGATGATAAATGCATTCCAGCTCGTCACAATCCCTGCTACACCGCCAATGACAAGCACTGTCCCAAATGCTTGATGACCGAGAAGCTGCACCATGGCATCTGCTGTCGCCAAGGAAGAGGCTTCAAGCTGTCCTTTTGATAGCCCCGCAGCTACCCCAAAGACAATTAGCAGATAAAATACGACCGCACTCACGATGGAGATAATTAGAATCCTCCCAATGATTTTCTTCGGCGCATTGATCTCTGCTGCTACTTGCGGAATCACATCAAACCCAACGAATAAAAAGGGGATCATGACTAAAACTGCCATGAGACCGCCAACCCCACCTTGAAACATTGGCTCAAGGTTTGCAAAATCTCCATTAAATGTCGCGCCACCTAAAAGAAGAAAGCCTGTTAGAATAATCGCTACAGTGAACACAGACTGAAAAATGGCCGCAGGCTTTGCCCCAATGTAATTCAGTGCAGTTAAAAACAATGCACCGCCAGATCCAATCAATACCCATGTAAAATAAACGTCCCATCCCCCTATATTCCATAGGAAACCAACATGCTGTGTTGGAATAACATAATCAATAACAGTTGGCAGTGCAACCGCCTCAAACGTAATGACCGAGACATACCCAAACAGAACGCCCCATGCTGAGACAAAAGCTGATTTCATCCCAAATGCCCGCTGAACAAAGACGAGCCCTCCGCCTGTCTCTGGAATCGCAGACGAAAGCTCAGCATACGTCAGTCCAATAAAAATGACGAGAATACCGCCTATAACGAAGGCAATCACACTGCCTAAAAATCCAGCTGTTAAAATCCAATCTCCCGAAAGTACAACCCAGCCCCATCCAAGCATTGCACCAATGGATAAAAACAGTACGTCTGACTGCGACATGGTTTTTGCCATTTGTTGTTTTTGCATACAACCATCCCCCTTTGTTGTTTAGCGTGCTTTGAAGGCGTCCTCGATGATCCCTAGTCCTTCATGAAGCAGCTCATCTGTGATGACAAGTGGTGTTAAGAAGCGAATAATATTTCCATTAATCCCTGCTGTTAATAAGAGCAGCCCGTGCTCGTTTGCATATGCTGCAATCGCTGCTGCTGTTTTCTTATCTGGTGTACGCGTTTTTTGATCTTCCACAATTTCAATTGCCGCCATTGCCCCTAACCGGCGGACTTCCCCAATGAATGGATATTTTGTTCTCCAATCATTTGCTTTGTCCTCAATAACTTGTCCAATGTGTTCAGATCGTTGATTGAGTTGTTCTGTTTCAATAATATCAAGAACCGCTAGTGCTGCCACACATCCTAATGGACTTCCTGCATATGTTCCCCCTAGCTCCCCTGGATCTGCCGCATCAAGCAGTTCTTTTCTACCGACAACGCCGCTCAGCGGCAACCCAGCAGCAAGAGATTTTGACACAGTGATTAAGTCCGGCACCACATCAAAGTGCTCAATCGCAAAATATGTCCCTGTTCTTGCAAAGCCTGTTTGGATTTCATCTGCTACAAACACAATCCCGTGCTGCTGACAAAATGAAGCAACATGCTGAACAAAACGCTTCGATGGTACAATGAATCCGCCCTCCCCTTGGACTGGCTCCATGACCACACACGCAACAGTTTCTGGTGCAACAGTAGCGACGAAAAATTGATTGAATTGATCAATGATGAACTCATCGTAGGCTGCATCGCTTAATCCTTCTGGCTTCTGATAGTAATATGGGTATGGCGCTTGATACACCTCTGATGCAAATGGACCGAACCCAAATTTATATGGCTTGACCTTACTCGTCATGCTCATCGTCATATTCGTTCTGCCGTGGAAGCCTCTTGTAAACGAGACAACGGCCTGTCTTTTCGTATATTTACGTGCAATTTTCACCGCATTTTCAACAGCTTCTGCACCTGAATTAAGGAAAATGGCTTTCTTGTCATGATCGCCTGGTGTAAGGCGGCATAGCTTTTCAGCTAATTCAATATACGATTCGTACATCATCACGTTGAATCCTGGGTGAATCAGACTGTCTGCCTGTGCTTTGACGGCTTCCACAACCTCTGGATGTGAATGCCCTACATTTAACGTACCGATAGCACCGGCAAAATCGATAAAACGTTTCCCATCGATATCGAACAGCTCGGCTCCCTTCCCCTTTGCTGCAAGATGACGGTTGCCATTGCTCACGCCTCTTGCGACGTATTGATCTCTTTTCTCCTGCCATTCCTCAGTTGAAAAACGGTTTGTTGTCGTTTGACTCATTGTCATCCATCCCCTTTATGTCTTTTTTATTATTCTGAATATTTTTTGGTATGATAGAAAGTACCAATATCATTTTTTTCATGGTACCAGAGAGGAAGGAATGAAAAAATGCTGACAATTCAACTAGATCAAACAGGGGCAAACGGATTTATTTATCATCAAATATACTCGAAAATTAAAGGTGAAATTTTAAATCGAAACCTTCAGCCGCACGATCAATTACCTTCAAAACGCGAGTTAGCCGATACATTAAATGTCAGCGTCAATTCAGTGAATGGCGCATATCAGCAGCTGCTTGCCGAAGGATATTTATATTCGGTTGAACGGAAAGGCTTTTTTGTGGAATCACTTGAAACGTTTCATGAATCAGGTCAGCTGAAATCCTCTACTCTCCCAGCAGATTTAAAGGAAGAGCCGATTCCACGAGACGATTGGTATTCCTTTTCACATATCTCAGTCGATACCACTCATTTTCCCTTTAAAAGCTGGTTGAAAAGTGAACAAAAGGCGATCAGCCTCCACCAAGAAGCGTTTGGCGAGCTTCCACATCCACAAGGTGTGTACGAGCTTCGGGAAACGATTGCCCGGTTAATCGGGCTGGCAAGAGGAGTCAAATGCTATCCAGAACAGCTCATTTTAAGTGCAGGCACGCAGTCACTTATCCATTCGTTATCAAGCATTCTTCCAGCCGATCAAGTATACGGGTTAGAAAACCCTGGCTATCGCCGGCTCTATCAAATGCTAAAAAACAATCATCACCGAATTGAAACGATTGGCATTGATCAAAAAGGAGTGCGGATGAGTGACATTCAGAAGAAAGAGCCGAATGTGTTGATCATTACCCCTTCACATCAATTCCCAACAGGGGTGATTATGCCAATTTCCCGGCGGATTCAGCTCTTAAACTGGGCAGCCGATGAGCATGACCGTTATATCATTGAGGATGATTATGACAGTGAATTCAAGTATGGGACTGACAGCATTCCAGCGCTGCAAAGTTTGGATCGATATGACAAAGTCATTTATATGGGGACCTTTTCAAAATCATTGCTACCAGGCTTAAGGCTAAGCTACATGGTGCTCCCGCAGCATTTATTAAGACGCTATAAGGAAGAACAGCACTTTTTCATTCAAACGGCCAACCTTTTTACACAATACACCCTTCTTCATTTTATAAAGGATGGGGCGTATCAGCGGCATATTAAAAGAATGAATGGTTTATATGAGGAAAAGCGGAAGCAGCTCATTGAAGAGCTCGACACGGTTTTTGCTGACAATGTACGGATTATTGGGGAAAATGCTGGACTTCATTTTATCGCAGAGTTCCGCTCAAACCGCACGCAGCATGAGATTTTACAGCGTGCCAAAGAAAGAAAGCTGAAAATGTACGGGATGGACCGTTTTACCCTTGATGAGCAATTACCGGGGCATCAGGAAGGCTTTGTTCCACTCGTCCTCGGCTTCTCTCATATGCGGCCAGAGGATATTGAGCCGGCGGTAAAACGACTGTATGAGTCGATTTATGGAAAATAAAACAGCCAGCTGCTTTACTAGACAGCTGGCTTACCACCGCTCTTTATCTACGGCTAGAATGGATGACATGAGCCCAGGATAAGCGGTCTCGATGTCTTGTTTTCTTAAAGAATAGTAGCGGTGTTTTCCATCAATTCTCACTTTCACAATGCCTGCCTCCCTCAGCACTTTGAAGTGATGTGACAGCGTGGATTTGGCAATATTCATCTCATACGTGCCGCATGTCCTCTCTCCTGCTTCTGCTAAACAGCGGACAATTTCTAACCGGATTGGATCGGCCAATGCGTGCAACACCGAAATCAGTCTCATGTCTTCTTGGGTTGGATGGGTTGGATTATTCATACGATAAATGTATCGTATTTTGTGCCAACATACAATCTTCCTCACATAGTAACGATACATCCTTCGGAAACGACTATGACCATATACAAGCTTTCTTGTGAAGGGAAGGATCTCATTTGACACGAAAGAGATGGACTGACTTATGTATAATGTTACTCGCCATGTGCTTATATGGATGCCAATCCGTCCAGCATTCCGAATCTAAACCACCTAGTGCAGAAGAGATATTAGCTCTCGATGAACAGGCAGATTTATTTCAATGGGAAGAAACGGTCTATGAAGCAAATGTAGATTGGATCCATCAACTAACCGTCACTAAAGATCTACAATTAGGTGTGATTCAGAAAACAGCTGACGAACATTTTGATCATGGCACGGCTACCCATTTGAAAAAAGGGACAGCGATTTACTCTGTCAAGGAGCGAAAAGACCTTTTGATTGCCGAACTTAACGGACAGATCATCATATATGCCGCACATGCAGAAGGATAAAACACCTGTCATAAGATAGGTGTTTTTTAAGTTTCTTTTCTTGTCATAGGTCATTGGTTTTGTTATCATTGCAAAAGTGACCACTCGGTTTCCATTGTGACCATATGGTTTTGCCGATTCGGAAAGGACTTATGAAGATGAATGAAAAGCAAGAAGAGATTTTGCGGGTTTCGAAGAAATTATTTTCTCAAAAAGGCTATATGAGTGTCTCCATGCAGTCAATTGCCGATGCCTGTAAAATATCAAAAGCGTCTATTTATAAACTGTTTGATTCAAAGGAAGCTCTTCTATTAGAACTGATTAAATACAATCAGTGCAAAATGAGAGAGATTTCTCAAATCATTCATTCAGAAACGTCGCTGTCCAAAAAGGAAAAATTCACAAAGAAGATCAAGCTTGAGCTTGAAGAGTTTAAAGAGAATCATAAATTTTTGAATATGCTGTCCTTTGAAGCTTTTTCACAGCATTCGCCCATTGTCATTAAGCATTTACGAGAAACACGCTCTATTATCATGCAGCGCCACAGAGACATTATTTTAAGCACATATGGTGAATCTGTTGCGCCTTACGTCTGGGATCTTGTCATTGTCCTCAACGGATTAATGAGAGAATTCATTTTAATGCTGGCGATTGAGCGCAAGAACATCCAATTAGAAAATGCCGCCGAAATGATTATCGGTGTGATGGATCGTGTATCGAAAAAGCCCTGCTCTATTGAGCCTGTGCTAACAGATCAGCTGATGGACTCTTATTTGCTTTCCACACAGGACGAATATGATGAAGAAAAGCTTGTCATCTCGTACTTAACGAAGATCAAACAAGAGCTTCACACACTGTCAAACGGGGAAGAAAAGGACGATCTCCTGTCTGCGTTTGAACTGCTAAGTGAAGAATTATCAAAGGATCAACCGAGAACCTTTTTAATCAGCTCACTACTCGATTATTTAGGCAAAAACAGCGTTTTATCACAAAACGTGTCACAGCTGAAAAGCATCATCTTATAGATAAAGAAGGGATAACATGAACCAATCTACAACATCGTATAATCGATCTGTGATTGTGGGGATTTTCCTCGTTGGGGCATTCGTCGCGATTTTAAACCAAACGCTGCTCATACCAGCGATCCCACATATCATGGAGGAATTCAATATTGATGTCAGCAAAGGACAGTGGCTCACCACAGCCTTTATGCTGACAAACGGGATTCTCATCCCGATCACGGCTTTCTTAATCGAGAAATTTTCAAGCCGTTCTTTAGTTTTAACAGCGCTTAGCATCTTTACAGCTGGTACCATTCTTGCTTCATTCGCAACGAATTTCCCTGTATTACTTGCAGCGCGTATTGTGCAGGCAGCTGGCGCAGGGATTTTAATGCCGCTGATGCAAACGATCTTTTTAACCATTTTCCCGAAAGAAAAGCGCGGGCAGGCAATGGGCATGGTCGGACTTGTCATATCTTTCGCACCAGCTCTTGGACCGACACTTGGCGGCTGGATTGTTGATTCCTTCAGCTGGAAGTTCTTGTTCTATATTGTTCTGCCAATCGGTATCATTGATCTCATTCTTGCTTTCTTCTT
Source organism: Bacillus sp. lyk4-R2A-2 (assembly GCF_030209735.1). Taxonomy (NCBI): domain Bacteria; kingdom Bacillati; phylum Bacillota; class Bacilli; order Caryophanales; family Bacillaceae; genus Bacillus; species Bacillus sp. lyk4-R2A-2. Next base: position 97,772 of record NZ_JARVRK010000001.1, read on the forward strand.
AATGAAAAATGTCACGCAGCAAAGAGAGACACGAATTGATGTTTTATCAGTCATCTTGTCGTCCTTCGGTTTCGGCGGACTGCTTTACGGATTTTCTAGTGTTGGCACATATGGCTGGACGAGTGCCACTGTTCTCATTTCGTTGATTGTCGGCGCTGTGAGCTTGTTCTTCTTTATTCTGCGCCAGTCGAATTTGACAAGACCGATGCTTGAATTTGGTGTCTTTAAGTTTGCCATCTTTAGCTTAACGACCTTCCTTGGGATGCTTGTCTTTGCCTTATTGATTGGGACAGAGACGATTCTGCCGCTCTATACGCAGAATGTCAGAGGGTTGTCTGCTCTTGATACAGGACTGATCTTATTACCTGGTGCTCTCTTTATGGGGCTCCTCTCACCGATTATTGGACGGATTTTTGATAAAGTCGGCGGAAAAGGGCTGGCTTTAGGCGGGTTTACGATACTTACCGTGACGACCTTGCCATTTATGCTGCTCACCCTTGATTCATCGATCGCCCTCATTACGGTCGCTTACACGCTTCGTTTAATCGGAGTTGGGATGATCATGATGCCGCTGACAACAGCAGGTATCAACTCTTTACCGCCTCATTTGATCCCGCATGGGACAGCGATGAATAACACGATGAGACAAATGGGCGGTTCCATTGGGACGGCTGTGCTTGTCTCCATCATGAGCAGCTCTGCTGCAAATGCAGAATTAGCCAGCCCATTAAAATCAGCCGTTCATGGAATGAATACGTCATTCTTCATTTCTGGTCTGATTGCGGTCATTGGGCTTGTCCTCTCCTTTTTCTTAAAGGAAAAACGCAATAATAAAGTGATGAAGCAGGAGCTATCCTCCTCATCATCTTCTTCATAAGAAAAAGAGCTCGGCATATTGCCGGCTCTTTTTTCATATACTCACGCTATATCGTCCTCTCTGAAAATACATTTGTATTTCTAGTGAAGAAAAACCTTGATAATTTGAAGAAAAGAGTTGATAATAGGAACTATTCAATTTGTGAGAAAATTTTTACTATAGGAGATGTATGCATTGAAGGTCGTTAAATTTGGTGGCAGTTCACTTGCATCTGGCAAGCAGCTGCAAAAAGTATTTGACATTGTAACAGCAGATCCAGCTCGAAAAGCAGTCGTTGTTTCCGCACCAGGAAAACGGCATTCAACGGATACGAAGGTCACCGATCTATTAATTAGCTGTGGTGAGCAATATTTACGTTTAGGCGAAGCACACGATTTACAGGAAGCCGTCATCAAGCGGTATGCCTCGATTGCGGATGAACTCGGGTTAAGTCATAACGTGATTGACACCATCCGGCAAGATCTAGATACCCTCTTACAGGCAGATACGTCTCATCCTGAGCGATATCTTGATGCCATCAAAGCAAGCGGTGAAGACAATAACGCAAAACTCATTGCCGCCTATTTCCGCTATCAAGGTGTCGAAGCTCACTATGTGAATCCAAAGGAAGCTGGTTTATTTGTGAGCGATGAGCCTGGTCAAGCGCAAGTCCTTCCGGAGTCATATGATCATTTGTATAAATTAAGAGAGCGCTCTGGCATCATCATATTCCCTGGCTTTTTTGGCTTTAGTCTATCGGGAGACATTGTCACCTTTTCTCGCAGCGGCTCCGATATTACCGGTTCCATTTTGGCAAACGGTTTGAAGGCAGATGTGTATGAAAACTTTACAGATGTGGATGCTGTCTACGCTGTCAATCCAACGATCGTTCATGAGCCGAAGGAGATTACAGAGCTAACGTACCGGGAAATGCGCGAGCTGTCCTATGCTGGTTTTTCTGTGTTCCATGATGAAGCACTCATTCCGGCCTTCCGTGCAGGCATTCCTGTGCAGATTAAAAACACCAATAATCCCTCGGCAAAAGGCACAAAAATTGTGAACCAGCGGGATCATACAAATGGACCCGTTGTCGGAATCGCTTCAGACAGCGGATTTTGCAGCATTTATATTAGCAAATATTTGATGAACCGAGAAGTCGGATTTGGGCGTAAGGTGCTGCAAACGTTAGAGGAATATGGGCTTACGTATGAGCACGTCCCTTCTGGCATTGATGATATGAACATTATTTTAAGGCAGGATCAGCTGGAGGAGCAGCATATTGAACAAGAGCTACTCGATCGCTTAAAGCTCGTGCTTGATGCAGATGAGGTCGTGTTAGAGCCGAATCTCTCCCTCATTATGATTGTAGGAGAAGCGATGCGTCACAATGTTGGCACCACAGCAAGAGCAGCAAAGGCGCTGTCAAAAGCGAAGGTCAATATTGAAATGATCAATCAAGGATCTTCAGAGGTCAGCATGATGTTTGGCGTCAAAGCGGCTCAAGAAAAAGAAGCCGTTCAAGCGTTGTATGAGGAATTTTTCTCTATGTCTACCGTCCCTGTCTCTCTTTAATCAGCAGGCTGCCAGATCCCAGGATCGGCAGTCTTTTTTGTTCTCACCCGATTCACATGGATTCGCGCATTAAAGTATATCTATTTCTCGTTTGATTTTGTATGATAGAGACAAACCAACTATTGTTCCGGCCTATGATCGGAGCTACAAGGAGTCCTAAAACAATGCCTCGTCAACAACTATTAAAACAGTTTCGCAATTTTCATGATGCTTCTACGAGTATTCTAAATATGATGAGTCAATTCACTGATGTGAATACACTGTTTATTGCTAAAAACGATCAAACCACCAATCAGATTGTCAAGGTGCTAAATCATGACGAGCAGCTTCTTGAAGAAGGAGAAGAAATTCCTTACGAGAAGACATTTTGCAAGCTGGCGGTTGATCATCAGGATACGCTTGTGATCCCTGATATATCATTGGATGATCGTTCTAAATACTTAGAAGTTACGAAACGTCTTCAAGGCGGATCATTCATCGGAGTGCCGATTGATTTTACAGATGGTACGAACTACGGAACGATTTGCGGGCTTGATTTAAGACCGCAGCAATTCACAGAAGAGCATGTGCATATGTTTGAAACGATGGCTTCTCTATTAAGCTACGTCCTCGAACTAGACCGTGCCAACCGGCAGATTCAGCAATTATCTGTACCGATCGTCCCAGTTGTTGACGGTGTCGCTGTGCTTCCTCTACTTGGTGATATCGAGGAGACACGTGCTCAGCATATATTAGAAACCATTTTACAGGAAAGCTATAGGCTGTCGCTCTCTCATTTGGTCATTGATGTATCGGGAACAAAACGCCTGAATGAACAGAGCATTCAATATCTGGTCAGCTATGCACAAACGCTGAGACTTTTAGGGATTTCGGCTGTTTTAACAGGGATTAAGCAAGATCTTGCTTTAAGTGCGATTCAATCGAATATTTCATTTAAAGACATCACCATTCGGAAAGACTTGCCGCAGGCACTTGCTCATATTGGGTTGACGTTTACCAAAATGGATTAAGAAATGATATATACAAAAAGGGCTAAAATGATGTTTATTTTAGCCCTTTTTCTTCTTTTTAAATCATGCCAACAGCTGCAAATAAGAAGAATCGTTTCCATCTTCAATAACTTGGACAATCTTCTGTGCATGTGATGCGTCTGTGACACTGTTTAATTTTTGCATGATGTCTTCTTTCGATAATGCGTGGCCTGGTGCGCCCCGCGGAATATCGACTCGTTCGCTAATGATGGTGCCATCAGATAAGGTAAGCTTCACAATCGTAAAGCGACCTTTTGGGACTGCATCTGGATGGGGTTCTATCGTTTGATCATATCCTCTGCTCACCCGCTTCATCCATGTGCGCATGTGTGATGGAATGGTTTTTTTCGTAAAGTGATCCAGCGTGAGCGTCTGTCCAAACACGGCAAGTGCGATCACATATTCAACACTGAATCGTCCTTCTTCTCCAGTCGAAGGTGCCCGCTCAATAAGCGCTGCATCTCCGCCAGGCGGGAATAGGACCTCTACTTGTTTCACCTGCTCCGGTAAGAAAGGATGCTCTTTCATTAAGGATTGGATCGCATCGGCTGCATGATGCGCAGCTGAACAGAACGGGTATACTTTGAACCACAGCCCCGGCGCGACAATACGCCACGCTATACCATACCCCTCTAGTAAACGACTTTCCGCACGCTCCTGATCTCCATAGAGAGAAAAGAAACCAAGCGTACCATCAAGAACCGATTCATTCCCGCCAAAACCTGAACAAGCTAAATCCATAGACCAGACGGCTGTTTTAGCCGCTAAGCCGGCTTGTAATGGTTTCATATCAGAGCCGAACTGCTTTCGCATTCCGGCCGATTGCGCTCCAGCAAAGCCGATTGCTTTCGTCAGCTCTTCCTGCGAGACTTGTTTTAAATACCCAATGGCACACACTGCTGCAATGGCTCCGAGAGTTCCGGTATTATGCCAGCCTCTCTCATAATGCGCTTTGCCGATGGATTCGCCAAGCCTTGCCATCACTTCAACGCCTGTAATGTAGGCTGCTAAAAATCGATCGCCAAACCCTTTGCCGTCTGATAGCTGTGATAGCAATGCTGGAATGATCACCGCACTGGGATGCCCTCTCACATCTGAATGCACATCATCATAATCAAGGGCGTGGATCAGGTAGCCGTTCAGCATGGCTGCGGATTGACGGCTGACCTTCTTCCCTTGTCCAATGACAGGAATTTGAGCTGCTCCGCCTTCTTGTTCCACCAGTGCCATGAGCTTTTGAATTCCTTCATCCTCTTTCGCAGCAAGCGCTGCCGCCGCAGCATCTAACAGACCATTTCGAGCCATTTCTACCGCCCGCTGATCTTGAAGTGGATAAGCAGACAGTACAGCCTCTGCCAGTTGTTTTGTTAGTTCCATGATCGTGACTCCAATGCCCGAACAGCAAGTTCAGCAAAGAAGGCAGCGGCAACAGGAAGTGCGCCTTCATTTAATGTAAAGGCAGGGTGATGCCATTCCTCGGTACCGCTTGTCCCCATCCATACGAAAAAGCCTGGAATGTGTTCTTGATAAAGGGCAAAATCTTCTCCGCCCGGTGACTGCTCTGCCTGAACGACTGTGAGATCCAGCGCACCTGCCGTTTCTTCGACCACCTTTGTCAAACGATCGTCATTCAACACAGAAGGCAAATACGGATGCCATTTCACTTCACCTTTCGCCCCAAATCCCTCGGCAATCCCACTCACGATTTGCTTCATAAGCTCTGGAATCATCGCTCTTACTTCAGGCTCAAACGTCCGAACGGTTCCTTCCATCTCAACACGATCAGGAATCACATTCCATGAAGTACCACCTTGAATGCGTGTGATACTGACGACTGCATGATGCAATGAGCTGATGCGGCGGCTAACGATTTGCTGAAGAGCACTTGTGATCTGCCCGCTGATGGCAATCGGGTCCACCGTATGATTCGGAATACCTGCATGACCACCCGTTCCTTTAATATTGATTTCAAACCGGTCTACACTTGCCATCAACGCTTTTTCTCTAATGCCTATAGTGCCAACTGGCAGGTCAGGTTTGTTGTGCATACCAAAAATCGCATCCACTCCATCTAAAACGCCTGCCTCTATGACATGTTTCGCTCCTTGCGCGACTTCCTCAGCCGGCTGGAACAAAATGCGGACCGTTCCTTTGATCTCGTGTTTCCGTTCTTTTAATAAAAGAGCCGCTCCAAAGATAGAAGCTGTATGGAAATCATGACCACAAGCATGCATTTTCCCCAGTATCTTTGAGGAAAATGGTTCGCCTGATACTTCTTCAATCGGAAGTGCATCAATATCAGCTCTCAGGGCAATTGTTGGTCCCTCTTGTTCTCCTTTGATTTCACAGACAACACCTGTTTGAAGAGCTGGAAAATCGAGTACGGTGATCCCTTCCTCTTCTAACCAGCTGCGCAGTTTTTTAGTCGTTTCATGTTCTTCAAATGCCAGCTCTGGATGCTCATGAAGCGCTCGGCGAATGTTAATTAAACGTTTGTTTAATGCTTCATTTCCTATTGATTTCACTGATACTCACCCCTCTAAAGAGTAAAAAGCAGCTTATGCTTCTTCAGCCGCTGCTTCTTTTTGGATAAATCGTTTTGTCCGTTCATTCTTCGTTTCATCAAATAGCTCAGTTGGTGTGCCCTGTTCAATAATATGACCATCCGCCATGAAAATCACATGGTCTGCCACTTCTCTTGCAAACGCCATTTCATGTGTAACGATGATCATCGTTGTTTCTTGAATCGCAATGGATTTAATGACTTGAAGCACACCTGAGACAAGCTCTGGATCAAGTGCTGACGTTGGTTCATCGAGTAGAATCGCATGTGGATCAACCGCTAATGCGCGGGCAATCCCAATTCGCTGCTGCTGTCCGCCAGATAACGTGACTGGATAGCTGTCAGCCTTTTGCTCTAACCCTACCTGCTTCAGCAGCTTCATTCCAATCTCATTTGCCTGCTGCTTCGTCATTTTTTTCGTCACAAGCAGTGATTCTGTGATGTTTTGCAGTGCTGTCTTGTTTTTAAATAGATTATAGTTTTGAAACACCATGGCCGTTTGTTGACGCAGGTGATGGGCTTCTTTTCGTGTATATTTAGACGCATCGAGCTTCGCATCGCCAATTTCAATCGTGCCTTCATCTGGTATTTCTAATAAATTTAAGCAGCGCAGCAAGGTGGATTTACCGGAGCCAGAAGGTCCGATAATGGCCACAACCTGCCCTTTTTGCACGTCGAGATTGATTCCGTCTAAGACGACAAGGTCGCCGAATGATTTCTTCAAATTGCTGAGCTTGATCATGTCCACACCTCCTTAATTCCGGTAAGGTTTGCTAATTTTTCGTTCAAATAGATCTTGAAGGAAGCTATAAATGATGGTCATCACCCAATACACAATCCCTACGGCTAAATAGGTTTCAAAGTATTTATAGTTCGCCGATGCAATCATCTTCCCTTGTGCAAACATTTCTGCCACACCAATCGTAAAGGCAAGAGATGTTTCTTTTAAAAGACCGATAAAGGTATTCCCCGTCGCTGGAATCGCGTTTCTGATTGCCTGCGGGAAAATAATTCTGACGTAAGATTGCCATCTTGTCATGCCGACAGATAGACATGCCTCTAGCTGCCCTTCATCTACAGAATTGAGGGCCGCTCTGAAAATTTCTGCTAAGTATGCTGAGTTTTTAATACTTAATCCGATAATGACCGCTGTTAGGGCATCCATTGAGGTCATCGCAGGGAATAGCTGCGGAAGACCAAAATAAATGAGAAAGAGCTGAACCAAGGTTGGAACCGCTCTGAAAAAAGAAATATACAGCTTGGCAAATTGGTATAAAACAGGTATCCGGTTTTTCGTAATGAGCGCGAATACCACACCAATGATAATGGCAAATACCATGGAGACAATCGCCATGAAGATCGTTATCGGCAAGTATTGGATCAATGTCGGAAAAACGGTCACCATATACTGCCAATCAATTTTGTTCATGTCTGCTCTTCACCGCCGCTGTCGTTATTTTTTAATTGGCACTGTGACATCGTCTTTGAAATACTTCTCAGACAATTTCTTAAGTGTCCCGTCTTCTCTTAATTCTTTAATCGCTTTGTTAAATTCTTCTCTTAGCTTGTCATGCTTTTTATCTTTGGCAAATGGGTAGCCTACTTCTTCATACACAATTGGGTTGCCAACGATTTTGAGTGGCAGACCTGTTTTTTCAATTTGAGCAAGTAATACACTGCGTCCGTTGACATAAGCATCTACGCGGCCATTTGCCACTTCATTTAAGACACCGTCTTGCGTTTCATATGTTTTAATATTGATTTTTTTGTCCGGGTCTTTGCTTTCTAAGTTTTTGGCGTGGTTAGAGCCAAGAACCGCCGCCACTGTTTTTCCTTTTAAATCATCAAGACCTTTGATGTCGTTGTTGTCCTTTTTCACGATGATTTGTGTTCCTGCATAAGCGTACGTATCAGTGAAATTAAACGTTTGTTTACGCTCATCTGTGACTGCGACTTGGTTTGACACTGTATCCAGCTTACCAGATGTCAGCTGTCCCATGAGTCCGCTGAATTCACTCAGCTGCCAGTCTAGTTTGTAGCCGAGCTTTTTCGCAACCGCTTCAGTTACTTCGACATCGAAGCCAACAAGCTTACCATTGTCTTTATAGGCAAACGGATAGCTTTGTCCTGTGGCACCTACCTTTAATACTTTTTCATCTTTGCCTTCACCCTGATTGCCCCCGCCGCAAGCTGCTAAAACTGCCAGCATTGCTGCAAATAGAACGACTAGCCACTTTTTGTTTTTCATGTTCGTATACCCTTCTTTCCTTTTATGGTTGTGTGATATCTGATCTTAGTTGTTTTTTAAAATAAACCGTGATGTGCCCCTTGCCTAAATCCTTTTCTCCTGCTCTGACGTAGCCTTTGCGCTCATACATGTCGATGAGCCACGGATGCTTATCAGCTGTACCTAGAGATACGTATGGCACCTTCAAGGTATCCCTTAACACTTCGGTTTCCACCCATTCCAGCAAGACAGAGCCTGTCCCTTTTTTGGCGGATGGTTCTGAGGCAAACCACCAAATATGAGGGACGCCGAACGGGCCTGGCTGTTCTCCCCAAGGCATACGGAGCGACAAGGTGGATAGAAGCTCTCCGTTTTCTTCCATCACATAGCAAAGATTCTTTTGTACATTTTTCTGAACGAGAGCAAAATCAGCATGTGCTGCTTGGAACTGGATGCCGAGCTCACGAATTGGCTCATAGGCTCTTGTTGTCAGTTCAAGCAGTGCCTCTATATCTGCCTCTGTTGCCAGACGAAACGTGTATCCCAACGTTAGTCACCTCACCCTTATGTCGTGTAGCGATTTTTTGGCTCAGTTAATCCTAGATTTTCTCGTAAAGTTTGTCCTGTATATTCTGTTTTGAATAAGCCTCTTTCCTGAAGGATTGGGACGACGCGGTCTACGAACATATCCAGCCCTTCTGGCAATAGCGGCGGCATGACGTTAAAGCCGTCTGCTGCTTCTTCATTGATCCATGTCTCCATCACATCTGCGAGCTGCTGCGGTGTACCTATGAAAATATTATGACCACGAGAGCCGGCAACCGATTGATAGAGCTGGCGAATGGTCAGGTGATCCTTTCTCGCCATATTCATCACGAGATCAAAACGGCTTTTTACCGCATTTGACGTGCTTGGATCAATCTCTGGAAGCGGTCCGTCTAAAGGATACTGAGACAGATCAATCCCACCTAAGTAGTTTTGCAGAATGCTCAGCCCAATCTCAGGAACAATCAGCTCCTGTAATTCTTCATATTTCGCTTTGGCTTCTTCCTCTGTATCAGCAATAATCGGGAAGATGCCCGGCATGATGCTGACGTCCTCTCTAGCACGACCAGCAGCCTCTACTTTCTCCTTTAAGCTTTGATAAAATTCCTTCGCTTTTTTGAGATCGTTTTGTGCTGTGAAAATGAGTTCAGCTGTTTTTGCTGCAAGCTTTTGACCATCTTCGGATGATCCTGCTTGAATGATCACTGGCTGCCCTTGAGGCGTGCGTGATACATTGAGAGGACCTCGTACTGAGAAGAACTCTCCTTTATGCTGGAGCTCATGAAGCTTACTAGATTCAAAGAATTCTCCCGTTTCCTTGTTTCTGACAAGGGCGTCTTCCTCCCAAGAATCCCAAAGACCTTTCACGACCTCGACGAACTCTTCTGCTCGCTCGTATCGTTTATGGTGGGCTAAATGCTCTTCTCCGCTAAAGTTTTTCGCTGTTTCTTCAATAGAAGATGTGACCACATTCCATGCCGCTCTTCCGCCTGATAAATGATCAAGGGAAGCAAACTGTCTTGCAATATGGAAAGGCTCACTGTATGTAGTGGATGCTGTTGCTGCTAAACCAATTGATGAAGTAGATTCAGCAATGGACGAAAGCAGGGTAAGCGGTTCAAATCTCGTCAGTACATTCGGATGAGAGGTCTGATTAATGGATAAGCTGTCGGCTAAAAAGAGTAAATCTAGCTTTCCTTCCTCTGCTTTTTTCGCTAATTGTTTAAAATAATCCAGGTTCATGGCTGCATCTGATACGGCATTCGGATGTCTCCAAGAGGCAACATGATGTCCAGTTCCTGCGATGAATACGCCTAGCTTGAGCTTCCTTTTCGGCTGTGACACTTGTTCTTCATCCTTTCTATATCCTGATGTATCAAACTGAAGTCCTCGTAAGATACATTTTTCTGATTGAATTAATCGGTTTTATCAATAAAAAAAGGGCAAATGTTGCGAAAAATGAAAAATAATTATTACTATATGCCCTTTTTACAGGATTGTCAACCGCCTTCTGAACCTCCAAAATTAGGGATTTCACCCGTTTATCACGGTGTATCGATTTCAATATTCCCAATGAGCCGATCTGTAGTATGTGTCATCAATTGGCTGCGTTCCAGCATGTTATGGGCGATCACGGAATGAGTGGAAGATATGGTGCGGACGGCAATCGCTTTTTGAGGAGATAAATTAATGATGTTATTCCGCAGCACACGGGCTGAGGCGGCTTGATCGATAAAGATCGCCGTCGGCTGTCCGATCGAACGATTTAAATAAAAGCGGTTATCTCCGATTTGTGGTGAACCGTTCTTAATATACATCACGACATATAAAGATGATTCTTCAAAGGAATTGTCTTTGATTTCTAATGGACCCGTCGTGCTGCTGTATACGGCGTAGTTTTGGTAGTGCTTAAAGCGATTTTGCCAAATGAAAGCCTTTGCATTTCCAGTGACACTGATCGTATACGAAGACCCTAGCTCTGGGTGTCCTTCTTGAATAAAGAGGTTGCCGTTAACTCCAGCTTCTCCTTCCTGCACCCAGATCCCTCTGCTGAAATCTTTAAATTGATTGTGCTGGATCAGGATATTCGTTCCTCTCACCATCGCTCCATCAATCACCGAGTAAATCGTATTGTTTGAAAAGACGACGCTATCCGACTGATAGATACGCAGCGCTGCGCTTCTTTGCCCTATATTCGTCCCCGATTCAATATGATTTCCTTCTATTAGAATACGGTTCGCCATATAAACGGACAAAGCCGCATCTTCAAATAGACTGATCTTATTCCCTGTAATGTGAACACTATCGCCCCTCACATCAATCCCTTTTTCAAATCCCTCAATCATATTGCCAATAATGATCACATTGTTTTCCGTTTGACCAAAAGAGACTCCTAAGCTCGTAATCCCAGCTTTTGTGACGCCTCCTCCTACTGCACGGATCAAATTGTTGGCAATGATGGTTTCGGTGGCAAAGCCATAGGAGATACTGCTGTCTGTGTGATTGCCTTCAATGATGACACCATAGCCGTTGAAGTTATAAATGGAGCTTGCGGCACCACCTCTTACAATGTTGTTTCGAATTTGAATATTCAGTGGTTCCTCCATATTAACCGCATTTTCTCCGTAGCCTTCAATATCAATGCCCATTCTCGGCTCGACTCCGTCAACTCCTGCTCTCTCCAGCAGGCAGTCCTCCACAATGACTCCATCACAGCCTGTAATCGAGATATTGTTTCGTCTTGAATCTGTGATGTGGCAGCCAGAAATGTGAATAGATGAAGCAGGCGAGTACGATTCAGCTTGTGATAATAAACCGTGGGGACTGACAATGATGCCGTCTCCCGTACAATTCTTGATTTGTACACGATTCACTTCCACATCAGAGGCCCCTTCAATACATATCCCAAAGCCCCATTCATGGGTTTTTCGTTCAGGGGGAAGCGACTTGTACACATGCTCATGGCGATCCCCTTCGATTCGCCCACCCCGGATGGTCACATGCTGAACCTTTCCTATATAAAAGGCCGCATACCCCCACGAATCATTTGGCCTCACCTTAATGACGGCATCCGGCGCCATCTCAATGGTCATATGACTTGGCACACGTATACCCGCACCCCGAAAAGGAAAAAATTGATCACCTCTGTACACAGCATCGATGACATACGTGCCGCTCGGCAGCCAGATATGGGAATACCCCTGCGCTTTCGTCCATTCTAAGCATTCATTGAGCCTCGCTGTACAGTCCGTTTTCCCATCCGCCACTACACCAAAATCTTGAACATTGACAACAGGTTTTTTTAGATCAGATTCATTCAATTCCCCCAATCTAAACCCCTCCTTTTCACACATGTCCTCTTGTCATCCTATGCATGTGTAAAAGTTTTGCTTGTACAATCCTTCAAATTTTAAATAAATTCTTCTAATATAACTTTCTGACCATTCTTACTTGAAAGAATTTTTCGTTTTTTGAGTCTTTACGCCTATTTAACTAACATTTTCCTGTTTTAGAATAGTTTTATATTGACACAAGAACTATACAAGAATATCATTTTTCTCATATCTCTTTTTTTAAGAAAGGATCTATGCCATGTCAACAATTGACCACGATAAAATTGTTAAAAGTGTTCCTCAAAAAGGTTTTTTTGGACATCCTAAAGGACTTTACACACTGTTTTTCACTGAATTTTGGGAGCGTTTCTCTTATTACGGCATGCGTGCACTGCTTATTTACTATATGTACACAGAGGTGACAAAGGGCGGTCTTGGTTTTGATCAGACGACAGCCAATTCGATCATGTCTGTCTACGGTGCGCTTGTCTATATGTCAGGCATTATTGGCGGATGGCTCGCCGACCGAGTATTCGGTTCGTCCAGTACGGTCTTTTATGGCGGGGTTTTCATTATGCTTGGACATGTCATTTTGGCTTTGCCAAGCGGTGCAACAGCGCTCTTTATTAGTATGGGGCTGATTATTATTGGGACAGGTCTTCTGAAGCCGAATGTTTCAAACATTGTTGGCGACTTGTATTCCAAAACAGACCCACGCAGGGATTCTGGCTTTAGTATTTTCTACATGGGGATCAACATGGGCGGTTTTATTGCCCCATTAATTGTCGGAACACTCGGTCAAAAAGTGAACTTCCACCTCGGATTCTCACTTGCTGCCGTTGGGATGCTTGTTGGTCTGATTACATTTGTGATCACGAAAAAACCGAATCTTGGTCTTGCCGGTACTTATGTAACAAATCCGTTATCAGCTACTGAACGCAAGAACTTCAAAATTTTCGGAACATTAATTGCCATTGTGCTCGCTGTTTTTGTCGTCATTGGCATTCAAACAGGCGCACTCACGATTAATCTATTCACTTGGTTTGTCAGTGTCCTTGGTGTGCTCATTCCGATTGTGTATTTCATCGTCATGTATTTCAGTAAAAAGACGAGCCCAGTGGAGCAGTCAAGGGTTCTTGCTTATATTCCATTGTTCCTTGCTGCGGTGATGTTCTGGGCGATTCAAGAACAAGGCTCAAACATTTTAGCCACATATGCAGATCAACGAACAAACTTGAATTTCCTTGGGATGACACTTGCCTCTTCGTGGTTCCAATCATTGAACCCAATCTTTATTGTGCTATTGTCTCCTGTGTTTGCTTGGTTGTGGATTAGACTTGGAAAGAAACAGCCGTCTACCCCGATTAAGTTCTCACTTGGCCTTCTGTTTGCAGGATTATCCTTTATCATCATGATCATTCCTGCCTACATGTCTGGTCCGAATACACTTGTGAGTCCATTATGGCTCGTTCTGAGCTTCTTCCTCGTCGTGATCGGAGAGCTCTGCTTATCACCTGTTGGGCTGTCAGCGACAACAAAGCTTGCACCTGCTGCCTTCTCAGCGCAAACGATGAGCCTTTGGTTCCTTTCAAATGCGATGGCACAGGCGATCAATGCCCAAGTGGTCAAACTGTTTGATAAAGTGCCAGAAACCGTCTATTTCGGTATCATTGGATTGCTCGCCATCGTTTTATGCGGTGTGATGCTGCTCTTAACACCAGTGATTAAGAAAGCGATGAAAGGTATTCATTAAATAAAAAAAGAAGCCTCCCCATTGGGTTGGCTTCTTTTTTCTAGTTTAAAACCGGATCTCATCATCTCCATGAATTTGCAGCTTAAGCGGTTCACTTTTCGCCTGATGCTTTTTCACATAGCGGTGATAGACGACATACCCAATGATCATGAGAGGGACGCCGACATATAACCCGATGCGCTGCTCCTGATCAAAGGCAAGGCTGACCAAAACAATGGTGTTGAGTGTGATCGCAATAATCGGCAGCACCGGATAAAGAGGGGTTTTAAATTTTAAGTTTTCCAGCTTTCCGCCTGCTTTAAGATATCTTCTGCGGAAAAGCATTTGTGATAAGGTAATGGTGATCCAGCCAGTCTGGGCACTCATGCCGGCAATGGACACGATCCAGGCAAATACTGTTTTCTCTGCAAAGAACCCGGATAATAGCGAAATCCCTGTAAACAGGAACGTGAGCAGTAAGGCATTCATCGGAATACCGCGCTGATTCACGCGTCTAAATGCTTTTCCTGCCATTCCTTCTTTCGATAAGGAATAGAGCATTCTCGTCGATGCGTACAAGCCAGAGTTGGCAACAGATAATAAAGCGATGATAATGACAAAGTTCATGATATCTGCCGCAAAAGGAATGCCCGTTCTCTCAAATACAGTAACAAACGGACTTTGCAGCACACTCGCTTCCTTCCAAGGCACCATACCCGCTAAGACGAAAATAGATAGGACGAAAAAGACGAGTGTACGCCAAACAGTCTGATGAATTGAGCGAGGAACGGTTTTCTCAGGGTTTTCACTTTCTCCTGCCGCAATCCCGATCAGCTCTGTTCCTTGGAATGAAAAATTCACGGTGATCATCGTGACCACAACGGCAAGCAATCCATTTGGAAACAGCCCATCACTCACAAAATGACTGAAGTAAGGGGCAGGTTCACCGCTCGTTGTTTCAATAAAACCAAACATCGCCGCTCCGCCTACACCTATAAAAAGTAAAATCGCAATAATCTTAATGGTTGAAAAGAAAAACTCCGACTCCCCGAACGCTTTCGCCGACCGGGCATTTAATAAGAAAAGACACAGTCCAAATACGAGACACCAAATCCACACATCCACTTGTGGAAGCCAGCGCCTCATCAGCTGTCCTGCTGATAAAAATTCCAGGGCGACCGTTGCTGCCCAGCCAAGCCAATAAATCCAGCCGACCGCAAAACCCGCTGCAGGGCTGACAAATTTCGTCGCATACGTATGAAACGACCCGGACACAGGAAGTGCAACCGACAGCTCTCCAAGACACAGCATGGTTAAATACATAATCAATCCGCCCACAATATAAGAAAGAACGGCTCCAACTGGCCCTGCTTGTCCAATCGTATAGCCCGTTCCTAAGAAAAAGCCTGTCCCAATGACACCGCCAAGTGAAATCATAAATAAATGACGGGAGGTCATCGCCCTTTTCAATTGCTCGGGCTGATTTTGTCCAACATCCACAATGATGCCCTCCTTCTTCTAAGATGATAACTTATCAAAACATGTCTCCATGTGATTCATTCCATTTTCAAAACAACCTACTAATTATACATCTTTTATAATAAATATGCTTCCTTCTATGGTCACTGTCTCAAAGTCTTTATTTTAATAATGTTCGCACAAATAAAAGATGAAAGGCTTTGTAGACGTGAGAGGTTTGAAAGAAACGGGTTGCGGGCATAAAGTTGGTGAGATTCGCTCAAGCTAGTTTCAAATGCTTTACTTTTAGGTTGCTTCTCTGTAAGATCATATGTTGTAAATACCAACAAGAAAAGTGGGGAATAAAATGAAAAAAATGTTCTTTGCCATTATGTTAGGCGCTTGTGTTGCATTGATCACGGCATGTGGATCTGGTGCAAGCGACAATGCGAATAAACAATCTGGGTCTAAGGAATCAGGCGACCTTTGGAAATCCATTCAGGATAAAGGTGTTCTGACGATCGGAACAGAGGGAACTTATGCTCCTTTCACATTCCATGACAAAAAGACAGATAAATTAACTGGCTACGATGTAGAAGTCATCACAGAAGTAGCAAAACGTCTTGACTTAAAACCTGAATTCAAAGAAACACAATGGGACAGCATGTTTGCTGGACTGAATTCAAAACGTTTTGACGTGGTAGCGAACCAAGTTGGTAAAACTGGACGTGAAAATCAATACGAGTTCTCTGATAAATACACAACGTCTCAAGCCATTGTTGTGACAAAATCAGATAACAACGACATCAAGAAACTATCTGATGTAAAAGGCAAAAAAGCAGCACAATCATTAACAAGTAACTACAATAAACTAGCTACAGATGCTGGTGCTAAAATTGAGGGCGTTGAAGGTCTTGCACAATCGATTCAATTGATTCAGCAAGGACGTGCTGATCTGACGTTCAATGACAAGCTGGCTGTATTGAATTACTTGAAAACAAGCGGGAACAAAAACCTAAAAGTTGCATTTGAAACAGGAGATCCTCAAGAAACTTACTTTGCATTCAGAAAAGGCAGCGGCGAAGTCGTTGACAAAGTGAATGGCGCATTAAAAGAAATGAAAAAAGACGGTACACTTGCTAAGATTTCTAAGAAATGGTTTGGTGAAGATGTTACAAAGTAATACCCTAGGAGTCGTCATTCCTTGGGATCTTCTTCAGCAATCTTTTTGGCCAATGGTGATGCAGGGGATTTATTACACAATCCCCCTCGCCATCATTGCTTTTATTATTGGTATTTTTATCGCGCTTGTGACAGCACTTGCTAGAATGTCTAAAATCAAAGCCCTCAGATGGATTTTTTCCATCTATGTGTCGGCCGTTCGCGGAACGCCGCTTTTTGTGCAATTGTTTATTATTTTCTATTTCTTTCCGACATTTAATATCACACTGGATCCATATCCAAGTGCCATTATCGCTTTTTCATTAAACGTAGGTGCGTATGCGTCGGAAATTATCCGTGCATCCGTCCTATCTGTTCCTAAAGGACAATGGGAAGCTGGTTATTCAATTGGGATGACGCATCGTAAAACGCTCGTCCGCGTGATTTTACCGCAGGCTGTGCGTGTATCGATTCCACCGCTATCTAATTCATTCATTAGCTTGGTGAAGGATACGTCTCTTGCCTCCCAAATCCTCGTAGCAGAGATGTTCCGTAAATCTCAGGAAATTGCTGCGGCGAATTTGGATCAGATCTTGTTCATTTATATGGAGGCAGCCCTGATCTATTGGGTATTCTGCTTCATTCTATCGCTCGTTCAGCATCAAATTGAAAAACGACTTGATCGATATGTCGCAAGGTAAGGAGGGAACGACATGCTAACAGTCAAAGGTCTCAAGAAATCCTTTGGTGAAAATGAGATTTTAAAGTCAATAGATTTTACGATCAACAAAGGGCAGGTTGTAGCCATTCTTGGTCCATCAGGTTCAGGAAAAACAACGATGCTTCGCTGTTTAAATGCACTCGAAACACCAAATGGCGGCTCCTTTACCTTCGATGATTTCTCGATTGATTTTTCGAAAAAAAATAAATCAGCTGATCTACTGAAGCTTCGCCGGAAATCGGGAATGGTGTTTCAAGATTATCACCTGTTTCCACACCGCACCGTGCTTGAAAATGTGATGGAAGGTCCTGTCCAAGTACAGCGCCGCCCAAAGGAAATGGTTCGAAAAGAAGCCATCCAGCTCTTGCAAAAGGTCGGTCTGGAAGATAAAAAGGATCTGTATCCATTCCAGCTCTCAGGCGGTCAAAAGCAGCGTGTCGGGATTGCCCGTGCACTTGCCATTCAGCCAGAGCTCATGCTTTTTGATGAGCCCACCTCTGCACTTGACCCAGAGCTTGTCGGGGAAGTCTTAAAGGTCATGAAGGATTTAGCGAAAGAAGGCTGGACCATGGCAGTTGTCACACATGAAATCAAGTTTGCCCAAGAAGTGGCAGACGAAGTGATTTTTATTGATGGCGGCGTCATCGTCGAACAAGGTCCTCCCGAAGAAATTTTCAAACGACCAAAGGAAGAACGAACAAAACAATTCTTAAACCGGATTTTGAATCCAGTATGATGAAAAAAGGCTGTTCTCACGTGGTGAGAACAGCCTTTTTTTATATTTCCTTTTGCAGGCGAAGCGCCAGTAAATCTTGCAGGAGCAGTCTCGCTCCCTCTGGACTGATAACCACTCCACCCGATAGCACTTTGTTGGAGCCTGTCACTTCCCCTGTGACGATACAAGGTTTATCCTGCCAATACGGCTTCATGACAATTTGGTCTTCTTCTCGATAAATCTCCATAAAATCGCGCGGATGAATTTTCAACCGTTTTCTTATATCTGTCGGAAGAACAATTCTTCCAAAGTTATCTATATATCTTACATAGTCTTGATTTAACAAATTGACCCCCTCCTGCATCTCTAGATATAGGCAATTCCCTCTTTATCAAGGAATGAAGCGCTCCAATCGGTTCATGAAAGGATAAGCTGCAGGCTGATCCAGTGGCTAAACACGCTTCCCATATATGATATATCTGTTTGGTGCAGGACCAATGAAAGAAAAAGGATAGCATGTTGTGAGGACAAGTTCTTCCTTTTCCTGTTGTAGTGTAATAATACTTTGATCATCTTTCTTCACAATCTTTGTTTTCTCAATTTCATAGGTAAATCGACCGTATGAAAGCTCAATGACGAGTTGATCCCCTTTCACCAGTTCTCCTGTTCGTCTAAACACAGTATCACGATGCCCAGATAAAACGATTTGTCCTTGTTCATTAGGTAAATAGCTTTCGTGATAATGACCAACGCCCTTTGCTAAATCCTCCGCTTCTGTTCCTTCTACAATTGGTAACTCAGCATTTAACTTTGGAATGTGCAAGAGCCCAATGGTTTCACCAGCCTTCGGGACAAAAGGGGAATCTGTTTGCCCCTTTTGCTGGATGGCTGCTTGTGCAGACTGGAAAGATTGATCTACTTGCCTTTGCCCATCAACGATCCTCATATATCCTATCATTACAAGACAAATACCTGCTGTGATCAATAGAGTTGAGATGATTTTTTGAAACATGGACAATTATTCGTTTCTTTTTCTTCTTTTCCATACAATAAGGGAGGCACCTATTAGCACAAGTGCAAATCCTGCTAGTAAAAGGTTGTACATCGCTGTTGCAGTGTTCGGAAGATGATGACCAGGTGTATCCGGTTCTGAATGAGAAGGCTGTTCTGGATTCCCTGGCACCTCTGGCACATGCGGCGGTTCTACCGTTGTGGAGTTTTCAGGTTTGTCTGGTTCGTCCACATTCTCACCCTTCACAACTGCGATATTTTGAATGGTTTTACCTTCATATCCTTTAGCGACCTTCGCTTCAAAAGTAATCGTATGCCAGTCCGTATCTTTGATATCGCCAAATTGGCCAGTTACTGTGCCTTTTGTGTAGTCTCCGTTGTCGTCATCTTTTGCATCTGTGACAGCTTGTCCATCTACTTTTAATGACCCTTCGACATACTCAAGACCTTCTGGCAGTTGATCTGCGATGACTAGATCTTTGATGACACTATCTTCTACACTATTTTTTGTTTTGATGGTGTAAAGAAGGGTGTCGCCTACTTGAACTTGTTTTTCATCTGTATTACCTTTTGCTTTTTGAGAGATCTCAGATGTTTTTTCTGATTCAAGCTTTGGATCTCTTGGATTAATTTTTGTTTCGGTTGTCGGCTCATCTGGCGGTGTGTTTTCGCCTGTTACTTTCGCTGTGTTTTGAATGCTTTTACCTGATTGGCCTTTAGCGACTTTCGCTTCAAACGTCACTGTATGCCAGTCCGTGTCTTTGATATCGCCAAATTGACCGGTTACTGTGCCTTTTGTGTAGTCTCCGTTGTCGTCATCTTTTGCATCTGTGACGGCTTGGTCATCTACTTTTAATGACCCTTCGACGTATTCAAGACCTTCTGGCAGTTGATCTGCGATGACTAAATTATTAACGATGCTGTCTTCTTCAAGATTCTTTGTTTTGATCGTATAAAGAAGGGTATCTCCTACCTGAGGTGTCTTTTCATCTGTGTTACCTTCAGCTTTTTTCTGAATGCTTGCATCCTTTTCTGATGCTAGTTTTGGTTCACGAGGGTAAATTTCTGTTTTCGTTGTTGGATCATCTGGCGGCGTGTTTTCACCTGTTACTTCGGCTGTGTTTTGAATGTCTTGACCAGCCTGTCCCTTTTCAACTGTCACTTCAAACGTCACAGTGTGCCAGTCCGTGTCCTTCACATCGCCAAAATACCCCGTGACCTTTCCATCTGTGTACTCACCGCTATCGTCATCTTTCACATCTGTGACGGATTCTCCATCAATCTCAAGAGAACCAGCGACATACTCCAACCCTTTTGGTAATTGATCTGAGATCACTAGATTTTCAACAAGACTGTCTTCTATCGTGTTCTTTGTTTTAATCGTATAAAGAAGGGTGTCCCCTACTTCTGGATGTTTCTCATCTTTGTTACCTTCTGCTTTTTTCTGCAAAACCGCTGATTTTTCTGATTCAAGCTTTGGATCACGCGGATAGATTTCTGTTTTTGTTGTTGGATCGTCTGGTGGTGTATTTTCACCTGTGACACTCGCTGTATTTTGAATGTCTTTACCAGACTGTCCTTTTTCAACCGTCACTTCAAACGTCACGGTATGCCAATTTGTATCCTGAATGTCACCGAATTGTCCTGATACGGTTCTGTTTGTGACATCCCCATTGTCTTGATCTTGCTCATCTGTCACCGCTTGTCCGTCTACTTCAAGTGAATTTGGCACATATGCTAATCCTTCTGGCAGTTCATCTGAGATCACTAAGTTTTTAACGAGACTGTCTTCTATCGTATTCTTTGTTTTAATCGTATAAAGAAGGGTATCACCGACCTCTGGATGCTTCTCATCTGTATTACCATCTGCTTTTTTCTGCAGGACGGCTGATTTTTCAGAAGTCAGCTTCGGGTCACGAGGATAGATTTCTACATTCGTTGTCGGCTCGTCTGGCGGTGTGTTGCCGGTTGTGACACTCGCTGTATTTTGAATGTCTTTGCCTGCCTGACCTTTTTCAACTGCGACTTCAAACGTCACGGTATGCCATTTCGCATCTTTCACTTCACCGAACGTTCCAGTGACAGTTCCATCTGTCATATCACCGTTGTCGCCATCTTTTGCATCTGTGACTGGATTCCCATCTATCTGTAGAGAATTTGGTACATATGATAACCCTTGAGGTAACTTGTCAGAAATCACAAGATCTTCAATGAAGCTGTCTTCAACAGTGTTACGGGCTTGAATGGTATACAGTAATGTGTCGCCTACTTCTGGGTGCTTCTCATCTGTATTACCATCTGCTTTTTTCTGTAAGACCGCTGATTTTTCTGATTCAAGCTTTGGATCACGAGGATAAATTTCTATGTTTGTTGTTGGTTTGTCTGGCGGTGTGTTTTCCCCTTTGACATTGGCTGTATTTTGAATATCTTTGCCAGCTTGACCTTTTGCTACTTTCGCTTCAAATGTCACGGTGTGCCAATCGGTGTCTTTCACATCACCTATTTGACCTGTAACAGTACCGTTTGTAAAATCACCTTTGTCTTGGTCTTTCGCATCTGTTACGCCTGCGCCATCCACCTTAAGTGAGCCTGGAACATAGGCTAAGCTGCTCGGAAGGTTATCTGATATGGTCAGATTTTTAAGAATACCGTATTGCACCGTATTTTTTGCTCTAATTGTATAAAGCAAAGTGTCGCCTACTTCTGGATTCTTTTCATCTGTGTTGCCTTCTGCTTTTTTCTGTAAGGCAACAGATTTTTCTGATTCAAGGTTAGGAGGATATGGATCAAATTCGGGCTTCACCCTTGAAGCTAAGTCGTAAGATAATGAATCACCTGCAGTGCCCATATATGTTGTACTTAATGTTTTCGCATCAAGTGTGAAAAGAGTAGAATGACCGATAGAGTCATCTTTTCCTGATTGTAATAGCATTTGTCCATTTGGCAAAAAGCTAATTCCTCGTACTCCTCCCTCAATAGGTTTACCATCTGCATTTGTGATTGGAATCACTCGAATGACTTCAGCTGTTTCAGGATTCATTTGCGCAATGGACCCACTGGTATTAGATGCGAACCAAAGATAGCCATCCTTATCGACTACAAGGTCTCCGCCAATGTCTCCGCCAATGCCAGGGCCAACGTCATAACCGGCAATTTTCTTGGCCGTTTTTTGACCAGTTGCTAAGTCGTACGTTGCAAGGTAGGGTTCTCCACCAACCGCATACGAATGAATATATTTACCGTTATAAACAACGGCATTTGGCGCTCTTCCGCCTAAAACACCTACACGCTCTGCTTGTCCAGTGGTCGCATTTATTTTATAAAGAACTGGCTCTCCACTTGCTGTCGTAGTTGCATACACTGTGTTTTCTTGATCATTCACAGCAACACCGTTCACTACAGACGAATTAATTCCCTTCACCTGTACACTAGCCTTTACGTTTGTTGGGTTTTGCCCATCAAGCTGATAAAGAACTAACTTACCATTTCCAATCATGTAGGAATCTGTGTTATTGACAACCACCGTCCCAGCGGCTTTCGTAACAGGTGGTGAGACTGTTAATAAATTTCCAGCAATCAACACCAATATAAGAAATAATTGACTCGTTCTTTTTAATATATTCATTTTTTGACATCCCCTTTTCCCTGCTTTAATCATAATGGTATGTACCAGTTCACCTCCCACACTTTGGTAAAGAATATCAGTAAGATTTCAAAAGCCTCAACAGGACTAAATGACTATTTTCGACAAAAATAGACATTTTGAACTAAATACCTCCCGATGATTGATTTGCTTATGTTTTTCCAATAAAATAACCTTTTTCCATCCCGAAATTCCTCATCTATCTATTTTCCAAACAGGTCTTATAATGTGAATTACATACAATCCTTTCTATTTAAAGATAAATATTCTTTAATTGGGTGATGCTTATTTTTTTGTCAGTATATATTGAATTTTTTTCATTTTATCTTAAAAAAAGGGAATGATTGGTTCACTTTGTTAAAAAAAACAAGTCGAAAGTCTTGCTCTTGTTTTGACCTTTTACGATGCGAAAAAATTCTTTTTATAAGTAAGCGATTACAATTGAGCAAAGCCATTTAAAGGGGCATGGGAGTATGTTACGATTGAATTCGAGTGTTTAAGAAAGAAGGGAAAGCTTTTGAAGCGGGAACATCTTTTACGTTGGTTTTTTTATTTTGTTGGATTGATCGTACTAGCTTTTGGACTATCGCTGACAGTGAAAGGAAAGATTCTAGGCATTGGTCCTTGGGACGCTTTCCACTACGGACTGTTTCAGCACTTTGGACTCACGATTGGACAATGGTCCATCATTATTGGTGCACTCATTGTGACACTGACTTCTGTCTTTACAAAATCATTTCCAAAGATCGGCGCATTACTAAACATGGTGCTGATTGGTATGTTTATAGATTTCTTTAATGCGGTTTTACCTGCACCACATGGATATTTACCCGCTTTATATGTGTTTATTACGGGCGTTGTGGTTTCAGGTTATGGTGTTGGCATTTATGTCTCAGCGAACCTTGGCGCCGGGCCAAGGGATTCATTAATGCTGCTCATCTCAGCGAAAACAGGATTGAACGTGCAGTGGGTGCGAAATGGCATTGAGTTAACAGTGCTTTTATTTGCATGGATGCTCGGCGGGCCGATTGGCGTTGGCACGATTCTGACGGCTATTTTCACAGGCCTCGTCCTTCGGTTCTCCTTGCCGCAATCGACACGGCTCCTGCAGCTGCTTATTACAAAAACAGCAGAGAAACCTGTTCAGACGCTTATCCGATAAGAACAAGCCATTCTACATAAGGAATGGCTTTTCTTGTGTTAAAATAAATAAACAGAATATTCTTATATTCATAAGAGGAAATCAACCCACCCCTTCCACTTCCTGTCATTTTGAGCTTTCGCTGAAAAGGAGGTCTGTTTCCCTTTTGTACGGCGCTCTCCAATGGTACAATCAATGTAAAAAATTAGAGGTTCATTATGAAGATTTTCGCTATCCAATTACAGCATTTAGATGACATCCATGCACGAAAACAAATCGATCAATTGAAACCCTTTGTTTCAGCTGAAAAACGTGCCGCGGCTGAGCGCTTTCGCTTTTTGGTCGATGCAAGAAGGACCTTGTTAGGTGAGGTGCTGGTTCGTCAGATGATCCATGATATGTACGATCTGCCTTTTGATGAGATCGTTTTTGAAACAGAGGGCAATGGTAAGCCTGTCGTCCGTCACATTCCTTCTTTTCATTTTAATCTTTCTCACTCTGGTGATTGGGTCGTATGCGCAATAGATGATGCACCTGTAGGTATTGATATTGAGGAGATCAAACCGATTGATCTAGCGATTGCTAAACGATTTTTTTCAGCAGATGAGTATGAGGATTTACTTTCACAACCGGCAGAACGGCAGGAAGCCTACTTCTTTCATTTATGGTCAATGAAGGAGGCCTTTATCAAGCTGACTGGAAAGGGATTATCTTATGGTCTTTCGTCCTTTACAGCCCGCCTGTCAGAGGATGGACAGGCGACGCTTGCATTACCTGATCATGAAGCGCCCTGCTTTGTTCAAATATACTCACTCGATCCTACCTACCAAATGGCGGTGTGTACACGAAAGCCTTCTGCGGCTGAACGTGTTGAGATACTCTCTTGTAGTGATGTACTGTCTCGTCTTTAATATCGCCCAATTTGCTGAAATGCTGTCTTTATCAAATCGACTCCACGTGTGATTTGCTCTTCTTTCACATGCCAAATGTTCAACTGAAGAATGGGGTCTTTTTGATAAGTCGACAGATAATGGCGGTCGATTGACTGAATGGAAACAGATGCCTTTTTCAGCTGCTGAATGAGCTGGTTCATCGGAATTGACCGATCGAAACGTACATGTGTATGAGTAGCTGGCTCCTCTTCTCCCAGTTGATAAGCGATTTGATCGCTTTTCAGGCATGTCACTAGTTGTTTGGATCGGTTGCGATAGGTCGCCCGCATCCTGTCTCGATGCCGTTCAAACATCCCGCTTTTTAAATATATTTCTAAGGCTGCCTGTGACAGCATGGAGCTGTCGATGTCAATGAGCCGTTTGTGTTCGCTAAAAGGTCTAATCAGTTCCTCAGGTAAGACGACCGCTCCTGTTCGAAGTCCTGGAAAGATGATTTTGGAGAAGCTTTTTAAATAAATGACCTTCCCCGCCTGATCGTACGAATAGATCGGGTCTCTTTTTGCGTCGAATTCTAAATCGGCTATGTAATCATCTTCAACGATATAGACGTCATATGTCTCGGCAAGAGCTGCAATCGCTCTTTTCTCCTGCTTTGACAAGCTCGTTCCAAGCGGGTTTTGAAACCTTGGCATCGTATAGAAAAAACGAATCTCCTCTTCTCGAAAGATACGCTCCAATTCTTGAAGATCAATCCCCTTTTCCGTCCGCTGAACCCCCCGTACAGGCAGTTGATTTTTTTCTAAATATTGAAGGTATAGATGATAGCCTGGCTGTTCGACTAATATGGTCTGTTTGCCATTCGGAAAAGGGATGGTGCTTAAAATGGATAACGCCAGCTGAATACCAGAAGTCATAACGATCTGTTCTGGATTTGCAAACACTTGATAATCCATTAATCGCTTAGAAATGACTGGCAGCAGCGAGGGTAATCCGTTGGATGTGCCGTATATAAACAAGTCATTTTGATACAAATCGATGGCTTGGTTGATGCAGTGCTGGAAATCAACATATGGAAACACGACGGGATCAGGTGCAGATGAAGCAAAATCAATCCATGTGCTATCCTGTTTCCCCGCTGACTGCTTTGTTTTCACGACATAATAGCCACTTCTTTCTACAGAATACAGCAGATGTTCACGTTCTAATGTGTCTAGTGCTTTGATGACAGTGCTTTTACTCACTGCATATTGAGCCGCCAAATGGCGAATGGAGGGGATCTTCATGCCTGCATGGTATTCACCAGACGTCATCTTCTCTTTTAAGCTGAGAACAAGCTGATCATATTTCCTCACACCACTTCCTCCTTGTACCGGTACAGATATCATGTTCTCTTATTGTACACTTTAGATGATCCGATTACGATAGAAGAACAGAACCGGTCAATTCAACTGAAGCATGCATGCTTGTATAAGGAGTCAAATTGTGGACATTTCAAAACAGAAAGCGTATGCTGCCGCGATAGGCTACGCCACGATCATTGGTTTTTCATTTTTGTTTGTCAAAGTTGCATTAGAATCAGCAAATCCGATTGATTTATTGGCACACCGCTTTACAGTTTCTTTTGCAGCCGCACTATTGCTTTATCCATTTTTACGAAAGAAGATCCGCCTCTCCATTCAATGGCGTGATCTTCTCTACATCGTACCGTTTTCCTTGCTTTATCCTGTGTTGTTTTTTGCTTTTCAAGTATGGGGGCTGATGTATACCTCTTCGTCAGAGGCTGGTATTATTCAGGCAACGATCCCCATTCTGACGATGGTGCTTGCCGCGTGGTTTTTAAAGGAACGCGCGACATGGATCCAAGTGCTGTTTACCATTCTTTCAGTGTGCGGGGTGATGCTTCTCTTTGTCATGAAGGGAATTGATGTGAAGCATTCACACATGATCGGCTATGGACTGATATTACTTTCAGCCTTATCCTCCAGTGCATACAGTGTATTTGCCCGAGTGATTACACGGCGCTTCCATGTGATTGAACTCACTTTCGTGATGACATTCTTTGGATTTGTCTTCTTCAATGCCGCTGCGCTCATCCAGCATTCAGTAAACGGGACAATGCCGCAATTTTTCAGCCCATTTACACAACCATCCTTTGTATGGTCAATGCTCTTTTTAGGCATTCTTTCATCACTTCTCACGGCATATTTATCAAACTATGCCCTTTCTCAGCTTGAAGCGGCAAAGGTCAGCATCTTTAACAATTTATCTGCGTTTATTACAGTTGCCGCTGGGGTTCTCATTTTACATGAAACAATCGATTGGTATCATCTCATCGGAGGTGTGCTGGTCATTGGCGGAGTGATTGGCGGGAATGTGGTGAAAAAGCGGAATTCATAAGAAAAAGCGGTCCCTTTAAGGAGGACCGCTTTCTTTTAAAGTTTCATTAATTGTTGTTTGCTTGCAACGTCAATCACATGTCTCATCTGTTCTGCGAAGGGCTCGAGGTGTGTGTTGATATACATGTGCCCTCCTTCGAAATTGGTGCGTTCGATGGTTTTTGCCCATGGCAGCCAGCCATTTGCATCTTTCATGCATTTTTCATCTTTTGTTCCATTGAATAAATAAACGGGTGTTTCGATGATGGATTGATCTTTGTGCTGGAAGGTTTCCAGCGCCTGATAGTCTGCACGTAAGGACGGCGTAAAGTAATCCATCATTGGTTTGTTCTCTAATAATTCCTTTGGAATCCCGCCCATTTCGGCAATATGCTGAACAAATGCTTCATTCGATAAATGGGTCAGGATCTGTCGTTTTGTTTGCGGCGGCTGAATAGCCGAGATCACGACTGCTGCAGGATCGATTCCTTCCTTTTCTAGCAGCTGAGCCAGTCTATACACAACAAGTCCTCCCATGGAATGTCCGAACAGGATAAATGGGCGGTTCAAGTTACCCATGAGCCCTTCTTTGTATAGCTCAGCCAATCGGTCAATGCTCGTTTCGAGCGGCATGAGATTGGTTCCATGACCTGGGGGCTCTGCTGCTGTTACTTCGGCAGTGCCTTTTAGCTGTTCAAAAAGCGGGCGGTACGAGGCGGAATAACCGCCTGCAAAAGGAAAACAAATAAGTTGAATAAGGTCTGATTTTTTTTCAAAGGTTTTAAATAAATGGTTCATATGTTCTTACCCCTTTATCATCGTTTGAAGAATCCGTGCCAGTTCATCTGCCTGCGGCCTTTTCATCATGGTGACATGGTCTCCTTTGATGTGATAATACGAGCATGATCCTTTCGTATAAGCCTCCCAGTCTGAGAACTTCTTCTGAAAATCAATGGCGTGATCACTGCTTTGTACAATATAAAACGGCACATCGAATGGTTCTTTTTCTAATTCAATGGCTTGTGACATGATTGTATTATGCGTTTGCATTTGCAAATATTTATCTAAATACTGATCATTCATAAATTGATGAACCACTTCATCCTTTTCTGCCTCTTTGAGTATTTTTTGCTTCACTTCTTGGAAGCTCAGCCCTTGTAATGCTTCTGGCTGGATGCCGACAAGATTCCCCATTCCAAGGACAAGCGCAAGCATTTTCACTTCTTCTTCGTTCATATCCGCATGGAGCGCCTGATCTGCCTCATCTCTTAACACAGGGACGGTATCTAAAATGATGAGTCCTTTCGGCGCTTTTCCTGCATGGCAGAGCCGCTGATTCATTCCGTAGGCAAGGTGCCCGCCCATTGAATGCCCTGCTAGATAGTCAACACCAGGTCGATAGAAGGTCTCAATGGCTTCAACAAATATGGACACAAGCTCTGTGTAATGGAGGAATTGCGGTTCTTCATCCTCATATAAGCCAGGAGACTGCAAGGCGTACACAGCGCCTTGATGTGTCATCAGCTTAGCCACATCGATATAGCCCATCACCGTTCCACCGGCAGGCGGTGCAAAGAAAATCCTCGGTACGGCTGGATCGCCTTTTTTCAGCTCAATCACGTAGTCCTTTGGAGACCTTTCTACGTGCTCTCCGGCCTCTGGCATTGCGTCCACATGTGCGGCTAGCTGAGCCGGCGCTGGATGCATGAAAATCCATTTTGGATCCACACGAATCCCCTGTTCTTTTAATTTGGCAACAGCTTGGATACTCATAATTGAATCGCCGCCTAAATCAAAAAATGAGTCATGTATGCCTACTTGTTTGACACCAAGCACGTCCTTGAAAGCTGTGACAATCAGCTGCTGTGTTTCGGTGACTGGTTTGTCATCCCCTTGAGAAAGAGAGATCGTTTCTGCTGGGTCTGGCAGTGCTTTTTGATCAACCTTTCCGTTTGTTGTGACTGGCATTTCGTCCATTACAATAAAGTAACTTGGAATCATGTAGCCTGGCAGGCTTTCCTGTAAAAATGCTTTCCAGCCTGAAACAGGATTCTCTCCGTCTGTGACAAGGTAGGCCGCCAGCCGTTTTGAGCTGCCATACGTTTTGGCGATGACTGTACATTCTTTTACTTGTGGATGCTTGAGGAGAGCTGTCTCTATTTCTCCACATTCAATCCGGTAGCCTCTAATTTTCACGAGGTTGTCTTTTCGGCCGAGATATTCAATGGTGCCATCTGAACGCCATGTACCTAGATCACCTGAACGATACAGCCTGTCTCCCCCTAGTTCAGGGAATGGATTGTCTATAAACCGTTCATGCGTCCGCTCTGGATCATGAAGGTAGCCTTTTGCCAGCCCTGTGCCGCCGATGTAAATTTCTCCTTTGACGCCTGCTGGCACTGGGTTGAGCGCATCATCTAGTATGACAACAGTTGAATTCGATACTGGGACACCAATCGGAACTGACCTTGCTTCCTCTGGCATGTGCATGACTTGATGTGTTGTGGCTAAGGTCGTGTTTTCTGTTGGGCCGTAAGCATTGATGAGTACACCCTCCATATGTGGCAGTGCCTTTCGTGCATGCTCACTGGACATCGCTTCTCCGCCAACGAGTAATGTGCGGTAGCCTGCTACACTTTTTGGATCGTGCTCCACCAGCCGATTGAATAAAGCGGTTGGCAGACAGTTGGCTGTCACTTGATGCACTTTGATCAGCCGTGATAATTCATCCATATTCAGTGCGGCATATTTCGGAATCAGAATGAGCTGACCGCCATTCAGCAGCATGCCCCACAACTCAAATGTAAAGGCATCAAAAGCATAGTTTGAGAGCTGAAGCATCTTATCATCTGGACCTAGTTTTATATAGTTTGTTTTTCGAACCAGACGGACAACTCCTGCATGGGGGAGCATGACGCCTTTTGGTGTACCTGTTGAGCCTGATGTGTAGTTGACATAGGCTAACTGGTCTTCTCCAATGATTGATTGTTCTCTTTGATACACTGCATCTGTTACTGGTAATGGCTTGTCCATCTCAATCTTTGTACCTGTAAAGTCTACTAGACGCTCTATTAAATGAGACTGAGTGATGATCACATCACTTTGCGTATCGCGAACAATGAGGCGGATTCGCGCATCTGGATATTCTGGTGACATTGGAACATATGCAGCACCAGATTTGACAATGCCTAGCACTGAGACAATCATGTCAAAGGAACGATCAAAAAGCATCGGTACAAGTGAACCTGGTCCAACTCCTTTTGATTGCAAGTAAGCAGCAAGCTGTGTTGCCTTCTCATCCAACTCTTGATACGTCATGTGCTCTTCCAAATAAGACAAGGCAATGCAGTGCGGATCACGCTGCACCTGTTCTTCAAACAGCTCTTGAATGGTGCGCTTTGGATAGGGCGTAGCCGTTTGGTTTTTCCCTATGATCATCGCAGCCTGTTCCGCTTTGTCCATTAAGCAATAATCAGAAAATGTACGTTCAGGCTGAGCTGTCATACCATCTAGCAGATGAAGATAATAATTCATATAACGATGAATGGTCTCTTGATCAAATAAATCTGTATTGTATTCCACATGGATCGACAGCTGATCCCCCTGTTCAAATACATGTAAGGTGAGATCAAATTTAGACACTGTATGATGAACCATCACATGTTCACTTGTCAGCCCTTTGAGATTGACATGGAGCGAATCTGTTACATAGCCCATGGCCACTTGGAAAATAGGCGATCGACTTAAATCTCTATCTAATGAAAGATCATCGACAAGCTTATCAAATGGATAACGCTGATGCTCGAAGGCTTTTAATGTCATCTCCTTCACGTTTTCCATGACATCAGCAAACGTATCTGCTGTGGAGATATCCTGTCTCAGCGCGAGTGTATTCACAAACATTCCAACAAGCTTCTCTGATTGCTTGGCACCTCGCCCTGCGATCGGCGAACCAATGATGATATCTGTCTGTCCGGACAGCTTGTGAAGCAGGACGTAGTACGCTGACAGCATCGTCATGAACAGCGTTGTGCCCTGCTGCTTGGACAAAGCCTGCAAACGGCGGATAAGCGTATCTTCCAAGACGATTTGCTCTGTAGCGCCGTTAAATGTTTGAACTGGCGGGCGAGGACGGTCAAACGGCAGCTCTAACACCGGAAGATCACCTTGTAAATGATCGAGCCAATAGGCTTGGTCTACTTGATGATGCATTACTTGCTCATTTTCCCAATGGACATAATCTGTCCATTCAATTTCCAGCGCTGGGAGCTGCGGCGCTTCATCTGCAAGAAGCCCGTCATATGCCATTTCTAACTCCTGAATGAGCAGACTGAGCGACCATGCATCTGAAATGATATGGTGCTGCGCGCAAAGAAGATAAAATTCTTCATTGCCCATATCCACAATCGTCCACTGCGCAAGAGGCCCTCTTTCTAAATCATAAATGCGGTTCGCTTCTTGCTGAATAAGCTGCTTGAGTCTTCTCGTTCTTGTTTTTTCATTAAATAATGAGAAGTTCGCAACTGTGACAGATGGCGGAAGGTCTTCACGTATCAGTTGAACTGGCTTGCCGCCAAGCGATTGAAAAGTTGCGCGTAGTGCTTCATGACGTTTCGTTAAGAGACCAATCGCTTTTGTTAACGCTTGAATGTGCAATTGTCCTGTCAGCTTCCAAGCACCTAATATATTGTAATGATGGCTCTTTTCCAATGTGGATAAGAACCAAATACGCTTCTGAGCATGTGACAGTTCATAGCTTGTTCGCTTTTCCAGCTTTGGAATATTGGCTTCCTGAACAGCAGGTGCCTCTTTGATGTCATCAACCATTTGCGCCAAATGTGCCAGATGCTTGCTTTCAAATAATATTTTTAAAGGCGCCTTGATTGAAAACTCATGATTGATCCGAGAAATGGTTTGAGTCGCCTTTAATGAATGTCCGCCAAGGTCAAAGAATTGATCCTCTTTGTACACACGATCAACGTCTAAAATGTCCTCCCATATGGCAGCAAGCATTTGCTCTGTTTTCGTTTCTGGCAATTGTTTTTCAAGGGGTTGTCCATTTTTGTGATGATTCAGCTTAACGGCTTCATGATCAATAGAGCCATCTAGTTTTTTCGGTATTTCCTGTACTTGCTGAATATCCCAGTCACCTTTTGTTCCGCCTGCGATATCTTCCACATGCACTTCTTTGCCAGGCTGAACTGTGTAAAAAAGCTTTTTCTCAAAAGTCGGTATTGGCGCTGGCTGAAGATACGCTGCGATTTCTGGATTGGCTCCATCTAGTCCGATAAATAGATGCGCTTCATTCACCCGAGCACCTAGACATAATGAATGGAGACCTTGCTTCTTTCCAATCAATTGAAATCCCTTGCGGACGGTAAGGGCTGCGCCGGTATGCCCCTTAGACAAACCGAGATTATCCCACATACTAAAGTTTAAAGAGATCGCCCGTCTTCCTTCTTGAAAGGTGAGCGTGTGCGCAAGTCCATCTAAAAAGCTGTTGGCCGCAGAGTAAGCCCCGAATGTTGTACCGCCAAAAAAGCCATTTACTGATCCAAAAAAGACGAGTGGTACTGCCGGATCATGCTTGAAGGCTTCCTGCAGGACAAACGCTCCGTCTGCTTTCCCTGACAGTTCCTTTGTAAAATCCTCTTCTGACGTATGCGCCAATGTATACTTATCCGCATGCTGAAAATGCTCTGACACATTGCCAGCACCGGCTAAATGCAGCACACCCCGGATGGTTTGACCAAAATGTTTTTCTGCTTTGTAAATCGCCCGCTCCACGTCAGCTAAATCGGTCACATCCGCTTGTACATAGATAACGTCACCGAGACTTTTTAGCTGTAAGAACGCTTCTTTCTTTTCCAAGCTGTCTTCCAAAGAAGTCCTTCCAATCAATACAAGCTTTAGGCCAAATTGGAGCATCTGCTTAGACAGTTCAAATCCAATACCGCCGAGTCCTCCGGTCAGCAAATAAAGTCCTTCATATTCTAAAAATCCTTCTGTTTGAGGTGCGTTCATCATATTGACTTTTTCCAGCTTTGGTACGAGCCTGTGCCCTTTTCGGTATGCCACCTCTGCTTTTATATGAATCGCCGACAGCTCATCAGCAATGTGCTTTGCATCCTGCTCCACTTGCTCCGCTTCAATATCAATATGGGACACCTCTGCTCCTTCCCATTCTTGCGGGATGGTTTTTAATAAACCAACGAGCGACGTTTTCTCCACATGAAGATCGTCTTCAGGGCTTACAAATTGACCACCCTTTGTCACCACAACAAGCCGGACAGGCTCTTTGTTTTCTTGCCTCCATGCTTGATACAAGTACAAAATCGATTGATTGGACCTCGCATGCATTTCTGTGAACTGCGCAGGCTCAACAATGGCTTCTTTGTCTGCCACATTCCACAAATGGAGTATGCACCCTGTCTTTAATTCATCTGCTTCAAGTGCTGCAACGAGCCTGACATAATCCCCCTTGATTCTCGGATTCATCTGGTACATCCCTTTGGACAGACGCAAAAATTCATGTCCTTTTTTCACAGAAACATAGGGCTGATTTCTTTTTTCAAAATGGGCGTAAAGTGATTGGTAAAGCCCTTTTTCATCCTCGAAAACGAGTACATGATCAGCAGCAGGCTGAGACGGACCAATACGCTCCTTTGCCCAAGTGCGTTTGAAAAACCAATCTGGCAGTGTTTGTTCATTTTCAGAAGCAAGGTCCAGTGCCCTTTCAATGTCACGGAATATCCCTTCTTTTAGCGCCGCGCCTAACTGAGCACGTTGGATCTTTCCACTTTCTGTTTTCGGAAATTGGTCTTTTTTCACTGGAATGATGTGATCGGGCTCTATGCCAATTTTACGAATGATGGCCTCTCTGATCTGCTGAATCATCGTGATTTGTTCCTCTAGCGAATCCTTTTGTGTCACAAAGAAGACGGCAAGCGTGTCGTTGCTTGATTCGGGATTGTAGATGCCGTACGCAGCGGCAAAGGTGACTTCCACCCCGTCCACCTCTTCCACAACTGCTTCAATTTCGTAATTCAAATAGTTGGCTCCGTTGATGACGATGATATCCTTTTCCCGGCCTGTTAGAACAAGACGCCCTTCGTGGATAAATCCTAAATCCCCCGTGTGAAACCAGCCATTTTCCACAAATACCTCTTGATTGGCTTCCTCATTTTGATCATAGCCCATCATAATCGTCGGACTCTTCACCTGCAAGCGCCCGACCTGATCTTCTGACAGCACATGATGATGCTCGTCTACAATCCGAATCCATACAGACGGAATCGGTGCACCGACTTCGGTAAACGTCATTTTGTGCGGATGATCTTGCGCCACGTATTGAATTTCACCTGTTAACGAAGTCTGATCAATCGTCAGCTGTCCATCCTGATCACCATGCCGCATGAATTTCTTTGATTGAACAATGGCTGAGGATGTTTCAGACATGCCGTACGCCGGCACCATCGCATGACGGCTTAATCCGTGCTGACCCATCATATGCATGAAGCGCTGCGTTACTTTTGGCACAACCGCTTCGGCTGCATTCATGATATAAGTCAGTGTGGAGAGATCCCAGCTCCCCTTGCGAATGTCGTCCTCATATTCATTCATCATCGCAAAAGCAAAATTCGGTGCCCATGTCCTTGTGACGCCGTATGTTTCTACCCAATCCAGCCACACCATCGGCCGCTCGATAAATTGATCGATGGATGGACTAATCTGCTGGCAGCCAAAGTAGACGTCATGCACATGAAACATGACAATGCCTCCTACATGATCAAGCGGCATCCAGTTAAGCGACACATCCTCATGCGTAAAGCCATTTGTCTGCTCAAAGGAGATGATTCGAGATAAAATACTTTGATGGTTGTGACGGATACACTTTGGCACACCCGTACTTCCTGAAGAGAGCAGCTGAAGCACAGGCTCATCTGGCTCTGGCTCATAATGCTGTTCATCAGGTTCACACGAGAGCAATGTTTCGATTGTTAAAATAGGTATGTCTTTTGCCTCAAATGACTCACGCAGCCCAGCAATGTCCTCAGCACTTGCTTCATTCGTCATAATAAACGGTTCATTTTGCAGCCGAAACACGCCTTTCAGCTTGTTCACAGCTTGATTCGTTTCATCATAAACAGGCGGTACAGAAACCGGAGTCGGAATGATACCACCGAGAATACAGCCCCAAAACGCAGTGATGAAATCTTGATGATCTTTCAATTGTAGTAACACTTGATCGCCGTTTGTCAGCCCTGCTTTCCTTAAACCAGACAGAACCCGTTCTGCGTTTGTGAGTAACTCAGGGTAGGTTTGGGTCAACGTATGCCCGCCTTCTTTGATATAGGTCACCCCGCGGTCAGGTGACATAAAGGCTGATCGAATCAGCACCTCTGTCAGTGTGACAGGTGTGCCTGGTTTTTTGATGACATCCCCGCCATACACAAGTGCAGGCGGCTTTTCATGAGAAGATGCTTGCTTTGTTTCGCCCTCTTCATCCTTCGAGATCGATTCGTTCCCTTGCGCACGCTGCCGATTAGGAAACAGATCATCTAGGTGATAAGGCGTTTGTTTTTCTGTCTGACTTTCAATGAGAGCAGCCGCTTCCTCTACTCCATCTATAGCTTTCGTACGATCTTCTATCTTTCTCAAACTCTCTTCATCAATGATGTCAATCGAAAGCAGTGCTTCTGTATCGACCGCTCCACTTTCTGTCCTTGGCAAGGAAGGCAATAAGACGAGAGCGGCTGGCACTTCATCAGGGTGAAGCGCGCCTGTCATCAGATCCTCTCTTGCTAGCAAAGGGTCCTTCGCCTGTGCAAATAGCACAAGCGAGAGGCTGCCTTCTTCATTTTTCTTCGGGATGAATGCACATTCCTTTAACGGAAAATGAAGCATCACGACCTGTTCTAATGCTTTGAGATCGATTCGTTTTCCGTTGATTCTGACGATATGATTTGCTGCATGTCCTTTTCTTCTACTCATTAACATCGTTCTTCTCCTCCTACACCCAATCCAAAATCTGAATCTTGTTTTTTTCAGTCCAAACGCCGACATCCCCTGTCGGATAGAGGTATTCGCCTGTTTGATGTTTGAATGGATGCGGAATTTTATGCGTCTCCATCCAATCGGCAAGCTCTCCGCAAAGTGCCTTGATATCCTTTGCACCGATAAAAATATCTCCAGGAAATCCTACCGGCATGAGCTGATGCTCTTCGCTCAGAACATAGATTTCCGTCTCACACGAAGGATCATGAATAACTGAATAGACCTCTTCTTGATCTGGGTACAGCACGCTGACTTGTGCATTTTTCGCCCAATCGGTGATCATCCGCTCTTTTTCTTCATTCGTGACGATTGTGAAGGAAGAGAGGGGCGTCTCCATTTGTTCTGTCATAGCTTCAAGTGTGTCGATCAGCTGCTGCATCAGCGATTGTATTTGTTTTTCTTTATATTGATTGAAGCGGTATGTGACCCGAAGCTCCATCGTATCTCCCGGGACAGCCACAAGGGTCAGGTCATAGTTGGTTTCTTCATGACTGGCTATGTCTAAGATCCGTACACCATACGGCTCTACAGATTCAATCGGGTAGTTTTCAAACACGACAATGCTGTTAAACAATGATTCTCCATTCGAAATTTGGGTCATCTGCTGAATATCTGGGAGTACGGTATACTCGAATTCTCGCATGTGAAAAACCGTTTCCTGCGTCTGCGTAAGCAGTTCGGCAATGGTCCTGTCTGGTGTGATCGGCAAACGAAGCGGCAAGGTGTTAATAAAGAGCCCTGTCATGCTTTCAACCTCTGGTAAGTCCGCCGGCCGGCCAGATACTGTGACACCGAACACGACATCCTCTGAGCCTGAATGAAGGTGCAAGAGCAGACCCCATGCCGCCTGAATCAGTGTGCTCATCGTGACCTTCTGTGTCCCTGTCATTTTCTCCAGCTTCTGCTGCATTTCAGGCGTCAGTTTGATACTAATTTGATCAATACCTGCTCCTTCATCCGAGGCTTGCTCTCCGTCTCCTGGAAGTGGTGTGGCTTCCTCTACTCCTGACATATAATGTTTCCAGAACTCTTGTGCCTTCTCTTGATCCTGCTTTTGCAGCCACTCAATAAAATCTTTGTATGGACGCACAGCAGGAAGGTTCATCTCTCGTTCATCCACAAGCGAGCGATACATTGAAAAGGATTCCTCAATCAAGCCGAACAGGCTCCAGCCATCAATTAAAATATGATGAAAGCTAAAAACAAACGTGCAAGTTTTCTCGTCACGATGGAACAAAGCGATACGAATGAGCGGTTCAGCCGTATTTTCCAAATCAAAATCCTTTGAACGATCGGATTGTAAATAACGCTCAATAGTTTTCTTCTGATCCATTTCACTCAGGTGGCGCACATCGTGCTGAGTGAGGTGAATGCTTCCTTCTGATTGAATCAATTGGACAGGCTCCTTTAGCCCCTCCCAAGCAAATCTTGTCCGTAAAATCGAATGACGTTCCACAAGCAGATTCCATGCTTTTTCATAGGCTTCGCCGTCCGTTAAGCCTTCGAGTGTCATATGCACCTGACCAAAATACGCCTGTGATGCTTGATCTAACAGTGCATGAAACAGCATCCCTTGCTGCATCGGAGATAATGGATACACATCTACCACATTGTCTGGAAGCTCATCTATTTGCTTTTGCGTTAGCTGGACCATTGGAAAATCAGATGGCGTAAAGCCGCCTTTTGCCTCTACACAATGCGTCAAAATGCCCTCCATTTTTTCTTTAAATCGTTCAGGTAACTGACGCACCTCTTCCTCCTGAAGCAGTTCACGATTGATCATAAAATTCATCTGAAGCTGACCACTGACAACGTATCCGTACACATCGATCAAATGCTGTCTTTCTGCTTTTGGGTCATGTACATGTCCATTTCGTTCATCTGCTATATACAGATTTGCCTCACCATCTATTTGATCTAACTGTCCAAGGTAATTAAAGCTCACCTGCGGCGCTGCCGTTTTAAGTAAACGAGATGCTGTCATGTATTGAAGTAAGCCATAGCCGATCCCCTTTTGCGGCACAGCTCTTAAGGTTTCTTTGACATCTTTAATTTGTCTCTCAACATCGGTTTGAATAAAAGGAATAAAAATAGGATAAGAGCTTGTAAACCAGCCGACTGTCCGTGACAAATCCATCTGTTCAAATAAATCCTCGCGTCCATGCCCTTCTAACGTAATCAGTAGTGGCTTTCCAACAGCTTGCGCAAGTGCTGACAGGAGTAAATCGTTGACCTCTGTTCGGTACGCTTGTGATGCGTGCCTTAGTAAAATGTCTGTTTGATCCTTCGTCAATTGAACAGTCAGGATCTCTGCATGTTCTTCTATATTGAAAAGCGCAGGTGGTTGAAAAGGAGAACCTTCTTCCTCTTGATTCATGATCTTTTCCCAAAAAGAAACCTGCTCTTGTAATTGATCGGTTTGTGCATATTCATAGAGTGCCTCTGCCCACTGCTGATAGGAAGCGGTTTTCTTTGCAAGCGTGATCTCCTGCCCTGCCGCAGCCTGCTTCAACCCGTTTAATACATCTTCCTGTATGATGCGCCACGATATTCCATCCATCACAAGATGGTGGGCTGCGATAAAGAGTTCAGACGTACGATCACTTGTCTGAAAAAGAATGGCTTTGATCACTTCTCCCCGCTCTAATGACAATGTTCCTTGACAAGCGCTTGTCTCCAAGCGAATTTGCTCTAGCGCTTCCTCGTGAGAAATATCCGTCAAATCAACGAAAGTGACACAAGGAATGATGCCAGGCGCACGAACGGTTTGAATCCATGTACCGTCTGCTGCTTTTGTATAAATGGCTCTCAGCATATCGTGATGATCGACAAGCTTTGAAAGAACTTGTGTTAACTGCTCGGGTTGTATCGATTGCTTGAATTCAATATGCGCTGATAGATTCCAATAATCTTGGTTTGTCATCGATTGTTCAAGGAACCAAGATTGGATTGGAAGCAGACGAACATTTCCTGTAACAGGTGATTGATCATAGGACACAGATACATCTGCTTTTTTCATAGCGCGTGCCAGCTGTGAAATGGTCTGTTTTTCAAATACATCTCTCGGCTGTATGATGTAGCCTTCCTGTGCTAGGCGTGCCACCATTTGTATGACAATAATAGAATCTCCGCCAAGCTCAAAGTAGTTATCATGAACACCGATTGAAGGAGTGCCAAGAAGCTGAGTCCACACCTTTTCCAGCACTCGTTCTTCCTCACTGAGTGCCTGATCTGCTGGTTTGTCTGCTTCTTCCTGTCTCCACATTGGCGGCGGGAGATGCTTTTGATCTACCTTGCCGTTTGGCGTGAGCGGCAGTTCCTCGAGCTCTATGAATAGGCTCGGTACCATATAATCTGGCAGTCTATCTTTTAACTTGCGTCGAAGGTCTTGCTGGGTCCATGCACCTTTTTGGACAAAGTAACCGATCAGGCGCTTATGACCACTCTCGTGCTGATGCGGAATAACCGCACATTCTACGATGTCTTCAACACTCAGCATAGCGGCTTCAATTTCTCCGCATTCGACGCGATGTCCGCGTATTTTCACTTGATGATCCATTCTTCCAAGGCAGTCGATGATGCCATTTGGGAGCCAGCGGCCCATATCACCTGTTTTATATAAACGCTCTCCTTTATGGAAAGGATGCGGGATAAATGATTGCGATGTTTTTTCTTCATCTCCAAGGTAGCCGAGTGCCATCCCTGTTCCGCCAACGTAGATTTCTCCAATGACACCCTGCGGAACCGGCTGCAGCTGGTCGTCTAATACATAGGCTTGTGAAAAAGCAATTGGCTGACCGATAGGAACGGTCGTCTGCCCTTCGTCTAATGAGCGAATGTGATGCACACAGGAGAACGTCGTATTCTCAGTTGGTCCATAGCCGTTTAAAAGCCCTTCCGGTAAATACGGCAGTGCCTTGCGGATATGAGCAGTTGAGAGCGCGTCACCACCGACCAATAATGCATCGAATCCAGATAAAGCTTCTGGATGTTCCTCTGTCAATCGGTTGAACAGCGGCACCGTCAGAAATCCTGTTGTGATCTTGTATGATGTCAGTGTATCAGCCAGTGTATCCATTGATAAAATCGTATTTCGATCGGTCAGGATCAGTCTTCCCCCGTTTAGCAGGGCTCCCCATATTTCATACGTAAAGGCATCAAAGGAGAAGCTGGCAATTTGTAAAATACGTGTATGTTCATCAAGGGTGACATAATCTGTTTCACAGACAAGCCGGATGACTGCTTGATGCGGGATCAATACCCCTTTTGGCTGTCCAGTTGATCCTGAGGTGTAATTGATATAAGCGAGTCCATCAGGTTTTAAGGCAGCAGGTATGAGTTCTGCTTCTGATAAAAATTCTTCATATCCTTCATCAAGACAAATGAGTTCGGTTTGACTGATGGACACCTTTTTCAGCCATTTATTTTTTGTCAGTAACAGCTGAATACCTGTATCCCTCAGCATATAATCAATGCGGGCATCTGGATATTCAGGATCAATTGGCACATAGGCGCCTCCTGCTTTCACAATCGCCAGCACCCCAAGAATCATTTCAGGCGACCTGTCGATGAGCAGCCCTACTGGTTCATGCGGCGTCACACCTCGCTGCTGCAGAGAAGCCGCAAGCCGGTCGACTTTCTCTTGTAACACACGATACGTCCACTGCTCTTCCCCGAATTCGAGAGCGATGGCATCGGGTGACTTTCTCACCTGCGCTTCAAACCGTTCAGTGATGAGAAGCGGGCCTGCAGGCTGATCTGTTTT
Organism: Bacillus sp. lyk4-R2A-2; assembly: GCF_030209735.1. Classification (NCBI taxonomy): domain Bacteria; kingdom Bacillati; phylum Bacillota; class Bacilli; order Caryophanales; family Bacillaceae; genus Bacillus; species Bacillus sp. lyk4-R2A-2. The sequence continues at coordinate 138,571 of NZ_JARVRK010000001.1, forward strand.
GCCGCTCCATTCATAGAGCAGCTGATGCTTCTCTTTTTCTGGCAGGTAATTCATTAGTCTAATCGGCTGTGCTGGATTTTCACAAATACGCTCAAGCAGCTGCTCGTAGTACCGAAGGAACCGGTCCATCGTATCGTCAGAAAATAAGTCCACATCATACTCCAGTTTTAGTTGAAGACCCTCCGCTCCTTCAAAAACAAACAGGGATAGATCGAATTTGGCGGTATCGTTATCTTCAATGGCTAAAACAGATGTCGCCTCCCCCATCGGAGAAGCCTCAAGAGGCAGATTTTGCAAAACGAACATGACCTGAAACAGCGGCTGTTTGCCAGCCTCACGTACAATATTCAGCTCATCTACGACCATCTCAAACGGCACATCCTGATGCGCATAAGCGCCCATTGTTGTTTCTTTCACCCGTTCTAATAGGTCAGTGAAAGCAGGATTCCCGCTATGATCGATCCGAAGTGCCAGCGTATTGACGAAAAATCCGATGAGCTGCTCCATCTCCGTCCGATTTCTCCCAGCAATGACTGATCCAATCACAAACTCATCCTGTGAAGACAAACGGTGCAGCAAGGTAGAAAAGGCAGTCAGTAGCGTCATATAAAGGGTGCTGTCTGTTTTTTTAGAAAGAGCTGCCAACTGCTCAGACAGCGACTTCGACAGGTGGTATTTTTTCGTTTTTCCCTTGTAGGATTGAACGGCTGGCCGCGGGTAGTCATACGGCAAAACCAAATCTTCTACAGGGACAGCAAATTGCTCCTTCCAATAGGAAACCTGCTTTTGGAGCGTCTCTCCAGTCAAATACTCCTTCTGCCATAGGGCGTAATCCGCATATTGTATTGGCAGCGGCGAAAGATCAGGCTCTCTCTTGTCAATCATCGCTGTATACCATTCAGACAGCTCTCTTGCGGCAATCCCAACCGACCAGCCATCTGACACAATGTGATGAATGGACATCAGCAGCAAATGATCTGTTTCCGACAACCGAATCAGTTTTACCCGAAAGAGCGGATCATGCTCTAAGCGGAAAGCTGTGCTTGCCTCTCTTTTTGCCCACTCAGCCGCTTTTTGTTCTTTTTCTTCCTGTGACGTCAGATCTGATAGATCCACCACTTCAAGCTCTGGAAGGGTCATATGCTCATGGATGATCTGCACCGGTTCATCGCCGCTCATGGTAAAGGAAGTTCTAAGCGCCTCATGCCTTTGCACCATTTGCTGAAGACTGCGCTGAAGCACCTTCACATCTAAAGATCCATTCACCCGAAAGGAAATTGTATTATTGTAAAATGGCAGATCAGGCTGTAATTGATAGAGAAACCACTGTCTTTGCTGGGCATAGGACATCGGAATCTTCTGACCCTTTGCCATTTTCCGCACCTGTACCGCTTCATCCACTTTTGCATGCGAATCGATCCATGCCGCTAATTCCCCAAGTCTCGTATGCTCAAAAAGAACAGTGAGAGGCACATCAAATCCCATTCTTTGTCTCACCGCAGACAGCATTTGCGTTGCCTTGAGCGAATGACCCCCGATTAGAAAGAAATGATCACCACAGCTGACATTTGAGACATCAAGCAGCTCGGACCAAATGCTTGCCAAAAGTTTCTCCGTCTCCGTTTGAGGCGCTCTGTCCTCGGCTTCCTGTCCACTATCCTCAATGAGTGCTTTGAAATGCGGTTCATCCGGCATGCCATCCTCTGATTCTTTCCAATATTCCTCAGGAAATAGATGGACGGAATATTCATCAGATAGATGAGACTGCAAACACGTATAAATGGACTGATACAGACGTTCTTCAATGGCCTTTGTTTTGTCGGTTTTGAAAAAGACATACACGGCTTTCTCTGTTCGGCTCTTCGCATGGAGCATCTCTTGAATGTCCTGCTTCGACCGATCTAATCCCATATAAATGAGAGGTGAATCTGTCATCAAACATGCCAGCATCGACTGCAAGCCCGCCCGCTTCGGAATCGGAAGATAGCCTCTTTCTTTTAACATGCCTTTGATCATCGAACCCTCGCTCATGCCGATCTCATCCCACATGCTAAAGCTAAAGCAGTACGGCTTCACGGTAGAAGTCAGCCTCTGATAATGAGCAAATTGTTCAACGAACTCATTGGCAGCGCAATAAGCGCCTACGGTCATCCCACCCTTTAACGTTCGTGCTGATGAGCTAGAAAGAAATAAGACATTCTGCCGTTTAGAAGCCGCTTCATGAAGCGCAATCGTGCCATATACCTTTGCTTCGTACATCGCATGTAAGGACGCAGACGTCATGTCCGCAAGCAGCCCTTCTTGAATGATGCCAGCGAAATGAATCACACCATGCAGCCTTTTTCCATGAACCACCTCTTGTCTCGAGATAAGGGCTTCAAGGGCTTTTGCATCCGTCAAGTCCACTTCTTCATAATGAACAGTGCCGCCGCGTTTTTCCGCTTGTTTCTCAAGTGAGGTCAATACGTCTTGCTGCTCCGCACTTAAAGCTTCTCGTGCCTTTCTTCCAAGCAGCACAAGATGCGCGTGATAGGATGTTAGAAGATGTTCACTTAGCATCCGTCCTATTCCGCCAAGCCCGCCTGTCATCACGTAAAGCCCCGATGATTCAAATGGCGGTTTTTTCCTCTTTTGTTCACTTTCCAGATGAAGCGGCGCTATAAGAGGAATATAACGAACACCTTCACGATAAGCAGCGACATGCTGACTTGTGCCATGGATGAGCTCTGTCATGATCGCCGATACATGAGAATGACCAACCGATTCTGTGAGAGAAAAATCAAGACATCGCACCTTGATAAACGGCCATTCATGCTGAACAGCTGTCATCAATCCCGCTGTTGTTGCTTTTTCCACATGATGTACTTTGTCTTCTGGCAAATTCATCGCATGAGCGGAGACAAAGGTCATCTCTACAGGTTCCTCATAGGCGGCGATCGCTTTTGTTACATACAATGCACTCATGCTGCCAGCTTTCTGCGCTTCCTTCGCCATTGCCGCTTGAAGTGTGTCTTTCTTGTTTGTGTAGTTCCAAAGGTGAATGATTTGTTTCACCGAAACGCCATACGAACGGAGCGTCTCAAAGAGTTGTTCGTAGTCTGACGGCCGATTCGGGTGGATGATGAAGTGAGTGGGTGTGAGTTGTGTGAATGCTTGACCCGGTTCAACCGTGATATAGGTTTGTTCATGGTTTGAGAGGAATTTCAATTGATCTGCCAGCCCTAACTCATCTGCAAAGATCACCATGTCCCCTTCTGTTTGCTTTTCCGTTTCATGAAGCGGAGCGGGTGTCCACTTCTTTTGATAACTCCAATCAGGCAAGGTATGTTCATTTTCAAGTCTGATGTCCAGTTCCTTGATGATTTCGTCAAATTCACCTTCCTGCCACCTTGTCTTGAGCTGTGCCCTTTCTATTTTTCCAGAGCTTGTTTTCGGAAAGGCATGCTTCTGGACAGGAATAATCCTTGATGCATAAAGACCCATTTTTGTCGCAATATGGGTTTTAATGTGCTGGCTAGCCCTCATGATATAAGCAGGCTCATACAGCTTCGGTGTAAAAAAGAGAATCAGTTCATCGGATGCAGATGCCTCCATCCGCACGGAGCAAGCTGCCACAAAGCTTGTTTCTACGCCGGGTACTTCCTCTGCCATGGCTTCAATTTCATAGTTGTGATAATTTTTCCCGTTGATGATGATCATGTCTTTTTCTCTACCGGTTAATGTCAGTCTTCCTTCATGCAGAAAACCTAAATCACCCGTGTGGAACCAGCCCTCTGTTTGAAAAACCTCTTGATTCGCTTCGTCATTCTTGTAATAGCCCTTCATTGTCGTCGGCCCTTTGATTTGCACGCTGCCAATATGATCTTCGGGAAGAAGCTCATGCTCATGGTTGACGATACGAATCGTGATACCCGGAATCGGTTTCCCGAGCTCTGTAAAGCTGACGGTTCCAGTTTCGCGTGCCTCTGCTGGTCTTAGCTGCTCTGTCAGCGATGTTTCCTCAAAGGTCAGTACCCCGCTGTTTTCATCTCCCCGCTCAATCGCAAAAGAGAAGACCACGGCTGATGAGATTTCTGACATGCCGAAAGCTGGTCTGATGACGTCTCCTTTTAAGCCGTGCGGAGCGAGCAGGTGTAAAAACCGGTGAATCGTCTTCGGTACGACCGCTTCTGCCCCATTGATCATACAAGTCATAGCAGAAAGATCCCACGATCCCGAAGAGATTTCTTTCTCATAATCATTGATCATCGCAAATGCGAAGTTAGGTGCCCATGTCTTCGTTGCACGATAGCGGTCTATCCAGTCAAGCCAGCGCAGCGGCTGAGCGATGAAGTCATCTGTTCTTGCTCGAATTTGCTCACAGCCTGTGTACACATTGACAAGATGGAACATGACAATGCCGCCAATATGATCTAATGGCATCCAGTCTAACGAGACATCCTCTTGTGTAAACCCATTGGCTGCCACTGTTCCTTTGACATTCGCCAGCACACTTCTATGAGAATGCTCTACGCATTTAGGCATCCCCGTACTTCCAGACGTTAAGATAAAAAAGACGGAATCATCGGGCGTGACTGGGTGTGCTTCTAGATCTCTTTCTAAAGTAAGCATTGGTTCAACGGCTGCCACACGTAATTGATCTGTATGCCACAGTAAAGCCAAGCCTTGCACCTCATCAATCAGCGAGTCATCCGTGAGAATGAGCGGATGCTCCAGCAGGTCCCAAGCGTGATGAAGCTTCTTCACTGAGGCATTCATTTCCCGATAGGTCGGGGCTGCCGACACAAGTGTTGGGACAAATCCGCCTAACACACATGCCCAAAAAGCCGTGACCATCGCATGATTCGATGAAAATTGAAAGAACACAGGATCTCCTGGCTCAAGCCCTAGTGCCCTTAAACCCGTCAACACCCGCTCGGCATCCTCCTTTAACTGCGCGTAGGATTGCGTGAGCTCGTTTTCACTATTGATGATATAAGTCAGCCCATTTGTTGTTTTGGCTGCCTCAGTTAGAGCGTCCTGCAAGGTTTGAGCTCCTGCACGAACATCTATATCCCCTCCATAGGAAATGGCTGGGGGCATGTCCGCTAAAGCAGGTGAAGCCATTTGCGTTTGTATCCATTCAGCTGCGGCCTCCTGCTCCATGTGTTGGTCTAGAAATAAATGAGAGAGGTGATATGGCCGTGGTCGAATGGTTTTTTCACGAGAAAAAACAGCGAAGCGTTCGATTTCGTTGGTTTGTAAAATGGTTTTCTGTACATCTTGTAAAATCGTATCCATTGATTCATGTACATTCGATTGATTAATGGTTGATGGTTTCATATGAGTTCCTTCCCTTTTTTGTCAGGCAGGGCTGCCAATGTGCACCCCTGCCTCATCTAAAGTTTACAAGACTGTTTCTCTATTTTTATGATGGACTATTTCTTTAATTAGCTGTGCATTTCGGGCGGCACATTCTTTGTTTTTGAACATGTCGGCGTGCTGACCATAGCCTTGATATTGTCGATAAGCGCCGGTCGTCGCAGTTTCCCAATGTTCCATCCATTCTGGTATCGCAATGTTTTCTTCGGATTGGATGAAATCAATGTTTGCTTGTATCTCTCCTTGGTTCACCCCCTTAACAAAAGTTTCATAGTAAGCCCTCGTTTTTTGAGCAAGCGCGTCTTGAATGAGCTCCGCTTGGGCAAGTTCACTTTGCTTCGACTGATGGACGATCGCTGCAATATCGTCATCAATGGATCGTCCTTCTAAATCACTTTCTCCTATTTTCTTATAGGAATCGATCATGATGACTTTTTCGACGGTCCGCCCTGCTTGTTCGAGCGATTGAACAAGCTCAAAGGCTAGGTAGCACCCGCCAGAGTAACCCATCAAAGTCAGCGGTCCTTCAGGCTGAAGGTGCTGGATATGCTGAACGTATTGCGTGATTCGGTGATCAGCTTCAATAAAGTCAAAGGCGATCAAACGAACACCATCGAGCGTTTTTGCGGCTTCCTGATAGATAAAGCCATAGCCTGGTAATGGGGGTAGAGCAAAGACTGTTGGCGTTTGAGATTCATTGAATACAAGATAGCCGGCTGCTTCCTGATCCTGCTGTTGAATATAACGGCTGATTGCTTCAATGGTAGGCGTCTCAAACAGCAAGTGAATAGGCACCTGAACATCGAATTCCTTCGACATCTTGGATAAAAGCGACATCGCTTTTAATGAATGCCCGCCAAGCTCAAAGAAATGGTCATCTGTGCTGATATCTTCTCGTTCAAGCACTTCCCGCCACATCACAAGTAGCTTTTGTTCTACCTCATTTACCGGAAGCTTCACATGACGGTTTCCTTGAGGCAACGCTGGCTTTGGCAGCTGACGTTTATCAACCTTTCCATTTGGCGTAAGTGGTATTTTCTCAAGTCTGATCAGGTCATGAGGCTGCATGTAAGCCGGAAGTTTTTCCTTCAGCCCTGATTTGATCACATCCAGTTTATCCTTCCACTCCTCCTCACACGTCATATAGGCGAGCAGCCTTGTATGCTGCGTGTTATGCTGATCAGCTATAAGAGCCGCTTGTTTTACACCTGGATGCATGAGAAGGTGGGCTTCAATTTCTGTCAGCTCAATTCGGTGACCGCGAATTTTCACCTGATCATCCACTCTGCCTGCATACTCAATCAAACCGTCCGTTCGAAAATAAGCCAAGTCTCCTGTACGATACAGCCTTTCTCCCGCAGCGAATGGATGCGCGATAAAGGCTTGTTTTGTCAGATCAGGACGATTCAAATACCCCTTCGCAAGCCCTTTGCCGCTCAGACAAAGCTCTCCGACCATTCCAATCGGCTGAAGCTGCCTGTGCTGACTCAATATATAAGCACCCGTCTGGTTGAGCGGCTTTCCGATTGGAATCGAACGGGCTTCCATCGGCAGAGCCTCATCGACTGGATAATAAGTGGCGAATACTGTTGATTCGGTTGGGCCATAGACATTGATGAGTCTGCCTTTCCCCATGACAGCAAAGGCTTTCCTCACATGCTGCACCGATGCCCGCTCTCCTCCGAATAGCACCTTGCGCACACTACGCATCCAGTCGGTTTCTTCATCAACAAGGAGATTAAATAATGCCGTTGGAACAAACATGACAGAAATGTTTTCCCTTTTAATCAATCCCGTCAGCTCGCCCATGTTTAAAATGGTCTCTTTTTTCGGCAAGACAAGCTTCGCTCCGTTTAAAAGTGCGCCATACACATCAAATGTAAAGCCATCAAATACGCTGTTGGATAATGACAGCAGTGTATCTGTTTCTGAAATGGTTAAGTAGTTTGTATTTTTGACCACCCGGGCAATATTGGAATGGGTCGTCATGATGCCTTTTGGCTGACCTGTTGTACCAGACGTATACATGATGTAAGCCGTATCGTGTAAGCCTGCTTCAAGCGGCAGATTCTCTGAGCTCATCAGTGAAATTTCTTGATCATCTGCAAACAGATACTTTCCATCAAACGCAAGTCCCTTCACTTGACCGATAAAGGATGAGTGAGTCAGTAGATGCGTTGCCCCGCTGTCTTTAAGCATGTATTGAATGCGGCTTTCTGGATAATCGGGATCAATTGGCACATAGATTGCACCTGCTTTTAAGACAGCAAGTAGACTGACAATCAGTTCAGGCGTGCGGCCCGCTAAAATGGCGATGACCGTTTGATGCGTGACCCCATTTTTTTGCAAATGTCTTGCCAATCGGTTAGCTTGTTCATTCAGCTCCGCATATGTCATCGTGTGCTCACCTGCTGATAATGCGACCGCATTCGGCTGTTTGCGGACATTATGCTCAAACCATTTCGACAAATATAGCTGGTCATGCTCAAGCTCGGGCGCATTCCATTCCTCAAGAATCAGCTGCTTTTCCTGTTTCGTGACAAGTGTAAGTGTATGAACCGATTGATCAGGATGCTTGATCGCCTCGCTCATCAATAAACTCATCTGCTCCTTTAACCGTTGAACAAATTGAGGATCAAATGCTTTTTTGTTAAAGGCCAGCTTCAATTGCAATTGTTCTCCTGGTGATGCCAGCAAATTGAGATCATAGTTCGATTTTTCATACACATTCATGTTTTCCACAGTAAATCCTAACCGCGCCTCTTGCTCGTCCTTCTTTGCGGCTGGGACATTTTCAAACACGACAATATGATCAATGAGTGGCTGATGACCTGTCTTTGCCTGAATATCATAAATCGGAATATATTGATGCGGCTCGGCTGCAAGAGACTGCTGCTGCGTTTCTGACAGAAGAGAACGGAATGTCATGTCATCTGTCAGCTGAATTCTTCTTGGGATGACATTGATGAACAAGCCAACCATTCTGTCAACACCAGCCAAATCTGCCGGACGTCCCGACACAACCGTGCCAAACAGCACATCATTTGACCGCTGATATCTGCTCAGCAGAATTGACCAGACCGATTGCAGCACACTGCTTAACGTTGCATTTTGCTGGAACGCTAACTCTGATAAAGCAGCTGTTTCTCCCTTGCTCATCGACCATTCCAATTCGCCTAATTCATGTTCATTCGTTTGCTTTCTCTGTTCTTTAAAGGTAGATTGTCCATCAAACCCGGCTAATGATTGCTGCCAATATTGAAGTGATGCTTGTTTATCTTGTTTTTCAAGCCATTGAATATATTCTTTGTACGGTTTAACCGGTTCCAGTTTGTAAGGGATGTCATGTAAAAGGGCATGATAAATCGCAAATAACTCCTGCACCACAAGCCCAAAGCACCAGCCATCAAGAAGGATATGATGATAGCTCCATATCCAGCGATAGCTGGCAGGGCCCGTTTGGAAAACTGTTGCCCGCATGAGAGCATCCTTCGAAAGGTCAAATCCTCTCAGGCGATCCTGTTGTTTAAATGTCTCAAGACGTACAAGCTGTTCGTCTTCAGAAAGATTCTGCATGTCCACCACATCAAGCGTAAAAGGACGTTTCTTCAGCACAACTTGGACAGGGCGCTTCACTTTTTCGTGGAGAAATACGGTACGAAAAATATCGTACCGCTCCACGATGACATTCATGCTTTTCTCAAGTAAGTCATGACGCAGTGTACCCTTTACGTTCATATCCATTTGCTCTACATAAAAGCCCTTTTCTTGGTGATGGAGGGTATGAAACAGCATGCCTTCTTGCATCGGTGACAAATAATACATGTCTTGAACTTGATCCCTTTTAAATGAACTCATCTATTCCATCCTCCCTTCCCGTTTTTATGACTGATCTCATGTTGTTAGGTCAATTTCTCCTCAAGCATGTCAAATATATCGTCCATTTCATCCATTTCAAGGTCACCAGCAGAGAAATCACTTGGCGTAAATTCTCGTTCGTGCTGTGCTAAACAATGAGTCATGATGGATTGGATTTTTTCTTTTAGCAATGCCATGAACTGCTGTATCGTTTGTTCTTCATATTCATCTGTACAATAGGAACACGACATCATGAATCGATTATGTTGAACAAGACCACTGAGATTCAGCTTATAGACAGCTTCTGAATCAGAGCTTGCTTGTCGTCCCATATCATAGGCGGACGGTCTAAAGAGTTCTGTCGTCACTTCTTGATCAATCTGCCCCAGATAGTTCAAGCTGATTTCAGGTTGTACATGCTGTCCTGACGATTCAGTGGCTGTGAGGTATTTTAAAATCCCGTAGCCGATCCCTTTATTCGGGACACGCCGCAGCATCTCTTTCGTTCCTTTAATAGCCTCAGCTACGGTCTGATCCGGCTTTGCTTTCAGTACAACTGGATACATACTCGTAAACCAGCCAACCGTGCGGGAGACATCCAGCCCTGATAAAATATCCTCTCTTCCATGACCTTCAAGCTGCACATGTACATGGGATTCACCTGTCCACTCCTGAACGGCAAGACCGAGCGCACATAGAAGAATATCGTTCATTTCCGTTGTGTACGGTAGATGAATGTCTGTTAAAAGATGCTGGGTTTCAGACTCTGAAAGCTGCATCTGTACTGCTTTTGTTTGAGCAACTTTTCTTTTCGTTACTTCATGATCAACAGGTAAAGTGGTCATTGGCGTCCTGTCAATCTCATTCCAGTACTCACTTTGGCTTTTTAACGGCTTGGACTGTGCGTATCGTTCGATCGCCTCTGCCCATTCTTTAAAGGAGTGGGTTTTAGGCGGTAGGACGAGCGTTTGTCCTTGGGCTGCCTGTTGATAAAGAGACATAAAGTCCTCTAGTAAAATTCGGCATGAGACACCATCAATCACAAGATGGTGTGTCACGATAAGTAAGTGATCGCCATCTTTTGCACGGAAACAGATCACTTTCATGAGCGGACCTGTTTCGAGGTTCAACTGACGCTGATACTCGTTGGCATAGGTGGAAATGGCTTTTTTCACGTCGTGCTCTTTAGAGACATCATGAGAAATAACCGCAATCGGTTCAGTGAGCTCCCGCTGATTGTATTGCAGGATGCTGCCATCCTCTTGCCTGTACACCATGCGCAGTGCATCATGATGTGAAAGTAATTTCTGCATCACTTGTTCTGTCATCAAAAGGTCAAATCCATTTGGCGCATGAAGCATCATCGAGAGATTCCAATGATGCTGGTCAGTGAATGTTCGTTCAAAGAACCAGCGTTGAATTGGAGTCAACATGACTTCCCCTTCAACCGATGATTGGTCGGCTGACAGTTGATCAGCTTCTTCGATATATGGACGGAGCTCGGCAATGGTTGGGTACTGGAATAATAGCTTCATATCAAGCTTCCAGCCCGCTTGTGTGAGCCTGCTTGCCATTTGAATGCCTTTAATCGAATCTCCGCCAAGGAAGAAGAAGTGATCGTGAATGCCGACTTGGCTGACGCCAAGCACGTCTTCCCAAATGCCGCATAGTAGTGTTTCCACTTCGTCTCTTGGCGCTTCGTATGCTGTTTGGTTCGCTTCCATATCAGGTGCTGGCAATGCTTTCAGATCGACCTTGCCATTTGCCGTCATCGGCAGTTGGTCAAGCTTAATGATCCATGAAGGCACCATATAGTCTGGCAACGTTCGTTTTAGACTTTCTTTTAGGTCGGTCGTTTCTTCATCTGTGATGACGTAAGCGGCAAGGGCATCCTGTTCGCTGGCATCTTTCACCGTTGTCACAACTGCTTCTTTGACTTCTGCCAGCGCAAGGAGCTGCGCCTCAATTTCTGACAGCTCAATCCGGAAGCCGCGGATGTTGACCTGATGATCTTTTCTGCCGAGATAGATTAGCTCGCCATCCTCTGTCCATTTCACTAAGTCGCCTGTCAGGTACATACGCTCACCTGGATAAAATGGATCTGGGACAAAGCTTTTCTCTGTTTCCTCCGGAAGATTCCAGTACCCTCTTGCCAGTCCTTTTCCTGCGATCACAAGCTCACCCGGTACGCCTGGCGGCGAGAGATCATATAACGAACCCATAATGTGAAAACGGGTATTGGCAATCGCTGTTCCAATCGGAAGCGTACCTTGATCTGGATCGATGATCCCGCTTGTCGCCACGACGGTGTTTTCTGTCGGACCGTAGTTATTCACGAGTTGATACGGAACAGGCTTCACCTGTTTCAGCTTGTCTCCGCCTGTTAGTAAGTAACGCAGAGAATGGTTCTCCATAGACATAAACTGCTCGCATAGCTGAGTTGGCAGGAATGCAATGGTGATATTTTCGTCATTGAAATACGCATTGAGCTTGATCATATCGAGACGAATCGCTTCATCAATGATGTGCAGCTCTGCGCCGGCAATCCATGTCGGGAACATTTCCCAAACGGAGGCGTCAAAGCCAAAGCCGGCATATTTAGCGGTTCGATCCGCGTTTGTCACTTGGAAGGCATCATTGTGCCAGAACGCAAGATTGACAAGAGAATGGTGCTCAACCATGACACCCTTCGGCTGTCCTGTCGTTCCAGATGTGTAAATCATATAGGCGAGATCTGTTGGTTTGACATGAACCTGAATTTCTTGCGCTTCGCCTTCTACGATATCTTCTATCAACAGGACATGACCTGCAAAGGAAGTTGGTGCAGTTAATCCTTTTTGCATGAGAAGCACCTCTGCCCCGCAGTCTTCCAGCATGTAGGCAATACGCTGCTCCGGATAATCCGCATCAATTGGAACGAATGCCGCACCTGACTTCAGGACGCCAAGGACGGCTGCCGTCATGTCAAGGGACGGACGGGTGAGAATGCCGACGCGGTCTCCTCTTTTTATGCCGTTTGAGATGAGCCTTGAAGCGACTGTATTTGCCCGATTGTTCAGTTCCTCATACGTCCAGCTCGTTCCGCGGAAGGTCGCCGCTTTTTGATGAGGTGTCTGGTATGCCTTAGCCTCAATCAGTGCATGAACCGTTTGATCTGACGGTACATGTAGCACAGGGCCTGACCATTCATTGATCAGTTCTTGTTTTTCCTCTTCATTTAAGATCGAAAGCGATGAAATTGGTTCATTTAGCTTCGCCAGCATCTCGTCTATGATTTGTTCATAATATCGACTCCAACGCTGAATGGTCTTCTTTTTAAACAGCGCCGTTGCATATTCAAAGCGTAAGCCCACTTTGTTCTTTTCTTCGAATATACCGAGCGTTACATCAAATTTTGCATGAACTGTCTCTTGCTGTTTTTGCGAAAGCTTGAATCCATTTAGTTTCGGTAACGTCATATCACGGTCATCCGTTGTCAGCATGACACTAAACAATGGGTTGCGGCTAGTGTCTTTCGGAAGATCTAACTGTGCTACCAATTCCTCAAACGGAAATTCTTGATGTTCATAGGCTGATAGACTTCGATCTTTCATTTTTTCAAGCAATTGTGCTGTCGTTTCCTCGAGCTGCACTTCATGTCGAAGAGCCAGTGTATTCACAAACATGCCTGGAACCCGTTCGATTGAAGCATGTGTACGTCCTGCTGTGACAGCGCCTATAACGATATCTGTCTGCCCAGTTAATTTGGAAAGGAAAATAGCAAATGCCGTTTGCATGACCATGTTCATGCTTACACCTTTTTCAGCCATGAGTGCTTTAATGGTCTGCACCTTCTCAGGAGATAACCATCTATCGACTCGGTCTCCTTCAAATGACTGGACATGAGGGCGCGGAAAATCAAGTGGCAGTGCCAAATCTTCAGGTGGCTCTGCGTATTGCTCCAGCCAATATTGACGCTGTTTCTGGTGCAGCGCTTGCTGCTTTTCTTCCTGCTGCCACACCGCATAATCCTTGTAGTGCAGCTGAACTGGCGGTAACGTCTTTTTCTCATACAGCTCTGCCAATTCTTGAATGAGCAGACTGCGTGTGACACCATCTGCGATGATATGGTGCATATCCATCATGAACACATATTTTTCTTCAGAAAGCTTCGCCATCTTCGCCCTCATTAATGGTGCTTGATGTAATGAGAATGGGGTGATGAATGCGTCTATGACAGGTTGCTCATGACCTTTCTCTACTTCAACAACCTCTAACGTAAACGGCACTCGGCGATACACTTTTTGAACGGGTACGCCGTCAATTTCTACAAAGGCTGTCCGCAATGATTCATGTCGTTCGATCAAGGCTTGCAGCGCTTCTTCTAGCTGCTTTACATCTAGACTGCCTTCCATCATCAATACGGCAGGCATATGGTAAGTCACTGCTTCTGGATGCAGCTGCTGCAACACATACATCCGCTTTTGAGCAGAAGAGACAGGATAGAAATCTTGCTTCTCCGCCGGCTGAATGGATGTCATGTCCGAGGAACCCACTTCTTCTAAATAAGCTGCCATAGCGCGTATCGTTGGCTTTTCAAAAAGGACTTTGAGCGGCACATGCTTGTTCAGCTTGGCTTGCATTTTTGAAATGAGCACCATGCCTTTGAGGGAATGACCTCCCAATTCAAAGAAGTGATCATGCACACCTATTTGTTCAACCGCAAGTACTTCTGACCAAATATCGCAAAGCGTCTGCTCAAGTGCCGTTTTTGGTGCTACATGCACCGCGCGATTCATATGCACCTCGTGCGGAAGCGGCAGAGACTTCGCATCTACCTTTCCGTTTTGCGCGAGCGGGATGTGGTCGACTTTGACAAAGTACGTTGGGATCATATAATCCGGCAGTGTCTCCGCAAGCTTTTCTCTAAACGTCAGTGTTCCAATCGGTTCAGGCGACGTGTAATAAAGGGCAAGCTCTGGTAAACGGGACATATGAAGTACTTTGACATACACCTCTTGAATGGATAATCGTGCACGTGCGGCATGCTCAATTTCCTGCTTCTCAATACGATAGCCGCGGATTTTCACCTGATCATCTATTCTTCCGAGAAATTCAATGTCTCCATTTGCCTGCTGTCTGACCAAATCTCCTGTACGATACATCCGCTCTTCAGAAAAATACGGATTTTCTAGAAAACGCTCTGCCGTTAACTCAGGCTGATTCAAATACCCTCTCGATACACCTTCCCCTGATATATAAAGCTCTCCAGGTGCGCCATAAGGGACGAGGCGCTGCTGACGATTGAGTACGAGCGCTCTTGTATGAGCAATTGGCTGCCCGATCACAGAGCGATCCTTGAGTGTGCCTAGCTCTTGCTTTGTGATCAGCTTGGTCACAATTCCAATGGTTGTCTCTGTCGGGCCGTAGTGGTTCATCACAGCCACACATGGATGCTGCTCCATAAATGTCTCAACGTCCTCAGAGACAATCGGTTCTCCTCCAAGTATGACAAGGCGTAAAGCGTTAAATGCATGATCCTTCGAATCTGCCATCATATGAAATAAGGATGGTGTCATTTTGATATAAGTCAGCTCTTGTTCATCAATTAAACGCATGAGTCGTACCGGGTCTGTATACACATCTTCACGAGGCACATACAGGGTTCCTCCTGCCTTTAAGACAGGGAAAATGCTTGTGTAACCAAGATCATATGCATAAGAAGAAAGAAGTGCCGTCCGATCGCATTCTTGCAATGTCACCTCATTTGTCAGCCAGTTAACGTAGTGTGATAGATTACGATGCGTGAGCTGAACACCCTTCGGTTTTCCTGTTGTCCCAGATGTGTAAATCACATACGAAAGTTGATTGGCTGATGCTTCCGGTAAATCTAACATGCGGCTTTGAAGTACTGCTTTTTCAACCTGCACGACCTGAATCGACTTGTGATGTTGATAGGACCCTGCAAGAGACTCATTTGTTACGATCACTTGTGCACCTGAATCTTCTAACGTGTAATTGATACGTTCCGCAGGGAAGGCCGGATCAATTGGCACAAATGCACCTCCTGCTTTCATCACACCAAGCATTGAAACGATGACATAGACAGAGCGATCAAGAATCAGCGCTACAGTCTTTTCTTTCTCGACGCCACGTATCTTCAGTTCACTGCCAAGCGCATTTGACATGTTTTCCAGCTCGCGGTAAGTGAGCTTCCGTTGATCATCCATCACCGCAATGGCATCTGGTGTTTCCTTTGCCTGACGTGAAAATTGGACGTGGAAAGGCTCATGATGATTTGTTTGCACTTCGTCTTTTTTCTCCAACCGCTCTATTTGCTCATGCTGTTCAAGAATAGGGAGCAAGCCGATCTGTTCCTCCGGGTGTTGGACCGCTTCATGAATAATCGCAAGAAGATGCGTTCCGAATCTGCGGACCGTCTCTTCTTTAAATAACGCCGCTGCATAGTCAAAGCTCAGCTTTAATGCTCCCTCTCGTTCAAATGCTTCTAGAGACAAATCAAATTTGACTGAGTGATGCTGTATGGCATAAGGCGAAATGTGCAGGTCGCCGAGCTTTAGTGCGGGAACCTCCATGTTCTGCATGTTAAATGACACGCTAAAGAGCGGGCTTCGGGTTGTATCACGATCTAACGGAAGACGTGCAATTAACTCTTCAAGCGGATAGCTTTGATGAGCAAAAGCATCAACACTCGTTTCTTTTATTTCTTCAAGCAGCTGTAAAAATGTTTTCGTTTGCTCTGGTTTTCCGCGCATCGCAACGGTGTTGATAAACATCCCCGGCATGTCCTGTATATCAGGATGTGTCCGTCCTGCAACAGGGGAACCAACGATGATATCTTCCTGACCGCTATAGGTGGCAAGCAGCACCTGAAAAGCAGATAACAAGAACATGTACATGGTCGTATCTGTTTTCTGAAGCAGGTCATGAATCCGCTGAGTCGTCGCTTGATCACAGCCAAACATGAATCGTTCTCCTGAAAAATCACGTTCCGCTGGACGCGAATAATCCGTTGGCAGCTCTAATACTGGCAAGTCTCCTTCGAATTGCTTCAGCCAATAGGCTTCATGCTCCTTCTGTTTCTCCGTCTCTTCTTCACTTAACTGCCAGACAGCGTAATCTTTATAATGAATGGTTCTTTCTGCAAGAGCTTCGCCATCATAGGCCTTCGCCAAATCTTGTATGAACGTCTTCATGGAGCTGCCATCTGTAATGAGATGATGCGCTTCCAAGACGAGAAGATGACGGTTTTCACTGATCTTCAACAACTGGGCTCGTAATAAAGGCGCAGTTGTTAA
This sequence comes from Bacillus sp. lyk4-R2A-2, assembly GCF_030209735.1. Lineage (NCBI taxonomy): Bacteria > Bacillati > Bacillota > Bacilli > Caryophanales > Bacillaceae > Bacillus > Bacillus sp. lyk4-R2A-2. The sequence continues at coordinate 155,088 of NZ_JARVRK010000001.1, forward strand.
ATCAAATGGTGATTGATGTTCAGAAAGAAATGCCTCCGCCTCTTCTTCCTTGATATCATGAACAGGAAGGTCAAATCCCGTCCATTCATTCACTCTTTGAACAATATCTTCTCCATTCATATGAAAACTCGTTCTTAGGATTTCGTGCGTTTGGATCAACTGATCGAACGCCGATTTGAGCCGCTGATATTCGAGCGTTCCTTCAAGCGTTAAGACGATTGGAATATGATAATTCGTGCTGTCTGGTTCAAGTGTCTGCAAAATGTATAAACGGCGCTGAGCTGGTGATACCGGATACTCGTCCGCCTGCTCTGCTGGTAAAATCGGATGCCCCATTTCTTCTTGACCATCCTGATCGATATATGCCGCTAATGAACGAATCGTCGGCTTCTCAAAAATTACTTGAATCGGCATTTCCTTTTGAAGCACCTCTTGAATCTTCGCGGACATCATCATCGCTTTAAGAGAGTGCCCGCCAGCCATGAAGAAATGTTCATCTACTCCTACCGTTTTTCCAAGAAGCTCCTCCCAAATTTGAGCGAGTGCCTTTTCTGTCTCCGTCTCAGGCGGAATGATTTCCTTTTTCTCCTGATACGCTTCGTCCGGCTTTGGTAAAGCTTTTCGATCTACCTTGCCGTTCGATGTGAGCGTAAAAGCCTCCAGTTTCATCACATGGTGCGGCACCATATAAGCTGGCAGCTCTTGATTAAATAAATCTCGCACTTCTTCTTCTGTCATTGTCCCTGTGAAGTAAGCGGTGATTTCCTTTTCATCTGAGGAAAACGAATGGACAAGCACAACCGCATCATCTATGCCCGCTTTTTGCTGAAGCACTGATTCAATTTCACCAAGCTCAATACGGAAGCCTCGAATTTTCACCTGATCATCTGTCCGGCCGAGGAATTCGATTTGGCCATCCGCGCCATACCGAGCCAAATCCCCTGTTCGATACAAACGGCCTGACGGCTTAAAAGGATTTGCCATGAATACTTGATTGGTCAAATCTGGACGATGGAGATACCCTCTTGCGACACCATCCCCGCCAACATACAGCTCTCCTGGCGCTCCAATTGGCTGCAATCGTTGATCATCATCTAAAATATAAGCCGACGAATGGTTAATCGGCTGGCCAATTGGAATTGGACCCGTTTCATCTCCTCTTACTTCGTAAATGGTCGAGATGGTTGTATTTTCTGTTGGACCATAGGCATTCAGCAAGACAAGTGCTGGATGATGCTGTTTCACAAGCTCCGCACTCTTCACATTGATCACGTCACCGCCTGTAATTAATGTGGTTAATCCTTTGAACATTTGTGGCCGCTGCTGAGCGAGCTGATTAAATAATCCAGTCGTTAAAAAGAGCGTCGTGATCTGATGTGTTTGGATAAATTGTTCAAATCGATGAATATCCAATAAAGTATCGCGGTCAACAGGATACAGCGTCGCCCCACCCAGCAGCGTGGTAAAGATTTCAAAGGTAATGGCGTCAAAGCTGACGGCCCCTGTATGAGCCATACGATCCGACTTATTCAAGCCTAATTTCTCCTGAGAGCAAGCCAATCTCACAATATGCTGATGCTCAATTTGAACCCCTTTTGGCTGTCCAGTTGATCCCGATGTATACATGATATACGCCAAGTGAGATGGAGACATCCTGACTGATACATCCATGTGTGAGTGATGAGGCTGACTCGTCACATGTACAGCCTTGATCTGTTCATCAACTGGCGGCTGACTATCAGCATGAAGCAAAATGGATGCGCCACTGTCCTCAAGCATAAATCGGATTCTTTCTTCAGGCTGCGAAGGATCAATCGGCACATAAGCTGCCCCTGCGTGCAGAACTGCTAAAATGGCAATCACCGCATCAGCTGATCGGTTCATATACACTGCAACAGCATCTCCTGGCTGTACGCCTTTCTCAATAAGACTGCCAGCTAAACGACTGATTTCTTGTCCGAGCTCCTCGTACGTGAATGTTTGATCGCCTTCAACTAATGCCAGATGGTCAGGCTGCGCCTTCACACGTTCATTGAGCAGCTCAGGAATAGACAGATGCTTCGGATAATCTCGCTCCGTCTGATTCCACGCTTTGATCTGCTGCTTCTCCTCTTCCGTGATACACGTCACGTCCTGAAGGCGTACTTCAGGGTTTTGGATGATTTGCTTCATGAGATTGGTTAGATGTTTCGATATGTTTTCAATGATCTTTTCTTCAAAAGCTATGGCGTTGTATTTGATTTTCAATGTCCATGTTTCACCTGGATACACAAGGATATTTAGGTCAAAATTCGTTTGTTCAAATCCGTCCTTTACATCAATGGAAAAACCAAGACGTGCAGACATGGTGTCACCAGACAGCTCCTGATCTAAAGGATAGTTTTCAAACCCAACCAAATGATCAAAAAGCTGCCCTCCAGCAGCTGTCTTCTGCTGAATGTCATAAAGCGGCATAAAATCATAGTTTTCCGCTTCCAGTGCGTGCTGCTGAACCTTTTGAAACAGCTGTTTAAACGTCTGTTTCTGATCCAATGTCACTCGAACGGGTATCGTATTGATAAACAGCCCTGCCATGCGCTCAATTCCAGATACACTTGGAGGTCTGCCCGATACAACGGTGCCGAATGTGACGTCATCAGCTGCATGATAGGTGCCTAAAAGAACAGACCAGACAGCCTGAAACAGGTTCGGGGCTGTCACTTGGCATTGTCTTGCTACATTTTGAATGGCTTGTACCGTTTGAGCATCCCATGTAAACGTCCATTCCTGATGGTCGTATTGTCCGTTCGCTTCTTTTTGCTGCAGCAGCCCTTGATGCTGAACCGCTCCATCTAGACGCTCCTGCCAATAGCTTTCCGCTTCTTGTTTATTTTGCTTTCCAAGCCACTGGATATAATCTGCATAAGGCTTACCCTGTGAGCGATCCGGCGTTCGACCGTTCCGAAAAGATTCATAGTAATGAAACAGTTTTTTCATTAAAACACCCATGGACCAACCATCCATGATGATGTGATGGTTGCTCCAAATTAGATGCCAATTTGTTTCATTTAGTTGAAAAACAGCGACCTTCAATAACAGATCATTTGTTAAATGAAATCCTTGCTTTCTCACTTGTTTTTTATATTGATCCAATACCTTTTGCTGCTCTTGATGATTCAGATGTGATAGATCCTCTCGATACACATCGAGATGACGTTCAGCAAGTACAACCTGACGAGGCTTTTGTAATTGTTGATAAACAAAGGCTGTACGGAGAATGTCATATGTCCGTATGAGCTCATTGAGACTTTTTTCAAAAAGAGCGTGATCAAATTCTCCGCTTATTCCAAGCTCAAGCTGTGTGAAATAAGAGGAGGAATTAGGGTCTAGCATGGCATGATACAGCATGCCCTCCTGCATGGGTGTTAAAGGATATACCTTTTGAATCTTCTGCTTGCTCATATGTCCACCTCTTCGTTTGCTTAAAATATATCCATTAGCTTTTCAAGTTCATCCATCGTGAGATCTTCATCCCCTACATCACTAGGTGTCATCTGGGTTTCCTCCTGTGATACGCAATGTGAGATCAGCGCCTTCACATTCTTTTCAAGAAGGTCCTTGAATTGTTCCATCGTACGTTCTTCAAATTCAAGATGATGATAAGAAATCGTCACATGGAGCATGGCTTGTTCGACGAAACCAACAATATCAAGTGCATGAGGTTTCTCTGATTCAGGACTCAGCGATTGTCCTGGATGCCACGTTGAACGGCTTAACTCACCGCTGATCTGTTCATCAAACTGACCAAGATAGTTAAAGCTGATATGTGGCGCGAGCTCAAATGAGATATCGTCCTTCATCTTGTCAGGGGTTAAATATTTTAATATGCCATAGCCGATTCCCTTGTTCGGAATGTGCCTGAGTTCCTCTTTTAAATGCTTGATCTGATAAGAAAGATCGTCTGCATGCGACATATCCAGTAACACAGGATACATACTTGTAAACCAGCCAATCGTCCGTGATACATTGACCGCAGGGAGGATGTTCTCTCTTCCGTGTCCTTCAAGATGAATAAAGTGTCTGTCTTCACCAGTCCACTCTTTCATGGACAATCCGAGTGCTGTCAGCAAAATATCATTGATGTCTGTTTGATATGCTTCATGTACATCTGTCAGCAGACTGCGCGTTTCCTCCTCAGACAATGTAAAACGAATGGTCTGTGTATGAAGCATCCGCTGATCCTCCGTCACATGATCCTTTTGAAGCGGTGTAACAGAATGCGCAAGTACCTTTTTCCAATAAGCTCTTTCCGACAGCAACTCATCTGACATCGCGTATTCCGTCAGCTTCTGGGCATATTCTTGGAAAGAGTGTGTTTTTTCAGGAAGTGTCAGGATTTCCCCGCGCTTCGACTGTTCATAAAGAGCCATAAAATCTTCAAGGAAAATACGCCATGACACACCATCGATGACAAGATGATGTACAGCGAGCAGTAAATGATCCCCTTGATCCGTTCGGAAAATGGCTGGCTTTACTAAAGGTCCTTCCGCTAGCGATATACTCGCCTGCACTTCATTTGCCAGGTTTTCTACCTGCTGGATTTGCTGCGACAGTTCCCCTTGTACTTCTACCACATCAACAGCCACCAAATTTTCTTCGATTTTTCGATGACGCTGGATTACGCGTCCTTCTTCAAGCGGATACACCATTCGCAAGGCATCATGATGGATCATGAGCTGCTCCAACACTTGCTGAACGATGGTTTCATCCAAGCCATTTGGCGCTTGGAGCATAACTGATTGGTTCCAATGGTGCTGACTCGTAAAGTTTCGTTCAAAGAACCAGCGCTGAATTGGTGTGAAAATGACTTCCCCTTCGACAGGTGATTGGTCGGCTGTCAGTTGATCAGCTTCTTCGATATATGGGCGCAGCTCCGCAATCGTTGGGTATTGGAAAAGCAGTTTCATATCAAGCTTCCAGCCCGCTTGTGTGAGCCTGCTTGCCATTTGAATGCCTTTAATCGAATCTCCGCCAAGGAAGAAGAAGTGATCGTGAATGCCGACTTGGCTGACGCCAAGCACGTCTTCCCAAATGCCGCATAGTAGTGTTTCCACTTCGTCTCTTGGTGCTTCGTATGCTGTTTGGTTCGCTTCCATATTTGGTGCTGGCAATGCTTTCAGATCGACCTTGCCATTTGCCGTCATCGGCAGTTGGTCAAGCTTAATGATCCAAGAAGGCACCATATAGTCTGGCAACGTGCGTTTTAGACTTTCTTTCAGGTCGGTCGTTTCTTCATCTGTGATGACGTAAGCGGCAAGGGCATCCTGTTCGCTGGCATCTTTGACCGTTGTCACGACTGCTTCTTTGATTTCCGAAAGTGCAAGAAGCTGCGCTTCAATTTCTGACAGCTCAATCCGGAAGCCGCGGATGTTGACCTGATGGTCTTTTCTGCCGAGATAGATCAGCTCACCATCCTCCGTCCATTTCACTAAATCGCCTGTCAGGTACATGCGCTCACCTGGATAAAATGGATCTGGGACAAAGCTTTTCTCTGTTTCCTCTGGAAGATTCCAGTACCCTCTTGCCAGTCCTTTTCCTGCGATCACAAGCTCACCCGGTACGCCTGGCGGCGAGAGATCATATAACGAACCCATAATGTAAAAACGAGTATTGGCAATCGCTGTTCCGATCGGAAGCGTGCCTTGATCTGGCTCGATGATCCCGCTTGTCGCTACGACTGTGTTTTCAGTTGGACCGTAGTTATTCACGAGTTGATATGGAACAGGCTTTACCTGTTTCAGCTTGTCTCCTCCTGTTAGTAAGTAACGCAAGGAGTGATTGTCCATCGACATAAACTGCTCGCATAGCTGAGTCGGCAGGAATGCAATGGTGATATTTTCGTCATTGAAATACGCATTGAGCTTGATCATATCGAGACGAATCGCTTCATCAATGATGTGCAGCTCTGCGCCGGCGATCCATGTCGGGAACATTTCCCAAATGGAAGCATCAAAGCCAAAGCCGGCATATTTAGCGGTTCGATCCGCATTGGTCACTTGGAAGGCATCATTGTGCCAGAACGCAAGATTCACAAGGGACTGGTGCTCAACCATGACACCCTTCGGCTGTCCTGTCGTTCCAGATGTGTAAATCATATAGGCGAGATCTGTTGGTTTGACATGAACCTGAATGTCTTGTGCTTCGCCTTCTACGGTATCTTCTATCAACAGGACATGACCTGCAAAGGAAGTTGGTGCAGTTAATCCTTTTTGCATGAGAAGAACCTCTGCCCCGCAGTCTTCCAGCATGTAGGCAATACGCTGATCCGGATAATCCGCATCAATTGGAACGAATGTCGCACCTGTCTTGAGGACGCCAAGGACGGCTGCCGTCATGTCAAGGGACGGACGGGTGAGAATGCCGACACGATCTCCTCGTTTTATGCCCCTTGAGATAAGTCTTGAAGCGACTCTATTCGCCCGGCTGTTCAGCTCTTCATACGTCCAGCTCGTTCCGCAGAAGGTCGCCGCTTTTTGATGAGGTGCTTCAAATGCCTTAGCCTCGATCAGTTCATAAACCGTTTGATCTGACGGAACGTCTAGGACAGGACCTGACCATTCGTTGAGCATTTTTTGCTGCTGCTTCGGTGATAATAGCTGCATTTGATCTAGCGATTGTTCTGGCGCTGATACCATTTGTTCTAATAAATGAAGGAAAAACTCCTTCCACTTTTCAATCGACGACTGTTGAAAGATAGAAGTATTAAAATCGAACACAAGCTCAATGTGATCAGCCGATTCGTTTCCAGTTAAGGTCAAATCAAATTTGGCGATATTCTCTTCGAATGGCTCCGGAACAATATGAAGTCCATCCATCGTTAAATTACGGATATCCGCATTTTCCATCGAGAACACCACATCAAAGATTGGATGACGGCTAGTGTCTCGAACCGCTTGTACTCGGTCTACCAATTCTTCAAATGGGTACAACTGATGCTCATTTGCCTCTAACACAAGCTGATGAACATTTGACGCAAATTCTGCGGCTGTCAGATGTCCTGCTGGCTTTGTTCTAAGTGCCAGCGTGTTCACAAACATACCAATGACAGATTGAATATCAGGATGAGTTCTGCCTACAATCGGCGAACCGATGATGATATCTTCTTGTCTTGATAGCTTGCTTAGAAGGGTACTGTAGCAAGTGAGTAGCACTGTATACGTCGTACTGTTGAGTGCTCTGACCAGCTCATCCAATTTCGCTTTAAGCGGCCCATTGATTGTAAATGAGACACGATCTCCTGCGAATGTTTGCACTTTTGGTCTTGGCAGATCTTCTGGGAGTGCCAGTACAGGCAGTTCTCCTTCTAATTGCTCCAGCCAAAACGCCTCTTCAGCTCTTTTTTGTGCAGCAAACGTCTCGCTTTTTGACCAAACCGCATAATCCTTATATTGAACAGGTAATTCCTCTAGCTTGTCTCCTCGATACAAGGCTGAAAGCTCTTCAATTAAAATGCCCACAGATGCACCATCTGAAATGATATGATGCATATCAATCAGTAAATAATGGACATTTACGGAAGCAGAAACTAGACCTACTCTGAGTAGAGGCGCCTTTTCTATATCAAAAGGACGGATAAAATCATTCATCAATTCCTGTATGTCTCTTCCGTTCCCTTCGATTGTCTCAATGTCTACGGAGATGTTTGGTTCAATCCGTTGAACAGGTTCATTCTGAACAAAATCAAAGCTCGTTCGGAATGCTTCATGACGATGGACAAGCTGTTCAATCGCTTTTTTAAATCGTTTTTCATCAAAAGCACCTTCTAGCTTTAAAGCAGCCGGCATATGATAGCTTTGCTCCGCATCGGTCATTTTCTCCAATACAAACAGTCTTTTCTGAGCAGATGTCACTGGATAATAGGCCGCTTCTTCTGCGATCTCCACTCGCTTGATCTCCGTTTGATCCGCTTGATCAACCGCCAAGGCAAACGCCTCTAATGTTGGTGATTCAAATAAAGACTTCAAAGTGAGCTCCACATGCATCTCTTCATACAGCTTGTTCAGCATTTTCATGCCGCGTAGCGAATGGCCGCCGCATTCAAAGAAATGATCGTTCCTGCCGATTCGCGGCACTTCAAGAACTTCCTCCCAAATGCGCGCTACGTGATGCTCTGTTTCGGTTTGAGGAGGGAAATACTCATTTATCCCCTGCTCACTTAGGTCAGGCACCGGCAACGCTCGCCTATCTACCTTGCCGTTATTCGTCAACGGAAGCTCGTCTAATTGCATGAAGAATGACGGCATCATATACACAGGCAGTTCACGTCCTGCTTGCTCGCGCAAATCAGTTAATGAGACGGATCCTTCGGCTGTAAAATATGCACATAATGTGTCATTTGGGGCTGCAATGACGACGGCTTCCTTTAATTGCGGATGGCGCAGCAGCTGATGCTCAATTTCTCCAAGTTCAATACGCTGACCACGAATCTTCACTTGATGATCGATTCGTCCAATGAATTCAATCTCTCCATTTGACAGCCAGCGGGCAAGATCACCCGTTTTATACATGACCTCACCAGGGCGGAAAGGATTTTCCACGAATTTTTCACTTGTGAGTTTTGGCTGCCCATAATATCCTTTTACCAGTCCATCACCAGCGACACATAGCTCTCCTGCTACACCTGGCGGTTGCAGCTGTCCAAATTCATCTACAATATAAACAGCCGTTTGACTCACTGGCTTTCCGATTGGAATGGATAACGCCTGCTCCTCAATGTGATTCACTGGATAATACGTAGTGAAAATCGTACTTTCAGAAGGACCGTACATATGAACAAGCTTGCCTTCCCCTACCGTTTCAAGTGCAGTCATGACATGAGGTACGGAAGCACGTTCTCCGCCAAATAGAACTTTTCTGACGTTCTTTAGGCTGTCTTTTTTCATATCGATAAGTAAGTGAAAAAGAGCTGTCGTGATCATTAAAATACTGACTTTCTCCTTCTCAATCGCTCCAGAAAGCTCATTCATGTTTAAGATATGATCCTTTGGCAGAACAATCAGTTTCGCACCGTTTAATAAAGCACCAAACACATCGAACATAAAAGCATCAAATACATAGTTTGATAGGCTCATCACCGTGTCTTCATGATGAATGGCAAGATAATTTGATTGCTTCACTGTTCTCAAAATGTTCCGGTGTGTCACCATATTTCCTTTAGGTTTTCCAGTTGTACCAGATGTATAGGTCAAATTCGCCAAATCCTCTGGCAATACCCGAATATCTATATTGCTGTCTGATTGCTGAACAATTCCACGATCTTCTGTTTCGATGATGGTTCCCTCGAAAGAAGCAAGCACCGAACGATGGCGCAGCACTTGATGTGTCAGTAAGAATTGCGCACCGCTGTCTGTTAAAAAGTGCTTCACGCGTTCATCAGGGAAATCAGGATCAATTGGTACATAGACGCCGCCCGCCTTAAGTATAGCTAGAACAGAGAGTACCATCTCATTAGATCGTTCAAAGAATAAGGCTGCTTTCATCCCTCTTTCAAACCCATGTTCACGTAAATAATGAGCCAGCTGATTCACACGGTCATTTAGTTCTTGGTAAGAAAGAATCACACCTTCACATTGGAGGGCAGACTTATGACCGTGCGCCTGCACCTGTGCTTCAAACTGCGTCACAATGGTTTCTTCTGACGGATAAGGCGTCGGTAACGGATTCCACAGATTCAGTTGAGCTTCTGCTTCTTGTTCAGAGAGTAATCGATAAGATCGAATCGCCTCCTCCGGCGCTTGAACCATCTGCTTCAGCAAATACATATAATGATGTAGCATCTGCTCAGCTGTACTTCGTTTAAATAGCGCCGTACTGTAATCGAGGACAAAGGATAACCCTTGATCTGACTCCATCGCTTGCAGCGTTAAATCAAACTTTGCAATATGGAAATTGGTTTCTTCGATTTCAACTTGCATTTCTCCTATATGCTGGGCTGATTCATGATCTGGCATGAGTGTAAAAACGGTATCGAATAATGGATGACGGCTAAAATCCCTTGGCACATTCAGTTTTTCAAGCAGTCGTTCAAATGGATATTGCTGATGCTCAAATGCATGCATCGTCTTTTCCTTCACTTGCTCGATCAACTGCGACATGGTTCCATTCGGATCAACCTCGGACCGCAAAGCAAGTGTCTGGACAAACATGCCAATCATGTCATCCAAGTCTGCATGCACACGCCCCGCCGCCGGTGTTCCAACCACGAATTCCTTTTGACCCGTGTACTTCGCAAGCAATGTATAGTAAGCAGAAAGCAGAACCGTATACAGTGTCGTATGGTGTTTTGCCGCTAGCTCCTGTAATTGCCGCTTTAACGTTTCATTGATTTCTTTGATCACACGATCCCCTGCAAACGACTGGACCGCTGGGCGCTGATAATCGGTCAGCAGCTGTAAAGCAGGAAGATCACCCGAAAATTCCTGCAGCCAGAATGCTTCTTCTTTTTGAAAATCTTGTTGTTCTTGCCAAACAGCATAGTCCTGATATTGAAGCTTCAATGGGTCTTTGACCGATCCCTCGTAAGCATCTGACAGCTCACGCAGCATCAAATCAATCGAAAGACCATCTGAAATCAGGTGATGCATATCGAAAAAGAGCAGGTGCTCCTGATCATGTAATGACTTCAACCCAATGCGAAGAAGTGGTGCACACTCAAGGTCAAAGGGTCTGACAAATTGCTGCATATTTTCTTCCATCGTACCGCCTGTTAGCTGCTCTATTTGAAAAGGCACGGATGGAGCTACCCGTTGACGCGGAACACCTTTCAACGTATGAAAAGACGTACGCAGCATATCATGACGTGTGATGAGTTTTTCAAAGGCTTCCGTCAGCTTCTCTTGATGCAGCGTTCCTTTTAACCTCACAACAGCTGGCATATGGTATGCAGTGCTTTGCTCTAATTGACTCACCATATAAACACGCTGCTGTGGAGGTGACAATGGGTAATGGTCTAAGGCAGGTGCTTTAGGTATCACCGTTTCAGAAGATGTTTCCGCTTGCTCAATGTAGGCAGCCAAAGCGGCAATGGTCTGCTGTTCAAATAAAACGGACAGCGGCACCTCCACCTGAAAATCTCGCTGCACATGTGTGAGTACAGTCATTGCTTTCAGTGAATGCCCCCCTCGTTCGAAGAAGGAATCATATATACCAATCTTCTCTTGACCAAGAATTTCTTCCCACAAACGTACAAGCTTCGTTTCGAGACCGTTTCTAGGCGCAGCATAAACAGCTTGGACGGCTTTATCACCTTTTAAGGCAGCAAGCGCACGACGATCGACTTTGCCACTGACTGTGAGTGGAAATGCATCGAGCTCTTTGAAATAGAGCGGCATCATGTAAGCTGGTAGCTGATGTTTGATAGCGGCTTGAAGTATGTCAACTGACACATTTTCATGACGAGCTTGATAGTAAGCACTTAACGCCTTTTCCCCGTCCGCTTCTTCGACAACAAGTACGACAGCTTGATCCACTCCATCTACCTGCTCCATCACTGCTTCAATTTCGCCTGTTTCTATGCGGTAACCCCTAATTTTCACTTGATCATCCATTCTGCCAAGATAATCAATTGTGCCATCAGGAAGCCATCTGACTAGATCCCCTGTTCGATACATCCGCTCATCTGGAGAAAATGGATCTGCCGTAAATACTTTCTCCGTCAATTCAGGCTGATTCACATAGCCTCGTCCAACACCTATCCCTGCAACGCACAGTTCTCCAGCAGCCCCCTGTACCTGTAATTGATCATGGTCATTTAAAATGTAAAGACGGTGATGACCGAGCGGCTTTCCGATTGACACATAACGCTGCTGTTCAGAGGATTCGCGCAGCTCACTTAGTTCTAGGCGATGAACCGCCGCATCGACACACGTCTCAGTCGGACCATACACATTCCACAAAGTAAAATCAGGCTCACTCATCCGAACCGCTTCGATAAGAGAATATGCTGCTTTCGCAGGCAATGCTTCTCCCCCAACTAACATATGCCTCAAGGACAGCCCATCTAATTCCGTTGCAAGTAAAAGCTGCACATGCGCCGGTGTTCCGTCTGCTGCTTCAATTTGATGTTTTTTATAATAAGCCGCTAATTGAACACCATTTCTCGTTGTTTCTCGCGGGATGATATGAAGCGTATGCCCAAATAATAGCGCAGCAAAGATTTGTTTCACCGATGCATCAAAATGGAATGGTGCAAGAAGCGCCATTTGAAGCTCACTCGCCTCTTCATAAATCTCATGATGCAAGGCATGGACCAAATGATGCAGCTGAAGATGCTCAATCATGACGCCCTTCGGCTTTCCAGTCGTCCCCGATGTATAAATCATATAAGCCAAATCCTCTGGTACCGACTGATCTACAAGCTGAGGCAGCAGTTCATCATCTAATGCGATTTGCTGCTGCACGACCATTTTTTCCGAGAGAGCACGGTATGTTGAAACGAACGATTCCTCAGTTAACACAATGGAAGCACCAGAATCCTCCACAATATATTGAATACGCTCCTCAGGTAATGCCGGGTCAATCGGTACATACGCCCCGCCAGCCTTTAATATGCCGAAGATCGACACCATAGCCTCTGCCTTCCGATCCATTAGGACAGCAACAGGCACATCACGCGAGACACCTTTCATTTGTAAAAAACGCGCCAGCTTTTCTGCCTTTTGAAACAGTTCTCCATAAGTAAATGCTCCATTTTCTGCTACAACAGCTGTTCGCTCTGCATACTTATTGGCTGTCTCATCAAACAGGTGGTGAACCGGCTTTTCAGCTGGCTTTTCAAAAGGTTTTCTCTCAGATAATTGAAGCAGTTCCTTTTGTTCATCTGGTGGAAGTAAAGGGAGTTTCCCGATCAGCTGGTCAGGCTGGGAGACTGCCGCTTCTAGTATGATTAAGAATCGATCAAACATCTTACTGATTTCTTCTTCGGTGAATACATCTGTACGGTAGTCCAAATCAATGGTCAATGTATCAGTATCCCAGCGGTCCTTTACATGAATGGAAATATCATTCATTCCGCTCCCGCTAAAGATCGGTTCAGTAATGAAAGACAGATTCTCTTTTTTCTGCCACTGCATGACCTGGTATTCTAAAGAAATATCAAAAAGGCGTCCTGTAAACCCTTCTCTTTCTCGCAAATCATTCATGAGGAGATTGTAAGGGTACTTTTGGTGACGCAAGATCTTCATTTGATCCGCCATGACCTGTTTGACAAAATCAAGAAATGTTTGCGACCCCTGAACAGATGCACGCATCGGAATCGTGGAAACAAACATACCAATCATCTTTTTTTCTTTGGCGTTTGTTCGGTTGCCCATAAAGGTTCCAAGAACAACATCCCCCATGCCGCTAAAACGATGTAAATATACATAAACAGTGGACATAAACATCGAGAGCATACTGACTTTCTGCTCCTCACAAAACGCACGAAGTTTCTCCTTCAAAGAATCTGGAATATCCCCTGAAAATCGCTCCGCATGTAAACTCATCTCGTATCCCTTATGCGGTTTTAATGAAGCGAAATCTGGAATATTGGCAAATTGCTCATTCCAAAAAGCTTGGTCTTTTTGAAATCGTTTAGAAGTTTCATAGCTTTGCTCACTCATGATGTGGTCAACGAAGGAAATCTCCTCAACCGGTGAGATGTCTACCTCCTGCAGCATGTCCTGGTATAAGTCGATGATGCGATTTCCCATTAAGATAATGGAGATGCCATCCGCCACAATATGATGTGCTTTACAAAACAGCCAGCACTCTTGATCACTGATTTGAAAGACCGTAAATTCAATCAAGGGACTGTCAATCAACGGCATCGGCTCACGGATTTGCTCATTCGCCCAAGCCCTCACTTTTTCTTCACTCCAGCCCTTTTCCATGCGAATCGGCTGTTCTTCATAAGGCTTGATATATTGAACAGGCTCCTCCTGCTCATGTCGATACACCAGCCTCAACCGAAGGGAGTCAGTTTGGCGAATGTACGCTTGAAGCACGTCAACGACCAAAGATGGATCTAAACCTGATACCGATCTCAATCTGGCGAATCCACCCAAATTAGAAATACTTGTACCTGGATAAAATCTTTCCGTGTAGAATACTCGCTTTTGCGCATGTGTTAAGGGGTAATAAACTGTATTCATTTTCATCCTCCGCCTCTTCTATGTTTTTTCCACCAATGTGACAACCCTGCACCCTCTATATCAAAAGAACCAAGTCTATTTCATTAAAATAGACAGAATACGGAAAGAAGCCCACCCCGAATAAAACGGAGGGACTCCCATTTTGATTCGGTAACCTGGCGACCTTAGTAAAAAAGCAACATTTACCTTAGGACATGGCTTTGCGTCTCTACGTTTCCATAGATTTGCCTTTTTCTTCTTTTTAAATATTTTCTATATTACGTCCACTTTATATGAAATTATTGTTTTTTTCACCGAAAAATGGGTGTAAAGATTCATGCGTTATGCCGAATGAATCACATAATAATTTACGATATTTACCGAAAATAACTAATAATAGTTGCGTTCAACCGAAAAGAATCGACTAAATACCGCAAAAATTTCATGTTTTCCCTTAAATTTTGCAAATATGACCGAAAATGTAGGATAGAGGTCTCCTTCCACCCTCCACAATTTCTTAAATCTTAAGAACTATATTCCCTAAAAAATTGAAAATATTTACCGTAAAAACAACACAAAAAGAGCTGCCATTTCAAATGACAGCTCCCTTGTTTCTTCATTATATTTACATCACCTTAGACAAGCCAATTGTTTTTTCAATAATGAGCAACGCAATGATAGAAATGATAATAAATATGACAGATATCGCATTGACACTCGGATCAAAGGTTTGCTCAATGTAATTAAACGTCCTGACGGGAATCGTAATCGTTTGGGGAGAGGAAACGAACAAACTGATCGATATTTCCCCAAATGACGTCACGGCAGAAAATACCCCACCTGCAATAATTCCTGGCTTTATCAAAGGCAGCGTCACTCGAAAGAATGTGCGAATGGGTCCTGCGCCAAGATTCATTGAAGCTAGCTCAAGCCGCGGATCCAAATTCGAGACACTGACACCTACTGTTCGAACCACATAGGGAAAGCCAATGATGACATGACCTATGACAAGCGCCCACAAAGATCCCGTAAACCCCATAGCCGTAAACAAATAGAGCATGGCAATCCCTAACACTACTTGAGGAATCATAAGAGGTGACAAAATGAAGGCTTGAATCGCCTCTTTTCCCTTAAAGGAAAGCCTTGCTAAAGCATACGAAGCCATCGTGCCTAAAAGAACCGTGAGAGGCGTTACGATGAATAGCAAAATCACACTGATACGCAGAGACTCCATCCATTCTGGATTCGACACGACCTCTTGAAACCAACGAACAGAGAACGAAGTCGGCGGAAATTCAGGAAAGGCATTTGGACTAAAAGCAGATAGGACAATGACAAGAACAGGTATGGTCAAAAAGAGATAAACCAATGACCCAGCAGTCCAAATCAGGATGGAAAGCAAGCGATCACCTAATGATTTTTTACGCATGCATCCTCGCCTCCCAGCGCTTCAATAGATAGCTTAATAAACTGACCACCACAAGCACACAAACCAATAACGTAAAGGACATCGCTGCAGCAAGAGGCAAGTTATACACCTGCATGACCTGCTGATAAATAGACAGCGGTAGCAGCGGCTGCATTCTTCCGCCGACTAAGAGCGGAGTGATATAGCTCCCAGCCGCCAGCGAAAAGACAATAATAGCCCCAGTCACCATCCCTGGAATGGTCAATGGAAAGGTCACATGAAAGAAGGTTCGAATTCGTCCAGCTCCTAGACTCATAGAAGCCGATCGTAAATGACGATCCATATCAGTTAAGCTCGTCGCAATAGGCAGCACTGCAAAAGGCAGCATGACCTGGACATAAGCAATAATCACCGCATTCATATTCCACAGCATAGAGAGCGGCTTCTCAATCACATGTAAATCTAATAACATGCCATTGATCAGACCATTTTGTGAAAGAAGGACAATCCATGCAAATGTCCGAATCACAACGCTTGTCAAAAGCGGCGAGACAAGTAGGATATAGAAAAATGCCCGCAGACGCGGATGAGGTGCCTTGACGAGCACGTATGCTGCAGGGTATGCCATCAATAAACAAATCACCGTTGTCTGTAAGGCTACCCACACTGTACTTCCAATCGCCTTCACATACGCATCTGTCGTGAACACATGAATATATTGAGAAAAGCTATACGTTTGTAATGTGTTCATCATTGAATCCACATCACGAAAACTGAGCACGAACATCATCACAAGCGGCGCTAGAAGAAATACAACAAGAAACAAACACGCCGGCAGCAGCATGAACCAATGAAATCGCTGATTCTTTTTCTTGATACGCATCACGTATGCACCTTCGAATCTAGGAAAACGATATCTTCAGGCTGCCAATTGATATGAATAGCTTCTCCAGCTTTCGGCAGCTCTGGAAATGCTGCATCAGAAGCATGAACAATCATTTCACCGCTATCGAGCCCCACCACCAAACGTAATGAGTGACCAATATAACTGACATCAGTCAGCACACCTGATACATGGTTGGACTGAATGTCTTCCCGCTCAGAAGATATGTTGATTCTTTCCGGACGGAGCATGAGTAAATGCTTCTCCTTCTTCTCTTGGTGTGCCGCTGCCTTTAATTGAACTTCCTGCCCGTTTGACTGGATTAAATGAGGAACGATAAATGCAGCTTTCGCTTCATCATAGACCGCCTCAAATAGGTTCACTTGTCCGATAAATTCAGCAACAAATCGATTGTTCGGCTGGCGGTACACCTCTAAAGGCGTCCCAATCTGCTGGATTTTCCCCTCTCCTAAAATCCCAACCCGATCAGAAAGACTTAATGCTTCCTCTTGATCATGGGTCACGAGAATGGTGGTAATTCCGACATTCCTTTGAATATTTCGAAGCTCTGTCTGCATATTTTTTCTTAGTTTTGCATCTAGGTTGCTGAGCGGTTCATCAAGAAGAAGAACAGATGGCTGAATCGCAAGCGCCCTTGCAATCGCTACCCGCTGCTGCTGTCCACCACTTAATTGATGCGGCATACGTTTCGCAAACGCTTCTAATTGCACAAGAGACAAACTCTCCATTACCTTCTCTTTAATTTCTGCCTTCTTTTTCTTTTGAACCTTTAACCCATACGCCACATTATCAAATACGGTCAGATGCGGAAAGAGTGCATAGCTTTGAAAAACCATACCCGTTTTTCTTTGATAAGGCGGTAAATTCGTCACATTCTGATCACCAATATAGACGACACCTTTTGTTGACTCTAAAAAACCGCCAATGATGTTTAATAACGTTGATTTCCCGCAGCCACTAGGACCAAGAAGGGAGAAAAACTCTCCCTCATTCACCGTAAGACTGACATCGTTAAGAGCAATCTGCTCGCCGAAATGCTGGCTAATATGTTCTAAATGGATTCCACTCATACGATCACCTATTTTCCTCCGCCTAATACTTCGTTCCATCGATTTGTCCAATTGCCCAGCTCCGAAGTTGCTGTTTCGTAATCTACCCAAGTCAGCTTGCTATAATAATTCTCTCCAACCTTGACCTTCCCCTTAATCTTGTCACCGTATTTCACATCAGAATTCGACATGCCATAATAAGATACTGCCGAGAAAGCCTCTTGAGCTTCTTTTCCACTTAAATAGTTTAATAGTTTGTAAGCCGCTTCTTCATGCTGACTTCCCTTCGTTAAAGCCCAGCTCGCAACTGCTGCAACAGCGCCTTCTTTCGGATATGAGAAACCAATATTCATTCCTTCTTCTTCAAGTGCAAATGCTCGTCCATCCCAATATGGAACTGCTGCGACGTCACCACGTTCTAACAAGGTTTGAATAGACCCTGGATTGTCTGGAAAAGCAGCTACATGCCCTTTTAATTGCGAAAGGCTTTTAAAGGCTTTATCAATATCCTTAGGATTTGATTCTGTCCCCCCTTGAGCATGGACAAGCGCAGAGAAAAATTGCAGCCCGGCTGAATAAGTCGGGGATGAAATCGCTACCTTCCCTTTTAGCTGACTGCTCCATAGGTCTGTCCAGCTGTTTGGTTCCTGCTTTACGAGGTCTTTTCGATAAGCAATTCCAAGCTGACCCATACTAAAGCCTGCTGCATATTGTTTTCCATCAACAGTGAGCTTCTTTTGAACAGAACGGTAAAGTTTTTTGACATTCGGTGCTTGATCTTCATCGATAGGCGCAAGAACGTTTGCTGCAATGCCTCTTTGAATCGTATCAGGCTGTAAAATAAGCAGGTCATACGGTGGATTTTTACCATTTGACGCTTTTAATTTTGTAAACCATTCAGAATCCGCACCAGAGACGGTTTGGACTTTAATTCCCGTATCTTTTTCAAACTTTTCGAGGATCGGTTTGATATTCTTTTCCCAATCGCCTCCGTATACGCCAACGATTACAGTCTGCTGCTGTTTACCTTGATCCTGTCCATTCCCACCGCAAGCTGTCAGCAGTAGAATCATTGATAGAGCACCTGCAAAAATAGTGATTAATCTTCTTTTCATGATTCATTTCCCCCTTTTTGTCCATCCATATGACGAAGTGCTTGAATAATATCTTTCTTTGTTAACGGCTCATTTCTATGACTGAAATATTGATGAACTGCATGTTTATAATGTGTACGTTCATTGGCTGGGTAGGAACGCAGCCGCACAGCAAGCTCGCTGCTGGCTTCATCCGTCCATACTTTCTCATAAGCTTCTCTGTGTTCTCCAACATCCCACATGGTATTAGCAGGATGATTACCCTTTTCACGAAGCTGATTCGTTTGCTCCTCATCAATCTTCCATTCATTTTGGTCTACATACACTTTAACGCCATATTGCTGCAGCGCTCTTTCTTCACTTAATAAACCTGCTTCCACTTCATGAAGGACTTTTTCTTTCTCTCTTGCAAATGGATTTCCCCAACCGCCTCCACTTGGTGATATCAATTGCACAATTTCGCCTTTTTCAAGACGTAGAACATCTATTTTCGGCTGGTCTTGTTTTTCACCTTTTGCTGTGACTAGCTTGACCTCACCGATAGCTCCCGCGCGGCCGCCCATTAGCCCCCAAGGCTGAAACTTCATCCGTTCCATCCCTCGTGCGGTCACCATGGATTCAGGCTTGATCATTTCAAATTCCAAACCAATCGCATGTCCGCCTCTGTTTTCTCCTGCTCCGCCTGTGTTTGGCAAAAGCTCATATCGGTGAACATGAATATCAATATGCTGTTCTAAGCTCTCAATGGGTGTATTTTTCAAAAAGCCAGACGAATGATCAATACCATCTACTCCATCCGTTCCATTTTGAGCACCGCCGCCTCCGCCTAATGGTTCGACAACAGACATTTTCCTGCCACCTGTTTGATTATCAGGAACGGAGAGAACAACAATAGCTGATTGACCTGCACCTGCTGCCGGCACCGCCTCAGGTAACAGCTTACCAATGGCGCCTAGCACGACATTGAACAGCCGCATCGTAATTGAATGCCGAATACCAACAGAAGCCGGGTATTCTGGATGCACTAACGTCCCTTTAGGTGAAATCACTTCAATCGGATATGTGATTCCGCCATTAATCGGTATAAAGGGATCTTTACTAATAATGTAATTAATCAATCCTTGATATAGGAAGGAATGCTTCTGACCATTGGTGACAAGGTTAAAAGCTGTTTTCACTTGCGGGTCACACTCAGAAAAATCAAGTGTCAGCCGCTTTCCTTTCACCGTTAACTTGATTTTCAACCGGATCGGCACATCCGAGATCATATCATCATCTAAATAATCAGCGAATTCACTCGTTCCGTCCGGAATGGCTTCAATGACCTTTCCTGCACGAACCTCAGATTGTTTCAGGAGGTCCATCATTCCTTGTTTCACTTCATTTATTCCAAATTTCCCGATCATTTCTTTTAACCGAATTTCTGCTGTATTTACTGCAGCAATCATTGCATTGATATCCCCATCATTTAAATGACTGGCTCGGCTGTTGGCTCTTAAAAAAGTACGAACGACCTGATTCTCTTTTCCGCCTTCATAAATTTTCACTGGCGGTATTCTTAATCCTTCTTGATGAACATCTGTCGCTGTCGGTGAAATACTTGAGGGCACAAGTCCGCCCACATCACTTACATGAACAAAAGACCAAGCATAGCTGACAATTTCACCATCTACGAAAATCGGCTTAATGATATGGACATCTGGCAGGTGAGTTGCTAAACCATCTGTCGTATAAGGGTCATTTGTGATGATAATATCTCCTGGCTGCATCGGTCCGCTCTCTTCAATCGCTTTCTTAAGACTCAGCCCTAAAAAGATCGTGACACCCACTGTCTTCGGATAAACAAAGAAATCTCCAGAAGGCGTGGCTAACGCTGTCGCAAAGTCAGCTGATTCTTTGACGAAAGTCGTAAAAGACGTCCGCTCAATGACATGTCCCATGCCAGATGCAATTGCATTAAAATAACTACGCATCATCTCAAGCTTTGCTGGATCAGTTCTCATGTAAAGCCGCCTCCCTTGAAATCACCAAGTTCCCTGATTGATCAATGCTGCCTGCCCAATTTGGCAGAATCAATATTGTCGTATCATCCTGCTCAATGATGGCAGGTCCATTAATGACAGAGCCTACTGACAAAGTATCTCTGTAATAAATAGCTGCTTCATATTCTTTTTCTTCCATAAAGATTCGCCTAAATTCATGTGGCTTCAAAGATTGTCCGCTGCTTTCATGAACAGTTGTGAAAGGCAGCGGCGGCGTCTCGCCTATGACTCGAACTCGTAAATGAGTAAACTCGATGTTCGCCTGATCATCTCTATGACCATATTGACGCTGATGTAGTTTGTGAAAGGCTTCAATGAGTTGATGGATATCTTGTTCTTGCTTCAGCCATTCAGCTGATAATGGTAATTCAATCTCAAAGGCTTGTCCTTGATAACGTGCATCTGCCAATAATAGTATGGATGTCTGTTTAATATGCTGAATGTTCTGCTGACTGAACCAATCAGTCGCTTTTCGAGAAAGCATCTCATAATCTTTTTTTAGTTGATCTATCGAGTAGTCTTGTAAACATATTTTCTTCGACAGTACCGCATCATGAATAAAGTCAGCGTTCAGGGCACCTAATGCACATAATGTTCCTGGACTTGGAGGAACGACCACGTTTTTCGCATGAATTTCTCGCGCAAGGAAATTCGCTACAACCGGTCCTGCTCCGCCAAACGCTAGTAAACTAAAATCTCTTGGGTCAAACCCTTGCTGCTCCATGACATTGCTTAATTCTGTGTACATATTGGCGACAGCTACTTGAATCAGCTGGTCAGCCGCTTCTTCTACCGTTTTGTTGAGCTGGTCAGCAATTGGCTGAAAGGCCTTTTCCGCCGCGGACAGCTGTAGTTGTAAATGTCCTCCGGCAAAACGCTCTTGATTGAGATAACCACATATGAGGAACGCGTCAGTTAAGGCGGCTTTCATTCCCTTTCCATACGAAGCTGGTCCCGGCTGTGAGCCAACTGATTCTGGTCCTGCTTTGAGAAGCCCGCCCTGATCAATCCATGCAACAGAACCCCCGCCTGCCCCTATTGAATACATCGCAACAGATGGAAGAATGATCGGAAAACCTGAAAGCTGATTTGACTGAGCCATTGTAGGCTGTCCATTTTGAATAATGGAGATATCTGCACTCGTCCCCCCCACATCAAACGTGATCAGATTGGATTCGTTTGCAGCGGCTGCAATTCTTGCCGCACCAATGACACCAGCTGCCGGACCAGAAAAAAGTGTTTTAACAGGTGAAGTTGCTGCACTTTCTGCATCCATTAAACCACCATTTGATTGTGTAATGTATGGAGAAATTGGTACACCTTCTTCTTTCAAACGGCTTTTCAATGTTTGTAAATACTGTTTCACCTTTGGTTGGATATACAAATTGACAACAGACATCACAGTACGCTCGTATTCTCTCATTTGGGGCCATAATTCAGATGAAGTAAGGACTTCTAATTGCGGATAATGGTGTTTGATATAGGCTTTTGCCTGTAATTCATGAACTGGATTTTGATAGCTATGTAAAAAAGAAATGACAATACCTGCTAGCCCTTTAGACATGACCTGCTGGACAGCCTGATCTAATTGCTGCAGATGGAGAGGTTTTTTGATCGTACCATCGTGTATCAACCTTTCAGAGATTGGATATACATGCTTTCGTGGTATCAATGGTTCTGGCAAACGAGAATTGAAGTCATAAGGAATGGGTAATCGTAAACGCTGTAGTGACAATATGTCTTGAAAGCCTTCCGTCACAAAAAGGGCCAAATCTGCTCCTTTTCTCTGCAATAATGTATTAAGACCGATTGTCATGCCATGTACGAGATATTGGATTTTAGCTAAATCAACACCTCTGTCTTTTAGAAGTTTTAGCCCATTGATAATTCCCTGAGCTGGGTCGTCAGTCACTGTGGGTGTTTTGAGTTCAGTTAGCGCCCCTGTTGCTTCATTCATCAGCGATAAGTCAGTAAATGTTCCGCCTATGTCTATGCCAAGCCGATAAGAGACATCCGCCATTTGTACTTCCCTCCTACAATGTAAATAGAACGATATTTTGATAAATTACGACATTTTTTGATATTTGACTCCATATTATTAAAGCATATCGGTCTAGTCAATTTTATTTTTTTAAAATTTCTGTGTGTTAAATTCTTGAAATTAGCCCAAAAAGCAGTGATAAAGCCATTTTGATAAAGCATAATCTTTTTATGAACTGAAAAATTAAAATTTTTATGAATTTTTACAAATGTGAAAAGCAAGAAAACGGATAAAAACCGTTTTTCGAACTTTAAAAGGCGTTTTTTCAAAACCAGGAGAAATTGGTAAGTAATTCTGCTATACTTCTGTTTACAAAATACGCAAACAAGAAAGAGAGCTAGCATCTATGAAACTTCTTAAAATCATTCTCTTGCTTTTACTGATCGTCGTTGGTGTAGCAACAGGCTATATTCAGCTGGAGCAAAGTAAACAAGAGACGACGAATTCATCTTATGACAAGACCATTCACTTCCCATCAGAACGTTACCCTGAAACCGCGAAGCACATAGAAGAGGCAATTGATGAAGGGCATTCATCCGTATGCACGATTGACCGTAAACATAGCGATGAACAAAGAGAACAATCACTTCATGGCATCCCAACAAAGCGCGGGTATGATCGGGACGAATGGCCGATGGCGATGTGTAAGGAAGGAGGAACAGGAGCTTCAGTCAAATATATTAGTCCTTCAGATAATAGAGGAGCCGGCTCATGGGTCGGTCATCAATTATCGGATGATCCTGACGGCACAAGAATACAATTTATCATCGATTAACGCCATTTCCCTTTTCTATCTAAAAAAATTTCCTCGTAACTGCATTCAGGTATTTCAAACATTTTTTTCATGCCGATAATCCTTAAGGAGGTTTATCCTACCTTATACCTAAAGGAGTCAAAAAGCATGAAGAAAAAGGGAAAACTGAGGCTTGGTGCCAAAATTTTGCTGATCTTTTTAAGTGTCATCATCATCTTTTCAGCAATTGTTGGTTATGTGGTGAATCGCGAAATGACAGAAAACATCAAGCACATGGCCACTGAAAAAGCAAAAGGTGATTTAAAGCTAGGCTATGCCTACCTAGATGAAAAAGTAGCAGGCTCGTGGCAGATAAAAGATGGAAAGCTTTACAAAGGGAATACCCAAATCAATGATCATGATACATTGGTCGACCATTTAGCAGAATACACTGATGATACCGTCACAATTTTCCAAGGAAATACCCGTGTCGCAACAAATGTCATGTTAAACGGAAAACGAGCTGTCGGTACACAAGTTTCACCAGAAGTGAAGGCCACTGTATTAGATAAAGGTGAAAACTATTACGGCACAGCAAATGTTGCAGGGAAAGACTACCAAACGGCTTATATGCCGATCAAAAATGATGCAGGCGAAACGATCGGTATTTTTTATACTGGCGCCAACCAAAGCATGATTTCACAAATGCTTCAGTCATTCTACATTCAATTTTTCATAGTTCTGTTGTTAAGCCTAATCGTTGCTGTGATCATTATTTCTATTTTCACAAAGCGGATTCAAACCCGTCTCAAGCGTATGGCTTCTGCCATTAAAAGTGCAGGTGAAGGAAATTTAACCATCAATGTGACAAATACAGCAGGCGACGAACTGTCTGATCTGGCTGATCATTTCAATAAAATGCGGGAAAAACTAAATCACACCATTCTTAATGTGATGAACACGTCTGAATTAGTGGCAACTTCATCTGAACAGCTGTCAGCTAGTGCAGAAGAAACAAGTGCAGCATCCGAAAAAATCACCCATAGTATTCAGGAAGTTGCTCAATCATCAGAAGAACAGTCAGCTCAAATGACAACAAGTGAGCACACGATGATTCAAGTATCTAACGAGTTGGCAAACATCACGGAAAATGCGGGGCAAATGGCTTCAAGAAGTCAATTTGCACAAGAAATCGCCCTAAAAGGTGTACAGAATATTGGGGAAGTAAACTCACAAATGACATCTATTGCAAAATCAATAGAGGAAAATGGGACAGCCATTCAAGCATTAGAAACACGTTCGGCTGAAATCGATCATATTTCCCATGTTATTACAGACATCGCTAACCAGACCAACCTGCTTGCTCTTAACGCAGCAATTGAAGCAGCACGAGCAGGCGAGCATGGGAAAGGATTTGCAGTTGTCGCAGACGAAGTAAGAAAGCTCGCTGAAGAATCTCAATCATCATCAAATATGATTTCCCATCTCATTTCTGAAATCCAAAAAGAGATGACTCATTCAACTAATGCGATTAAACGAGTAAGAGAGGAAGCGACTCAAGGGACTGTACTTATTTCTCATACAGAAGAATCATTTATTGATATTCAGCAGTCAATGAGAGAAATGGCAGATGGTATCAAGCATTTATCTAGTGCATCACAAAAAATCGTAGCTTATACAAACGATGCGAAACGATCCTTTGCCACTATTACAGAAGGGGTTAAACTAACAAGTGAACATTCACAGCAAGTAGCCGGTTTAACAGAAGAACAATTTGCCGCAATGGAAGAAGTAACTGCTTCATCAGAAGCTCTTGCCCATTTAGCAGGAGATTTAAAAGCAATGGTTTCACAATTTCACATCTAGATTCCTCATATAGAAGCGCAAGACGGCGACAATCGTCTTGCTGCCTAACATTCTCTTCAAGAATCACTCTTTCAACCATTCACATTCCAACGAAAATCTATGTATAAAGGAGTTTTTTAAATGAATAACTTAAACCAAGCCTATTCCCTATCTATCTCCTATCACCAAATCACCGTATACACCGGAAGCAAAACACCACCTGTGATTGACTGGTCAGATGATGACATTCTTCAAGGATTCGCCATAGGAGATCACGGTGTATCCTTTGAAGGGGTCAACAACGGAAAAGCATCTGTTACCGTAACTTTAAATAGCAATATGCCCCCAGCTTCGGCTGATAGAACGGTCACAGTGCCTTTTACGCATGCAAACGATCAAGTTTATATCACAAGCGTCATGGCTCAGGTGCTGTCTTTCCCTATTCCAAAGGGAGACTATCAGCTCACCTGCTATACTTCTCAGCAGGCTGATCAAGACCTTTATCATATGAATTTCCAAACGGTGTAGGTCACGACTGATCGTACAAATCAAGCCAATTTTCCGCAAAGTCTACTGATTCTCTCACCGGTAATAAATATGAACTGGCAAGCCCGATTTGACCGTGATGATGAGTGCCTCCTGATAGAAGAAAGTCACGGCCGATCTGCTCAAATAGTTCTTCTCTTGTGATAATATCTTGGTATTCTTTCCATACCCTCCATCCATTTTCTAAGATGGGAGCTCCTCTTGTCATGAGGTCTTGCTGAGGGATGCGATATTCAGCCAGATGGAAAGCTGTCAGACTTTCAAAAGACGTACCAATCAGCAGCACCTGAGCCTGAAGCTCATACATGCGGGCTAGAGGCGAATGTTCTCCTAATCCAAAAGAAAGTGCGTGGTGTTTCAGAAGCTCATGTTTCTTTTTCCCCCAAGCCGTGAATGAAAAATGAGGATGATTGCTTCTCGCCACGCCCGGGTATTTCCAAAACGTTTCTGCTACCTTTCCCATTGCTGTTGGCATCGAGTAAGCTGGATCAAATGCAGGCATTGTGTCTTTGATCGATTTCCACCATGAAAAAGGAACAGGCGGATCGATCCAATCAGCGGGCTCAGAAAGCTCTAACGTTTGTGCCGGCATGATTAGTGTCCCCTCTTCTGTTAAGGTTTCCATCAATGCTTGTATGAGGGCAACAGCGCCTCCGTTTACCCATCCAATAGATGATAAAGATGAGTGAACACATAAAATCATGCCTTTTTTCACACCAAGTTGAACCAAGTCTGCTTTGATTTTTTCCTTTGTCACCGGTCCAGCTTGATTTTCGATTAATTTTTTCATCGTTTCCTTATCCTCCTGCGTCTCTTTTCTTACTGCTGAATGAGACGCTTAACCGCAATAGACAGTTTATAATTTGCGTAATTTGTCAGCTCCGTTAAAAACAGATCCAGTTCATCATGACTGGAGAAATGACCTTCAGCCATATAACAGCCCTCACCACTTATTTTAAATAAATTCTTGATCTCTTCCTGTCGGTCGAGAAAGGACAGAAGCGGTTCGTGATGATGACTGCGGGTATAGAGCTGCATAAATGTTTGAATGGTCTTTTGCGTCCGCCAGTCAATCGAAATGGTATATGCTTCAATCACACCCTCTTCTTCAAGCTTTAACACACGATTTGCAACAGCTTGACCCGTTAAATGAACTTTTTCACCTAGCGCTTTCATAGTTAATCGGCTGTTTTTTGAGAGCTCTTTTAATATATCCAAATCGGTTTGGTCTAACATTGGCTCACCTCTTTCAAAAATCAAGTCCTTCTGATGAAAGACTTTCATTACCCTCTGTCACATGGAACTCTTTTAATATACTGTAAACTTAAGCAGAAAAAAAGGAGGCCTTTTCATGAAAATCACACTCATTCGGAATGCTACTTTCTACCTTGAATATGGTCAGGCAACTTTCTTCATTGATCCCTTTTTAGCAGCAAAAGGAACATATCCACCGTTTCCTCATACAGCCAATCAACATTTGAACAATCCGATTGTTGATCTGCCTGTAAACATTGACTTAGACAACATGCTACACCCAGATGCTGTCTTACTCACTCATTTGCACGTGGATCACTTTGATGACGAGGCGAAACAAAAATTAGACCAAGACCAACCCATTTATACGCAATCGGATAATGACAAAAAAGAAGTTGAAGAGGCTGGTTTCCAGCATGTCACATGCATTGAAGATGAAATAGACATTTATGGTGTTCATATTCAGCGGACAGGTGGACAGCATGGGACAGGAGAAATTGCAAAGCGGATGGGACAGGTCAGCGGTTTTGTTTTCTCTCACCCTGATGAACCTACCCTTTACATTGCAGGTGATACCATTTGGTGTGATGAGCCGAAGGAGGTTATCAATACTTGCAAGCCAGATGTCATTGTGGTCAATAGCGGAGCTGCTCAATTTTTAGAGGGCGATCCGATTACGATGACGAAGGAAGACATTTTAGACGTTCACCGTTCTCACCCAACTGCACAAATTGTCGCTACTCACCTTGAGGCAGTGAATCATTGCTTACTAACAAGAGCCTCTTTACAAGCTTACATTCAGGAGCATCAAGCAGCACAAGCCATTTTTGTCCCAAACGATGGTGAAAGTCTCTCCTTTTGAATAGATTGATAAACAATAAAAAACCGGCACCTCGCTGCCGGTTTCATCCTTATGGTCGATGGTGCTGTGGTTTTTTCAGCAATGGCACAAATCCGTTGTTTTTCAAATGATTGTAATGCTCATCCATCCGTTTCGTAATATGTGTACCTTGTTCCTTTGTTAACACACCATATTGGACGTACTTCTCAATCACTTCTTTTCGTTTAGAAAGAATTTGCTGCTCAAGCGTTTCAATTTGTTTTTGTTGTTCTGTCGTTAGTTTTACTTGATGCGTTACTGGACGCTTTTCCATTTGAGGTGTTTCTCCATGAGCTGTTTCCATATAAAAACCAGACAACAGCATCATCGATAATATGATCAATCCACTTATTCTTTTCATCATTTTATTCCCTCCTTTATTCGCATTTATTTTGTGCACACTTTCCTTTTTTATACATATTCCATCACACAAATTGCACATAATATTCTTACTTTTTCGCTTTTCTTCTGAAAACGTTGTCCTAACAGAAAAAGCGTGCTATGTTTTGTTTTGTATAAAAAATAGAGGAGGATTCTTAAATGAGTCGTTTTTATCATAGAAAATCGATCTGGGTAATGCTTGTTGTGTCTGCTTTCATACTTGTCTTGTCTGCTTGCAGTCAATCAGGCTCTTCTCAGTCTGGAGATTCAAAGTGGGATGAGATTCAAAAGAAAGGGAAAATCGTGGTTGCTACTTCAGGCACCCTTTATCCAACGTCATATCATGATACCGCTAATGGCAAGGATCAATTGACTGGTTATGAAGTGGAAGTGGTCAAAGAAGCATTTAAACGCCTTGATGTGAAAGTAGAATTTAAAGAAATGGGCTATGATGGCATGCTGAGCGCCATTAATTCTGGTCAAGTGGATGCCGCTGCAAATGACATTGACATCACAGATGACAGAAAAGATAAGTTCGCCTTTTCAACTCCTTATAAATATTCTTATGGCACGGCGATCGTAAGAAAAGATGATTTGTCTGGCATTAAAACGTTAAAAGATTTAAAAGGAAAGAAAGCAGCTGGTGCTGCCACAACGATTTACATGGATGTCGCTCGCAAGTACGGTGCGAAGGAAGTCATTTATGATAATGCGACAAACGAGCAATACTTAAAGGATGTCGCTAACGGTCGTACAGATGTCATTCTAAATGATTATTACTTGCAGACACTAGCTCTAGCTGCATTCCCGAAATTAAATATTACGATTCACCCTGACTTAAAATACATGCCAAACGAACAAGGTTTTGTGATGAAGAAAGACAACACAGAGCTTCAAAAAGAATTAAATCGTGTCTTAAAAGAAATGAAAAAAGACGGAACCATGAAAAAGATTTCCGAAAAATTCTTTAATCATGCAGACGTCTCAAAGAAAATAAATGCTGATGTCGAAGATGTCGACATTTCTAAATAAGGAGCCGCAAGCGTGGGAGATATTCATTTAGAATATATATTTAATCCTGCACTGGCAAAGGCGTCATTTCCATTTGTCATGAAAGGCATCTGGCTGACGCTGCTCATTTCCTTTGTGAGCATGTTTTTTGGCACCATTCTTGGCTTTTTTATTGCGCTTGCCAGAATGGCGAATACGTGGATGCTTTGGCTGCCTGCACGGCTGTATATCTCATTCATGCGTGGCGTGCCCATTCTGGTGATTTTGTTTATTCTTTATTTTGGATTTCCTTATATCGGCATTGAGTTTACAGCGGTCACTGCTGCCATTATTGGATTCAGCTTCAATAGCGCTGCCTATATTGCAGAAATCAATCGGGCGGCCCTCTCATCTGTTCCAAGTGGACAGGTGGAAGCTGCCAAATCACTAGGGCTCAGCTATTGGCAAACGATGCGCGGTGTCATTTTGCCTCAATCCGTCCGCATCGCACTGCCACCATTGACCAATGTCATGCTCGATTTAATCAAAGCCTCCTCACTGGCTGCGATGATTACTGTACCCGAGCTTTTCCAGCAAGCAAAGATCGTAGGTGGGCGCGAATTCGATTATATGACCATGTATATTTTGGTCGCCCTCATTTACTGGGGCATTTGCAGCGTAGTCTCATTGCTTCAGGACTTTTTAGAAAA
This sequence comes from Bacillus sp. lyk4-R2A-2, assembly GCF_030209735.1. Taxonomy (NCBI): domain Bacteria; kingdom Bacillati; phylum Bacillota; class Bacilli; order Caryophanales; family Bacillaceae; genus Bacillus; species Bacillus sp. lyk4-R2A-2. The sequence goes on from NZ_JARVRK010000001.1 coordinate 185,112, forward strand.
ACACTATGCAAAATATCTGTAACAAAAAAGAGCAGATCCAATCGACCTGCTCTTTTTTAGATTCAGCTTTAATGTATTAGCCATAACCACGCATATAACCCCAGTAAAGTAAGGATCAAGGTTGGGATGGTCAGGATGATTCCGGCTTTCATGTATGCACCCCAAGAGATATGGACGCCTTTTTTCTTAAGAACATGAAGCCACAGCAATGTCGCCAATGAGCCGATAGGGGTCATTTTCGGACCAAGGTTGGAGCCGATGACATTGGCATAAATCAGTCCGTCTCTCATGACGCCTGCTGTATCTGTATGACCGATTGCTATCGCATCAATCAATACGGTAGGCAGATTGTTCATGACAGAGGACAGCACTGCGGCAAGCACGCCCATAAACATCGTTCCCGCAAGCAAGCCATGCGATGCTCCTTGTTCGATCCATGCCGCCAATATTTCTGTGAGACCGACATTCTTCAGTCCATATACGACGACATACATGCCGATTGAGAAAAAGACAATGGACCACGGTGCTTCTTTTACGACACGTTTTGTCGCCACTTGCGGACTTCTTCTTGCCAGCCACAAGAAGACAAGGGCAATACCGCCCACAATGATGGAGACCGGAACCCCAATGAGTTCCCCTGCAAAATAACCGACAAGCAAACAGCCAAGCACATACCAAGACAAGCGGAACATGCGGATATCCCGGATCGCTGATGCCGGTTCCTTCGCCTGTGATACATCGTATGTTTTTGGGATAAGCTTTCGGTAAAACACATAAAGCACTAGCATGCTTGCTCCAAGCGACACAAGGTTTGGCACGAACATGTTTGCTGTATATTCTAGAAACCCAATATGAAAATAGTCAGCTGATACGATATTGACCAAGTTACTAATAACAAATGGCAAGGAGGTTGTATCTGCAATAAAGCCGCTCGCCATCACAAAAGGCAGGATCATCCGCTCATCCAGCTTTAACGCTCTCACTACAGACAAGACGATCGGGGTCAAAATCAGTGCCGCTCCATCATTCGCAAAAAAAGCAGCCACGACAGCGCCGAGCAATGTTAAATAAATAAACATGCGGACACCGTTCCCTCTTGCGGCTTTTGCCATATGCAGTGCAGCCCATTCGAAAAACCCAATTTCATCTAAAATTAACGAAATAATAATGATGCCAATAAACGCAAATGTTGCGTTCCATACTATCTGCGTCACTTCCCACACATCGCCCAGATGAACGACACCAAAGGCAAGTGCAAGAATGGCGCCTCCACATGCTGACCATCCAATGGTTAAACGTCCTGGCTGCCAAATGACAAGGACGAGGGTCAGGATGAAAATCAAAATGGCCAAGGTGACTGCTCCCAAAGGTGGCCCCCCTTTCATAAAATCCTTATCTATCATACAACGAAACACAGCCGTTGTATGCCATTTTCACATGAAAACCCGCAGGTGATCCCGGGCACCTGCGGATTCGATGACTATTGATCTTTTTTCATCAGCATTAATTCAATAAATAACTCACATCGCTGGCTGAAGTGACTTAAATCGATTGAGGTCATATCAAAGATTTGTTTCATTCGATAATTTAATGTATTTTGATGAATAAACAACTGCTCCGCGGCTGGCTTTAGCTTGCAGTTATTCAATAAGTAGACTTCAAGCGTTTTTAAAAATGAGGTTTGGCTGTCACGGTCTTTTTCTTTCAAACGTAATAAATCTGGATTGAAGTCATTTTTCTTTTTTTGATGACTGTAAATTGAGTCTAAGAACCGGAAAACCCCCAGATTCTCGTAATCATATGGAATCAGCTCTTGTCCCCCCACAATTTTCACAGCCTTCACGACCTCTATCGCTTCAAATCGACTTGTGCTCATTTTCATGACATCTCGATACTCTCTTCCCATTCCAATATACAATGGGGAAGGATGGGCATGCGCTTTCGATTGTAGATGAGCGATGACGTCAGCCGCAGTCGCTTTCGGTGAGTGCCGGTCTGACAAGCTGCCCAATATCACGACAATGTCGGCTTGAACGGAGTATACGTGATTCACCTTGTCTTCTAGCTGCAAATACGTCCGAATGACGTCCTTTACATCTTCTGCCGTCTCACTTTTGTTATCGGCAGCGTGTACGACCATGACAGTAAATACCGCTGGCAGCGGGATGCTTAAATTCTCAGCCTCCCACTTCAGTTCTTCTTCTGTATAAAAATGATCATCCATGACCTTTTTGAAAAATTCTTCAATCTTGCCTTCCTTTTTCTCCAGCTGTTTCTTATTCTTATAAATCACTTTTCCCACTTGAAAGGAAGCTTCATGCAAAAATTGCAGCTCCTCCTGCGTGAGAGAATCCTCAATGTCCTGCACCCAAATAAAGCCCACAACCTCTTGTTTGTGCTTGGCGCTCACAGCCACCCGCCGATTAAACCCGAGCTCGTCATGACCGCTCACATAAAAAGGCTTTGACTCCTTGTGAAGCCGCTCGATGACCCCTGTTTTCTTTAACCAATCGACTACAGACCCCGGACATTCCTTTGAGAAAATCGTTTGCTGATTGACTGGGTCAAACTGCTGAATGCTGTAAGAATTATAAGCAAGGAGCTGACACTCTGTGCTTTCTAAAATGACTGGTTTTTTTAAATACCCGCTAATAAATGCAATTAATTTATCGACATCAAAAAATGTATGAAGCTTTTCTAATATCTCTTCCATCCCGATTGCTCCCTGATTAAGTAATACATTTATCATACTTCTTTCCGGACAGATTTGCATAGAAACAAGTCGTAGACAAGCAAAAAAAGCATGAACCCGTGTGCACAGGTTCATGCTTTTCCAACTTAAAACATTTCACTAATCGTTTTTGCCTGCATGTGTAGAGCTAGGTAATCTGGACCGCCTGCTTTTGAATCGGTTCCTGACATTTTGAATCCGCCGAATGGGTGGTATCCCACGATGGCTCCTGTGCAGTTACGGTTAAAGTAGAGGTTCCCTACGTGGAACTCCTGCTTCGCACGGTTGATATGATCACGATTATTGGTAATGACAGCACCTGTCAAACCATATTCCGTGTTGTTGGCTACTTCAAGTGCCTCATCAAAGCTAGATACTTTCGAGAAGGCCAAGACAGGTCCAAAGATTTCTTCTTGCATCAAGCGAGATGTTGGCTCAAGATCTGCAAAAATGGTTGGGTGAATGAAATATCCTTCTGAATCATCACTCGTTCCGCCAGTGACTAAGCGGCCTTCCTGTTTGCCAACCTCGATATAATCCGTGATCTTGTCAAAGGACGCTTGATCAATGACAGGTCCCATGTAGACATCCGCAGAAAGAGGATTCGCTGTTGTTTTCGTTTCTGTGATTTCCTTCACTCGCTCGATCACTTGGTCATACAGCTTCTCGTGGACGACTGCCCGAGATCCAGCTGAACATTTCTGACCTGAAAAACCGAAGGCTGATGTGAAAATGGCATTAGCCGCTAATTCGACGTCTGCATCCTCATCTACAACCACTGTATCCTTACCACCCATTTCAGCAATGACACGCTTTAAATGCTGCTGACCTGGCTGTACTTTTGCCGCACGTTCAAAGATACGTGTCCCTACTTCTCTTGAGCCAGTGAATGTAATCAGGCTTGTTTTCGGGTGATCGACTAAGTAATCTCCAACTTCAGCTCCGCTTCCTGGTACAAAGTTCACCACACCCTTTGGAAGACCTGCTTGCTCAAGCTCTTCCACAAAACGTGCCGCAATGACAGGAGTTGCACTTGCAGGTTTTAAGACAACTGTGTTCCCTGTAACGATTGGTGCTACTGTTGTTCCTGCCATAATGGCAAACAAGAAGTTCCACGGCGGAATGACGAGCGTCACGCCAGTTGGTGTGTATACGTATTGATTGTGTTCTCCTTCGCGGCTGTTCACTGGTTTGCCTTTCGCCAGCTCCAGCATTTGACGAGCATAATATTCAAGGAAGTCGATCGCTTCTGCTGTATCTGCGTCCGCCTCGTTCCAAGGCTTACCTGCTTCTTTGACAAGAAGGGCTGAATACTCATGCTTTTTACGGCGAATGCTTGCCGCAGCACGGAATATGACGCTGGCTCTTTCTTCTGGAGACGTATAGCGCCAAGTTTCAAATGCTTTGGCCGCAGCCTGAACCGCATGTTCTGCCTCTTCTTTCCCGGCCTTTGATACGGTTCCAACAACTTCATCCTTTTTCGCTGGATTGATCGAGACAATTTGGTCTTTCGTTTCGATTCTTTCGCCATTAATCACGAGCGGATAGGTTTGACCCAGTGATTCTGTTACCTTTGCTAATGCTTGTTCAAACGCTTTACGGTTTTCTTCCTGGCTAAAATCCGTGAATGGTTCATGTTTGTAAGGTGTTGTCATCTTTGTCACGCTCCCGTTTCAAATTATTTTTTCGTCATTCCTTTTAAAGCAAAGGCAATGTTTGCCGGCCGTTCTGCAAGACGTCTCATGTAGTAGCCATACCACTCTCGTCCATACGGGGTATAGACCCTCATTTGATAGCCTTCCTTCACAAGTGACTGCTGCGTTTCTGATCTCATGCCATACAGCATTTGAAATTCGAACTGACTTGTCGGTATATTGTGTTTTTTTACAATATTTTTCGTGAACTCGATCATTTGATCGTCATGTGTCGCAATGGCTGTATAGTTCCCTGTAAGTAATTGCTTTTCGATCAGTTTCTTGTAATTCTGATCAACGTCTTTTTTGTTCGGATACGCCACTTCGGCGGATTCCTTATAGGCACCCTTTACAAGTCGTAAAAATGGTTGCAGCTCATTGAGGTCATCAAGATCCTTTTCTGTTCTGTACAAATACGCCTGCAGGACCGTACTGACATACTCATATTGAGATTTCATCTCTTTAAAAATGTCCAGCGTTTTTTGACAGCGCTGTTCATCCTCCATATCGATTGTCACCATGATACGGTGTTTTTCTGCCGTATCTAAAATACGTTTCATATTGCGATACACAAGGTCATCGTCAATATCTAGTCCAAGTGATGTCATTTTGAGTGACACGTGGGAATTGAGCTTGGCCTCTGCAATCCGCTGAATGGTTTGAATACACTCATCCGTTCGCTCATTTGCAATCTCTGCCTTTGTGACAAACTCACCAAGGTGATCGACTGTTACAGCCATTCCTTGATCATTTAATCGTTTAATGACAGAGATAGCGCTCTCAAAATCTTTCCCACCGATGATTTTCTTAGATGCAACAGCACTTCCCCAATTACGAGCAATATGGTTCAAGAGACTGCTTTTTGACAAAAACAAGAAGAAATTTCTTGTGACCGACTCCATAAAGGGCACCTCCCACTCTTTGTAAGCTATGTCTTTATTGTAAGGCTCATAAGCTGTCCGCTACAATATTTGAAGATGACAAAAATTCTGACTTTTTTTGTGGTTTTATCACAATAAGAGATAAAAAAGAGCCTGCCGCTATCCGGCTGGCTCTTCCCTCCTACGCCCACACCTCATCAAGGGTAGACTGCAGCAGCTCATTTAATTCTTGCATCAGATTGTCTTTCGGTTGATTGTAGCTTTTCACCAATTCATCAAAACGCGCCAGCTCTTGATCAATAAATGGATGGACATGAGCGAGACGGTTCTCTACATCCATTTCTTCTCCGTCCATTTTACGTTTGAGCAGTTCGTGAATTTCTGCTAAAAGCGGGCCTTCCTCCACTAGCTCTTTGAGCAATTCATGAAAGTCCATCGGTGGAACTGTCCGGTAACGCTCAATCCACTGACAGGCAAGCAGCGGACGAAGCACATAGAAATACTTCTTGATTCGCACCTGCTCTCCTCGTAAATGCCGACTCTCATTCCGCTTCGCCATATTGAGGTAATGATACATCAAAGCCGCAGGGTAAAACGCTCGATCTTTTAATTCTCTTAGCTGCTTTGCCAAAGAGAAAGATTCAGCATAAATGATATCAGAAGACAGCCATTCCATAATGGACGGATTTGATTTATTGAATAGGCGCAGTGCCTTTCTAAGCTCCCAGCCGCTGATGTCAAGCATGTCATCAATCGGTCGTTCAATGACATCACGATGCTCTTCCATTGCCCAATACCATTCTTTCCGGGGAACATATAAAAAACGAACATCATAATCACTATCAGTCGAGGGAAATCCCCATGCCCTGCTGCCTGATTCGACGGCAAGGCAAATCTTTACGTCATACGTTTTTTCAATGATTTTCAGCTCTTCCTTAATTCTCTCTCTCAAGCGTCCATCAACTCTTTCTATAGAATTCTGCATGACTTCTTCACGTTTTGGGAAAATACGAATAAGACATATATGAAAAAGGAGTTGGATCTAATGTCTATATCTCGCATTATGAAATGGATCACTGGGATTTTTGAAGCCTGCCTTGCCATCCCTGTGATCGGAGGTCTATTCGTTATCAGTAATGGCTATACACCGCTCATGGTCATGCTTATTCTGCATATTATCACACTCGTCTTATCGAAGCGAGACCAGGGACCAATGATTGGAAGTATCATTGGAATTGTCACATCCTGTCTTGCATGGATTCCGATTCTCGGATTCATTCTTCATATCATCACTGCCCTTGCCCTCATTATCACCGCGTTAGTGCCTGATGAAAAAACGAGACAGAATACGAGCTATTAAAAAAGAGGCCTCCTAGAGAGTGGCCTCTTTTCTTTTAATTCGTTAAATGCTTTTGTAAGAAGGCAAGCTTCTCTGTTTGAAAAGCCGGGATGTACTCATGTCCAAAATAACGGTACACCTTTAAATCTTTATCTGTTTCTAAATGGTTGTATACCGCAAACACAGTAGATGGCGGGGTGATTTGGTCGATCAGACCGATCGCCATCAACGTGGGCTGTTTCACCCATCCGGCTAAATTGATCAAATCAAAATAGCTTAACGTCTCAAATACCTTTTCTTCCGCTTCTGGATCACTGTTTCTGCGAAAGTATGAATTGATTTCTAAATAAGGCTGCTCCAATGCCACATCTACCGCACGTTCGAAATTTGATAAGTACGGATAATCTGCCACGACGACCTTCGGAATGTCTGAAAGTGCTGCAGCTGCAACCGCTAGTGCACCACCCTGGCTCCCGCCCACCACGCCGATCCGGTGTTCATCCACTTCTGGGAAGGACTGAATCACGGCGAGCGCTCGAACCGCATCTAAATAAACACCCCGATAATAGTAGGTCTCTTTCGATAAAATACCTTTTGTCATCCATCCCAGAGACTGCCCTGCTGGTGTCACTGTCTTATCTTCACTGCCGCCTTGACCGCGGACGAGCATACCAAATGTCGCATAGCCATGCAGTGCCCAATTGACGATGTCATGAATGTCGCCGTCATAGCTTGCATTATAGCCATGAAAACGAACGAGTGCTGGATGCGGACCTGTTTGATCTGGTACCGCATACCAGCCTTCAATTTGAGATTGACCAAAGCTTTGAAACGTCAGGCGGTACACCTTAACGCCCTTTACTGGATAATCATAAGGTTCAAGTGCTGGCTCTGCCTCCACTTGGTTCAGTTCTTCAAGCGACTCCTTCCAAAAGTCTGAGAAATCAGGACGTGCTGTTTTCTTCGGTTTATACTTTTTTAGCTCATCTAACGGTAAATCAAACAATTGCATATCCTACTATCCCCCTTTGTTTTATTAGTTGTGTGTATCATATCACTGTTTTCTTGACGAAGAAAGACATTTTCACTACAAAAGACAAAACCTTCTGACATTTCTATTGGCAAAGAAGATTGAAACCTTTATGATAAAGAAACTGGCTTGAAAACTAGAGATTCTCAGTCAAAAAAATCGATCGATCCATTCATGGATTTCATATTTGCAATCATCGAATAAAGGAGGAACCTGTATGAAAATCGCCCTTGTCCAAATGGACGTACAAATTGGAGAACCTGATGTGAACTTTCAAAAAGCAGAAGCATTTTTAGAAGAAGCGATCCGCGAGCAGCCTGATCTGATCATTTTACCCGAAATGTGGAATACTGGTTACGCTCTTGAAAAAGCCGATCAGCTGGCGGATGTAAACGGTGAACGAACAAAACAGCTTTTCTCTTCCTTTGCCCGTAAGCACCAAGTCGTTCTCATTGCAGGAAGTGTATTGAACAAGCGTACAGAAGTTGAGAGGATCACCAACACGATGTATGGATTTAACCGCCAAGGTGAGCTTTTAGTCGATTATGACAAAATTCATTTGTTCCGCTTAATGGATGAGCACAACTATTTAACCGCTGGTGATCAGCTTGGTTTATTTGACTATGATGAGGATGTGAAGATCGGGGCGATGATCTGCTACGACCTTCGCTTTCCGCAGCTTTCCAGAACACTTGTCAACAAAGGGGCGAAGGTGCTTATCAATACGGCGCAATGGCCGTCAGCAAGAGTGGATCATTGGCGCAGCTTGCTCATCGCAAGAGCAATAGAAAATCAGTCATTTATGATTGCTGTTAACAGAACAGGCACAAGCAGAGACACTGAATTCCCTGGACACTCCATGGTGATTGATCCACTTGGCCGTATTCTGCTTGAAACAAGTCATGAGGAAGACATTTATTATGCGGAAATTGACCTTCAGCTAGTGGATGAAGTGAGACAGCAGATTCCTGTGATGACAGATCAGCGTCTGGATATTTATTAAAAAGCAGGGTGCTCCCCTGCTTTTTGCATTTAATTAAACGTTTGTTTAAGCTTTTTGATAAAGGTCCATTAGGGCTTGAGCTGCTTTCGTTAAATACCTTTCTTCCACATATGCAAACACAAGAGTGCGGTTTGGGCATGAATCAATTTTCAAATAAGTGACTTCGTTCCTATCCTCTTGTGCCACCATTTTCGGCACAACTGTCACACCTAGTCCATTTTTGACCAATGCCTGCGCTGTTTGAATATGACTTGTTTCAAAGGTAATTTTCGGCAGAAAACCATGATGAAGACATAGTTCCGTGACCACTTGCCGAAAGCCGTATCCCTCTTTCAGCATAATGAATGCTGCGTCTTCCAGAAGGCGAAACGGAACAGCCCCTTTCTGATCTGCTTGATTGATGATTTCGTTCAATTCATCTGTTAACCAGGGCTGAGCAGTTTGCGGAACTGCGAGAAGAAGCGGCTCTGTCAGCATTTGTTTCGTTTTCAATGATTCATGCTCGACAGGCATAGATAAAATAGCCAAATCCAGCTGACCAGCCAATAGAAGTTTTTCTAGCTCACGAGGTGATTCTTCTATTAGTCGAACGTGAACATGGGGATACGTTTGACAAAAGGTTTTTAATAAACTGGGCAAGACATATCCTCCTGTGACTGCTGGCGCTCCAATGTTCAGCTCTTTCCCCACCTCATAAGCAGCTTCTCCCATTTCACGCAGCAAGTCATCTCTTTCCTTCAAAATGTTCTCAGCCCTTTTAATGAACCGACTCCCTTGAGGTGTAGGCGTGACTTGTCCATATTTTCGAATAAATAGGGGTGTATCTAATTCCTCTTCCAGCTTCTTAATTTGTTGGCTTAAAGAAGGCTGTGCAATGTGAAGCTGGTCCGCTGCTTTTGTAAAACTTTTCTGCCGGTACACCTCCATGACATATTCCATCATTCGTATATCCACTTACATCACCTCATAGGTTTTAACTATTCATGTCATATCTTTTATGTCTTAGACAAATAACAAAAGGAATTTTACGATAAAGAGACAACAAAGGGGGAGAAGAAATGAATCCATATGCTAAAGCTGAAAACCAATTCTCACAAAATGCCGAGAACTATCGAGATTCACCTATATTTTCAGCCGGAGAAGAGCTGGAATGGATGAAAGCGACAGCAAATGCGAAGGGTCATGAGCATTTACTTGATATCGGCTGCGGAGCAGGGCATACCGTTTTTTCCTTTTCAGACATTATTTCTAAAGGGATCGGCATTGATGTCACGCAAAAAATGATCGAGGTTGCAGCAGCACTTGCAAAAGAACGCCAGCTGGAACATATTACTTTTGAACGGGCAGCCGCAGAAGCATTGCCATTCGCTGATGAATCATTTGATATTGTGACGTGCCGGTTTGCCGCTCACCACTTTCCAAACCTTCCCGCAGCCATGTCCGAAATCAGCCGGGTCTTAAAAAAAGGCGGCGCATTTCTGCTCGTCGACCATTATGCACCTGAGAATGCGGCACAGGATTCATTCATTAATCAATTAAACAGACTCAGAGATCCTTCTCATGTGCGAGAAAGCTCTTTATCAGAATGGGAAGAGCTTTTCGCTGCCAACAAACTGACTCAAAAAGAGGTTCGTTACTGGGATCTGCAAATTGATTATCAGGACTGGATCACACGTGGACGCACACCAGAAAATGTCCAACAGGAGATCGTTTCCCATCTTCAAGCCGCAGACCCTGATACAATGCAGCTATTTCAGCTTCAATTCGATGCACAGCAGCAGCCTATTTCCTTCTGCTTAAAAGCTGCACTCATTCAAGGAATCAAGAATTGAACTTATAGAAAAAGTCTACCTTCATCGGTAGACTTTTTTATTTCGAATATACATCTTCACTGTCTCACAGGTATTGCTTTTCATGTTCGTGACACGTCCCTCCTCACAACAAGGAGTGCTACATCGTGTTTCTATTATAAGATAAAAGAACGGAGATAGGTTAGGCATTTTAAAAATTGTACGTAGATCCTCTGAATAAAAAAAGAACCTACCCTCTTTGGAATAAGTTCTTCACTGCGTGCGTCAATCACGGTGCAATATCCTCTAATACTTTCTCACGCGTTTCGATCATTTTAAAAGCAAGAATTGCTCCCACTACAGTCACACTTGCGAAAAGAATAAAAATAGTTGAAACACCGCTCACCTCTAAAATAAAGCCTATCATAATAGGAGCAATCGCTGAGGCCAGCCTAAGCCAAGCAGTAGCAAATGCCGTTCCAATCACCCTCATACGTGTTGGATAAATTTCAGGTGTATATAAATAGAGAAGAACTGTAATTGTCCCCATCATTCCGTAAGCAGCGGACCCTAAATAGATCACACTTTCTGGAGAACTCGCTCCGCTGATCCATAAAGCCGTTAATAAAGCACCTGTTACGATAAATGCAATGGTTGCCCAGCGCTTTCGTCCTACTTTATCAATTAAAAATGCACAAGCGAATACACCTACGGTCTGTAAAATATTTGTCAGAGAGGCTGCCCTTAATGAATCTCCAACTGGCAAATTGTAAACCGTATTATAAAGACTTGGTAACCAGTTATTTAAACCATTCGATACAAAGTAGGCAGAAAACCATAGTCCCCATACGATCAATGTTCTTTTACGGTAAAAAGTTGAAAAAAGCTCTTTCCAATCGCCCTTTTCAGTACTATTATATACTTGTTTTACAGGCATTCGTTTTTCAGTACTAGCTTCAATTTCTTCAATAATTCTTTCGGCCTCATCTAATCTGCCTTTCGAAATAAGCCATCTTGGAGATTCACGTAACATAAAAAAGAATACAAAGACGATTAGACCTCCAATGCCTCCAATTAAAAACATCCACTTCCACCCAAAGCTAGGTACAACAAATGCGCCGATTTGAGCTGAGATCATTAACCCTAAAGGAAAAATCATCTCATAAAGCATAAAAAATCTGCCTCTCCCTTGAGCACGGGATAGCTCATTGATATATGAGGCTGCTACCGGCACCTCTCCTCCTACCCCAATCCCTTGTATAAAACGAAAAATAAACAGTGCCATAAAATTACCTGAAAACACACATGCAATACTCATGACGGACATGAGGAGTATAGTCCACTTTGCACTAAAAACACGGCCACGCCTTTCTGCTAACCATCCAAAGAAAATGGCACCAATCGCTTGTCCTATATAACCAGACCCAATAAGAAGACCAATTTGAGCAGGTGATAAACTCCACATGCCGATGAGAACTGGGAGAACAAACGCTAAAGACAGAGCATCAAAAGCATCAAAAAAGGTGGCAGATCCCATAATGATACGAGGCTTTAAATGCCATCTAGAAAAAGGTACACTTTCCATTCTCGTCAATAGTTGTGAAGCTCTATCAACAACTTGCCCATCATGAGAATTTGAATTTTCGCTGACTTCTAACGTCATGATATCTCCTCCTTATTAGAGGAAATGATGCAAAAGTACATGCCGAAGAGCGCTAAAGAAATCGCTTACATTTTAAATCAAGAGACATTCTAGAGCGTTCATACGAGTTTTCAGCATCTATCATTTCTTTTTTGGCGTTCCCGTGGTGCCCCGATCTATATAGTACATAGGGAAGATATGTTCCATCGCCTCTAACTGTTCTCCTTCTAATACCTGTGTTAATAAAGAAACAGCTTTTCTCCCCATTCCAACTAAATCTACATGAACTGAAGATAAAGAAGGGGTTAGAAAACTTGCAATGGGCACATCATCGGCACCAACGACTGACAAGTCATGAGGTATGGACACATTTGCGTGATCTGCAGCTTTCATGACCCCCATCGCCAAAAAATCTGAAGAGCAAACAACTCCAGTCATGTGCTGGTTTCCTTGGAGAAATTGAGAAACCACTTCTACTACTTTTCCCCCATCAAATTCATCTAACTCAAACACAAGTTCTTTGTTCATTGTTAACCCTAAATTTTTAAGTGTGCGCTCATATCCCTTGTAGTACCTCACACTATGCATCGAACTCATTGGACCATTGACCAGCCCAATGGTTCGATGACCTTTCTCAAATAAGGCCGTTACGGATTGACACACACCTTCTTCATCATCTGGCCTGACACATGGGAAAGGAGAATCCTCTAAGTAACTTCCAACAACAATAATGGGAATAGCTAAACTTTTTAACCAATCCATACTCAATTCTTCATTTCTTGGAGAAAATAAAATGGCACCATCTACAGCCTGTGTTTCAAGTAATCGCTGCTGCTGTATAGATGTAAATGACATCAACATATTGAATTCAGTTTCATCTAATTCCTTCGCAATACCATCTAAAATCGTCGAAAAAAATGGATTATTCAAAATATATGAACCACGCGGAACCACGACAGCTATATTGCCAGTCTTTCTTTTAACGAGCCCTCTAGCTCCTAAATTAGGGCGATAGCCTAACTCATCAATCACTTGTTTGATTCTTTCAGCCGTTTGAGCACCTACTCCTGGTTTACCACTTAATACTCTGGAAACAGAGGCGATAGACACTCCAGCTTTCAATGCGACATCTTTAATACTTACTGACACATTTCATACCTCCGGGAGTCTGTTGTTTTATACACTATTATAACCTGACTCACCTTCATCATGAAATCAATGGTCTGTTATCTACCGACGTTTTCCTTAAGCAAACCAACACTTTGAAGGCCCTGGCGAATTTCTTCTTTTTCCTCATCAGTTAAAGGTAGTACCGGCTTCCTAGCAAGCGAACTACTGATCAAACCTCGCTGATACATCGCTTCCTTCATGCGCAGATGAGAAGTAGATGAAGGTTCATCCATTTTATACACAGCATGCTTTAATTCAAAGATTCTATCGTAAACTTTATTAGCCGCTACAAGGTCTTTTTCTTCCACACATTTCACAAGTTCAGCGATCAAATCTGGCACGAAACAGCCGAAACCTACAAGTGCTCCATCAATGCCTTGAACCAATGTTGGCAATAAATATTCATCATGACATGTGAGTAACGATACATCTGGTGCATGTTTTTTCAATGCCCGTACATCGACCTCGTATTGTGCCATGTCTCTTTGACCAATTTTAAACGAAACAACATTCTCAATTTCCGACATTTCTAGTAATTGACTGGTTGTATATGAGGTTTTTGTCCATGTTGGATATTGATGAACGATGATTGAAATATCAATCGCTGCTGCAACATCTTTAAAGAATTGGACAGGTGACTCAGGCTGCATACCGAATCTTAGCCATGAATGTGGCGGCATGAGAAGTATACCTTCACCACCAGCTTCTTCAACGGCTTTTGCATGCTGGATCGCTTCAATTGTCCCTTCTGCAGAAACCCCAGAAATGACAGGTACTTCCCCTTTTAATTCGTCGGCTGCAATGCGCACTGCCTCAGCTCGTTCATGTGGCAGTAAAGTCATAATCTCGCCAGTATGTCCATTGACAACGATCCCGTTAATCCCTTTGTGATCCGCCACCCAACGGACAAGCTTACGAAAAGCAGGTTCATCAATTGAATAGTCATCTTTAAAAGGAATTAAGACAGCCGGGAATACACCGCTCCATTTTTCTTTATTTTTCATAAACAAATTCCTCCCCATTCGTTATAGTAAACGTTTACGGTAAGCGTTTACGTAAACTATCATAGAATGATATTGCCGGAGGTGTCAACATTATTTTTTTAAAATTATAATAATTCAAAAAACTATTGTTGAATTTTAGATACTATTTTATTTTTCCAAAAAATAAAATAAGGGATAAATTTTGTTTACCATATCAACCAAAAAAACCCTCATCTTCATGAACTGGTTGAAGTATGATACCTCTTTTCCCAAACGTCAACACACCAAAAAAAGGATAAATAAATTTTACTGTCAAAACATCATCCTATCTACGAAGAAAAAGACATCAATAGAAAAAAGTCTACCCTAAATGGTAGACTTTTTTTATTTCGAATATAAATCCCAGCCAAGCTTGAGTGTGTCCACAATATAATTGGCGACTTCCTCAGCCTCTAAATGATCTGTTTCCACCCTGGAGTTATGAAGAGAATAAATCTCCCGGCGTTCTTCAAACAGCTCTTTCATTTCATCAAGCGTCCGGTTGTGAAGAACAGGGCGGTTTTCAATTAAAATATCAAGCCGCTGCTTCCAATTCTCCCAAGATAGGTCAAGGAAAAGAACCGTACAATGCTTCAAGCAGGCACGTTTGATTTCTTCCTGTTTGAATGCACCGCCTCCAAGTGAGACGATCTTGAGTTGTGTATGTTCGCATAAATCGACGATATAATCCTTTTCAGCCTGTCTGAAGAATGCTTCTCCTTTTTGCTGAAACATCTCTGGAATCGTCATGTTGTATTTTTTTTCAATCTCCTGATCGACATCAATAAAATCTCGATATAGCTTTTTGGCAACTAGCTGCCCAATGGTTGTTTTCCCAACACCCATAAAGCCAATGAGAACAATATTCCGCTGTCTTACAGGGATTTCTCTATTGATTTTCATGATCGTGACACGTCCTCCTTACGACAAGGAATGCTACATAACGTTTCTATTATATGATAAATGGAGCGCGAAAAGATAGGCAATCTTAAAAATTGTGTTTGACGACGTAGCCGAGCTGTTCAGAAAGCCTTTGTGCCTGTTCTTTCACTTTTTGCTGCAGCTTGGGAATGACTTCTTCAGTAAACCGTTGGGTTGGACCAGATATGGATAAACAAGCCTTCACTTCCCCATGAATGTTAAAGACTGGTGCCGCTACTGCCGCAGAGCCTACCTCTCGTTCATCGATGCTGCAAGAAGTATACGTGTCAAGAATATGTTTACATTCCTTTTGCCAGTCATCTCTCATCACATGATCAGCCTCAGACGCTAATACTTTTTGTTGAAATTCTTCACTTTGAAATGCCAATAATACCTTTCCGCCTGCACCTGCGTACAACGGCAGCTTCTCACCAACCTTGACAAGATGTCGAATCGATTGCAGCCCTTCCGCCTGTTCAATACAAACCCTGCTTGTTGCATCCAGTACATACAGGTTGACGGTTTCTTTTGTTTCATCACGAAGTGCGTACATGAGTGGTTTAGCCAGTTCTCTCAATTTAATGGACTTTCCTGCAATGTATCCAAGGAGATAAAGTCTTTGACCCAATCGGTATTTCATTGTGTCTGGATTCTTTTCCACAAAATGATTCATTTCAAGTGCCTTGAGCAGTCTCGTTGTAGTAGACATTGCTAAATTCATCTCTTTTGAAATTTCCGTTAGCGTCAGCTCTTGACGTTCTTCACTAAAACAATAAAGAATATCCAAAGCGCGCTGAACCGTACGCAGTCCTGATTCTTCTTTTGACTTCTTATCAGCCATGTTCACTTTCTCCTTTTCCCCTTTGATTTCTTATCGACATAAACGATCGATTTTGCTATAATCCATTTTAAACGTTCCACTAAAAGAAAACAAATTCCACCAGTCGGAATAAAAACGATTGGAGAGGTTTGATGGAGGAGATATTTGAATGTACCTGCTCGTTTTTACACTTCTTATTAGCCTATATATTGTTCATCAACTATTTCCCGCTCCCATACTCTCCTATTTTGTTGGTCTGCTGGCCGCTGCTTCGCTCATCATTTCTTTTAAGAAAGCAAGTGGGCTTTATTTGAAAACAGGTGCTATGTTTCTCATGATTGGCTTGTTCTTATTTTTCTTATCCGACGAGCCATTGCACACGTTTTTTCTTCACTTTCATTCCATGCTAGGCTTGCTTTCTCTATTTTTCATGCTGCCTTTTATTCATTCTCTCATACATGTTGGACATTTCGATACACAATTAAATAAACTGCTCACACTGCATACAACGAGCACAAACCAGCTTTATCGCAAGAGTTCATTTGTCACTCATATTCTTGGCATGTTTTTAAATATCGCGACGATCCCCTTACTATATACATCGCTCAAACCGTCGCTGGATTCCCTAAAAGAACAAGTGAGACAACATCTTTATACACGCAACCTTTTAAGGTCATATGCATTATGTTTAAGCTGGAGCCCTGTTGAAGTGCTCGTAAGCGTCACCATTGATGCAACCAAACTCAAATATTATCAAATCGCACCCGTTACTTTTGGTTTAATGGTCATCGTGCTGGCGACAGATTGGATGCTCTTTTCTCGTCAAAGCAAACGATTCCCAAACATCATTCAGTCCGCAGAAACAAACTCCAATCCTCGTCGAATTAAGCGAAAAACCCTTCAGCTTGCTTTCATGCTGCTGAGTTTTATGACAGCCGTCTCACTTGTCGATGCATGGATTGGGAAAGGCTATTTATTCGCTGTTGTGCTAACCATTATTCCATTTGCTCTATTATTCTCTTCTGTCATCAAAAAAAGAAAACAATATATCGCCGTCTCTGTCCCTCATTGGAAAGAAAGAACCCGTCAGTTCTCCAACTATATGTGTCTATTTTTAAGTGCTGGCTTCTTTGTCGATATGCTGCTTGCCACAAACAGTATGCAGCCGATTCAAGCATTTATTGTCAGTATATCAGACGATGCCATTTTGGTTTATTGTGTCATTGGGTTATATTTTCTGATCACCGCTCTTTGCGGTTTTCACCCGCTCGTCTCGCTTGCTTTGTTAGTCAGCATGATGGCACCTGTCATCCAAGAACTTCCTGCTCTTCCCATTGCCATCATGCTTATCGTTGCTGGAACATCAACTGTCATGTTTAGTCCTTTTAATGTTTCTGTCTCCCTGTTAGCTGATTTGATGAAGGTCAACCCTTACCGTATCACTCGCTGGAATATATGGTTTGCTGGCTTTTATATCAGCATGGGTATCGCATGTGCAACGATCATCACTATTATCTTTTATTCATAAAAAAGAGAACTCAACTTGGTTTGAGTTCTCTTTTGCTTTCTCACTCTGGTTTTAATTGAATACGTTCAATTTTCCCTACGATAAAAATGTACGACAATGCCCCGCCTAATGCGACTAAACTGACGAATAAAATACCCCCGTTGTATGAGCCTGTCGCCGACACGATGAATCCGATAATAAGCGGAGTGATGATCCCAGCTAAATTAGCAAAAAAGTTAAATACACCGCCAGCCAGACCAACCATTTCCCTTGGTGCCACTTCAGACAGCATCGTCCAAGAGATATTAGACAGTCCTTGTGCAAATGAAGCGATGGATAAAATGGTCAGCACAAGCGGAATATTTGTTGTAAAGTTCGCTAAAACAATGGTACTCGTCAGAAGCAAGCCAACCACTACCGGCAGCTTCCTCGCTACATTAACGGATACGCCCTTTTTAAGCAGCCAATCAGACACATAACCTCCAAACAATACCCCAAAGAATGCAGCAATATAAGGAAGAGAAGCCGCAAAACCTACCTTAAGAAATGCCATATTTTTCGCCTCTGCTAAATAGGTCGGAAACCATGTTAAAAAGAAAAAAAGTGTAGACGCTACAGAGAATTGGCCAATATAGAGCCCAATCAATTTACGATATTTTAGAAGGGCGGCAAAGTCTGCCCATTTCAGCTTCCCCTGTGATGCTACTGTCAGTCCATCGCCTTGCCGAATCAATTCTAACTCCTCTTCATTCATCTTCGGATGCTCTTTCGGTTCGTGATAATACTTGTACCAAAAGAAAGCAAATATGATACCGAGCGCACCTGCTGTAATAAAGACGGTTCTCCAATCGAAAGTCGTCATGATCCAAAAAAGAAGAGGTGTCGCAAATGCAAGACCCACATACTCTCCAGCAGTATAAACACCTGTCGCAAAAGCCCGTTCCCGCCTTGGAAACCATGTGGTGACAATGCGGTTATTCGCAGGAAATGCGGGAGATTCTGTAATCCCAATAAACAAACGACAGCCGAATAAAAAGGCAAAGCTGTTCGCAAACGCCTGCAGGCCTGTGAAAATAGACCAGGTAATGAGTGATATCCCATACGTTACCTTTGAGCCAAATTTATCGAGAATAAAACCGCCTGGTATTTGCATCGCTGTATATGTCCAGCTAAATGCTGAAAAAATGAGGCCTAATAAGGCAGGATTTAATTGCAATGAAGATTGAATAGCAGGTGCAACAATAGATACACTGGCTCGATCAATATAATTAATGGCGGTAATAAAAAACAACAGAATCAATATGCCAAAACGGGCTTTCGTTGGCTTCATATAAGCGGGCCGCAATTCATTCCCCTTCAGTTCTGAATGCACTTTCATAACCATCCTCCTTTGTTTCCGCAGCGTGCGGTTCGGTTGAGCGCCTTAAATAACCCCTTTTTCCTCCAATCGTTTACACTCTTCTTCTGTTAAGCCAAGCATATTTGTTAAAATCTCATAATTATGTTCGCCTAAATCAGGTGCAATGTGCCGGATACTTCCGGGTGTTTTTTCAAACTTTGGAATGATCCCAGGCACCTTTACTTTTCCAAGACGGGGGTGATGCACCTCGACGATATTCTCTCGTGCTTTAAATTGCGGATGCTCGAAAATATCCTGAATACTTAAAATTGGGCTCACAGGAACGCCATGAGTATCTAGAATTTCTAATACGTCATCCCTTGTTTTCGACGCGATCCATTGAGAGACGATCGCATCCATCTCTTTGTTATGCTTCAGCCTAGATGCATTGACCGCGAATTTTTCATTCTCTAATAAATCTAATCGATTCATCGCCTCTGCCAATCGATTGAAGGTCGAATCCGTACTCGTCACAAGAACCAAATAATGCCCATCCTTTGTCACATAGGTGCCGGCAGGGCTTGAATGACCGCTTAACCCCGGTGAACGCTCACGCACCTTCCCAAGCTTGTCATATTCTGCAACCAAAAATTCTAACATACGAAACACAGATTCATAGAGGGCCAAATCCACCATTTGCCCAGTTCCTTCTGAATGTGTATCTCTGTAATACATCGCTGTCACAGTAGCAAACGCCACATATATGCCTGCAATATAATCAGTTAAAGAAAAGGAAGGACTGACTGGATGCCGGTCTGGAAACCCTTGAATATATGTAAATCCGCTAAACGCCGTCGCAGGTGTTCCAAATCCGGCCTTGTCCTTAAACGGACCCGTTTGTCCATAACCCGATACACGAATCATAATTAATTGAGGGTTGATTTCTTTTAATACGTCGTACCCTACGCCCCATTTTTCGAGAGTTCCAGGGCGAAAATTTTCAATCAACACATCGACCTGACCTGCAAGCTTTTTAAAAATGTCTTTTGCTTCGTCTTTGTGCAGATCCAGTGTTAGAGATTTCTTATTCCGTGAGAGACCTGACCATCTAAGTGGTTCACCTTCTGCAAAAGGGCCAACATGCCGCAGCGTATCGCCTTTACCAGGAATCTCGACTTTGATGACCTCTGCACCAAAATCCCCTAGAAGCACCGCGCCATAGGGGGCAGCGATCATCGTAGAGACGTCTAATATTTTCATTCCTTCGAGCGGTGTATTCATATTCATTGCTTGACTCCCTTTCATTCAAGTGATGAAGGGCTAAATAACTTTCTATTTTAGCCCTTGTCATCTTTCTGATTGACCCGGAAGACCCTGATGATTCAAAAGGAGGGCTTACCGGAGCAGTTTGTTAATCCTTCGGAAGCTGCCCTTGCGGTGTGTAAAGCCAAATCAGCCATAAAGGTTCATCTCCTGTATTTACATGCTGGTGCGAGACACCGTCTGGAATGAACATGAAATCATTTTGTTTAAAGGACTGCCTTTCTCCATCACAAATGACTTCGCCAGATCCTTTAATCACATAATCAAATTCCTCTGAACCTGGGTGATTGTGCACTGAACTTGCTTCTCCCGGTTCAAAAATGGTGAGACCTGCCATCATATGCTCTGACCCAACAGTATCTGGTGTAATGGTTTGAAATACCTTTCGAATCATTTGCTCCTCTGGATGATCTAAACCTAACCATAATGGGTTCCCATCTTGAAACGGATTCAATACTTTAATTTTCATTGTTACTTCCTCCTCGTTATGTTTAATTCACGCTGACATGTGAGCGCTTTGAATTTGGTGAATAAATATCATTAATATTCCAATGTCCATCCGTAGGGACAGGATCATTTTTCATTGCTACATCGATGACGCAAGGCTCTTGAGATGCAATTGCTTCAGCTAAAGCTTCTTTGAATTCAGAAGCAGAGGTGATTTTAATCCCCTTCATCCCATAACCTCTTGCAATGGCAGCAAAATCCGGAGAATAGCTTTCTCCACCTTTTCTGAAAACAGTACCGTACGTCGTTTCATAGTGCGCCATTTGCAAGCCAGCTATTGTTCCAAACGCACTGTTATTCATCACAATCCACACAACAGGAATGTTCTCTTCAACGGCTGTTGCGAGAACGGATGGATTTTGACCGAATCCGCCGTCCCCAACGAGTGACACAACGACACGGTCAGGCTGGGCAATCTTTGCCCCAAGTGCGGCAGGTGCTCCAAATCCCATCGTTGCAAAGCCGCCTGGTGTTAGAATGGTCCCTGGCGTGAGCACAGGAAATTGCTGTCCCACCCCATTTTTATTCCAGCCAACATCCGTTGTAATAAAGGCATCTGGCGGTAATACTTCTCGCACTTCCTGCAAAATACGCTGCGGCTTCATTGGGAAGGATTCATCTTGAATGTTCGTCAGGTTGCTCGCCTGAAACTCCTTACGATATGCCGCAATTTCCTTTTTCAATTCAGGTCGATTCAGCCCTTCTGGCAGTCTTTCTCTCGCCACTCGATTGAGTACAGTCAAGGCCTGCTTCAGATCAGCTACTGCTCCAATGTCAACAGGATAGTTACGTCCAATTTCATTCGGATCAATGTCAATATGAATGAGCTTGGTTGATGGGAAACGGAACGTATATTCTGATTCCCACGAACTCGCATCAGCTTCAGCAAAACGGGTGCCTAAAGCCAATATATAGTCCGCCGCTTTGCACTGATCATTGATAAATTTTGTCCCCCAAAATCCTGTCATTCCAAGGGTCATTGGGTGATCATCTGGCATGGCTCCTTTCCCCATCAAAGAATGGGCGACAGGGATACTTAGATGATCAGAGAATGCCTTTAATTCTTCAGCTGCGTCAGCTAGTAAAATGCCTCCCCCTACATATAAAAGCGGCCTTTCTGCCCGCAGCAATCGATCTAATATCCGATTGGCCGTTTGATCATCAATTGAAGGCTTTTCAATGGTCTGTGTATGATGGTTGATTTGTTCAAACAGGGACACATCTAGGTCTTTTGAGAACACATCCATTGGAACAGATATCAGCACTGGGCCAGGACGGCCGCTTTCAGCTAACTGAAATGCTTTTGATAAAATCTCTGGAAATAATTCTGGAATATCGACTCGCCATGCTCTTTTCACAAACGGCCGGTAAATTTCGTATTGAGAGGCATCGGAATGAAGATTGATCTCTTGATGTGGGTGCTTTCCGTAGTAATGACTCGGGACATCTCCTGCAATGACAACCATTGGAATGGAATCAAGTGCTGCATTCGCTACCCCTGTTGCCGCATTGGTGAGTCCAGGACCTAGATGACTGAGAACAACAGCTGTCTGTTTCTTTGCTCGCGCATAACCATCTGCTGCATGTGCCGCTATCTGTTCATGTCTGACATTTACAAATTGAATCGAGCTTTTTTCAAGCGCTGATAAAAAAGCAATATTCGTATGACCGCAGAGACCAAAAATATGCTCGACTCCCCGATTCTCTAAATACTGAATAACCTGTGTAGAAATATTCTTCTTCATGTTTCTCTCCTCTCACGGTGCAGCTATGAATCTGCTACTCTCTTATTCTTTGAAAAACAATAGATAGAACGCTGTTCAAATCCTGTATTGCCACTTGCCCGGGAGCTGAGCTTTCTTTCCCTACAGCAAAGGTCATGACAGATCCAAAAAGTCCACCAACCATTCTTGTAAAAGCCCCATATTCCCCCATTGCCATCGAAATAACGGGAATCGACAGCTGCTTGTTCGCATGGCTGGTCGCAGAGAGCAGTGTTAATGCATCCTCATAGGAATGCGGCATCACTGCAATCTTTGCGATGTCGGCGCCGACTGATTCTGCATTGACGAATAGCTGCACGAGACGATCCAACTCAGGGGTGCGCTGGAAATCGTGATACGACACAATTAAGGTGACCCCATTACTTTTAGCCGCCTGACTGACTTGCTGTAAATGTGTCACATCATGCATCAATTCATAATCAACGGCGTCCACAAGCTGTGTGGAACAAAGCTCGACAAGCAGAGAAACCTTCTCATTTTCTGAGAGTGATATACTTTCGCCGCCCTCCTTTTCAGAGCGGATGGTGAATAAAAATGGTATGCCCTTTGCCTTTTCTACCATTCCCTTAAGGGTTTCTATGACTTGTTCCTTGTCATGAAGGTGATGAAAAAAATCCGCCCGCCACTCTATCACATCAGGCTTCTTCTCAGTTAATACCTCGACCTCATGAAACAATTCTTCCTTTGTTTGCCCGATGAGCGGCGTACAAATCATTGGCTGACCGCCTGTCTGCACACTTTTTACCTTTTGCTGAAATGCATTCACATCCAAACGCCCCTTTCACAGACCCTGTGGAAGCACGATCATTTTGGTTTCGGTCATCTCCTCAATAGCGAAACGCGGACCTTCTCTTCCAAGACCACTTCGCTTAATTCCTCCATAAGGCCAATGATCCAGTCTAAAATTTGATGTCCCATTGATGACAACACCGCCAGTTTCAAGCTCTTTTGCTGCGTGTAACGCAACATCCAGCTGATTCGTAAAGATCCCTGCCTGCAAACCATATCGACTATCATTTGCTTCTTTAATTGCCTCCTCCAGCTCCGCATAAGGGAGAATGCTGACAACTGGGCCGAATACTTCCTCACAGACGACCTTGGCCTGTTTCGGAGGGTTCAGCAAAATAGCCGGTGTGATGCTCGCTCCATTTCTTTTTCCCCCACATAAAAGCTGTGCCCCCATACTCTCTGCCTCTTGTATCCATGTCTCAACACGCTGCGCGGCCTGTACATCGACCATACAGCCGATATCACTCTCACTGGACAGCGGATCTCCAACGACAAGCTGCTCTACTTTTTGTTTTAATACCTCAGTAAACGACGGCATTATTTCCTGGTGGACATAAATTCTTTGAACAGAAATACAGCTTTGACCAGAATTACTAAAGCCTGTCTTGGCACAAAGGGATGCGGCTTGTTCAATATCAGCATCGTGATGAACAATCGTCGCGCCATTCCCTCCGAGTTCGAGCAATACTTTTTTTAATCCCGCAGAGGTTGTAATATGCTCTCCTCCGGCAGCCCCACCGGTAAAAGAGATGAGGTTCGTTCTTTCATCAGTGACTAACTGTTTCCCAGCCTCGACCCCGCCAATCACAAGCTGCAAACTTGCCTCAGGGAACCCTGCTTCGAGAAGGAGTTTGACAAACGCTGTAGCAACAGCTGATGTTTGCGGTGCAGGCTTCAAAATAATGACATTCCCTCCCGCAAAAGCTGGACCAACTTTGTGACAAATTAAGTTGAGCGGTGCATTAAAAGGAGTAATCGCCAGCACAACTCCGACTGGTATTTTAAATGTCATGGCCATTGCTCCCTGCCCACGCGATGATACATTGCCTGGAATGGTCTCACCTACTAATCGATTCGCTTCTTCCGCCGACTGCGCTAGCGTCTCGATTGATCGTGAGACTTCATCTCTTGTATTTTTAAGCGGTTTGCCTAATTCTAACGAAATCAGTTTTGCGAAATGGTCTTTTTGTTCTTCAAGCAAGGTGGCTGCTTTCGTTAGAAGCTTTGAGCGTTCGATTGCCGATATTCCCGCTATTTGTTTTTTAGCATGCTGCGCAATAGAAAGTGCCTGTTCTATGTCTTCTGATGAGGCGAGATATGATGTACCGATCCTTTCTCCTGAGTAAGGATTGATGATATCTGTTTTCACACGATCGGTATCCATCCACTCGCCGTTTATATATGATAATGCTTTTAAACTGCTCAAATTTTCTCTCCCTCCTTGAGGTGCCGCGTTCCATGTCCTGCATAACGAACCAATCTTTCTTCGTTTGGACAAGGTCCCTTCACGAGGGCTCCCTTTCTCAGCTCCTCATATGCATGCGCCACGATGCCCATTCCTCTAGATAAGGAAAAAATGCCTTTTGCTGCTTCTGCTGGAATGTTTAATTCACATTGGATTGCAGCAGATACACCGTCTATATTCATCGTGATTTTCTTCCCTTTCAGGTGTTCAAGCTCATGTCTAATCGCTTCGGCTAACCGTAAATATATCCCACTGATAAGACCTTGCTGGACATATGTGTGACTTAGCTCATATAGACGTCGAACCCTCGGATCATCATCATGAAGCTGATGGCCGATCCCCGGGATTTTTTCCTTGCGAGTTAACCATGTGTGACATACTTGCTTGGCCGCAGACTGTATATCCTTTTGATCATCGTAGATCGCTTTGGCTTCGTATAACATACGCATGGCCTTCTCTCCGGCTCCGCCGTGAATATCACCTAATAAATTCACCCCTGTTGCAACAGAGGAATTAAACGAAATGCCGCAAGTCACCGCCATTCTGGCAGCTGCAATAGATGGCGCTCTTGGTCCATGGTCCGCGCCTGCGACAAGAACACTTTCAAAAAGAGCTGCTTTTGAATCATCCAATAATTCACCAACAAGCAGTAAATAAAGCATTTGTGGATACGACAGTTCGCCAATCAGTTCTTCAATCGGATAACCTCGAAGTTCAATTGAATTTTTTTGAATATGACTAATCTCAGTTTCCCACCAAGCGCCTCCCTCTTTGTAGATTTCCAGTGCACTTCGATTTTTCATTGTGTCAATCATTCCTTTAGCTTCTTATTTGGAGGTGAACCACCCCTTTATTCCATTCAGTGGAATCTAATTTCACTTTTCGGAATGTGGTTTCATTGTAAGCGCATTCTTTTTCTTCGTCAATCATTTTTTCTGAAAATACTGTAAATAGCAGTGAAATTAAGTGAATCGAACTAATTATGCTTGCTTTTTTTGATCAAAAAAATCTTTATTTAGTTAAATGGACTTGAGTAGATCGTTCTACTAATTTAATGAATTTTTGGTTATTTTGTCAAACCCATTTAAAAATTCACCATAAAAAAACCTCTCCGTCTACTGGAGAGGTCGCTTTTTTATTTCCACCAGTCATCAAACATGGAAGCGGGTACTTGGCGTTTATGCTCTGATTGAACATAGCGCTTTTCAATCGCTTCTGCTGCTTGTTCTGACACGGGCTTACCTTCTAAGTAATCATCAATTTCATTGTACGTAATGCCTAGTTCTGTTTCATCCGTTTGCTGAGGTTTGTCATCAAGCAGATCGGCTGTCGGTTTCTTTAAGTATAGGCGCTCTGGTGCTTGCAGCGCTTCTAGCAGTGTCCGGCCTTGGCGTTTCGTCAGACCTGTGAGCGGGAGAACGTCTGCACCGCCGTCACCATATTTCGTGAAAAACCCAGTGACTGCTTCGGCTGCATGATCTGTACCAATGACAAGTAATCCTTCTTCTCCTCCAACAGCATATTGCGCGATCATTCGCATGCGTGCTTTGACATTCCCTTTATTAAAATCAGACAACGGTCCGCCTGTGTCTTTTTGATATTGTTCACTGAATGCCGTCACGGCAGGCGCAATATCATATTTCCACGACTTGTCCGGCTGAATAAATGATAAAGCGAGCTGGGCATCATCTTCATCCTGCTGCACGCCATGCGGGAGACGCACCGCAATAAAGACTACCTCTTCCTTTCCTTCTTGACGCAGTTCAGATGCAGCGAGCTGTGCAAGACGGCCAGCGAGCGTTGAATCCTGTCCGCCGCTAATGCCGAGAACGAATCCTTTCGCGCCGGTTTTTTTCAAGTAGTCCTTTAAAAATCCAACCCGTTTTTCAATCTCCTGCTTCGGGTCAATTGAGGGCTGCACATGCAACTCTTGGCTGATCTTTTTTTGCAAACTCATACACTTTTCCTCCTAAGCATCCTCTACATGAAGAGAACAGGTTTTACTCTAAATTCATTGATTTTACAACGTTTTTTGAATCTTCATTATACCATGTTTTCAGGAAGAACATTTTGTAAGACGTTCCCCTATTTCATCAATGATCAAACATTCACAAATGAAAAAGACCCTGTCGATACGGACTGGCCTTTTTTTCAATCAATTTCTACCCGTATAGATGTACAGCTTGCGCCATTACACTTCCCAATATCAGCAGGGCATGCGGATACGGCCACAATGAGGTCCATTTCGGCTCGCAGACGAATGTAATCACCGGGAAGAGATTTTGGCAGCTCCACAGACAGCTTTCCTTTTTCATCAATGACTGTATTCATAAAGGCATTAAAAGGATAGTACATATCCTCCTTCGGAATCCCAAATGGTTCAAAGGCAGTCCTTAAATTATCGTAGCATGTATGCATGACCTCTAAATGCGTCCGTCCGTATAAAAGCTGGTACATTTCTTGCCGGCAGGCGGGCATATATAAATCATGGCACTCGACTGTATCTTCAATGACCGTAAACATCGGTTTGTATAAATTAGAATAGAGCTTATCGCCTTTTTTCACTTTGGACGAAAATAGGCTGTCCATTGTCGCGCCTTGGTCAAATTTTTCATAAAAATCCTTTTCGTGATAGGCCATGACATCTGCTACTTGCTGGCCTTCAACATCAACCACCCGCATACATTGACCTTTTCCTAAACGAAAGCCCAGTCTGCCCTTTGGTAAAATGACATATTCTCCGTTCATCACATACACTCCTTTCCTTGACAGTATGCCCAAAACGTCCTCTTGATCATGTATAAAAAAAAGAGGCGGTCACAAGCTAATGTCATTGAAACAGAAAGGTGTTGCGCATGCATTGAAAGAAGAACAAACTTTATCTTGGTGGCAGCTTTCTCTCATCGGAGTCGGCTGTACGATTGGCACTGGTTTCTTCCTTGGTTCCAGCATTGCCATTACAAAGTCCGGTTTTTCCGTCTGCATTTCTTTTTTACTTGCTGCGGTTGGAACCTATCTCGTCTTTAAGCATTTGGCTGCGATGACAGCCGATAATCCTGATAAAGGGTCATTTTGTTCCTATGCTCGTAAAGCATATGGACGCTGGGCAGGGTTTAGCAATGGCTGGGTGTATTGGTTCGCAGAAATGCTGATTACAGGAAGTCAGTTAACAGCGATTTCTCTTTTTACCCGCCACTGGTTTCCATCTGTGCCGCTCTGGGTGTTTTCTGCAATTTATTCCGCTCTTGCCCTGCTCGTGATTATCATAGGGCTCTCTTCTTTTCAAAAGACAGAAAATGTCCTTGCGGTACTGAAGACAGCGGCGATTTTTCTATTTATGATCCTTGCTGTGCTTGTGTTATTCGGGATTCTGACAGATCATAAACCAACCCTTCACCTCCCAAACAAAGATCACGAATGGATGCCGCTCGGTCCACTTGGTCTTTGGAATGGATTGATTTACGCGTTTTATGCATTTGGGGGAATTGAAGTCATGGGGCTGATGGCGGTTCATTTAAAGGACCCGAAGGATGCAGCAAAGTCTGGACGCGTCATGCTGATCATTCTAGCGGTCATCTATATCGTCTCAATTGGACTTGCTCTCTTGCTTGTCCCAGTGACAGCCTTTAATGAGAACAGCAGTCCCTTTATTACATCATTAGAGCCATTTCATTTATCGATCTTTCTTCATATCTTTAATGGCATTTTCATTATTGCCGGCTTTTCGACATTGGTTGCCTCTCTCTATGCAGTCACGACGCTGCTTGGCACGATGTCAGAGCATCAAGATGCACCTGCTTGTTTTAAACAAAAAGACCCATCTCATGTCAGATGGTCTTCGATTATCTTAACTGCTGCTGGATTAATTGTCTCGATTTTGCTTGCGCTCTTTTTGTCCAAACACATCTACGAGCACCTCACAACAGCAGCCGGCCTTACCCTTCTGTACACGTGGGTCTTCATTCTGTTCTCAAGTAAAAAGCTATCAAAGCCATCCACTCGCCAAACGTGCGAAATGTTTCTTGCACTGCTCCTGATTGGAGCCGCCATTTCAGGCACTTTAACAGAGGCAAGCGGACGACCTGGCTTTTTTATCAGCCTTGGGATCATTGCAGTGATTGCCATCATGGTGCTATTTATGAGGAAAAAGTGGAAGCAGCAGGATCAGACCGCATCATAATTTCATCATGTTTCTTAATGCAGTAAAAGGACATTTGGCGGAGGCTGGTTTCTCCGCCTCTTCATCTGGGAGAAAGTATTGCTTCCATTCATGATTGGTCGGATCACCGTACCATTTTAATGATGGATGAACGCCGACCTCATCATACGCTTTGAGCCGCTTGCGAACGAGCTGGCTCATTTTTTGACCAAACTTAGTCGATCCATTCAATTTCTCAAACACCCATCTAGGCTGAAATGCCATTAAGACATAAGGAAAGTGGCGGCTTTTTCTGAGCTTATGAGCCGGTGTGGAGCATAAAATAAAATACGCTTCCCCGTGAAAGCAATACTCCCACTCATGATGATGAGCATCTAGCGGAATATCCTCAGGCCATGGCACTTCATCTTTCTGGTGCAGTCGTTGAAGCAATGACCAAAACTGCTGCTCAAGCTCTTCAAGCGAACTTTCCTTTAAATCCTGCGGTGTTTCAAAAAAGCATATAAATGAAGCATATTGACCCGTTTCTTTCGCACAGCTTTGATATTCTCTCAGCAGCTGCGCTAATTCCTCAACAGCTTCCTCTTTTCTCGGATCACCCACAAACCCATAGCGTAAATGATCGAGAAAAAATCCCTGTCTTCCTGGGACACAAGGGAATGTATCTGCCTCATCTCCTACCATCTCTCCAAATAGCGTAAAAGCATCCTGCTTCCATTCTTCTAGTGATCGTAGATTTTGATCAAGGCAACTTTTTGCATACAACTGGGCCATTTCCTTCCACCTCGTTTTAGCGTCTTCTCCATAGCCTATGAGAAAAAAAGGCTGTGGTGACTGTCCCTAAGCGACTTTCCTTGCGCATTCCAGAGGTGGATGTTCTCATTCAAATTCAGCATGTATGTGCGTCTTTCACTCCATGCTGCTTCTTTTAATAGAGCGCTTTTGTATCTTCCCTATGATCGGTTCTTCATCAAAAAGACAGAATCGAGCACCCAATAAATGAGGGCTGAGCAAAAGCTAAACAGATAGACTTTGTAGCTAATGAACACAACCAGTCCATAATCAATCCATAACGCTAACGCAGAGCAAATCACCCACGCCGCAAGAAAATAAACAAGTAAGTCACGGCCTCGAAACCTTCTAGGATGCCTGTGTAAAACAAGCTGAATCGGTGCAGCAAACACTACATAAGCGATTAAAATCAGCAGACTTGTCATCTCCACATAACCAAAGCCTGATTCAGTCGGGATAAATAGCATGGTATATACGAATGTTGCTGTGATGACTGATAAGATCAGCATGCACAAATAGTTGAATACTGGAAGAAAAATACGCATGGCAAAGCTCCTTGAATCCATTTTATATCTCACCATTATTCAAGAATGTGTTATGTCTGTCAATCCTTACAAAAAAAGCAGACTGACATGAGTCTGCTTTTCTACCCAATCAACGCCATGATCCCTTGATACCCGAAATAAGCGCCGAAACCAAGTAAAGATAAGCCTGCAAGCACGGACAAGCCATGTAAGACACGTTCACTTAAATAGCGCCTAAACGAACTAGCAAGCAGCGCCATGCTGAAATCCCAGATCAACATGCCGATAAAAATAGCCAAGCTGTACATCAGCATTTGAGATGTCCCATACTTTTCGATCGTATTGGCCAAAATACTGCCATAGATGCCAAGCCAAAATAAAATACTGAGCGGATTGGAAAGAGAAATGAAAAACCCCGTCATAAATGACTGACCCACCGAAGTGTTTCCTCCATCCTTTTTCGGACTCTCCTGCAAATTGATTTTACGCAGGCTCTCAATGCCGGTATAGGTCAGAACAAAAAAGCCGAACAGCCACAAAAAGGTTTTCACAAGAGGTGCGGTCAAAAGCTGGGCGACACCAAAATAAATGAGGAGCATATAGACAATATCCGCAGCCATTGCCCCCACACCAAAAATCCACGCGTGCCAAAATCCACTTTTAATCCCTCTGTCGATTTGAGCTGCATTGACTGGCCCAACAGGCGCTGAAAGTGACAACCCTAAAAAGATATAACCAAAAAACACCGCCACATAGACGTCCTCCTTTTGATGCTGACTTGTACATATTATTCAAACGTTCTATGGTTTAGTACAAGTCCTTTGCCATCTTTTCAGGTGGATTCAAGGAGACATTGGATATTGCTTAACGATCGGCTTTCAGCGCCGATTGTTGCGGCAGGACCGTTTCCTTTTTCGTAGCACGTTTCATTTGAATCGCAGCTGCAAACAGAAGAACAGCTAAGAAGGCGAAAACAAAGACGGCACTTGCTGCTCCTGCCCATTCAAGACTAAAGCCGATCAAGAAGGACAAGCAGGCTCCGCCTAAACTTGCGGCTGCAATAAAGTAGCTTGTGGCCTCGTCGATGGCATTTTCAATCATTAATGCAGATGCAGTCAGTGCGATTGGGAACATACCAGCTGCACACAGACCGATGAAAAAGATGAGAAGCAGCTGCGCGGCGATGTGGGTTGTCAGAGCAAATACAACGAGCAGCAGAATCATGAGTGCTGCGCTTAGCTTTAAAAAACGCAGCGGGTGCAACTTATCAGCTTTTCTCGCAATCACGGTTCTGCCAATGACGATCGCTGTCCAAAAGGTAGAGACCGCAAAGAGACCCCAATTGTCTCCCCCTTTTTCCAGCATGATCGACGGCAAAAAGTTCGCAAAGTTCGTTTCAATCCCTGCGTAGAAAAAGGCAAAGCAAATCATGATCACCACAATGATTCGATTGTTTCGATCAACAAGTAAGGACGGTTTTCTTACCCCATTGGAAGGAGCAGTCATCTGTCCACTAGGCAATTTGTTCATGAAGGCAAGCCAGAGCATCAGGAAGAATGTCAGTGAACCGACTTGAAATAAAAACACATAGTGCCACGTCTGTTCATTGACAGTTAGTAAAATCACAAGTGGAAATAACAGTGCTCCTAACCCAAAGAAGACCTCCATGATGCTGATTCGCTTCGCACTGTTTGCCATCGAAATCACATACGCTCCGGCTGTTGTCTCAAGACTGCCTGCCCCGCTCCCAAGAAAAAAACCTGCCAGCACAAGTGTTGACCAGCCAGGAACCAAAAGCCCGAGCAGAAGTGACCCGATCATCAGCAAAAGACCCATGGTCAGAACAGCGCCGTAGCCTTTTTTCCTCACAAGGATGGGGGATAACAGAACCCCTGTCAAAAAACCAATAAACTGAAAAAAGATTAAAGAAGATAATTCCCCAGGACCCTTATCGTAACTAGACAGTAAATAAGGAGTTAAGCTGCCAAAAAACACATGAATGGTCCCAATAAAAAAATAAAAGACACAGCCAAAATAAAATACTTTTTTCATCTTTTCACTTCCTCTAAAAAGGAGCGGAGTTTTGACATCCTCCGCTCCACCTCTTTAATATGTCTGGGCAGACTCGACAGCCTCTTCCCTCTCGAAGCACGTATTAAGCGCTGCTTGCGCGCGATACCCGTCTACAAAATCAGCGACTTTCATATGAGATGGATATGGATCTGTATTCACCCAGTGCATCAGCTGATCACGGAACGTATCAGACCATCCGTAAAATTCGTTTGGCGGATCTGTCAGCAAGGTTTGCGGCATTTGATGACGCTCCACACACAAGCCATCACTGATCTCGTATTCGTTTTTCATGTTCGTATGGTATTTGAATACCTTGTCATGACCAACGACTTCAACACTAAATCCGCATTCCTCAGGCTGCGTGCTTTTGGATGTGACCAAGTGAAAGAACACTTGATTCTCCATCTGACCGAAAATTTCGGTATGATCATCCACCTGCACCTTTTTCTCTTCTTTTTCCTTTACATGTGTCAGCATCTTCGTATTAAGTGATTCTTTCTTCATGTCACTGCCAAATAAGTACCACAGCATATCAATTAAATGAATACCAAGATCTCCTAATGCGCCGCTCGTGCGCAGACTCTCACCGCTGTCTCTCCATGAAAATGTCTTTCTTCTGAGGGCACTGTTTTTCTTAAAATGAGTCCTGACAGTCAAAATGCGGCCTAATTCACCATTGGCAATCAAGTTCTTCAAAATATTCACAAAGGATAAGTAACGATAGTTAAAGCCCATACTGGCTTGAACCTGGAACTGTTTGGCTGTCTCCACCATTTCCTCCGCTTCCTTCAGCGACACAGCCATCGGCTTTTCACATAAAATGGGCTGTCCTGCTCTTAGTGCCTGAAGGGCATGGTCTTTGTGACAAAAATTAGGGGAGGCAATGATCAACCCATCAGATGCATCTGCTAAAGTTTCGATACTTGAATACACGCGTCCGCCATACTGTTTAATGAATCCCTGTGCAACTGATTCATGTAAATCATAGACACCGGATAACTCTGCACCTTTGATCGTTGATAATGCTCTTGCATGTGCTTTTGCAATATTCCCTGCTCCAACAATTCCAATTTTCTTCATGAATGTGCCTCCTCATGTTTATACATCACTGTTTTCAGTGTTTCATAGATTCCTTTTGCATACCCATGATGACAAATTTGATGATGGTGCCGCTTGGCTTCGGCCGTCGCATTTTGGACGAGAAAACCATGCGTGACGGATTGAAGCATCCGCAAATCGTTCCCACTATCTCCAAAGGCAAAGCCTTGATCTTTCGATAAATCATATTGCTTCAGCATAAAGCGGACAATTTCATCCTTCCCTGTGCCGACTGGTAAAAAATCGACATCATAGCAGTCAGCAGGGTCTCCTGCGAGCGGATTGCATTTGTTGATGTTGACCGCCACCCCGCGCTCTTTGGCAAGTGTTTGGATGAATGATAGATGATGAAGATCTGTCCGTTCATCCTGCTCCTGATAATAGAAATTCTTCTTATACCCTGAGCTGCCCAGCTGCGTTTGCGGTCTGAGATGAATTCCCTTTTCACGTATGGTTTCGAGGATGTCTTCAATTTTTTCATCTGAGAAGCCCTGTGCATCCAGCCGCTTCATCCACTCCGCATCTGGCTGTCCAAAACGAGCATCCGATGTATACACAATCTCAGTCCCTAAGTTCGACGCAATAAAATGCGGGAATTGATAAAAACCGCCTGTTTCCATTTTACTTGTGACAGAATCGAGGCTACTTCCCGTGACCCAGCCAAGCATGAGCTGTCCTGCTTCACTCTTTTCTGCCACAAAGGCTTCCAGCCGCTTGACATCCTCTCTCTGCTCATCGGTCATTTTGTGAGAATAATAGGTTTCATCAAAGTCACAGAAGACGATCCATTTCGGATTTTCCGGCTGATTCAGCAGCTTTTTATTGAATGGAAGACTTGATAACATGATGAACCCCCTCGATGACCTTCTCCTGATCTTGCAGCGGCATGCCTGGATACAGCGGCAAGTGAAGTAATTCCTGTGCTGCTTTTTCCGTTTGTGGAAGTGTCGTTTGTTTATACTTTTGAGAAACAAGATTTGTTTGATGCTGATGCGATAGAATTGGGTAATAAACATCCGTTTCTATGCCCATTTTCAGCAATCTCGTTGCAAGCTCATCTCGCTCTCCCTTCAGCACTCTAATTGGGAACAGATGCCAGACGTGGTCATCCGTTAGCTTCGGAAGCTTCAAGTATCCTTCTTCCTCAAGCGTTTGCAGCTGGTCAATGTATCGCTTTGCTAAGTAGAAACGTTTAAAGTTTTGTAACCCTAAATACTTCATACGTTCGAGTCCGATCGCTGCCTGCAAATTATCAATTTTCGAATTAAAGCCGTAGTCACTGCGTTTGACATTTTTCTTTCCTACTTCAAAGCCGTGATAGCTGATCTCCATGCATTTTTCCGCTAAGGCTTCATCATTTGTCGCGATGGCTCCGGCCTTGCCGCAGACACCAAGATTTTTGTATGGATTAAAGCTGAGAACAAGCCCATCTCCATATGCTCCAAGACCAGTGCTCCCGATCGCCTGACAGCCATCTTCAATGATTTTTAGCCCATGCTTTTTTGCAATCGCCGAAATGGCCTTCATATCCGCTTGTTTTCCATATAAATGAACCGGAAGAATGCATGCCGTTTGATCTGTGATATGCTTCTCTATTTCACTCGGTGCCAAGCAGTAAGTATCTGGATCAATATCGGCATAGACTGGAACAGCCCCAATCGCAAGCACTGCATTTTCTGTTGCAGCAAAGCTATTCGCTGGCAAAATGACCTCATCTCCTGGAGTGACGCCTGCTGATATAAGGCTGATCATTAGGGCATCTGTTCCACTTGACGTGGCAATGACATATTTCTTCCCTAAGTACTCAGCGAGCTGCTTTTCAAACGCCGGGATATATGGCCCTGAAGTAAAACGGCCAGAACTCAATACTTCTTTCAGCACCTGCATAATATCATCGATTTCATCCTCTGAAATCAGTTTATCAACTGGCAGAAACGGTATCTTTTTTTCCTTATTTTGTTTATAATGGAAGAGAATTTTTTCCAATCCTGTGTGCCCTATATCTTGCTCGAGGAACGTCACCAGCTTTTCATTTGCTAGGTGCTTTTCAACTGAATCAGACTTTACTTGAACACCTTGATTGATCATATCCAGCAAAGGAAGATAATCCTTGCTTTTACCTGATATCTTCGTCAATATTTGCATTCCATTCCCTCCAATTAATCAATTCCATTTGTTAATATTTAACTTGTTTCACATTGTAAATGATGTTATCGATTTCAGAACAATAACTTTGTGTAAAGGATTTGTTAATATGTGTACAATTTATGAAATTGCCAAACGCTGCGGGGTTTCAACCACCACCGTTTCCAGAGTGCTGAATCATCATCCATATGTGTCAGAGGAAAAGCGCCAGCTCATTTTACAGGTGATGAAAGAAATGGAATATACACCGAGTTCAGCGGCTCGCACCCTTCGTTCACATCAGACAAAAACCATTGCTGTGTCTGTCCCGGCTGTGGACCATCCTTTTTTTGCACAATTCATTAAAGGAATTTCAAAAGAAGCACTGGATCAAGGCTATAAAGCCATCGTGCTTCAGACGTTTTATCAGGAATCATTAGAGCTTGAAGGGCTTCAATTATTAAAAAGAAGAGAAGTAGATGGGGTCATATTAGGGGCATTAGAAAATCCGTGGGAAAAGATCGAGCCATTTTTAACGAACGGCCCTATCGTCATGGCGAATGAATATCATCAAACAGCAGACATCCCGATTATTGGATACGATGAGCGGGAAGCTGCCTATAAAGCAGTTGACTACTTGATTCAGTCGGGGCGGAAATCGATCGGGTTTTGCTTTGATACAGAAAGCAGTGAAGCACAGAAACAAAGGAAACAGGGCTATCTCGATGCTCTTTCTGCACACGGCTTGCCGCTGCATGACGATTGGCTGTTCGGCGAGGCCTTCACCATTGAAGACGGTTTTCGCTTAATGGATGTCATCCATGACATGAAGAATGCACCTGATGCCATTTTCACCGGTAATGATCAAGTCGCAGCAGGACTCATTAAACAGGCCATTTCATACGGTTATCAAATTCCTAAGGATCTAGCGGTGATTGGCTATGACAATCAAGACATTTGCGAGGTGACGGCTCCAACGATCACCACAATCGACATCCCGATCGTAGAGCTTGGCCAGCGGTCTGTGCAGCAAATAATCGAGATCCTGCAAGACCAAAAACCATTACAGCGTGAACATATCCAACTGCCTACCCGGCTCGTAACAAGGGAATCGACATAAACAAAAAAGACTGAGAGCTGTCTCAGTCTTTTTTGGTGACAAAGGGCTAAAATGATCTTTATTTTAGCCCTTTGTTTTCCTTTTTTCAGCGTGATAGAAAACCTTTGCAGTCTAGGAAGGACGAGCAACGGAGCGGAGCGAATTTGACATTCGTGAGCACCGGAGCACAGGCCTGACAAAGAATGCGAAGGTTTGCCTACACGCTGTAACTGAGAGCTGTCTCAGTCTTTTTTTAAACCTATATAAATTGAGCAAGAATGAATGTCCATACACACACTATGCCGAGCAGGATGAAGCTGTACTTCACAGTCTTTTGGAAGAGCTCAGATTCTTTACCTGTTTCTCCAACTGCTGCTGTAGCAATGGCGATAGATTGTGGAGAAATTAATTTCGCCATGACCCCGCCTGTTGTATTTGCTCCGATTAACAAACCTGCTTGAGAGCCGATTTGAGAAGCAGTAACTGCTTGAAGGTTACCGAATAAGGCGTTGTTACTCACGACAGATCCTGTAATAAACACCCCGATCCAGCCAAGCACTGGGCTGACAAGCGGGAACAAATCGCCTGTTTTGGCAAGTGCAAGCCCAATGGCTGAACTTAGTCCAGCGAAGTTCGCCAAGTTGGCAAAGCCCATGACAAAACAAATAGTGAGAACTGGTACCCAAAGCTCTTTCACTGATGCTTTTAAGCAGGCAGCGCCTTCTGTTAATGTAATATGTCTGCTAAACAAACCTGTCAGCATCACCGCAATCAGAATGGCAGTACCCGTTGCACTGATCACATCAATTTTAAAGATCGCATCAATAGGTGTTGCTGTTTGTGCAATTGGTGGTAATTTTACAATTTGCTGATGCAAAAATGGCATTTTTACTAAAATGGTTGTCCAGTTGAACGGGCCTCCTACAGCAAACAATGCTTTAAATGCTGGCAGACTCCATACCGTAATCACGGCAGTTAAAATATAGAATGGAGACCATGCTTTCAGCACTTCAACGCCGCGATACGTTTGTTTCTGTTCAATGTCTGGTGCCCCTTCTTCACGATAAATATGTTTCGGCTGCCATTTTCGAAGAAATAAAGCCAAAATCCCCATACTTGCTAAAGCTGAAATAATATTGGCAAGCTCAGGACCCATTGTCACCATTGTGACAGCTTGCAAAATGGCATAGCTTCCACTCACAACAAGCAAGGCAGGGAGCGTTTCTTTAATCCCTTTGAATCCGTCCACAATGAGAATGAGTAGGAACGGAATACAGAATGAAATAAACGGAATCGTAAACACAAGGGTTTGAGATAATGCAAGCGGCGTCATATTGCCCATTTGCGCCCCTGTAATGACTGGGATACCCACAGCACCAAATGCGCCAGACGCAGCATTGGCAATTAAGCAGAGCATCGCAGCTTTCAGCGGTTTAAACCCAAGCTCTGTTAAGAGAGCGGCACTAATCGCAATCGGTACACCAAACCCAGCGGCTCCCTCTAAAAATGCGTTAAAACTAAAACCAATTAATAAGAGCTGAAGACGTTGATCTTGAGAGATTCCTGCAATACTAGAACGAATAACATCGAATTTACCAGATTTCACAGCAATTTTATAGAGCCACACCGCCATGATGACGATATATCCAATCGGCCACAGCCCATTAGATATACCGAG
This sequence comes from Bacillus sp. lyk4-R2A-2, assembly GCF_030209735.1. Lineage (NCBI taxonomy): Bacteria > Bacillati > Bacillota > Bacilli > Caryophanales > Bacillaceae > Bacillus > Bacillus sp. lyk4-R2A-2. Next base: position 223,416 of record NZ_JARVRK010000001.1, read on the forward strand.
CAGCACAGCAGATAATGCTTTTTCAATTGGCATATGAAAGAAGAAAACCGCTGTTACAAAACTGACGATTAAGGTAAAACAAGCGGCTAAAACACCTTTTAACTTAAATACGGTTAATGCAAGTAGGAAAAACAAAATTGGAAGCATTGCTACCAATGCACTCACGAACTCATTACCAAACGGATTATATATTTGCTGCCACATAGTGATTCATCCTTTTCTGCTCAGATAGGTTGCTTTTGATTAAAAATGAGGAGCCAAAATCTCTTTTAACACATTCACACTGTGCGCGAATTGTTCTTTTTCTGTATCATTCAGTGCAAGCTCTATCACTTCTGTTGCGCCATTTCGATTCACAAGGGCAGGTACACCAATGTAGACATCTTCTGCTCCGTACTCTCCATCTAAGTAAGTGCTGACAGTCAAAATACTGTTTTCATTGTGCAGAATCGCTCTTGTTATGCGGGCCAAACTCATCGCTACGCCGTAGTAAGTAGCGCCTTTTTTCTCAATGATTTGATAAGCGGCATGACGGACATTTTCCATCATCTCATCTAAATCTTCTTGTTTGTATTGATCATTTTTCTTCATTAATTCTGTAATCGGTACACTTCCGATATTCGCATGACTCCAAACAGCAAGCTCTGTATCCCCATGCTCTCCAATGATGTACGCATGCACATTGTGTGCCGCTGCGTCAAAGTACTCACTAAGCATGTATCTAAATCTTGCAGTATCAAGTGTAGTTCCACTGCCGATCACTCGTTCTTTTGGCAGTCCACTGAATTTCCAAGTCGCATATGTTAAAATATCAACAGGGTTTGTGGCGACTAAGAAAATACCATCGAATCCACTTTCCATCACATTGTCTACAATGCCTTTAAATATATTTAAGTTTTTTTCAACAAGGTCAAGTCTCGTTTCACCTGGCTTTTGGTTCGCTCCAGCACAGATACACACAATGTCCGCATCCTTACAATCCTCATAATCTCCATACCATGTGTTCACCGGATGCGGAGCAAATGCTTTCCCGTGGTTTAAATCCATGACGTCACCCATTGCTTTATCTTGATTCAAATCGATGACAACCAATTCATCTGTGATCACTTGATTTATTAATGTAAAGGCATAACTGCTACCTACAAAACCTGCTCCAATAAGTGCTACTTTGTTTACTTTTTCGTTTGTCATTTATCTCATCCTCCTGAGTAAAACTAGGTTGTTTTCTGTTTGTGAAGTATTTCACATTCTTATTGTGCAACACTTCACAAACTTTTGCAAGGGTGTTTCTGAAAAAAAATATGTAGCGAATTTGTGAACACACTTATTGTGCTTTCAAAGCGCTGTCTCCATGCATATTTCCACAAGAAAAAAGCTGCCAAGCCATTGTCAGCAGCTTTATACATGTTAATAAGGTCCCCAATTGATCATCACGCCGATGCAAATAAAGACAAGGCCAATGACAAACCAAATGAGCGCAAGCGGCACCATAAAACGAAGCCACTTCACATAAGGAATACCACTTGCAGCGAGCACAGCCATGAGCACACCTGACGTCGGATTGATACAGTTAACCACCCCTTCACCAAGCATCACCGCTTCTACAGCGACCTGTCTTGTGATGCCCATTAAGTCAGCCAGCGGCGCAAGAATTGGAATAAAGACAACCGCTTCTCCTGATCCTGATGAAATCAAAAAGTGAAGAAGTGCACTCGCAATATACATCCCGATCGCACCAGCAATTGGACTAAATCCTGTCAGCATACTCGCCAAGCCATTAACCACAGTATCAAGCAGCTTACCGTTTTCCAAAATGACAGAAATGCAGCGTGCCATCCCAACAATGAGTGCGCCGTAAACAAGGCTTTGACAGCCGATGATAAACGTTTTCGCAATATCATTGGCTGCTAATCCGCCAAGCAATCCAGCAGCAATGGCCATGAAAATGAAGACTCCTGCCATTTCCTTATCGGTCCAGCCAAGCTGAAGCGCGCCATATAAGAAGCCCCCAAGAGACAATCCACACACTGCTAAAATCAGCTTATGCCTGCCCGTAAATGCAGGCTTGTCCACAGATTCTGCATCAGATCCGCCAAGTCCCTTCGCAGGAAACCATTCATCTCCAAGAAGACTTCCCTTTTCTTTATTCTTTAGGCGTCTTGTATATAAATAGATGTACACAATACTAGATATAAGAAAACAAAGATAAATAATGACACGCAGGCCAATGCCAGAAAAAATCGGCAGCTCTGCAATCGTCTGAGATAACCCCAGTGGAGATGGAGACAATATGGTTGCGTTAAACCCGGCATAACAGCCGATATAAATGACCGCAGCTCCTGCCACAGCATCCCATTTCAAGGATCTTGCCACAATGATCCCGATTGGAATAAATCCTATAACAGAGTTCACGACAATTCCGGTCGTTCCAAGCACTGAAAATAATCCTCCAACAATACAAATAAACAATAATTGCTTTGTTTGAAATCTGCTGATGACATGGTGAATCATTCCGTTAATGGCACCTGTTTTCTCCAAAATGGCTATGGTTCCACCAGTAAATAGAATGAGAAAAATAATAGAAGAAGACCCTACCATCCCTTCCTGAATGGCTGTAAAAAAGCCCACTGGACTTACGGGTGATTGATCAATGCGGTGATAGCTGCCAGGAACAGCTGTTGTAATTTCCCCTGACGTCTTTCGGTCAAATTCACCTGCTGGCACAAAATACGTTGCAACGGTACAAATGAGCGCAATGATAAATAAGAGAACATACGCATCCGGCATTTGAAGTTTTCTTTTTTGTTTCTCTGGTGGTAATACTGCTGCTGTTTTCATGTGTCAAAACCCCTTTGTCCCGATTGGAATTTCACTTAATTTTCTGAATAATCAAATGATGTGTTATATTATAAACACTGATGATATTTAAGATCAATATTATTTCACTAAAAGAATATTTTGACAGATTTTCTGTCAGCAAGGAGGCTATTCATGACAACTTTGACAAACGACATGCAGCAAACGGTGAAAGACATCTTTGATCACCTGCACGCCCACCCTGAAATCAGCTGGGAAGAAACGAATACGACGGCTTATCTTGAGGACTTATTAAAGAAAATGGGCTGTCAAACTCGAACATTTGACGACTGTACAGGAGTGATCGGTGAAATGGGAGAAGGTTCACCAGTGGTCGCTGTGAGAGCCGATATTGATGCACTTTGGCAGGAAGTAGATGGTGAGTTTCAAGCCAATCATTCATGTGGTCACGATGCACACATGACAATGGCTCTCGGCACCTTCATGGCATTAAAAGAAAAGGAGCTCCCAAACGGCACCATCCGCTTCATTTTTCAGCCTGCTGAGGAAAAAGGCGGCGGTGCGCTGAAAATGATTGAAAAAGGTGTGCTAGCAGACGTTGATTACTTATACGGAGTGCATGTGCGCCCAATTCAAGAAACATTAAACGGACGCTGCGCACCTGCGATCTTACATGGATCGAGTAATCATTACATCGGCACAATTATTGGTGAGGAAGCCCACGGTGCACGCCCGCATCTAGGGGTCAACGTCATTGAAGTCGCTTCTACCCTCGTGCAAAGACTCGCGCATATTCATGTCGACCCAAGAGTTGCACATTCTGTGAAAATGACCAACCTACATGCTGGCGGAGGTAGTTCAAACATCATCCCTGGCAAAGCTTCTTTTACATTAGATGTCAGAGCACAAACAAATGAAGTGATGGATGAACTAGAAAAAGAAATTGAAAGAGCCGTACATGCTGTAGCGGATGCCTTTGGCGCTTCCATTACCCTTTCAACAGATCATCGTCTGCCTGCCGCTACCTTAAATGAGGAAGCCGTTCAGATGATGTCTCAAGCCATTGAAAAGATTTTAGGGAAAGAACAGCTTGATCCTCCGATCGTAACGACAGGCGGAGAGGATTTTCACTTTTATGCAGCAAAGGTTCCGCATATCAAATCCACGATGCTTGGTTTAGGCTGTGATCTAAAGCCGGGTCTACATCATCCGTATATGACATTCGACCGCTCTGCTATTTTTACAGGCATTGAGATTTTGACTGAAGCTGTTTATCAAACCCTTCAGCAGCATTCATCATAAAATCAAAAAACCACCCGTTTTTTCTTTAAACGGGTGGTCTGATTGTTTTACGCATTCAAATCTGTCATGGCTGGGACGTTGATTTCTTTTACACAGGATACCCTTGATAAATGAATCACACATCTCGCAAGCTCTACTATATCCTGTACAGGAATTCTCGTTTCATCATATAGAGCGATGGCTTTTTCGGCACCATCTTCATATGGTACCTCTGCCGCCAGCTCTCCTGGATTAATACAGGTGACAGATATTTTATCTTTTCTCACATGCTCTCTTAGTGCATTCACAATTCCGCGCAGGCCAAATTTAGATGCAACAAAAGAAACTTGCGGTAGGTTTGTATGATCAAGTCCCGCCGTTGAACCAATCACGATGATTTTTCCATTCTCCGATTTTCTTACGTGCGGAAGCAGTGCTTGGATGTAAGTAATCGTAGACGTGACGTTCACATTGATTAAATGAGCGATATCCTCTGGCTGATCGTGATCAAATGAATAATCATCTTCAAAGCCTCGTTTTTCCCATAAGCCGACGTTATAGATCAGGACATCAATGGTTTTGTCCCCCAATGCTTCGATCATGTATGGGATATGAGATTGGCTTGATAAATCAATTTTCAGCCAAATTCTATGTACACCGTCATCTAATTTCAAACTGCTCGGTTCACTTCGAGACACAATCCAAACTGTATCTCCGCTTGAAGGAAGACCTTTAACAAAAGCATCCCCTAATCCTTGACTTGCACCGAATATGATATAGTTTTTACTCATAGCTCCTCCTTCTACGTCTCATGAGCTTTCAGTCAGACAGTAGCTCATCTGTAAGCGTTTTATACCTCTATCATATAGGTTCTAAGATTTGGCTGCCTCTTTTATGCCTGTCTTTACTTTCGGTTACTTGATTTCCTTTAATTCCACTGGTAATGCGCGTTCCTCTATAAAGCATTGAACCATATCCATAAACAGTTCTTTCTTCTCAAACGTAAATGTATGTCCAATAGAGGGAACGACGACACCTGCTGCCTGCGGATGTGAATTCGTTATTTTCTTTGCTGACCGTTTCATGATGCCTTTTTCCTTTTCCCCCACTGTGACAAGAATTCGTGCCTTCGCTTGTTGAAACGTGTCTGGGAGCTTGTAATGGAGATTTTCTTGAAACATCGTCAGAAGGGTTTTCTTCTGCAAATTCTTCGAATCCGCCACATAGTGATTGAGTACATCGTTTGGAAGCCCCATTTTTTCAGCTTGGAGCTCGATAAACCAATCTTTCTTTAATAATGGATACGTAAGAGGTAAAAGAGGTCTCACCATCAAGTAAAGCCATGGCAGCGGCATTACAAGAGCACTATTGATGACGGCTATGTCTACGATGTCAGGCTCTTTTGATAACACCTCAACGGCAACCTGTGCACCTAGAGAGAAGCCAACGAGTATTACTTTATGTCCGTGCGCATGCTGCTTGATCCATGAGATGACTTCAAGAGCACTTTCTCGCATGGAAAAGGACTGTTCATCTGCTCTAGTCCCGTGACCAATGAGGTCAGGCGTATAGCATTCATACGCTTCTTTGAATGTTTTTATCTGCTCCTGCCACATCCAGCTACTTACTCCTCCGCCATGCAGGAAAATCATGATTGGCTTAACCATCATCGACAACTCGTCCACCTTCCTTATATATAAGAAAAAAGCAGCCGCTTTTTGAGCAGACTGCTTTTTCATATGCTCCCTTCTATTATAAGGGAACCTCATCATAATTAGCTATTTTTTCAAATCCTCAATCGAGTTGATGTTCTTCATATATGTCGGAACAACTAGACCCATGCGAAGACCTTTCATACTTGTGCCTAGATCATCATATTTCCCTTTAAACTTCGCTGCATACGTTTTATGCGTATTTGGCAGCCAAGCAGATAACGAGGCATCCGCACTTCCAGTTGCAATTGCTGTCCACATTGGACCTGCTTCCACCTGAGTCAAGGTCACTTTAAATCCGAGCTCACGCAGTACTTCTGCAGCAACATTGGTACTTGCAATCTCACTATCCCACGCAACGTAGGCAAGATTGACTTTTTCACCATTCGACTTTTTCACGCCTTTTGTCCATTTCGCTACTTGGTCTTTATGTTTCTTCACATATTTAACGGCGGCATCCTTTGGATTGATACCATCTTGGATATCCATCATGACTTCGCCCATGTCATCTTGAGACCATTTAAACTGACCAAGCATTTTGGCTGCATCCGGCTGATCCTTTGCAAACCCTTTACGTGAAATCGTATGAATCTCTTCCGCTTCACCGTAAGATTTCTTTGGGTCCTCTAAATATTTTAAATCATATCGAGAAAACATCCAGTGTGGATTCCAGCCAGTGATGATGATTGGCTTTTTACGGTCGTAAGATTTCTTGAGCGTTGCAGTCATGGCTGCACTTGATGCAGACACAACCGTCCAATCCTCTAATCCGTAATCCTTTTTCGCTTGATCCGTTAGCGCCATAATCCCTGAACCAGGATCAATACCGATAATGGTTTTATTCACCTGCTGTGCTGCACTCGCATTTGAGTCCGACTTTGCGCCACAAGCGGCTAGTAAAAAGACAAGCAGGGCGGTCATCCCAATGTAGAGAGACTTTTTCCACATTAAGCATTCCCCCTGGTTTTTTTCGTTTTAATGTTTTGTGTAATACGGTCAAGTGTAATTGCCACAATGACAATGGCAATACCTGCTTCAAATCCAATTCCTGTTTTCAGCTGCGTTACCGCACTATATACTTCTGAACCAAGTCCTGGTGCACCTACCATTGCCGCAATGACGACCATTGATAGAGCAAGCATGATACTTTGGTTAATACCAGCTAGGATGGTTTTTGTTGCAAGTGGAAGCTGAACTTTGAACAAACGCTGGAATGTCGTTGAACCAAATGCTTCTGTTGCTTCAATTAAATCAGCTGGTACTTGTTTAATACCGAGAATCGTCATACGAATCGTTGGCGGCATAGAGAAAATAACCGATGCCACAACTCCAGGCACAACGCCAATGTTAAAGAAGAAGATGGCTGGTAATAGATAAACGAATGCAGGCATTGTCTGCATTAAATCTAAAATCGGTGTCACAATTTTACGCACAGTTTCCTTCTGTGATGCCCAAATACCGATCGGAACCCCGATTACGATGGAAATGACCACAGCTGTTAAAACGAGCGCAAGGGTTTGAAGCATTGGATGCCAGTAGCCTAAATAGTCAATCAGCAAGAATCCAATAAGTGTGAAAAGAGCAATTCCTCTTGTACTGATCCACCAAGCAATGCCGGCAAAAATAAGGGTTAAAATAATGGATGGAATCACACCAAGTACTGCCACAATTCCATTTACTGTACCTGCTAATGCATTTGTGATGCCATCAAAGAAACCGCCAAACGTTAATGTTAACCAGTCAACAAATTGATCGATGTAATCCGCGAACGGAATTCTAGGTAAATCACTCATACTAAACATCTTATTCTACCTCCTGTGCAGAAGGCTCTTGTGTTTTAATTTCCTCAAGCTTGTTAGAAGACATGTTGATATACTCATCATTACCTGATAACGCACCAATTAATGCACCTCTGACCACAATACCCTTCATTCTGTTTTTCTCATCGACAACGGCAATTGGAATGTTTGCCGCATCAGACACTGCATCAAAGATTTCTGTCAAATACGTAGATTCCAATACTGTCGTGAATTCTTTATCAAGAACAGTTTCAAGCGATGCTCCCATTTCTGCCGCCTTTTTCGCCGCTTGTGCAGAAATAACACCTAATAAATGCTTTTTCTTATCAACTGCATAGATTGACGAAATTCCAAGGTTTTTCATGAGCGTGAGCGCAACACGTGCCCCTTTGTCGAGCTGGACTGTTTCTGCACGTTTCATAATATGACCAGCGGTTAATACTTTAGAAAGGTCGACATCTTCAACGAAACGTTCAACATATTCATTCGATGGGTTCATCAAAATTTCTTCTGGTGTTCCGATTTGGACGATATTCCCGTCCTTCATGAGCACAATGCGGTCGCCAATCCGAAGCGCCTCATCTAAATCATGGGTAATGAAAATGATCGTTTTTCCTACAGATGTGTGAAGCTCAAGCAATTCATCCTGCATGTCTTTACGAATTAATGGATCGAGTGCGCTGAATGCTTCATCCATTAATAAGATGTCAGGGTCATTTGCTAATGCACGTGCCAATCCAACACGCTGCTGCATCCCACCACTTAATTGGTTTGGATATTGCTCTTCAAAGCCTTCAAGTCCAACAAGCTTTAAAGATTCAAGCGCTTTTGAGTGGCGCTCTTCTTTGTCTACACCTTGTAATTCAAGACCATACTCTGTGTTCTCAAGAATGGTGCGGTGCGGGAACAATGCGAAGTTTTGGAAGACCATGCTGATCTTTTTCCGTCTGACTTCACGCAATTGATCCTTTGACATATTTGTTATCATATCCCCATCAATATATATTTCGCCGGAGGTTGGTTCGATTAACCTATTTAGCAGCCGCACAAGTGTGGACTTTCCGCTCCCTGATAGCCCCATGATGACAAATATCTCGCCGTCATACACATCAAAATTTGCTCGATTGACACCAACTGTTGCGCCGGTCTCTTTTAGGATCTCTCTTTTTGTTTTTCCTTTTTCAAGCATTTGAGTTGCTTTTTTAGCATTTTTACCGAAAATTTTAGATACATTATTTATCTTGATTTTGATATTTCTCTCTTCAGAATTCATATTTTCCCTCCAAATTAGCATCTTTATAACCGTAACATAAGCGTTATGATGCGAACAATCTTTAGAATTCGCTTATTTCTGCACAATATGTATGAATTCCATATAAGAGGTCTGGTGATTAGAGTTTATACGCCGTATTACTCGTAAATCCTATAGAATGCTTCATAAACAACATATTTTACGGGGTATTTCCTCTCATCAGACAATATTTTACTGGAAATTCCTAATTGTGCTAAAAAATAACTCAAATCCTCACCATAGCGAACTTTTTCGAACATGGGTGAACCATTCCCCTGAACAGGATTTACCCGAAAATGGTCACATAGAAACCTTTTTCATTCAAATTTTAATTAAAATATTAATAAACTGCCTGCAACTTTAGTTACAGACAGCTTATTTTTTAGGACTCTAGTGCAGCTCGCTTAATATTATCTTGCAATTCAAGCATACGCTTTGTTCCATCTTCGCGTAATCGTTTGTTTTCTTCTTCGATCTGTTTTGTCTCTTTCATCCCTTGTACAATCGTATTAAAGGAAGATTCGATCGTTTCAATGTCGATACTTGGACGTCCAGACAATTTGGCAATCTCTACACTTTGGCTTGAGATGTTTTCAGCATTTCGTTTCAGCATTTCATTTGTTCTTCTATCCAGCTCACTCATTGAATCAGCCACAAGCTTTTGTCTTTTCGCTGTCACAGCTTGAATGATGCCATTTTTAAAGATCGGAATCGTGATAATGAACGCTGAGTTGATTTTACCGATTAGTTTCGTATTCCCACGCTGCAGCAAACGAATTTGCGGTGCTGTTTGAAGAGCCACCATCCGTGCCATATCAAGGTCATATACACGCTCTTCCAACGCTTGAATGCCGTTACGAAGTGTATCAAGCTCCATTTGTGCGAGCTGGTTTCCACTAGCTGCTTTTTCTTCATAAGAAGGAACCAATTGCTTTAATTCCTCGATTTTCATTTGACCTGCAACGACATACTTTTCAAGCTCCATATAGTATTGAATGTTATGCTCATACATTTCTTCAAGCGTCACAGTCGATTTGGTCATTTCATCTTTATATTTACTGATTTCCACATTAATTTTTTCAATCTCTGCACCGAGCGTTTGATATTTACTGAAAATCTTTTCAATCATGCTGCCGCCGCGTTTAAAGATTTTTGACAGTAAACCACCCTTTGGCTCGTCAAAATCATTTTTATCAAAACGATCCATAATTTTTCCAAGCTGCGTCAGCATCGTTCCTGAGTCAGTGACACTAGTTGAACGCATCATCGAAAGAATACGATCAGAGAACTTAGAGATTTCAACGGCCGGCTGTTTTCCGTATTCAAGCAGCTCCAGCTGATTTTTCGCATCGATCTGTCTCGCAATATTTTGCACTTCTGGTTCATTTCGAAGCTGAACGCGAATATCGTCTGCCTTCTCAATGGAGATTTCCTCTTTATCAATTGAAATGATGTCATTTCCGTTTGTATTTGTCATAAGCTTTGATCTCCTTATCTGTTTTTAATGGATTGAAATAATTTTCTAACGATGGACGGCTCTTTAAACTCCTGGTTCATAACCATCTCATCAAGCCAATGGGTATCAAATAATTGGTCATCTATATACCGCTCAATACACTGGTATCCCGCCGGATGATACACGAAGAGATCCACACCCATTTCATTTAGAAAAATCAGGGCAGCCGCATCAGAACGAGTCAGCTCACCATTATATTCCGTATGATATAAAATCACTTTCGGTACGGTTTGTGCATAATCAAAGGTTTGAATGAGTTCAATGAGCTCCTGGCCGATATGCAGTACCTGTTTGAATAAATAAATACGGACATCTAATTCAGTCTCATTGCCTTCTTTTAATAGCTTCGGATGCTGACAGATTCGAGATATCGCCTCTGCTACCGCACGCTGCGTCCCCTCATATAGATGAGAAAACTGCCACACGTTGCTTTTCATTAATAATTCAGGATCAATCTCTCCAGCAGACGAAAGGGCATGCTGATAATGAAATTGATAATTCGAAGACACTTCTTTCGTAAAAGGAAAATGGCGAATGGTCTTCGTCTCTTTCCATTCCATTAACGTGTGGATACGATCCCAGTATTCACGTTTGTCTCGTGTGACTCCCATCATTTTCGCAAAGAGGTTCGGAATCTGTATCGTGTCGCGGTCTGCTTGAAAATTAGGGCGGATAAAGGAACGTTCCTTTGCAATTAAAAACAGCTCATCATACGTTGTCTTCAGCGTAATAGAATGAGGAGTATGATCTCTGAATTGCCAAGGCTTATACAGCATTGAATCTTCCGTGTGGAGCACCTCTTCAAGCTCTCTTGTCGAGCGGTACGCCACCGTTGACTTCCTCTCAGGCTTTTCAGTAGGGAACGGTTCCAGCTTTGAAGTCCCCGGATACTGATCAATAAAAGTCAGCTTTTCTTCTGGGTCTAGTTCGCGGAACGAATCCTCGCCCTCTGGATGAAATAGCACAACATCACAGCCAATCAGCATGACATAGTAAAGAAAATAAAGCTGACTTTTATTCGCCTCTCCATACCAAATGACAGCCGGCATTTTTTCTTCTATATTGACTTCCTTCAGCCATGGACCTAGATGATTATTTGAAAACTTCACTACATCCAGGAGTACCCGGCGGAAATCGGGATGCTGAAATCCCCCTTCATGCAGCTGTTTGAAATGCTCAAACACCTTGATCAATGAAAGGCGGATATGCCGGTTCATCACAGGGTTTGGATGGCGTACAATCAGCTGTTCACCATCTAAGAAAGCCACAAAGCGATTCACAGATAATCCTTTTTCTTCTTGGTTAATCAAATGAATGCGTTGAAGCGCTTGAAAATGCTCTGGCTCAATATGACGATTGAGCGTTTCACTTAAAATGTGAACGCCATCTGTTTCATATAATTCATGTAAATAAATAAAATAATCGGTTGCATCATGCGGAGTTCCAAGGACCCGGGCGGCGAGACGCGGCAAGGACAATGTATGCTCGTCCTTTACATAACCGTCTCTTTCAGGGAGCGGCTTTTTCAGCACGTTTTTCCAGGCTTCCTGCTCCGCCCGTGTTTGGTTAACATTGATTTCTTTATAACTCACGCCGCTCCTTCCTTTCTCCTATATTTTCTCGAAAGCTACTACTATCATATCATTCACCCTTCTACTTCTGCTATCGAATCGAAGGCTTTTTTGCGGTCGTCATCTGGTTCATGACACAAGCGGTGATTTCATCTGCTGCTGCCATGCCAGATGCTGCTGTCGGCTCGAGCAATGGATCAAAGTCGAGCACTTCTCCATGCCTTGGGGCAAAGCCCATATCTGCCTGACGAATGAGACCTGCATCTAAGAGGGAATCACCCGCACCGTATACATATTCAAGCTCCAGCCGCTCCTTTAGAAAAGCAACAGCATCCCACTTATTGAGCGGTGACGGAATAAAGTAAAGCTTCCGTCCTTGTAGAGACACCTGCCAGCCTCTCTCCTCGCCCCACTGCTTCAATTCAGCAAGTGGAATGCGAGACAGATACTCATCTTTCATAATCAAATAAAGAAATCTTCCCTCTGCTGTCCGGGTACGCTTCACCCATGCTGCAACTGGAAGTTCGGAGATGGCTCTTAGCATCTCTCTGACTGACATACACGCTTTGAGCCTCTCATCAACGATGACCTGCCAATCCTCAAGCGGCTTGCCGTGATGCAGGATACAGCCCCCATTTGTCGTGATGGCATACTCCGGTTTGAGCTCTTGTTGAAAGAAGGTGATCCGTTCATACTGAGCGGTCGTTCTTGTCGTCACTGGAATAAACCAGCCCAATTGATGAATCTTCTGCAAGGATTTTTTCGTTTCAACCGACATATAGGAAAGCGGACGTTCATCCAGCATCTCAACTAAATCATAATCTCCTTCATACTCATACTGATCCAGCACTCGGTGTGAGTAAATCAGTGTCCGGTCTAAATCGCTGGCAAACGCACTTGTCTTCATGACGTCTGCTCCAGCGGACGAATGAGTCCACAGCACGTATAGGACATATTGGCATATTCAATGACAGGAACGCCTCTGTCCTCTGCCAAAAGCAAAATATGCTTTAGCTTCTCCTGAGACCCAGGCTGAATCAAGATTTTCCAAGGGATTCTTCTCAGCAGCACACGAGTCGTCTCACCAACACCCGGCTTAATCAAATGGGTGTTTTCAATTTGAAACTCCTGACCGATCGCTTCAATGGACGCCATCCCTCGCCAATCCGCAGGCATTCCGTGCGCGAGGATGGTTTCTGCTTTCTCTTCTACATTTGGTTCGAGGCTAGAAAATGCTTCTTCGATTGTATCCACATACAGATTGGATACATCCTCTTCAAGCAGCTCTTCATAATATTTTGCCCCATGGAAATCATCGGCATTGATCCAGCGGTTGTTTAGTACGGTACGACTAACAAGTCCAGATACAGTCGAATTCAGGCAAGCACTTGGAATGAGAAAATCCTCTCTCGTTCCGTAGACATGTGTACAATAGCCAGGATCAGCGAGTACAGCTAGTTCACTAGAAAGACGAATACCGTACTTTCTTTCAAAATCAATCACCGCTTTTTGGAGCTCTCTCGAAATCGCACCTTTTCCGGTCCATCCATCAATAAAGGCAATCTCATAGCCCGGATGTTCCTTGAGCATATAATGTAGCGCATTCTCATCTATTCCTCGATCACGAATAATCGAGATGCTGTAATGAGGCAGTTCAAGACCATATGTCTTTCGAATATATCGTTTGATAAGTACCCCGATCGGCGTTCCCGCTCTAGCCAAACTGCAAAGCACCGTTTGGAAGCCTCGCTTTTTCACAATCTGTTCTGCTACAACAGCTACTGCTTCTGCTACCTTCTCCTTACTTTCTTTCAGAGATTCATAGAATAAATCCATATAAGATTCCGTTGGTTTATATTCAATCGGCAGCATTTCTGAATAATGCGCACCACTCTGAATCGAACGTTCCCGCTCCTCTGTACTTTTCTCCATCTCAATGGATGATAAATCTTTGAGTAAGAAGGTTACATCCTGCTCTGGATAGCTTCCCATCTTTGTATACACATTAGCCATTCACCTTCACCTCGTCTGATAAAGTCACAATATGCACATGCTTCACATGCCGCTCGGCAAATAAATGAACAAGCGGAAGCAATGCCTCCTGAGAGACATTTTTCTCAAAGAAGAGAAATACATCATCGTATTGACCTTTTGGTATGTTGTACACGTAATGCTGGATTCGAGCATCCTCTGGACTCACAAAGGTGAACCCGTTTTGAACAGCGTATCCATCCTTTTCAACTGGATGAATTGGGCTTCTCGTCGTTGAATGAAAGAGAACACCTTCTCCCATATGTGCAGCCACTCTCATCGGCACATACATCAGCTCACCTGTTCCTAAACAAAGTGTCTGCTTTCCTTTGCGTTCCTTCTTTAGTTTCAGTCCAGCCTCTGCAGCTGCTTGGTCGATGGCTGCCGTATCTGCTGCGTTTAAACCAAAACGACCCGTTTCATGTATATATGGCGAATGACCAGCCGAATTGGTTGCATGAGAACGTGCATATGGCTCTTGCTGAAAGAAAGATTGAAGGGAGTGAACAGAGAGACTTGGCAGATCCTTTTGCTCAGCTATCTCATACGAATAAGCTGGTTCATCGAGCGTTTTGCCTTGAAAAACCATTTGCCCTTTTAATAAAGACAATGAGGTGATGTGAATACCAAGCTCCTTTTCAAGCTCACACATGGCTTTCTCGTGCTCCTCTGTCCGCCAGTCTAAAATAGAAAGAATCGTGTAAGAATGCCGCGGATGCTTTGCATGAAGGTCCCGAATGATATTGATATTCGTACGACCTGTCGTGACTTCATCATCTACTAGCACGATGGGACGGTTTGTGCGAAGTAATGCTTCGTCTGCATAACAAAGCTGATCCGTTGCATGCGAATGCTCTTCTTCAAATACCAATGAAGGATCAAGATCCAGCAGCTGTTCACGTGTCGTATGAATGTAAGATGCTCCTTCTAATACGTCATACACACCGTGACCAAGAGCTGTGGCTGTTTCTGCAAAGCCGATCACGATCGGCTGTTTTCCTGTTGAAAGCTTCTCTTTTTTGAGCGCTTCGTAGGCTTTAGTTAATACCGTGTGGTCATCCGTCTTGAGTGCTTCTACTAAAAGCTCTTGATATGGAGACGTCTTGCCTGTTTGCTCTTTGGCATACGCCATGGCTAAAAGTCCCGAGACAAGGAGCGGTTTTACTGGATGAACAGGAATGTGCTTACCGAGCACCTTACTAACGAATAAAAAGGCTCTTTTTTTGTTCACCCTTGCAGCCATGTCAAAAAGATGCTCTTTTTCTAGCTGAAGCGCACCTTCTTTGAGAACAAGCTCAACTTCCATATGTTCCAAGATGCTCAGCGTATGCGGCTTCTGTTTCTGTGAGTATGTCGATATAGCTTCTATTTTCATGAAACACCCCGTAAATATCTGACTTCATTAAAATGTGCTCTGCCCACCGGTAATGCGGCTTCGTTTCATTCATTTTATTAGAGAAGGTACTCTTCATTACGCCAACTGTGCCGTCTGCATGTTCCAGAATGCTTAATGCATCCATATACTCTTCCTTCGTCACAACATACATGCTTTGAACCGGCTTGAGATGTGTTGGATGAATGACCGTCTTTCCATGAATGCCGTTAGCCACATCGAGTTTTGTCTCCTTGAGTAAACCTTGTACGTCATCAAATTCAGATGAAGACGATTCGCCACTCTTATGAGAAAGTGCCCGGATGAATGGCTTTTGTTCCTTTCGTGCAGGGCCAAAATGCTCCCACACAGCACCTGATACCACAAAGGAACGGCCAAAATAATTGATGATATCTGTGATCAGATCAGCAATCAAATTAATTTCATAAATGGTCGTGTCACGATCACGGCGAATCCCGTACAAACCGCAAAGATCTGTTGCCCCAATGCGAATATTCAAAATATATTCCTCGTCATTCAGCAAGATCTGCTTTAACTCTGACAACACCGTATATCTTGTTTCTTTTTCTAGTAAATCAGGTGTTTCCAAAATGGGCATCCCATAAAGTGTTGTCTGCGTTTGGGACGATGCCTGTTTCAGACTGTCCAAATAATCCTTCGCATTATGAACCGAGTACTTCGGGAACACAAAACCGGTAAGTAATTGAAGAGAGGAACCGAGCAAGTCTGCCATTTTGAGCAGCTGTTTCGGCGAACGAACGCGAATAAATATAAGAGGCAAATGTTCAGCCGTTTCAGGCGCATACGTGACTTTCTCTTTGAGACTGGCCAGTTGTGCCACTAGATTCTGTTCAGCCATGTCCACTTCTTGATCACCGATGGCATCCTCCAAGCAAAATACAACAGAGCAAAGCGCTTCATATTTCTGCGACAGCAGCATATCTGCTATATCTTGTCTTGTCGCAGGCATATACAAAGTAGCACCTAATGCATGCGCAAGTACATGCCTCGGTGTCAGTGAATGCATCGCCCCCGGCCGCTTGAAAAAAAGATCGTGCTGCCTCGCCTCTGATAAAAAACGAAAATACCGCATGCTGTGCCACCTCCTGTTGTTTAGAGAAAATCAATAACCTGATGATTCAAAAAAGGATGGAGCCGCTAGTTCAACTCCATTCCTTTTTGATCGTCCTATTCTTCTTTTGAAGCCGCAGCTTCATTTGTCACATCTTGATGTTTCTTCTTATTGATTTTATGAACAATAAACGTTCCGATAAACGCTAGAATAATAATCGCAAAGAATGCAAGATGCGGAATTTCAATATGTGCAGCACTTAAGCCCATTTTGATAGCAATAATCCCGATGAGAATAAACGCGGTATTCTCAAGCTCTGGAATACGGTCAATGAGGACAAGGAATAACTGTGCCACTGTACGCATCATGAGAATGCCAAGCATTCCGCCTAATAGAAGAATCCATACTTCCTCAGATACAGCGAATGCCGCAAGAATACTGTCCACCGAGAAGGCAAGGTCCATAATTTCCACAGAAATAACGGTTGCCC
This sequence comes from Bacillus sp. lyk4-R2A-2, assembly GCF_030209735.1. Lineage (NCBI taxonomy): Bacteria > Bacillati > Bacillota > Bacilli > Caryophanales > Bacillaceae > Bacillus > Bacillus sp. lyk4-R2A-2. The sequence goes on from NZ_JARVRK010000001.1 coordinate 240,389, forward strand.
AGAACACGCCAAATACGCGAATCATCCAGCCTTCTTTTTTCAATTCCTTCGCTTCGTCATCGCCGTCACCTAACCAGAAATGCTTAATGACAAGCCATGCTAAATATGCAGCTCCGAGAACCTTAATCCACCAGAACTTAATAAGCAGCATCCCCACGCCAATGAATAGAAAACGGAAGAAATAAGCGCCAATTAATCCGTAGGTTAATGCCTTTTTACGCTGCTTTTCTGGTAAATGTTTCACCATGACAGCTAATACAAGTGCGTTATCTGCTGATAACAATCCTTCAAGCACAACAAGGGTCCCAATGAGCCCCCAAGAGACAGGGTTTGTTAATACCTCTGCCCACATATGCCAATCAAAAAACGAGGCATACGTGTCCAACATATGTTTCAAAATGTCCAACTGGTTTTCCTCCTATAAGTGTAGAAGCATCAGCAGGCTTTCGCCTGCTGTTATTCTTGATCGCTGTTTCTTTCTCACTTTGGAAAAGGCCCTCATATGAGTCATTGGCAGCGCCTCTTGAATTTTGTTTCTCTCGTTTATACTTCTAACCCATAATTTTGACAAAGAGCTGCAAGTCCGCCAGAGAATCCGCTTCCGATAGCGTTAAACTTCCAATCGCTTTCGTGTCGGTACAATTCACACACTACGACAGCCGTTTCAATTGAGAAGTCTTCCCCTAAATCAAAGCGAATCAATTCTTCCCCGCCCTCTTCATTTACAACACGAACAAATGCATTTGAGACTTGTCCAAAATTCTGACTGCGCGTCTCTGCATCATGAATCGTCACTGTAATTCCGATACGATCAATGTTAGCAGGAATTTTTGAGAAATCAACGAGAATTTGCTCGTCATCTCCATCTCCTTCACCCGTCCGGTTATCACCTGTATGAGTGACACTGCCGCTTGGGTGCTGAAGGTTATTATAGAAAACAAAGTCTGTGTCTTGCTGACAACGATTGTTTGCATCCACTAAGAATGCCGAAGCGTCCAAATCAAATTCGGCTCCGCCAGAATATTTATTCGTATCCCAGCCAAGACCGATCATCACTTTCGTCAGTCCTGGGTTGGTTTTTGTTAAATCGACACGTTGTCCTTTTGAAAGCTGAATCGCCATATTCGTATCTCTCCTGTCTCCTGAAAATATGAAAACGGGTCGTTACCCGATATCTAAACCGAAGTCTGTTGCAATGCGGGCAAGTCCGCCTTGATAGCCCGATCCAACAGCCGAGAATTTCCATTCTCCGCCATGACGGTATAATTCACCTACAATAATCGCTGTCTCAATGGAAAAGTCTTCCGCCAAATCATAGCGAATGAGTTCTTCATTTGATGCTGCATTTAAAATACGCACATATGCGTTCGTGACTTGTCCGAAATTTTGACTGCGCGCTTCTGCATCATGAATCGTGATGACAAATGAAATCTTCTCAATACTCGCTGGTACAGCTGATAAGTCGATGTTGACCTGCTCGTCATCTCCGTCACCTTCACCAGTGCGGTTATCGCCTGTATGTACGACACTGCCGCCACCGCCAGTTGTTTGATTGTAAAAGACAAAATCAGATGGTGAGCTTGCCTTACCTGCCGCATCTAAAAGAAATACACTTGCGTCTAGATCAAAGTCTTGTCCACCGTCATACTTATTGACATCCCAGCCAAGACCAACGACCACTTTTGTTAAACCTGGATTTGTTTTTGTTAAATCAATTTTTTGACCTTTCGCTAAAGAAATTCCCACTAGGAACCTCTCCCTTCTAATTAAATGTAGTTTCTCGTAATATCGGCAAGCTTCGCATCATTTGTACCGTCCCCAACAGCCGCAAACTTCCACTCATTCTCGTGACGATAAAGCTCTCCGACGATTAATGATGTTTTCCCTGCATACTCATCTTTTAAATTATATTTCACTAATTCTTGATTGTTTGAACGATCCACGATGCGAATGTACGCATTTTGAATCATACCAAAGTGTTGATTTCTTCTTAGTGCATCATAGATGTTCACAACAAACACCAATTTATTCACATTGCCCGGCACCTTGCTCAAGTTGACGAGGACTTGTTCATCATCTCCGTCTCCTTCACCAGTCAGGTTGTCACCTGTATGCTCGACACTGCCGCATTTGCTTTTCAAGTTGCCAAAATAAATCAAATCTTTATTTTCCGTAAACTTATCATTTTTCAGCATGAGCACTGAAGCATCACAATCAATATCAGCGCCGCCTCCGCCGCCAAACAGCTTTCCTAAAAATCCGCCGCCTTGTGATACAGGGTCCCAGCCAAGTCCAACTAGGATATTCGTTAGTCCTGCCTTCCCTTTTGTTAAATCAATACGTTGACCTTTTTCTAATGTAATCGCCAAATCAATCACTCCTCCAGCATAATAAAAATCTATTTATTAAGCGATGGACCCTATTAAAATCATCATACATGAAAATTCGACAAAATTCATGAAATGACATTGGAGCCTCTTACTCTTTTTTCTATTTACTAGTATATACGATCTACGTTCAAGATAGGTTTCAAACAGATGATATTTTTTTAACGAAAGATCCATGTTGAAAATGGTTCATGTCGTAAATGAAGTGTTTCATGTGAAACATTGTCGAAAATTCTTGTCCACAGCTCTTGCTGATAAATAGTGTATTGATGTGGTTTCATATGTTGATATAGAAAAGATAAAGCATGAGATCAAAGGATAAACCCTTTCGTTTCCTTCCATCTGTGGATTTCTTTATACTTATATCCAACGTATTATCGAAAGGATGTTGATGATGCCATCACTTCACATATTAGATCAAGTCGCTATTCCTAAAGGTCAGACAGCGCAAGAGACATTGATTCACACAACGCAGCTGGCTCAGCTTGCGGAAACGCTTGGGTATGAGCGTTATTGGTTTGCTGAACACCACAGCACAAGAGGGCTCGCTAGTACAGCACCTGAAATATTAATGGCACATATTGCTGCTCATACATCGACCTTACGTACCGGGTCTGGCGGCATTTTACTTCCGCAGTACAGCCCCTTGAAAGTAGCAGAGGTCACGCGGCAGCTTGAGGCTCTGTATCCTGGACGAATTGAAATCGGTGTCGGTAAATCTCCGGGCGGGATTGAAAGGACGAGACTGGCTTTGACAGACGGCGTGCATAAAGACCTGTCTCAGTTTGACCGCCAGCTGAAGGATCTTCTATTTTACTTATCAGACAGCCTGCCTTCTGGGCACCCGCATGCAGGGGTCAAGGCTTCTCCGCTTGTTGATGCTCGTCCGTCAGTTTGGCTGCTTGGTCTAGGAGAAAATAGCGCTATGCAGGCAGCGGAACTTGGGATCAACTATATTTTTGGTCACTTTATCCACCCTGCACGTGGCAAACAAGCATTTGAGACGTATCGGTCTCACTTTTCTCCATCTGTCTTTTCCATCCAGCCGCACGCTATGTTTGCCGTGTTTGTCATTTGTAGTGAAACCGATGAAGAGGCCGAACGGATCGCCAGCAGTACAGATTTATGGCTGCTGCGTGTTGAAAAAGGACTAGACAGCCGCGTACCTTCTATAGAAGAAGCCAGTACCTATCACTACACCTCGCAGGAAAAGAAAAAAGTGTTACTAAACCGCCAGCGGATGATCGTCGGCTCAAAGGCAACGGTGAAAGAGCAATTACTTAGCTTGATGGACCGCTATCAAACGGATGACATCATGATTTTAAACAATTCATTTGATCCGATCGAAAAACAGCGCTCCTTCAAACGAATTGCCGAATTATTTTGAAGACAAAGGGCTGAAATAAAATCATTTTAGCCCTTTGTCAACGATCCGAAATGGGAAATGTAACATCAAGATGTCAAAATCCTTCCGCCTGTCATCTGATCGCAAATGTGTCTTCTAATCGTTAGCGAACTGTAAACGCATAAGGCGTGTACCTTTTATATAGTAGAGGTACATATGAAAGACACGTTTACGACGCTAGAAGGAAGGAGATGACAGGCCATGAATAAGAGACTCGAATGGGTCGATGCAGCTAAGGGGATTGGTATTCTGCTCGTAGTCATGGCACATGTGCCCATTCCAGATCCGCTCAAGCAATTCATTTACTCTTTTCATATGCCGCTTTTCTTTTTACTATCAGGCATGATGTTTCGATCATCCTCACGCCCTGCTCTGTCATTTATTCAGAAGAAAGCCAAGAGCTTACTCTTGCCCTATCTCTATTTCTCCATCATTACGTATGTTTTCTGGTTCACCGTTACTCGTTTTTTTGCCTTTAAGGGACAAACGGATATTGACCCTTTCGTTCCGTTTACAGGTATTTTTATATCCAATGCAGATGAAGCTAGACTCACGCATAACCCAGCCATCTGGTTTTTAACGACGCTCTTTTTAGTGGAAGTGATCTTTTTCTTTATGCACCGTCTGACAAAAGGGAAACATGCTGTCTTGATCTTACTGACCGTCCTTTGCGGAGGTGCTGGATATGCCTCAACCTTGCTTTTAGACCAAAGTCTGCCGTGGAATGCCAATGTCGCCTTGACGGCTGTTGTGTTTTATTCAATCGGATTTTTGGCAAAGCAATGGTTTGTGGAATTAAAAACAGACCCAACCCTACTTCTATGTACGGGCCTGCTTGTACTGACGGCTTACATGCAAAGCTTTAATTCACGGATCGATATGCGCGTGAATGACTATGGTGATCTCTTTCTTTTCTATGCATGTGCACTGCTCGGTTCAGCTGCCGTGATTTATTTAAGTTTCAAATTCAAGTCGTCCCCAATTTTGACGTATCTCGGACGAAATTCCATTGTCATTCTTGTCTTGCAGTTTGCCGGCATCGATATCATGAAAGCATTTGTTTATTATGGACTTGGCATCAATATTGCAGATACAGCGCAGCTCTCTTGGACTCTCTTTTACACGATTGGGACATTGCTGCTTATGGTGCCGTGTATCTCCTTCCTGAGCAAGTACCCGATGCTGCTCGGCAAACCAGCCAAAGCCGCACACCGCTACGAACAAAAAACATCCGCCGGCTGATCGGGCAGATGTTTTTTGGATTAATCATTGATTTGAGAAGGGTAAAGCGTCATTCCTCCATCTACAAATAAAGTGGTGCCTGTGATATACGAAGCTTCCTTAGATACGAGAAATGCAGCAGCAGACCCAATCTCCTTCGGTTCGCCAAATGCTCTCATCGGAATCTTTTCAAGCTGCTTTTGTTTTTTCTGTTCATCCTGCAAATCATCATTTGATTCGGTCGCCATTGTACCTGGTGCAATTGCATTGATCCGAATCCCTGCTTCTGCATAATCAAGAGCCAGCGTTTTTGTCATCATGTTCATTCCGCCTTTGGAAGTGGAATAGTGAACATTGAACGGGCGCGGTATTTCCTGATGGACACTGGATATATTTAAAATAGACCCTTTGATGTCATGCTCCATCATATAGGCAATTGCGGCCTTTGCCCCTAAAAAGGCGCCTGTGATATTCACATCAATGACTTTTTGCCATTGCTTGAGCGTCATCTCATGCGGCATCGCTTCTTCACCATTAAAGCCTGAATTATTGACGAACACATCGACTGTTCCGAAATGCTCCAGTGCTGTATCCATGATGGATTGAATTCCTTCCTCTTTGGAGACATCTGCGTGTACTTTCACCGCCCTACCTCCGCGCTGCTGAATGGCTTGGACCGTTTCTTCAGCACCCTCTTCATCACCTTTATAGTTCACAACCACATTCATCTGCTCTTGTCCAAATCGTAATGCGATGGCTTGTCCGATTCCTTTTGAAGAACCTGTGACAATGGCTGTTTTCCCTTTTAAATCTTGATACATCTTTATTTCCTCCTATCACGTGCTTCATCTTGTTGATACACAATGGTTACCCATTTTGAAAAAAAGAAAAACACAATCCTCTGCAATCGTTGACTAAGAGGATTGTGCTGTTCATCAAGCTAAAAGGTGTTATAGACATTTTCACAAGTTTCAGCGGTTGGCTGATAAAAGCAATGAGACTTATACCTTGCCACAAACGGCTGATTGTACCATGTCGGTGGACAATTACCAGGCGGCTTAAAATACCAAAGGCTGAATTTTGCTGGCCAAAATCGTTCTCCGTTAATATTCCTCCGTGCAAGTGTTTTTTCTGTTTCTCGTGCTCGTTGATAAAAATAACCATGCGTGACTGCTTCAAATGCATGCTCCTGATAAATCATTTGTGGAATCGTACGCAGCCCTTTAAAGTCAGAGCAGTTGGCACGCAACCGGTTGATGCCCACATTTCCTACAAGCAGCATCCCTTGCTTCCCTTCACCTTCTGCCTCCGCTCTCAGCAGTCTGGCCATGAGGTCAATATCAGAGCTTGTCGCTCTTACCACTGCCATACATCCACCTCCATTCGTTTCTCTTTTATTTTATGTAGGGTTTCTGTGTAGATGACTGCCATTTTGAAGGGAAAAGACACATTCCGTGTCGAGAGCCTGTCTAAACACCTCAACATTTTGCTGGACATGTGTCTCTCTGCCAACAACACACAAACCTAGTGATCATGCACATTACAGGAAAAAATATTCATTACTATAGACTCACTTACAAGTCATAAAAATCCTTCTAATTGCGACATCAGCATCAAAAACAGTCATTTGAACCTATTCAACAATCCGACTCAAAACCTTAAAATATAAAATATTGAGTTTTTACAGGAGACATCAAATCATATTTTACAAGTTTCTCCTTTCAACTTAGTGTCATTTTTACTACTTGAAGCTGTGCGACCTTAGAAACGCACTGAAGTATTGACAGTACTTTCGCTTCATTCTACAGTAAAAAACATACAGTATTTTTCTTTTTGTGCAAAAAGAATGATATGAACTAAAGCTTTTCAATGAAACTCATCATAAACCCGAGGAGGAAAACACGTCATGTTTAAAAAGAAATTATCCCTGTTTCTTCTGATCTTATGTGTCACTGTTGTCGCTGCTGCTTGTAGTGGTGGAAAAGAAAAGTCAGCTGCAAAGGAAAAAGATACAAAATCTCTTGATGCAGCAGAGGTAAAGGTAGAAAGTGCTGAGTACACATTACCACCTCAATACGATACATCTGTACAGGATGATCAGTATGTACTAAAAGTGAACGTATCTGTAAAAAATATCAGCAAAGAGCCTCTAAATGTTGATAAAAGCAACTTTACGCTTTACCAAGATGACTCACAGGTGTCTACGATCTCTCCAGATGACTACAATGAAGTATTATCTTCAAGCTCTCTAAATGCAGACAAAGTATCAAAAGGCGGTCTTTTCTTTGTTGTTGATAAAGACAAAGACTATCAGCTTGTGTACAATGAGCCAGGTAGTGGTTCTAAAAAAGATGACAAAACACTAGAATTCGATATTAAAGGTAAGGACTTAATGAAAAAAGCAGATACACTTCAAGCATCTGCAAAAGCCCTTTCTTCTTATATTGATGTCATGATTTTCGGTAAGAATAACGACGAGTTCGAAAAACTAACAGGTGATAACAAATCAACTGTTGTCAACCAATTTGATAAATCATTCAAACAAGGCTACATCACGTCATCAGGTATTTCTTCTAGCTCAGCGAAGGACGAAAACCTTGATAAGCTTCTAAAAGCTGTGAAAGAAACATTAGCTGAAAAATCAAAAGTATCAACAAAAACAAAAGCGATCAGTGGTGATAAAGCTGTTGTGACTGTAACTCTTACACCAATTGATGCAAGCCCGCTTGTCGATCGTTTAAAAGAAAAAGCGACTGAGTTCTACAGCAAAAACCGTTCAGCTTCTTACGATGAAGCTCAAAAATACCTACTCTCGATCTACCCAGAAGAGTTCAAAAAATTAGGACCATCATCTTCTGAAGAAACAGTAGAAGTCAACATGAAGAAAAATGACATCGACCAATGGAAACTTGATTTGAACGATTACAAAACAAGCTCATTAGTTGAAAAGTTCATCAAGAACTAAGGAAAAACCCCCGATGCCGGGGGTTTTTTGTTAACGTTTTTCGTTTGATCCTATATTTAATTCCGAATTACAGCACAGAAAGCAAGATACGGTCTATTATGAAGAATTTTCTTTTACAGCTTCATACTCTTTTATCACTTCAACCGGATCAACCGCATCCTCCTCTTGTCCGTATTCCTCTACATAAGGATCCATTAATTTCTCAAACTTTTGCTCATCGTCTACTAAAGCAACATACGTTTCATATCCTTCAAAATCAGATGGATATAAATGTGCAACGGAACTACCCGTTTCTAATGCCTCATCTATCGCTTTTCTTAATTCCAATAACCCTTTCCTGTTTCCCAAAATAAAAGCTTCAAAATGGTGTGTTTGTTGAGCATATATATTACATAGCTCTAGCACATCATCGTCTTCTGTTTGATAAGACATAAACGAATCACCTCTTTAAATAAATTAGGATAATAATGTAAGTTCCCCCTTCCATTATGCCATTCCTTTCACCCGATCGTGAATCTCTTTTATATAAATCTCTGGATATAAAAAACTTGCAGATAAAATCTACAAGTTTTTACTTTCTTTATTTTGCAAGCATCCATTTTTCTTTCATAAACAAGCTTCTCACGATGACAAACAAGATGACGACTGCGAGGGCTGAGGAGCCGAGTGTCAGAGTAACGGCCATCGGATCAATGATGCCAAACATCAATTGCTTACAGAGCGCATGAATATTGAGGAATGGGACCGCAAAGTAATACGTATCTAGCTGCGTAGCACCTGCTCTCATGGTAAAGAACATTGGGATCACACCTAATGTAATGATCATGGACATGTACGATTGCGCTTCTTTCACTGAGCTTGAAACGACACTGAGTAGCAGTTCAATCATCGATACCATGAAGGAGAAGATGATGAGCGCCGCAAACATGACGCCGATAATACTCCACATTTGATCACCAAAGTTCAGTGCTTGTTTTAGCTTTTCTGTAAAGAGCAGCGTGGATAGTAGCAGCATACCGATCGCCACAATTCCACTTAAAATCCCGAACATGGAGACAGCCAGCCATTTTCCGATGAGAATTTGGAGTCTGCTGGCAGGTGTCAGGAACAACGCTTCAATGGATTTTCGGTCTTTTTCACCCGCTACAATATCAAGCGCAGCTGGCAAAGCACCTGAGATGACGGAGGTCACCAAAATCATTGGAAGAAGAATCGACAAAAGCATAGAGGTCATGCCATTTTCTCCTTCATCGCCCTCTTCTACATCAACAGCCTGCACCTGAAATGGATGAACAACAGACGTATTGATTTGATCAGCGGCTAAACGCTTTTCTACGACTTGGTTTTGATACTGCTCCAGTAAGGATTGCAGCATTTGAACCGTTATCACCGAATCATCATCTGTTGTGTACCCATGAATTTTAATCGCAAATGATTGTTGATGCTGAAGCATGTCGTCTGCCTCTTTCGGCATTTCCAGATAAGCATTCGCCTTTCCATCTTTGACAGCTTGCTGCGGGTCATCAAATGTTTCAAGTGTGAGGTTTTTGACCTCTTTGATCATTTGATTCATTTCAGTTGGAAGCTGTTCATTCACTGCGACCGTATAGGTTTCATTTCCTGGATCTGCAATCATGCTTTCATAAAAGAACACCAATCCAAGCATCGTCAAAAGAGGTATCAGCACTGTTAAGAGTAGCGTTTTTCGGTCTCTTAGCGCATCTGTCATTTCTTTTAAAAATACGGTTTTCCACATTATGAAATCCCCCTAGCGAGCTTCGACATAAAGATATAGTTCAAGTCATCACTTTGTTCCTGTGTATATAATTCTGGAAGTGTCCCTTTATACACAAGCTCTCCTTGATGGATCATCATGACACTGTCACAAAGCTGGCTGACTTCTTCCATGATGTGGCTTGAAAAAAGGATGGTTTTATTTTGCTGCTTGAGCTGATGAATAAAGTCTCTGAAAATATTACTTGATGTAATATCCAAGCCTGTTGTCGGCTCATCAAATAAAATAATGTCAGGATCATGAATCAAGGTTCTGGCAATCGCCACCTTTTGTTTCATTCCTCTTGAGAATCCTTTCACCTTTCGATCCATATATTGTCTCATCCCAAAACGCTTTGCCAAATCCTCTATTCTTGCTTTGATTTCATGCTGATCTAAGCCATACAATTTGCCAAAGTATTCAAGGTTTTCTCGTGCCGTTAAACGATCGTAAAGCCCCGTCTCACCGCCAAACAAGACACCAATTCGCTTTTTCACTTCCGTAGATTCTTTCACCGTATCAAAGCCTGCGACAGTGACTGATCCGTGCGTAGGTTCTAATAATGTGGCTACGGCGCGTAATAATGTGGTCTTCCCTGCACCATTTTCTCCTAGGATGCCAACGACTTCCCCTTCCTTCACGGAGAACGTCATATGTTTCATCGCTTTCACGACTTTTTTCTTATCTTTAAACCAGCAGCTGCAATCGCTGAGAGTAATCATGTGGTTCGCCCCTTTCAACTTTCTAAGTCTATGATAGAAAAAATAAAGCTTCCCTGACATAAAAATGTCGCGAAACGTCCTTTTTCTGTCTTGAAATGATCTATTTTAAAAAACAAATGATAAAATAGACAAATAATACGATGAGTCATAGGTGATTTTTATGATAAAAGTAGGTCTCGTTGACGATTACCGAGTAGATTTAGAAAAACTGCATGCCATTGTAGGCAGAATGGAGGCTGTGGAGATTGTCTTTGTCACGCAGTCAGCAGAGGATGCTTACGAGAAGGTCAAAAAAGGAGATATTGATCTGTTGTTCGCAGACATTGAAATGCCCGGAATGTCCGGTTATGAATTAGCGGATCTCATTCACTCTCATGCACTGAATGTCGATGTTGTCTTTGTGACAGGAAACAGCGGATATGCGGTCCATGCGTTTGATTTAAATGTTCACGATTATATTATGAAGCCCTACCAAGCCGATCGAATTGCCAAATCCTTAGAACGCTACATGTCCACCAAGCAGGAGAAAAGCATTCATGGACGGCTTCTCATTAAACAGCAGTCAGATATTCATGTGCTGCAAAAGAAGGATGTCATTTTTGTTGAGCGAACAGGCCGGTCAACCACCATTGTCACAACAACAGGAGATATCCAAACATATCAGACATTAAACGAGTTAAAGGGCGATCTAGCTGAAAAAGATTTTATCCGCTCCCACCGATCGTTTATCATCAATATTCATTACATTAAAAACTTCTCGGCGTATGCCAAAAATTCATTTATCGTGTCTTTTGAAGGTACAGATAAAAAAGCCATGATAACCAAGCAGCAATTAGAATACTTTAAGAAATACTATTTTTAAGGAGAACGAACGTGAACGCTTTCTATCTTGGATTCCGCATGTATGCTCTCATATGGCTAGGTCTTGCGTTTCATGCAGCTGCTGAAGCTATTCTGCCGCTATCATCAGGAGTGCTGTGGCTCCTCACTTTTTGTGTGATTTGTCTTTATACATTTTTCATATACAAAAGGTTTTTGCCTCAGGTGAGTGGTTATGTGATGTTGGGCGCTTTTGTGCTCTTTACCTGTGCAGGTCTTTCCCTTTTTCTGACGCAAGGAAATGGATTGAGCTCTCTTTTAGTTTTGATCATCATCATGACAACAGATATCCTTTCATTGAAGATGATGCAGACGGAGAGACGATTAAACGGGCGGCTTCAAGAGCTGATCAATGCAGAATCAAGAACCAATGAATTGCTGCTTGAGCTGCGCAGTAAACATCATGAAACAGCTAGACATTTAAATGCCTTTTCCGCGTCGAACGACGAGCACGAGATCAAGGATTTGATTCAGCAATACGTAAAACATTTCCCTTGGATGAAAGGAGAAAATGCCTATTTGGCCTCAACCCTGCATTCCTTTTTCCAACGGGCTGAAAAAGAGGACATTGCCCTTTCTCTAGACCTTCAAGCACCTTTTTCATCGCTTCCCTTTTCTAAGGCGGATCAGGTTAGTTTCACTGGAAACTTGCTTGATAATGCCCTAGACGCAGCGATTGAAGCGAAGCAAGCCGGGAAAGAGGGCAGCATCTCGATTGCGACCTCTATTCGGAGCGGGCTCTTTTTAATCCATTGTGAGAACAGCACAAAAGGAATGGAAAAACACGTGTTAGACCATTTGTTCAAAAACTTTGGCCGCTCGACAAAAGGCGGGGATCATCAAGGAATGGGGACGTATATCATTCATCAGCTTGTTGAAAAGGCAGACGGTACTCTTGATTTCACTTACCGTTCTCCATATTTGCGGCTTGTCATCAAAATCCCTCTCACGATGTCATAAAAAAAAGGTGCAGCTAAGCACCTTTTTTGATTAAGAGAAAATGTGGTCAATTTGATTGATTTCCTCTTTTGTTAATTGAACTTCGTTTGTTTTTAGGTTTTGCTGAACTTGCTCAGCTCGTTTTGCACCTGGAATAATGGCGTCGATGCCGTCCTGTGCTAAAAGCCAAGCGAGTGCGACGTGTGCCGTTTCGGCGTTCTTTGATTGTGCAATTGCCTTCAGCTTGTCTACTTTTTCGAGGTTTTGAAGGAACGCCTCGCCTTGGAAAAGCGGATCTTTTGCTCGAATATCATCAAATGTGGCATCCTTCGTAAATTTACCAGTCAACAAACCTGACGCCAACGGGAAATACGGAATAAAGGAAATACGATGCTCGACGCAGTATGGGAGAAGATCCTGCTCTGCCTCACGTTTCAGCAAAGAATACTCTGACTGAAGCACATCTAAGTAGCCATCTCGATTAAAGGCTTGAAGCTGTTCAAAATCAAGATTTGATGCACCTATGGCCCTGATTTTCCCTTCATCCTTCAATTCCTTTAATGTGCCTGCTACTTCTTCCAGCGGCGTCCGGCCGTCCGGGAAATGCATATAGTATAAATCAATATAATCTGTTTGCAGTCGTTTCAGGCTATGTTCGACCTGCTCTCTTAAAAAGTTTCGGCTGTTATCCAGTTCAATTTGTCCGTTTACTTCTTTATGAGCCCCCTTTGTCGCAAGGACAAGGTTTTCTCTACCGCCTCTTTTGGCAATAATCTCACCAATCAATTCCTCTGAACGGCCCAGCCCATAAATAAAAGCAGAATCTAAGAAATTGACACCTTGAACAAGAGCTGTCTCCACAAGCTCTCGTCCGGCATCTTCACTCAGGTTCGGGAACAAATTATGTCCACCTACCGCATTCGTACCAAACCCTATCGGATTCACCTGTAAATTAGTTCGTCCAAGCGTTACCTTTTTCAAAAGCTCATCTCCCTTATCTGCTTAATCATCCTTATTTTCCCATGAATCCTTTCCAACATTCAAGTATCCTGCTCTCTGAAGCACCAACACCCTCACTTCAAGATTTTTACCTAAAAAACATTTAAAACTGATAATAAATCTATAAATTAATTCTTATTGACCGGTATATTAGACTTACGCATTTCCTTTTATTATTGGCTTTTGTGTAAATTCCTTTCAAAGATAGGGACTAAAACCTATTCCTCATCATGATTGAATTTCGATAGAATGAAAAGTGCAAATCGTCATAAGGAGATTCTCCCCTGTAACACCCGAATATACCATTCTATCTGTTTCTTTTTTCATAGCCAGATAGCGGGAACGAATTGACGAAAGAAAAGCAAAGGAGCATCAACTGTGAATCTTAAAAAAATAAGTGCACTCCTCATGATTTCGTTCGTGATGATCATCTCTGCAGCTTGCCAGAGCTCAGCAAAATCAAGTAACGCTGATCAAAAATCAACAAAAACAGCAGAGGTAAAAGTCGATAGCTACGAATATACGTTACCAGAAGACTCAACAACTACGCTAAGAGACAATGAATTGGTGCTAAAAGTCAACCTGACGATTACAAACAAAGGTGACAAAGCTCTATCATTATATAGCTCTGACTTCTCCCTTTATCAGGACGATGCCAAAGTATCTGATTTAAAATTTTACGGCAGTAAAGACCGTCTTGACCTCGGTTCATTGAACAAAGGAAAATCTCAAACAGGTGCTCTTTATTTCCTAGTAGACAAAGGGAAAAAATATCAGTTCGTGTACCAAGACAGCATCAAGAAAAACAGTGATTCGATTGAAATCAACCTAGATGGAAACAAAATATTGGATACAGCGAAAAAGCTGGATAACCCTGCAAAAGCGCTATCCGCTTATACGGATATCATTGTATTTGACAAAAAGAACGATCAATTTGCAGATTTAACAGGTGACAACCAATCCGATGTCGTGAATAAATACCACGATATGTTCGTAAAAGACTTCAAAAGAACCGCCGGCATGTACGGCAATGAAGTAAGTGACCGTGATATTCTGTCGATGTACAAACGGATTCAAGACACCATGAAGGATAAAACCAAAGTAGAAACAAGTGTAAAAACTATCTCTAATGACGAGGCGAAGGTTGTCGCTCAAGTAACAGGTATTGATGCCTCTAACTTAAAAGACAAGCTAGACAAGCAAAGAGACGAGTTTTACAACGGCAAGATCCGCTCTAAAGAAGAATTGTATAAGAAAAGCTTAAACTTGTACGCATCTGAATTCGAAAAGCTTCCTCCAGTCTCCAGCCCGGCTGAATACGAAGTGAAAATGAAACGTAATGGGGATGGTCAGTGGAAAATTGACCTTAACGATTATAATACATCTCAGTACATGAGTGGTTTTATTAAAACAAGATAATCATGAACTAAAAAAAGACGCTGGCCCAATGAAGGTGCCGCGTCTTTTCTTATGCTATACAGTCGCCTCTTGTTCTTCTTTCACCGCTTTTTCAATATCTTTGAAACGGCTCGATACAGTAGATGCACTAATGCCATACTTTTTCGCTATTTGCGCTTGAGAAAGCGGGGCATCGCTTGCAAGTGAGTGAATGTAATATTCGATTCCCGCAGCAAATGATGCTGCTTTACGGATCACAGGTGATTTCTGATCACAATAGGCTTTCCACACAGTTAAAGCGCCATCAGTCAAGCTTTGGTCCCCGTGTTCCTTCATTCCGTCTTCAATCAGCTTAGCTGTTTCCAGTTGAACGTCATTTGCCCAGTCCATGCGATCTGCTGTTAGACCTGTATCGCCTTCTGTTTCAGCAGATGTTTCTGATTCTTCTACTTCTTGCTTTGCAAACATGCACTTCAACACGTCAGGGAATGATTCTCTCATAAATGTGCTGCGCGTTCCTCCATTTGCTTCAAATGCTTCAACAAGCTGACGAACTTGAAGAAGAAGCGTATCTGTAAACTCTTTCGCAAACATCGTATATTGAATGAAAAACTCTGCTTTTTCTTCAAATTGAACAGGGAATCCAAGCACGAGACTTCCCTTTTCAGGCAGCACTGTTTGATCCGGTTTTACATCTACTTCAACCTTTTCAGCTGTCACCATATTCTCAAAGTAAAGAGACTCGTCCGTTTTTTCATTTAATAAAAGCAAAGATGGCTCCATGTCTGTCCATGATTGAACCACTTGTTTTGTTTTCGGACGGGTAATATCCTCCGCTTTCTTTGTCAGGAATTCTTGGAAGATGGTTTCTTTCTGATCCGTTAATGGACGGAAGAAGATGCCCCATACACTCAAATGAAAGACTGAGATTTGTTGCGTTTCTTTATCCATATCTGCAAGAAAAGAAAACTCATTAATGAATTGATTGATGGCTTTCTGATGTTTAGAGAATGCGTAATTCATTAAATCCTTTTGAACTTGTACAGCTTCCTTAAACACAAGCTCAGACGTTTGTTCTCCGCCTGACTTTTGACCACAGCAATGTTTATATTTTTTTCCGCTTCCGCAAGGGCAGAGCGCATTTCGTTTAATTTTTCCCAAAATAAAACCTCCGACATTCTAGTCTAACCTCACTATTTTAACAAACGATTGCACAAGAGAGTTTTATTTTCAAGAAAAAAGAAAAATCAGAATGATCAGTTAAATAATAAAGACACTTGAAGATCACGACAGATCATAGGAATAGCGGTCTTTTTCTGTTTATTTTCTCCAATCATTCCAATAGATTTTCTTCAGCTCATTCCCTCAAATAACTGTTTTGCTTCAAAATAAAAGATTTGAACAAACTTCTTCGTATTGACTCTGCCAGTTGATCCTGCGGATGAAGAGGTTTTCTGCATTTCTTTCATTCTTTGGCTGACATCGGTAAAGTCAAAAAACTTCGACGCATAGTGCTCAAACTTAGGATTCGAGAAATCTGTTAATCCTAGTGAAGCAAAATGATTCAAGGAATGATGAATAGCGCGTCTAATCCGCTGCTCTGCCGCTTTCACTTCCCTCATCACTTCTACATCGGTCGCCCCATGATCCAGCTTCCTCTCCGCTGTTTTGATAAAGAGCTGCTTTAGCGGCGGGAAATTGACCTCATGAGAATTGGCTGACTGTGTTTCATATAAGTAGATCAGGATCTCTAGTAAATCCTTAGATCCGCTCTCTCCAACAATTCCTAGTTCGGATAAGAGAAATTCCCCCGCCTCTTTCATCGTCCTTTTCTTCAACCCAGCACCCGTTGTATTATGAGAAGTCACTGGCTCTAACGGCAGCACATGGCGAAGGGAAGCTTGAATATCGTAAATCGATTTCTCCAGCTTGATCCGCTCTATGACTTTTCGAATCACACTGACGATCTCAATTCGATTGACAGGTTTATGAATATAATATTCGATCCCTAATTCATAGGCTTCTGCCATCATCTCTTTCGCCTCTACTTGGGAAATCATCATGATTTTACCTTTGAATTCAGGGTGAATATGACGAATCGTTTGAATGCCATCTCTAGCAGGCATTAAAAGGTCTATCAGAAGGATGTCTATTTTTTTTAGGTTCAATGAATGTGCTTCTAATCCCACTCCGTCATCGGCTTCATCCACGACCTCTCCCAAATCTTCATCTTCTATGATTTGACCTAAAATCGAGCGTATTGCACGATCATCATCTGCAATGAAAAATCGCATACACTCACCCTCTCTGTATTAAATTTTTTATAGGAAGGAGTAGCTGAAAAGCCGTTCCCTTTGTTTCTCTTTGTTCGATTTTAATTGTACCGCCAAGCTCTTTAACCAGCTCTTTCACATAGGATAAGCCAATCCCAGTTGATGGTGTTCCATATGCATCAAATTTAGAAGTATAGCCTGGATCAAATACTATTTCTCTCATTTTTTCAGGAATCCCCGGGCCATCATCTTCAATCCGAATCTCTATTTTATCATGACTTCCTTTCAATACGAGTGAGATCATTCCGTCATCCTTTATGGCTTCAACCGCATTTGCCATTAAATTATTAATGAGCGATAAGAAAATGAACACATGATAATCATGCAAATGAATGCCTCTTATATCAGATGTAAAGGAGATGTTTTTCCCTAGAGAGAGCGCATACTTTTCTTGAATGCGAAGGACAATTTGAACGAGCTCTTCCGCCTTCATATAGTCTTGCATATTTTCCTTAGAAATCAGCTTCGAAAGCCCAGCATAAATACGTTGATTGTCCTTTTTCACCTCATGGATTTCTCCTGCGAGCTTCAACAGCTCCTGACTCACTTTCTTCCCTGCTTCGTGTTCATGCAAGAGACGATAAAGCCTGTATGATTCTTGCGTAATATGCTCTGTATGTTTTAACGTTTTCTTTAAATGAACCGTTTCTTCATATAAATTTGAAATGACCATCATCATATGCTCATTTTGTTTCATGATCTGCTTCTCTCTTGATTGTGCCTCATACAGCTTCATCATATTAAAAAAGCTGATTACGACAAAGCTGTGAGCAAACGCAATGAGAAACATATCACTCAGCTTTGATAGCGTCATCGTCGTATCAAACACTAAAAATTGTACAAACAGTTCAACAAAATCAGCCACTAATTCAATCATGAGACCAATGATCCCAATAAAAATAGAACGCTGTTTAAAACGTCCCGTACGGACGGCAAAGAACAGGAATGCATATGTAAAATAGAAAAAGAAACTTGGGAATTGCTGATAAAATGATGCAGCGAGATCAGCATGATGCTGCATCAGATCTAAACCTACTCGAAAAAGCACAATGGCTGCGCCTGTTAAAAACCCGGGCAAGAACGGTCTAGATTTCCTTAAGAGTAATAAACAAAAGAAAAACGCAGGTGCCCCAAAGCTGATCCGGAACGTTTCATTCACAGGATAAAACTTCAGTTCTCCTGCAAGCGGCACAATAACCACCATAAAAATTAATATGAATGCGTCTTTTTTAACAAGCTGGTTTAAACTCAAATGACTGACATCCCTTCCCCTTTTTGCATAGCCACAGTATACAAGGAGACTCTTTTCTTCACAACGTACAAAAAAATATTTTTCACGGCTCCTTCTTTCCTCAAAATCCTTTTTTATGACTATTCACCGAGGCGCCATGGTGACCTTTCAGCTATTCAGCATTTTGGTGATTGTCTACAATAATGGGAATTGTTTAGACAATGATCGACAAACCGATTTTTATTTGTAAGTTTTTCTGTAGATTTTCGTCAGATTGTGTAGTTTCCAAGATAAATTGAATGAACAATTTTAGTGAAACTATATGTAAGCGTTTTCTGAATTTTCACTAAAAACCCTTTTTGTTTTTTCGCCGCCAAAGCCTTCATTGAACATATATTTAGGTGTAAAGGAGTGGTACAAGCAGCGCATGACAAGTTCTTTGAAGATGTGTAACATGTTTTCGTGCCTATTTGATCGCATTTTTTGTCATCCGCCAATTCAATAGGGTACTTTTTGATTTTTGATTGGAGGAATCGTATGAAAACAGCAATTTCTAATAATACACAACACGCATGCCAGTCTTCTGTTGATCAATGGGCAGAAGAAATACGTCCGTATTACAAAAACGGACAGAATGCTGGCTACATTCCAGCACTCGGAAAAGTGAATTCCTCTCAACTTGGTATCAGCGTGATAGGCCCAGATGGATCATCTGTACGATATGGTGATTGGGACATTCCCTTTACTCTGCAAAGTATCTCAAAAGTCATCAGCTTTATAGCTGCCTGTTTAGGAAGAGGCGTACCATACGTCTTGGATCGGGTAGATGTAGAGCCAACTGGTGATGCATTTAATTCCATCTACCGTCTTGAGATGCATAAACCAGGGAAGCCCTTTAATCCAATGATTAATGCTGGAGCTATTACCGTATCCTCCATCCTTCCCGGAAAGACTTCTACAGAAAAGCTAGCATATATTTTCGATTTAATCGAAAACTTAATAGGTAAGCGTCCCTCTGTTAATGAAGAGGTTTATCAATCAGAATGGGCAACTGCGCACCGCAACCGTGCTCTTGCTTATTACTTAAAAGAAACCAATTACTTAGAATCAGATGTCGAGGACACATTAGAAGTGTACTTAAAGCAATGTTCCATCGAGGTTACAACAGAGGACATCGCCTTGATTGGGCTGATTATATCAAGTGATGGCTATCATCCCTTTAAACAGGTCCAAGTCATTCCAAAGGATATCGCAAGACTAACAAAGGCATTGATGCTGACATGCGGCATGTATAATGCGTCTGGTAATTTTGCTGCTTTCGTAGGCGTTCCAGCCAAAAGTGGTGTGTCTGGAGGAATTATGGCTTGCGTTCCGCCAAGCGCAAGAAGAGAATTCCCATTTCAAACAGGCTGCGGAATCGGCATTTATGGTCCCGCCATTGACGATTGCGGAAATAGTATTACCGGTGTCATGATGCTGAAAAAGCTCGCAAAAGAGTGGGATCTCAGTATTTTTTAAAATGAACAGTCATGAATTCGAAGAGGTGATGTTATGAACGAAAAAGCTTTGCTATCTTATTTAACACATACAAATGATTTTATTTGGACTTATATTGTCATTGCTCTGTTACTTGGAGTTGGTGTCTACTTCACATATAGAACACGCTTCCTGCAAGTGAGAATGATTAAAGAAATGGTGCGTGTCCTGAAAGAAGGAAGAAAAGAAAAAGAAGGGATATCACCGTTCCAAGCATTTGCCATCAGTATGGCGGCACGTGTAGGAACAGGGAATATCACAGGGATTGCCATCGCCATTGCAATTGGTGGACCTGGGGCAATCTTTTGGATGTGGATCGTAGCGATTATCGGTTCTGCCTCAAGCTTTGTTGAAAGTACGTTAGCCCAAGTGTATAAAGTGAAGGATAAAACAGGATTCCGCGGTGGACCTGCTTATTACATGGAAAAAGGGTTAAACAAGCGCTGGATGGGAATTTTATTTGCGATTCTGATTACAATTTCTTTTGGAATCGTCTTTAATGCGGTGCAATCAAATACAATTACTGTCGCTTTTGAAAACTCCTTTGGATTAGACCGTTTAACAGTCGGTATTGTGATGGCTGTTATTTTTGCAGCAATTATTTTCAAGGGAATCCAAGCCATTGCAAAAGCTTCTGAATACATTGTCGTTGTGCTGGCTCTAGCCTATATCGGAATTGCATTCTTTGTTATTGTGACAAATATCACTGAACTTCCTGGTGTCATCAGTACGATTGTGAAACACGCCTTCGGGTTTGAACAGTTTGCTGGTGGAACATTAGGCGGCGCATTATTACAAGGGATTAAACGCGGTCTTTTCTCGAATGAGGCTGGTATGGGTAGTGCACCTAACGCAGCAGCAACAGCTGTGACAAGTCACCCTGTAAAACAAGGATTAATTCAGGCGTTTGGCGTGTTAACAGATACATTAATTATTTGTACAAGCACAGCCTTCCTTGTCCTGTTCTCTGATGCATACAAAACAACGAACCTGCAAGGAATTGAATTAACACAGGCTTCACTCAGTCAGCACATTGGACCATGGGCCTCTGGATTCCTTGCTATCATGATTTTCCTATTCGCCTTTAGTACATTAATCGGTAACTATTACTACGGCGAAACGAACATTGAATTCCTTGGAGCCAACAAAGTTTGGCTTAACATTTATCGAATTGCCGTTATTGGAATGGTTCTTTTCGGTGCAGTTGCTACTGTTCCTCTCGTGTGGGGTCTAGCCGATCTCTTCATGGGACTCATGGTCATCGTCAACCTCATCGCCATCACCATGCTGTCTAAGGTCGCCTTTGCAGCATTGAAGGATTATACGAGACAGAAAAAAGAAGGCAAGGATCCTGTCTTTTATAAAAATGTCGTTCCAAACAATGAGAAAATTGAATGCTGGGACGACGAACCTGCTTCGTTGAAAAAGAATCGAATCGGTTAAATCAAAAAAGCTCTGGTCCTCTTGGGACTGACCCCATAAGATGAGACAAATAAAAAACACCTTCAAGTTTGAAAACGGATCGTTGTGATCCGAAATAAAATATGGAGGTGTTTTTTCTATGGGGACAAGAGTGAGTTTCCCCCTCTGATCAGAGCTTTTTTCTTTAGTTCAAAAATTCGAGTATGAGTTTGTTCACCACTTCTGGTTTTTCATGATTGATCCAATGAGAAGCATCATCGACAAAAATTAGTTGTCCATTTGGGCAAATCTTCATCGTTTCCTTCGCCAGCTTTCTGCTTAAAAACTTGTCCTCCATCCCCCAGATCATGCGAACAGGTACTAAAATGCGCTTTGATATCGGCTTTTCAAATCCGCCCTTTTTGATGGCGCGGTACCAATTCAGCATTGAGGTCATGGCACCTGGCTGCGTCCAAGCCAGCTTATAGCTTGATACATCTTCCTTCGTGAACAAATGGGGTCTTGCAGTCAGCCCAATGGCTTCATCCAGCTTTTGAAAGTGATTTTCCTGAAGAGCTGCCTCTGGCACATTCGGAAGCTGAAAGAATGCGATATAGGAGCTCTTCTTCCACTGCGGGGGATAAAATGGAAGAACCTTCATCATCACCCGCGGATGCGGCATGTTGACAATGATTAGTTTCTCTACATATTGAGAACGTGTGGATGCCAAATGCCAAGCAACTGCTCCGCCCCAATCATGACCACCCACAATCGCCTTTTGATTCGGACTAAGCGTCTTAATCAGCCCTACGATATCATCTCTCAGTTGATCTAATACATAGGATTCGATTCCTTCTGGCTTATCACTTAGATGGTAGCCCCTTTGATCAGGAACGACGACACGATAACCTGCCTCGGCTAGGGGCATAATTTGATTCTTCCAGCCGTACCAGAACTCAGGAAATCCATGTAGCAGTATAAGCAGCGGGCCATCCTCAGGTCCAGCCATTGCTGTGTGAAGTGTTACACCATTTGTTTGGATTGATTGAAATTCAATTTGCTCCATCCCTTTGCCACCTTTCTCCTTGTTCTTTATTCTTCCAACATAGCATATTTCCCATTTTTCAGAAAATAAAAGCACTCCCAAAAAAACCTTCACGAAGGTGAAGGTCCAGATTGTTGACAAAGGGCTAAAATGATCTTGATTTTAGCCTTTTGTCTTCTTTTCAGCGTGATAGAAAACCTTTGCAGCCCTAGAAAGGACGAGTACTGGCGCGGAGCGAATTTGTCATTCGTGAGCACCAGCACGCAGGACTGACACCGAATGCGAGGGTTTGTCTACACGCTGAACCTTCAAGAAGGTGAAGGTCTTGGTTTATTTCATATAATTCAGCACCCAGATCAACCCATTTTTGCGGTCCTGTACTTGCCCGTGAAGTGCGCCAAAGAACGTATCCTGTAATTCGACCAGTACATCTCCATCAGCTTCTAGCGCTTCATATACAGCCTTTAGTTCTTCTTCATTGTCAAACTGCATAATCAATCTGAGATTCTCGGGCTTTGGTGTGCGGTCAAACGTATCTGAAAAGTGAAGCAGCGATTCTCCAAGGTGCAGTTCTGCATGCAGCACACGGTCTTGATGTTCATTTAAAATATGAATATCACCGCCAAAAATCCCTTGATAATATTGAAGAGATTCCTTCACATCGTCTACCACAATATAAGGACTAACACTAATCATACCCCTCATCCTCCTCTTGTTCCGTCCATCTTCTCTTTTATAGCTTATCCCAAATCGTATGAAAAAAGGCACAAATCGTCAACGGATTTGCACCTTTTTCTCATGAAGATTTCGCTAATTCACTATGTTTGTTTGAATACGCTGCGTACATGACGACACCGATTAACAGCCAAACACCAAAGTAAAGCCACGTCCGGCCTGGTAAGTTGAACATAAGGAACAAGCAGCAGCCCATTGAAATAATCGGCAAGACCGGCACAAATGGAACCCGGAATCCCCTCTCAAGCTGCTGATGTGTCTTTCTCAAAATGAGGACAGATAAACTCACCATTGCAAACGTCAATAAAGCACCGATATTCGCTAAATTGGACAAGTCCTTTAAATCAATAAACCCTGAAATAACAGCTGTCATGCCGCCAATCATCCATATGCTTGCAACAGGCGTATCGCTTTTGTTTGTTTTCGAAAACACTTTCGGCAAAAGACCATCTCGTCCCATCGCATAGGCAATTCGAGTTGCTGCATAATTATTGGCGAAAATCACAGCCATCAATCCAATGACCGCACCGACAGAAATAATACCGGCTACACTATTTTGATGTACACTTTGCAAGACATAGGACATCGCCTCTGTGACATTCAGTTTTGTATAGTGCACCATACCTGTCATAATCAAACAAACGACAATGTAAATGATCGTGCAAATGAGTAATGAGCCAATAATGCCAATTGGCAGGTTCCGCTGCGGATTTTTCACCTCTTCTGCAGAAGCAGAAATCGCATCAAATCCTAAGAAGGCAAAAAACACAGCAGCAGCACCAGCAATGACGCCTTCTGCACCAAACGGCATGAACGGCTGCCAATTGGATGGCTGTACATAAAACCCGCCTACTACAATGAAAAGAACAATAATACCGAGTTTCACAAACACCATGATATTATTGAATTTTTTACTTTCCTTCGTTCCTCTAGATAAGATCCACGCAATCAGTAAGGCAATGATAATGGCTGGCAGATTCATATATCCGCCTTGTTCAGGTCCCGCTAAAAATTGATGGGGAATCGAAATTCCAAACCCCTCAAGCAAGCTGTTGAAATAGCTCGACCAGCCACTGGCGACAGCTGAAGCAGTCAGCATATAAACGGACAATAACGTCCATCCCATTAGATGCCCGACAAGCTCACCCATCGTTGTATATGAATAAATGTACGCACTGCCGAATACAGGCAGTGCTGAAGCCATTTCTGCATAGCAAAGTGCTGCCAAACTGCACACAATCGCTGCGATGGCAAAGGAAAAAATGACAGCCGGCCCTGCATCCTTAGCCGCTGTAATTCCGGTTAACACCATGACCCCCGTGCCGATCACTGCCCCTATACCAAGGAGCGTGAGATCGAGCCCGCCTAGCGTTTTCTTTACCTTTTGCTGCCTGCTCTGTTCTAACAAATCGTGAATGTGTTTCTTACGTAGAATATGTCGCAAACCCTTTCCCTCCAAAACGTTAGAAAAACAAAAAATCATTCAAATTTCATTATAGCAGAATAGGTACTACGCATTCACAACCAATTCACGTAAATCTTTCTTCATGATTTTACCAAGCTTGTTTTTTGGCAGCTCCTGTGTGAAATGAATGGAGGGCACTTTGTAATCTGCCAAACGTTCCTGGCAATAGTTCACCACATCTTCTTCGCAAAAATCGACAGAATCGTCTTTTACGATATACGCACTTGGCACTTCACCATATAATTCGTCTGGCACCCCAATGACAGCTGATTCAATCACACCTGGAATTTGATCAATGACCTCTTCTACTTGGTCAGGGTAGATATTATCCCCACCGTACAGAATCACATCTTTGTATCTCCCTGTGATGAAAAGAAAACCGTCTTCATCTAGATAGCCTGCATCTCCCATATGGAACCAGCCATCTTTCAGCACCTTCTCTGTAGCGTCAGGCTGATGATAGTAGCCTAGAAAATAGAATGGGCTTCTCATAACGACTTCGCCAATTTCTCCAGCTGGCAATGTCTCCTCTGTCTCAGGGTGCATGATTTTCACTTCTACATCCGGATCCACTTTACCTGCAGAGCCCATTTTATCCTCGCCCATCGCTGGATGCCACGCACTCACAACCCATGCTTCGGTACTTCCATAGCCATGCATCATCTGAATGCCTACTTCTTTGTAATCTTTAATTAAGCGTACCGGTACCTTCGTACCGCCAGAAATCGCAATTTCAAAAGATGAGAGATCGTACGAACCGCGTTTCATTTCTTCTAGCATGTACGTGTAAGCTGATGGGAAAGCCATCATGAACGTAATTCTTTCTTTCTCAATCGTTTCTAAAATGCGCTTCGGTGTTGCATCATGTAAGAAGACAAGCGTATATCCTTCAATCGCAGCTGCGATCAGGTGATTAATCGAACTCATATGATACAGAGGGTGACTCGCCAAGTACCGTTTTCCTTTCAGATCGAATCCTCGATTCCCATGTCTTGTTAAAAATTGATAGATTCGTCCATGTCCGACCATACAGCCCTTTGGATTTCCCGTTGTCCCAGAGGTGAATAAAATCATCGCTAGATCCTCTTCTGATACCTCTTCAGCAAGGTTACTTCCATCATTTGAAGCCAACATGTCTTCAAACAGCTGTGTTGTATTCGCATTGGCACCGGATTCCACCATCAGACAATCTTCTAAAGACACATTCACTGCCGCAATGATGTCACGGAATTCACGGTCAAAAAATAAAGCCTTTGGCTCTGCTTTTTTCAAAATACCTTCCAGCTCAAAAGAAGTAAGCTGCCAGCTAAGCGGAACTGCGACTGCACCTGCTTTAATGGCTGCCAGCATAATTGTTGAAAAGTGATGATGGTTTTGACAAATAAAGCAAACACGGTCCCCTTTTCGAATCCCCTTTTGATGTAAATAATGAGCGAGCTGGTCAATACGCTTTGCATATTCTTCAAATGTATAAGACACACCCCCGCCAGTTACCGCTTCAATTTGTGAAGAGCGTTCCATTCTGTCGTTAAGTAATGCCTGTAATGTATTCAATATCTTCATCTCCAAACGTTTGATTTACAATAGCCAATTTCCAGTGAATGGGTTGGCAGATTTTATCTCATTCACATTCTAAAATAAAACCAGCTGAAAGTAAAATCATTTCAATTTGGAATTGTTCTTTATATTAATTGATAATATAGGTAATTTTATAGCCGTCTTCCATTTTGGTTTAAATGATGATAACTATTATGATAAGATAGACCTAGTAATTGATCGGAAAATGCGAATGCAATAGGAAAAGAGGTATGGAGAATGCAACATTTCGAGCTAGAGGCAAGTTTATTAGACCATGCGCTGACAAAGTATTTAAAGGCGACGAAACAAATAGATGAAGAGAACATTCCGAAAAACGTCACGAATGTGAAAGGGTTTATTTTACGCATCATTTATCGTCATCAATCATGTACTGTGAAAAATATTCTGCAGGAAGTTTCATTATCTCCCTCTGCAACAACAACCGCTCTCAATCACTTAGAAGATGAAGGGATGATTATCCGCTCTCGAAATAATAATGACCGCCGCACTGTATGGATTGAACTCTCTGAATCAGGTGAACAAATTGCAAAACAAATGATCGACAACCGCCAGCTGCTTGTCAATCAGCTGTTCAACCACCTTTCAGAAGAAGATAAAAAAACATTTTTTGAATTAATCGAAAAAATGATGGACGAGCCATTAAAGGCTTAGGAACATTCCTAAGCCTTTGTCCTCTTTTCAACCTTTGCAGTCTAGGAAGGACGAGTACCGGAGCGGAGCGAATTTAGATTCGTGAGCACCAGAACGCAGACCTGACACCGAATGCGAGGGTTTGTCTACACGCTGAGGCTTAGGAGAATTCCTAAGCCTTCTTTTTTATGGCTTTAAGATGACCTTTATACAATCATCCTTCTTATCATTAAATATGTGATATGCATGAGCGGCATCATCTAACGGCAATTGGTGTGTGATGATCGCTTTAGGATCAATTTCACCGGTTGTCACTTTTTGATAGAGCTTTGACATGTAGCCTCTCGCCGGGGCCTGCCCCATTTTCAGGGTGACGTTTCTTGCGAAAAAGGCACCTAATGGGAACATATTATATAGGCCTCCGTACACACCCGTCATCTGCACCGTTCCACATTTACGGACGGCTTTTGTGGCAATTTGAATCGGTCCGATCGTTCCACCTTGTAGCTTAAGTTTCTGCTCAATTTTTTCAAGCGGCGACTTCTTCCCGTCCATACCCACACAATCGATCACAACATCGGCTCCACCTTTGGTCAGCTCCTTTAACGTTTCTCCCATGTCGGGATCTTCTGTAAAATCAAATACTTCTACGCCGCTCATCCGTTTTGCATGTCGCAGACGGTAATCAATGTAATCGACCGCAATCACACGGTCTGCCCCTTTTTGCCATGCAAATTGCTGTGCCATTAACCCAACAGGTCCACAGCCTAACACAATGACCGTATCACCTTTTTTCACACCGGCGTGCTCCACGCTCCAATAAGCAGTTGGAAGAACATCCGATAAGAACAGCAATTGTTCATCCTCCAGCTCACAATCATCTGGGATCTTAAACGGAGTGTAGTTCCCAAAAGGCACGCGTAAATATTCTGCCTGTCCTCCAGGGTAGTTCCCATATTTCTCACTATATCCAAGAAGTCCACCCGAATCATAGTGCGGGTTTGAGTTGTCGCATTGGCTTTCTAAGTGGTGATGACAATATTGGCATTGACCACATGCAACGGTAAATGGAATAACGACACGGTCTCCCTTTTTTACTGCCGTGACATCCGGGCCAACTTCCTCCACAATCCCCATTGGCTCATGCCCAATCACATAGCCGATTGGAAGCGGGAAATTCCCCTGATACAAATGTAAATCAGATCCACAAATTGCTGTTGATGTGATTCGGATGATCACATCTTCCCGATCTTGAATAGATGGCGCATCTACTTTCTTCACTGCAATGCTATTTTTCCCCTGATAAGTAACAGCTCTCACATGCATTTCCTCCTTTAGCGAAAATCATCTGTACATAGCTTCACCTTGAATGGATGGTTCATGCATCAGATCAGGATTATTAAAAAACAAAAAAGCCCGTCGATCGGTTCGACAGGCACTTATACAATCATGTGTAACGCGTTACCTATTTATCCTTTTTCGATAAAGACCAAATCATATTGAGAGGAAGTCTCTCGATCAATCATCAAGTTCCCTTCTTGAATAAAATAAGGACATATACTCGGGCTTTGTGATTCTTCAAACTGCTCATACAACTGCTCAATCTTTCCAGGAAGCAGCAATAGCAAAAATTTATTAGAATGGGACACGAGTTCAGAAGAGTGAATTGTATCCGGCGGTATATAGGCAAAGTCACCCGGCATCAGGCATATATCTTCTCCGTTCAATTGCAGATTCATTTTTCCCTCAACGCAATAGAGTGCTTCTGTATGTACTTGATGATAATGCGGAGGAAAATACTTTCCCTTCGCGCCTTCAATCACAAAATGACTGAACCCGCCTCCAGTTGTTTCTGTTGTTGCGATCAGCTCATGAAGCTGACCATCAATAATGTATTGCTTCCCTTCACCAGCCTCTAATACGTAGGGCTGCACCGCCTGAGGGAGCTGACTATGAAATAAAACGGAGGGCTTAGTTGTATTTGACAGCTGCCGGATACCATGCATCAATAAGATATCGCTTTCTTTTTCAGCTTGTTCAAAGCTGTCTGCATCGAAAGCATGATCGGTCATCGGCCATTCGTTCCGCTGAAGCCTTTTCCCAATTTGCTGATAGACATCTGTCATTTGTCCGCCCAACGTATATGAAATAAATCTTGTTTTGTGACTATGCATTCTGTAGCCATGGATCGTTTTGGGTGGGATATGAATATAATCGAAGGCTGTGACCATATATTTTTTACCGTCCAAGATCACTTCAAGCTTTCCTTCCAGCACAAAAATGGTTTCAAATAAGTGCTCATGACAGTGAAGTGGAAAATAAGCTCCTTTCCCACCTGTGATTAAGACAAGCTCAAACAGCTGATTCGTTTGATTTACTTCTGCCAGCACATGAACAAGCTGATTTTCCAGCCCATACAGCTTCCCTGAACCAGACACGGTATAAAAAGAGGTTCCTTCGGATTGCTTGATCGATTGCGGTTGCTCCGACATCCCATCACTCCTCATGACTAATTGACTATCTTTATTATATAGACCAATTGATATAATAGATAGACAATATGCGAGAGATTTTACTCTTCTCGCATAAATAAGTGTCTAAGGTAACATTTCACATGTTCTAACGGGGTCGTTTGTTTGAGTGCGGTGGTCATCGATAGACCCCCAATCACCATTGAATGAAGGAGAGAAGCCAGCTCATCCGCTTTGTTTTCTTCATATCCGCTGTTCATGAGCTTTTCTTTCACAAGCTTTTGCCAGCGGATCATTTCTTGCTTACATGCAGTATGAAGCTGCGTATGTTCTGGCTTGGATTCTGCCGCCAGCAAGACAATCGGAATGCCTCTTTCATTTTCTTGCTCCGTAAATCCCCGGATGATGTTTGTCATAAAGCGGTCGATGGCGATATAAGGATCATCCGAATAGGCAAAGCTTTCTTCAATTCGATTGATGACCTTTTGACTAATATATTCAACGGCTGCTATGGCTAGCTCTTCTTTTCCGTTTGGAAAATAATAATAAAGAGATCCTTTAGGCGTGCCGCTCTCTCTAATGATTTGATTCAATCCTGTCGCATGATACCCCTGTTTGCGTAAAAGAAGTGCGGCCGTTTGAATAATTCTATCCTTCGTACTCACGTGTGACACTCCTTTCCCTCCATAGACAAATGTCGTTTCAACGTATGAGTTGATTTGTTCCTTTCCAAATCGAGGATGTCTCCATCCCTGCTGCAAGCCGAAGCAGCCAATCCTCTTTCCCCTTAGGTGCTGTGACCTGTACCCCTAAAGGCATGCCCGCCTTAGTGAGATGAACAGGAACGCTCATAGAAGGCTGACCCGTTAAGTTGGCAAGCTGTGTAAATGGTGTGTAGGTCAGACTCTTTAAGAACATGTCATAAATGAGATCCTGCTGCGCTTGCATTGAGAGAGATGACACTCGTAAAAGTTCTGTGATTTCTTCTTTCGAATGCATCAACTCACCAACCTTAGGAGCTGAATAGGCAGTCGCTGGTGTCACAAAGAGATCATAGGTTTGATGAAATGACGCCATTTGTGCAGCCGCCATATCCCATGCATCAAGACTTTCTGTGTAAGCAGCAGCGGTTACATTCTTGCCAGCCTCTGCCAACACCCATGCCACGATGTCTGTTTCCTCCGGATTGACTGGACGTCCTAATGAACGATTCAAGGACGTGAATAGCGCAGACATTTCTCCGCTGTTCATGACGTAGTATTGCTGCATCAGATGAATTCCATCGATTGCAGGCCTTGCTTCTTCTACTTGGTGACCTTGATCACTCAGCCATTTCACTGTTTGCTGCACCGCCTGCTTCGCTTCCTCACTGACCTTCGTACCAACTGGAGATTCTACACTGTAAGCAATTCGCATAGAAGATGTACGTTTCACTAGATCTTCTTGATAGCTGCCGTCGTATAATGGCGTTTGGAAAGCCGCTTCAGGCTGAATGACTTGAAGTAGATCAAGAAGGGCTGCACTGTCCCGCACTGTTTTTGTAAGTGTAAAGTCAATGGATGCCCCTTGCCACTGCCTTCCTGCGCCTGGTCCTACCGGTGTTCTTCCTCTTGTTGGTTTGAGACCGAACAAACCTGTAAAGGATGCTGGAATCCGAATGGACCCTCCACCATCACTTGCTCCACCAGCAGGTACGATGCCGCTCGCAACAGCTGCTGCCGTCCCGCCGCTTGAACCTCCAGGAGAATAGTCAGGATGCCAAGGGTTCCTCGTTGGACCATGTAAAGCAGGTTCTGTTACATTTCTTAATCCGAATTCTGGTGTGTTTGTATGTCCCATCATGAGAAATCCAGCCTGCTTCAATCGCTGGACAAAGTGGGAGTCCGTTTTTGCCTTTACATCCTTTAATAATGCAGCTCCTGCTGTCAGCGGTTCATTTTCCAGCCCTTGCGATATATTTTTCAGTACAAATGGAACGCCCGCAAACGGCTGATTCGTATGTAATGTCTTGATTTCTTTTAATACTTGATCTTGTCTTGTCTGAATCAACGCATTTAGTTCAGGATTGACCTCATTCAATCTAGCAAATGCAGCTTGTACAAGCTCGTCTGGCGTTACCTGCTTATTCCGTACAAGTGCCGCCAAGCCAATCGCATCATACGTCATATACTCTTTTACGTTCATCAGCATATCCTACTTTCTCTTATTATGTTCTCTCTATTGTCTACTAGATTTGTATGAATTTCAATTTCAGGTTACTTGTAAAAAAAACTTTCTGACAAACAATATGATTCTTCTAACCATCCTTCTCATTTCTCCGATATAATAGAGAAAAAAAGACGGAGGTCATCGTATGCAAGGGGCTATCGCCTTGAAAAAGAAAATGTTCGTAGTCATCGCGTTTCTTCTTGCGTTGACAACTGCCTTGCCTTACCATTCGCAGGCAGCTGCACCGCCAAAAGAAACAGATGTCATCATCGTCTATAAAAACCAAAAAGGAAAGCAAACAGCGATTGAAGAAAGTGAAAAAGTGAACGCACAGTACATACATCTTCCCGCTGTCGCTGTGACAGCAGATGAACAAGCGGTCACGTCACTCAAAAAAGACCCTAACATCGCGTATGTCTCAAAAAACATAAAGGTCAAACTCGCTTCTTCTACGATGAAAAAAACCGCTGCCTCTACGAATCAGGATGCATTGGTTCAAAAATCTTACAACCTGCAAAAGCTGAATGTAAAGCAAGCGATAAAAGAAGGCGTCACGGGGAAAAATGTGAAGGTAGCCGTTTTGGATACTGGTATTTCTCCCCATGAGGATTTAAAGATATCCGGCGGTAAATCATTCGTGAACTACACTTCCTCCTATAAAGATGATGAAGGACACGGCACACATGTCGCAGGAACGATTGGTGCCCTCAATAACGATTACGGCACAGTCGGCGTCGCTTCTGGCGCGAAGCTGTATGCTGTGAAAGTGTTAGATAAAAAGGGAGAAGGCGACTTGTACAGTCTGCTTCGAGGAATCGATTGGGCCATTAGCAACAAGATGGATATTATGAATTTAAGTCTAGGTTTTGAAGACAATATCCCTATTTTGCGTTCAGCAGTGGATGAAGCATACAAAAGAGGACTGCTTGTGGTCGCTGCAAGCGGGAATGATGGGAAGAAGAATCATATCAGCTATCCTGCCGCCTACAATAGCGTCATTGCCGTTTCTGCAACGACGGACAAAGACAAACTCGCTTCTATCTCAAATACAGGGAAAGGTATTGAATTTTCTGCCCCTGGTCAGAACGTCATCAGCACTTATTTAAAAAATGAATATTGGTATGCAACAGGTACATCACAAGCCGCACCGCATGTCACAGGCATGCTGGCACTGTTGAAGCAGCTTCATCCGAAGAAAACAAATGTTCAGCTTCGCACCTTATTGCGCAGCTATACAGTGGATCTTGGCGCAAAAGGAAAGGATCCACAATTCGGCTATGGCCGCGTGCAATATATAGCACAATCAAGCTTTTTGAAGGCTGCGACTAGCGCTGTCAAAACAGCCGAAACTTCTAAAAAGCAGGCAGATGTCAATCAAGCCAAAACGAGAATTGGCCGACTCACTGCAAGTAAGCAAAAAACAGCACTCACTGAACGGGTGAAAAAGGTACAAGGAACCATTGATATCCGCTTGGCACGTGCAAAGGTTCAAACAGCCGAAAAAAGCAAAACACAAGGCGCCATTAAAAGCGCACAAGCGGCCATCAAAAAGTTAAACAAAGGCAAAGAAAAAACAAGCCTGCAAAACCGGCTCGACAAAGTCAAAAAACAGGTCGCCTATCAAAAGAAAGTGACAGACGCCAAACAAAAGGTCAAAAAAGCGGAAACCAAACGAACTAAGAAAACAAAAGCAGCGGCGCAATCCGCTGTCAAACAGCTAAAAGCTTCTAAAACGAAAACCAGTTTACAAAAACGATTAAACCGTATCAAGGTGTAACAGAAAAAACGATTCCTCGCTGAAAGGAATCGTTTTTTTCTATTTTAACAGCGGTGCAAACAAGCTGTGATGATATTTTCCATCAACATCTGCCCTCACTTGATCAAGTATGTTTTCTAACGAAGCCATCACACTCTCTAATGCTCGGTGCACTGAACCTTGTTCAAAATCCACTAAACTCTCTGGCAACTCATCTTCATCCAATACAAAAAAATCACCATTCGGAAGAACGAGAAGATCAACAATGAGGTCTTCAAACATGACCAACTGGCCGTTGAACGATGTATTCCCCACAATATTAAAATAAGAACCTAGTTCCTTCCCTTGATCATCTCTCCAGAAATACACATTGTAAGGACGATCCTTCCAATAATAAGCGGTCGTATAGCTCCCTTTTGGAATCGTCAGAGCACCATCACCTGCCCTCATCGTAAACGTGTCTTCAATCTTGTGAAACAGCACAGCCTGCTGTCCCTGTGCGTCTAACAGCTGACAAGTATGTTCCACAATCTTCTGATCGTATTTGATTTTTCTCTCGATTACTTCATCCCACCGATCCGCATGTAGCGAAAACACCATGTCACAACTCCCTCTTGCATCTAGATTCTCTCTTTCCAGTATACACCGATTTTTTTTGAAAAAATAAAGGGTTGCTACATTCACATATGGAAGACCTATTGATGAGGTGAAATAAATGAACGGAATCACGATTCTTGAAAACCTTACACAGCTTGGACAAATCATCCTCATTTTTTGCGGCTATGCCCTTTATTGGCGGCTGGTGAAAACGAAGAGAGAACGAAGGCTATCTCCTTATGAGCGCATGTTAAAATTCTTTGTTATGTTCGGTTTAATCTCGTGGGGGATATCATATTGGGCGCTTATACTGTGGGCGTAAATAAAAAAAGAAGAGCTGTCCATCGAGGACGTGCTCTTCCTTTTATTATGCGTGATGTGATGAACCAGCTGGTTGTTCTTTCTGGATGACATATTGATAGCTTTTAACATGCGTCCCATTTTGATTCACAAATTCTTTATCTAGTGCACGCTCAAAGCCCATTCTTTCATAAAGACGAATGGCAGCCTGCATTTTATCAGAGGTATGAAGGTACAGAACATTTTCGCCCCATGATTGCGTGAGCTCAATACTTTTACGTAACAATGACTCTGCAATTCCTTTTCCTCTGACATCGGGATCTACTCCTAAAAACCGGACGATGGCTGATGTAATGCCCATTTCGGGTTTGTCATACGCTTGCGCTGATGACCGGAACATTTGAAGCGTCCCTACGACCTGACCTTCAAGCTCCGCCACAAGCATCAGCTCCATGTTTGGATTATCTACAGCTGCTGCAAGCGCAGCAGAATAATTTTGCCAGCCTTCCTCTGTAAATTGAGGCTCATACTGTGAATAGGATTTGATTAGTACGTGTCTAATGGCCTCATGATCTTCTTTGACTGCTTGACGAATGATCAGCTCTTGCTGCTCCATGTCAGCACCTCCTGTTGTTTAATTGCCAGATATACGTATCATGCAAATACTGCATGTCGATGACCTTGTTCTTTTCTCTACTCATTCAATGTAAAGAGTCTCCTTCGAAAGATCAATTATTTTGCACGAAATCCTCTTTGAAAATTTCCATTGAAAAGGGACGCTCGATTCATTATGCTGTTTTGAGGAAGTATACGAGGAGTGTAATGTCATATGAGTTCTTTATCTTATCCCCAAGAATCGAAAAAAAACCGATTTCTCCTTGCTGCATTGCTTGGTTCTTTAACCGCCCTTGCACCGCTTGCAATGGATATGTATTTACCTGCATTGCCTCATATTGCGCGAGATTTTGAAGCAAGCACTGCTTTGTCCCAATTAAGTCTGATGGCTTGTCTGATTGGACTCGCGCTTGGACAACTGATTGCAGGTCCTATTAGTGATACGATCGGCAGAAGAAAACCGCTGATGATCGGCTTAATTATTTTTATCGCCGCCTCTCTTTTATGCACGGTGGTCTCGTCAATTTGGATGTTCATCCTCTTAAGATTGATTCAAGGACTCGCTGGTTCAGCAGGCATTGTCATTGCACGAGCCATTGTGCGAGATCATTATGAAGGCTCAGAAATGACGAAATTCTTTGCACTGCTCATGTTGGTCAACGGGGTTGCTCCGGCAGCGGCACCTATTGTGGGCGGACAGATGTTACGCTTCACCACATGGCAGGGTGTATTTGTTCTATTAGGCATCCTCGGGGCCTTGATGCTGCTGAGATCTATTTTTTCACTTCAAGAAAGTTTACCTACGGAGCGCAGACAGACAGGAGGCTTTCAACAGATTGTAAGTGCCATGAAAATTTTAGCGAGTGATCGTCTCTTTGTTGGGTATGCCCTCTCGCAAGGTCTTGTATTCGCAGCGATGTTTGCTTATATTTCTGGCTCACCGTTTGTGCTTCAGGAGCTTTTTCACCTTTCTCCACAAGGATTCAGTGCTGCCTTTGCAGTGAATAGTCTTGGGATCATCACAGCTGGACAAGTATTTGCCCGCGTCGCTGCTAAAATCGGCGAAGAGAAGGTTCTTCGCATTGGATTGCTGACAGCTGCCTTAGGCGGCATCACCTTATTTTTGATGATCTCCATTGATGCTGGATTATACGGCATTCTCATTCCGCTCTTTTTTGTGGTCTCAAGCGTTGGAATTGTCGGCACCTCTGCCCCGTCTCTTGCGATGCAGCATCACGGCGCACATGCAGGAAGTGCGGCTGCCCTGATCGGTGTGGCACAAATGCTGCTAGGCGCCTGCATGACACCTCTTGTCGGACTAGCCGGAAGCCAAACAGCCTTTCCAATGGGCCTGATCATTATGCTTTGTGAACTAGGTGCACTTTGCTGTTATTTCTTCTTTGTAGCCAGAGCAAAAAAACCCGCATAAGCGGGTTTTTCAGATTGTTGACAAAGGGCTAAAATGATCTTGATTTTAGCCCTTTGTCTTCTTTTCAGCGTGATAGAAAACCTTTGAAGTCTAGGAAGGACGAGTACTGGCGCGAAGCGAATTTGACATTCGTGAGCACCAGCACGCAGGACTGACACCGAATGCGAGGGTTTGTCTACACGCTGAACCCGCATAAGCGGGTTTTTCATTTATGGCTTGCTCCAATTGATAGTGCGGAACACATTGTTCTGGTCATTGTTGTGATATGCATCTAGGTCAAAGCCCGATAGTCCAAAACCAATTGCCATGATCATTCCTCCGGCAACGGTGAAGATGATCCCCCATTTGATGCATTGCTTTTTTAAATCATTCACATTCATATTCTCACGACCTTCTTTTTAAACATTCCCATGAATGCCTTAGTGGTTTGAACAGTCATTTGAACAAATAGCTTTGTCAAATACACCGTGGCCATGCCGCATAATAATCCGACACCTAATAGAAGAATACCAACGCCAATTTGCGTCACCACCACATGCAAACCGTCCTGAAAGACAAATGGAGAACCAATGATGCTCCAAAAACCGCCGAGCAGACCAACTAGCGTCACTGTACCTGTCACGAGCGGAATGCACCAAATCACCATATACACAGAAAGAATCAGTAGGAAGACTGTTGCTAGAATACTGCCCCATAATGGAAAGCCTAAAATGAGGATGGAGAGCCTTGTGGCTTTTTCTCCAAACGTCGGCACCTGAACGGTTTTAATTCCTTGTTCCTTCAAAATCCCTTCAGCGATGATAGCAGGCTGCCCGACTTGATCGACCGCTTCCTGTTCACTGTATCCATCTTCTTGATAATCCTCGATCATTTCATCGTAATACTCGATGAACCGGTCACTTTCTTTTTCGCCTAGACGATGCAGGTGCTTCTCTAAGCTGGCTAAAAATTCTTTTTTATTCATTGCCCTGTCCTCCAGAAATAAAGTCGTAAATCGCCATCACTTGATCCCATTCCGCTAAAAACTGCGCCATATGCTCACGGCCGCTTTGTGTCATCCGGTAGTATTTTCTTAATCGACTATTATGTTCCTGGGAATAGGTCTCCACATAATTGTTTTGCTCTAATCGCTTTAATATCGGATATAATGTCGATTCTGAAATCTCAATACAATGGGACATATCTTTAATCATTTGATAACCATAGGAATCGCCTTTCTTTAATACCGCCAGTACACAGAATTCCAGTAAACCTTTTTTTAATTGTGCATTCATGATTACAACTCCTAACCATTTATACTATACATTACATAGTATCATGTGACAAGAGGTATAAATATAAAAAAAAGACCCTTTTGGGGTCCTTTCGTTTTTATATATTCACAAATCCTTCTCCGAACACATCACGCACGTCATGGACAACAACGAATGCGTCTCGATCAATTTTCTTAATGATTTTCTTTAGACGCATAAGCTCTTGTTTTTGAATGACTGCATAGAGAATTTCCTTCGATTCCTTTGAATAATGACCGCGTCCGTTTAAAATCGTCACGCCTCGATCCAAGGTGTGATTGATTTCTTCGGCAATATCATCTTTGCATGAAGAAATGATCGTCACTGCCTTTTTCGTGTTAAGCCCTTCTATCACGAAGTCCATCACCTTTGTCGCCACGTACAGCATCACAATCGTGAACATTAATTTTTCCGCACCAATAATAAAGTAGGAAGCAAATACGACGATCAGATCAAAGAACAAGATGGCATAGCTCACGTTCCAGTCTAAATACTTGTTGGCAATTCTTCCGAGTATGGCAGAACCCGCCGTTGTACCGCCTGCTCTTAGCACAAGACCAATCCCAATTCCGATAATGATTCCTGCGAAAATGGCCCCAATGATCAATTCGTGAACATTCACGACCCATGTTGTGGTCAGGTGTAAAAATAGGGAGTTACTTGCGACGGCAACCACAGTATAAATCGTCGTCTTCTTGTCCAAATATTTATACCCCACAAGCAGCAGAATGGCATTAAACACTAGGTTCGTCAGCCATGGTGCAATTTCAAACAAATAATAGAAAATGATGGACAGCCCCGTTACACCGCCTTCACCAAATTTAAGCGGAATGACAAACATGTTCACTGCGGCGGCAAATAAAAAAGAACCAATTAGAATCATTGCGATATCTTTTACACATTTTTTCAATTTCTTCTTTCCTCCTTTTTTAAGCATATAAAAAACCCTCTTTCTGCACGAAAGAAGACAGTCGTTGAACAAAAAAAATCAAAAGACAGCGCCTTTTGACGAAGCTTTCTGAAATGAACCTTTCCATAATATATATCTCTTTTTAGAGGCTGTCAATGACTTGGTTTTCTATTATTTTGACTGCATGTTTATGCATGGAAACCCGCATGTTTTCAGGGTTTTTCCGCGGTCACATGCTTTTTCCTCTCCTTGACAAAAACACTTTAGTCATTTAAACTACTGCCTCATATCATATCCATCATTTCCGACTAAAAAGGAGGGTGTTCAATTCGATGAATCCTATTCAAAGCCGTTTACAGGCTCACGCACCTTTAATTTTAGACGGTGCACTTGCAACAGAGCTTGAACGAAAGGGCTGCAATTTAAACGACAGTTTATGGTCAGCCAAAATACTGATTGAACAGCCAGAATTGATTCAGCAAGTACACTTGGATTACTTCCAAGCCGGAGCTGACTGTGCCACAACAGCGAGCTACCAAACAACGATTGATGGCTTCGCTGAAAAAGGCTATTCAAAAGAAGAAGCCATTGAACTAATGAAACGATCTGTCACTTTAGCAAAAGAGGCACGCGATCTTTTTTGGCAGGATGAAGCGCGTCGTAAAGGGCGGACAAAACCATTTGTCGCAGGATCTGTGGGGCCATTCGGCGCTTATTTATCTGATGGTTCAGAATATAAAGGAAATTACGGACTCACAGAGCAGACACTCATTGATTTTCATAGACCAAGGATTCAGGCATTAGTAGAAGCTGGTGCAGATATTCTTGCGTGTGAAACGATCCCTTGTCTCATTGAAGCAACGGCCATTGCAAAGCTGCTGCAAGATGAATTCAGTGGTGTATCTGCTTGGATTACATTCAGCGCGAAGGACGACCTTCATATTAGTGAAGGAGATTTGCTCAGAGAATGTGTACAAGCACTGGAACCTTATGAACAGATCGCTGCTGTTGGTGTAAACTGTACGCCGCCGCAATTTATCTCGTCTCTCATTCAAGAGATGAAAAAGGGGACGAGCAAGCCGATTGTCGTGTATCCAAACTCAGGGGAATTATATGATCCTGAAGAAAAGGTATGGAGCGGAGATACGCCTCAGCATACATTTGGTGAATGTGCGCATCAATGGTATCAAGACGGCGCGCATATTATCGGCGGCTGCTGCAGGACAACCCCAGAAGATATCACGGACATCTTAAAACTTACCACAGCATAGCATCATGAATCATCACACATACTTCTAAGCAAAAGGGCGGGAAGACATGGAACAAGCAAAAGATCAGTCACAACAATATCAACGAAAAATGACGAGCCGCCACCTGTTCATGCTTTCTCTAGGCGGCGTCATTGGAACAGGGCTCTTTTTAAGCTCTGGGTATACCATCAATCAAGCAGGACCCGCAGGAACGATCCTTGCCTATCTTGTCGGGGCATTAATTGTGTACCTCGTGATGCTCTGTTTAGGTGAGCTGTCTGTGGCAATGCCGGTTACAGGGGCCTTTCATACGTATGCAACAAAATATATTGGACCCGGCACAGGCTACACAGTCGCTTGGCTCTACTGGCTGACATGGACAGTCGCGCTCGGATCGGAATTTACAGCGGCAGGGCTTTTAATGCAGCGCTGGTTCCCGGACACATCGGTTTGGATGTGGAGCGGTGTCTTTGCTCTTCTTATCTTTTTACTCAATGCTTTTACAGTGAAGTTTTTTGCAGAATCAGAGTTTTGGTTTTCCAGCATTAAAGTAATGGCTATTATTCTCTTTATTATTCTTGGCGGAGCTGCGATGTTTGGCTTGATTCCGTTAAAAGGCGGTGAGGCCGCTCCGTTCCTTTCTAACTTCACCGGGGAAGGCGGTCTTTTCCCAAACGGCTTTTTACCGATTTTAATGACGATGCTTGCCGTCAATTTCGCTTTTTCAGGTACGGAGTTAATTGGGATTGCTGCGGGTGAAAGCGTCAATCCTGACGAGACCATTCCAAGAGCGATTCGCACAACCGTACTGCGTCTTGTCTTGTTTTTCGTTGGAACGATCGTGGTCTTAGCCGGCTTGATCCCAGTGGAAGAAGCTGGGGTGATCAAAAGTCCATTTGTTGTGGTGTTTGATCGCATCGGGATTCCATATGCCGCAGATTTCATGAATTTTGTCATTTTGACAGCGATCTTATCTGCCGCAAACTCTGGACTATACGCGTCATCCCGTATGCTCTGGTCACTTTCTGAGGAACGGACACTGCCTAAGAAACTGGCGAAGCTGACATCTAAAGGAATTCCTTTGAACGCACTGATTTTAAGTATGATCGGTGGGATTCTTTCTTTGTTCTCAAGTGTCATCGCACCAGAAACGGTATACCTTGTCCTTGTTTCGATCTCTGGACTGGCCGTTGTGATCGTGTGGATGGGGATTGCTGCCTCACAATTTATGTTTCGGAAACGTTTTTTACAGGAAGGCGGACAGCTCCATGATCTTTCCTTTCGAACCCCGCTCTATCCAGTGGTTCCGATTGCTGCCTTCTTCCTGTGTCTTGCCTCTGTGATTGGCATTGCCTTTGATCCAAATCAGCGGATTGCCCTTATCTGCGGCATTCCTTTCATCGCGCTCTGCTATGCTGCCTATTATGTGACAGCTTGGATTCAGAAAAAACGTGAAGAACCTGGTGTATAACGCCAGGTTTTTTTCTATCGTAAACAATTTGACAAAAAAGGATATCGCTAGTAAAAGAAGCGCACTTTGGTATATGATAGGAATCTATGATTTTCAGGATGAATCAAGGGAGTTGTCACTAATATGGAAATGACCATTACAAGAGCATTAAGTGAACTGAAAATGTTAGATAAGAGAATCAACCGAACCGTTGATGAAGCCGTACTTGGTGGATTGATGATCGGGAAATATATACAGCACGGGTTTCAACATCAAGAAGACATCGAAAAGAAGGCGAAGGCTGATGACCAATCGATTCAAGCATTAATCAAGCGCCGGAATGCCATCAAATCAGCCATCGTTGTGTCGAATGCGACGACAACGATTGATGTTGCGGGTGTCAGCATGACGGTGGCAGAAGCGATTGAACGGAAGACGTCGATAGAATACGATATTCGTTATTTACGGAAATTGAAAAAGGTGTACACAGAGCTAGTAGACAAAGCAGAACAAACCAATGAAGATGTGAAGAAGAGGCTCGACCAGCATTTAGAAACCTTGTTTGGAAAAGACGGAAAAACACAAGCGGCTGCCAACCAAGAGATCGTCAAGTCGTTCCTCGCTGAAAATGAGGCGACGATCATCGATCCGCTTCGTCTTCGAGTGAAGATTGAAAAGCTTTCGACCGAGATTGAGGATTTTCAAATGGAAGTTGATTTTTCCTTGTCAGAAAGCAATACACTAACGAAAATACAGATCGATTAATCAATTTTGTTAGTGAGCCGAAAATCGATAGAACTAAACACCTCCGAGGGAAAGGTCATTCCCTCCTCATCTGATCATCTCTGGATGATCCTTGATAAAAGCTCAACGCTGAACGTTCAAGGATCAACGTTCAAGTGTAAAAGTTCTTATCCATCAAAGCTCAGAATTAAAAGGTCAACGCTCGATCGAATCTGGGAGTCACGGCTCATGAGTGTTTGTTTATCGACTCTTTCGGTTGCCGCCCAGCAGGTTTGCTAACAAAAAGAAAAGGATGTCACATGAAGACATCCTTTTTTCTATGAAAAAAAACGACAAGGCTTTCGCCAAGTCGCTTCTTCCAGCAGATTAGTAACGGGATGTATATGCCAAATGGTACACACTTGTGACATTTGAAGATAGCTTGATGTCGTTTGAAGTGAACGTCACTGGAACGATATCGTAGTAATGTGTAGACCAGCCTGCATTATTGTATGTTTGGTAGCCTGCACCTGCAGGAACTTGAAACGTCAGTGAAAATTGTCCATTTACGTCTGTTGTGCCTGTCGCTGTTTGAGCATATGATTTAATTGCTGCTTCAAAATAAAGCTGAATCGGCTGATTAGGCATGAGATTTCCACTTGTATCTTTTAGTGTTCCTTTAAACGTAGCTGGATAATAAGAACCCACGCGATATTTACTGCCATAGCCGTAATTCACTAATCCACTATCGGCTGCGGTGACACTTGTTACTTGAACGGAAGCTGGTACTGCCCCTGTTTCCTCTGCATGTGCAAAGGTTGGGAATACGAGAAGCAATGATAGAAAGAAAGCAAACATGATTTTTTTCATCGATAAATCCTCCTTTTTTTTCCTGCTATATTACTATCGACATTAATTGGTATTTTTCCAGTAACAAGCAAAAAAACTTCCCTTCTTTAGAAAGGGAAGCTCTCCTCTTACTTTTTCACAACAACAACCTTCACCGCTTTGCTTTCTCTTTTTCTCACATCAGAAGCGGTCACATACAAGACTGTTTTGGCTTTTTGCGGTTTTATTTGGGCAGTAAATGCGCCCTTGTTATTTGTTTTTACCGTTTTGATGACTTTCTTTGATTTATTTTTCACTTTAATGGTCAATCCTGCACCCGCAGTCCCTTTGACCGTTTTACTTTTAACCGTTACTTTGCCCACTTTCGGCTTAGCTGGTGCTTTGCCTTTTTTGACGACTGTTTTGAGCGTTGTAGCGGCCTTTCCTTTTGAAATCTTAATGTGAAGGACTTTGTTTTTGTTCTGATGCTTGATCTTCACGCTAAAGGTTCCATTTTTGCCTACTGTGCCTTTTCCAAGCAGTGTTTTGCCTCTATACACAGAAATAGCAGCGCCAGCCTTTGCTTTACCTGTCACCTTTTGATGCTGATCCTCCACTTTGCTCACAGATGCGTTCAGTTCGACAGCACTTAAAGCAGCAAATGCATTCAGTCTGCCATGTCCTGTCATCCAATCGATCCCTGGAATTTTCGGATCGACAATTGGCTCATCGTTTTCATCATAGAAAACGTCATCTGTTCCATCAACAGAAGTAAAGGAGATGCTATCGGCTGTGCTTTGCAAGATATTCCTTACTTGATTCGGCTTCAAGGTTGGATTTTTAGAAAGAAGTAATCCTGCTGCCGCGGCCACATATGGTGTCGCCATTGATGTCCCGCTCAGGTATGAGACATTCCCATCTGGCATTAAGCTTGGAATATCAGACCCTGGTGCAGACATGCTCAGTCCTTTACCAAAGCTTGAGAATTCAGCAGCAATATCCATACGGTTGCTTGCGCCAATAGCCATTGCGTATTTTGATGTCGCAGGATAGCCCATTTCTGGAACGCCATCATTTCCACTCGCCACAACCACTAGTACATTTCTTTGAGCCGCGTAGTTCATTGCATATTCAATTACCCGGCTGTAGTAGCCGCCAAGGCTCATGTTGATGACCTTTGCGCCTTTATCTACTGCATGCTTAATTCCAAGTGCAATATGCT
Source organism: Bacillus sp. lyk4-R2A-2 (assembly GCF_030209735.1). Lineage (NCBI taxonomy): Bacteria > Bacillati > Bacillota > Bacilli > Caryophanales > Bacillaceae > Bacillus > Bacillus sp. lyk4-R2A-2. The sequence continues at coordinate 284,104 of NZ_JARVRK010000001.1, forward strand.
CTGTATCGCCAAAGCCATAGGCATCCAGTACCTTCACTGGAATGATGCCCGTATGTTGGTTAAGGCCTGCCATTGAGTAATGATTATCGGATTTTGCGGCAATGATGCCCGCCACATGCGTACCGTGTCCATTGTCATCAATCGCATCTTTGTTTCTTCCAATGAGATTCGCACCTAAGTCCGTACGAACAGTCCCGCTTAAATCAGTCAAACGGCTGTCTACACCTGTATCCACAACTGCAATTAATGTTTGCTTCATTTTGCTTGTGCCAATCAGTGTATTCATTTGTTCAAACTTCACATCAGCGCCTTTTTTTCCGCTGTTTTGTGCACTGTTTTTCAGCGGCCACTGGTAACCATACTGCACGTCATTGCTTAGTGCACGATAGGTTTGAACAGGCTCCGCAAATTCAACATTCGGCATGCTGGACAGCTTTCTTGCAGTGCTTTTGATGACAGCTTTGCCTGCTTTTAAAGTCTTTCCAGCTGATTCTTGCCCTGCTGGCACATCATAGACATACATTCCTTTAAATAAAGGACTGACTGACTGTGATGTCACACGGTTTTCTTGGATGCCATAGCTTTTCATCTTCTTTTTCGCAGATTGAAGTGTTTGGCCATCCTTTAATTTAAAAATGATCTTATTCGTTTTAACCTTCTCTTCTTTTACAAGCTTTTGTTTCTCTAATACATAACCAACTGATTTTCCTTCAAGCTGATTGATGCCAATTTTTTGACTGACGGCTTCTAATTCCTTTTTTAAATAAGCCGGACTTGCTTCTTTGAGCATATCAAAAAGGGACCTGATCGCCTGTTGTTCTTTTTCTGTTACGATATGACCACTAAATGCACCATTTTTCTCTACGTCATTTAGCAGTGACTTTAATGTCAGCAGATGATTGTATACCTTTTGCTGCTCATTTTTTTGTTTGATGAGCTTCGATTTGAGAAATGGCTTTGTTTTTTGGAGCACACGGCTCAGCTTCTGACCATTTGGTGTTTCATTAAAACGTTTATCTTCGATTGTACGAATCGATTGGAGAATTTCTCGCCCGTACTTTTTCTCAATAATAATGATACCAGGCTCATCGTCTTCAGGGAAAACGGGTTCAGAGGGCGGAAGGTTAGCTCCTTTATACCCGATTGTATAAGCCGCATCCTCTTCCTCATCACGGCTGTCTTCCTCCGACCCTAAATAGAGCACTTTGACAAAGTAAGGACCTGCCCATGCATGCGGGAAGTCGATCTCTGTCTCTCCACTTGCAGTGTCCACACGATATCTCGAATAAGTGTCATCCTTCATCGCTCTGTCTTTACTTGGATAGACCGATACGGATAATACTTGTTTACTTTTCACAGAAATCTTCATATGTGTATGTTTTGCCACCTCTTGTGCTGATGGCGTGATTTGGTACCATGACTCTTCCATTTCATTCTGTAATGTCCCTGAGATGACTTCACCATTTTTTAACCCAATGGCTTCATTGACATTTGTTCCTTTACTGGCAGCTGCTGCCTCGTATCCAGGTAATGCCGCCATACAGAGAATGATGGCCATGAGTACGATCACACAGGATTTGACCTGCTTTTTGAACATGAAAAGACCCCCTTATCTTTTGTAATACCTTGGAAGAATATCACAGAAATGCATTTAGTAGAATCTGTTTTTTACATAATTAAACTCGTTTTAAGCTAGGATTTGAGATATACAGACAGCAAGACGAATAGCTTCATAAACTTTTTGCCATTTCAAACGGAAAATGATGCTATTTAACCATGTCGAAAAGTACATTACAATCAACTTGTAAGCGCTTAACAAACAAGAGAGAAGGGATCAGCTTGTTCCAAAAAGATCATGTTTTCACACAAGTAGACGGACGATCAAAGAATGAGATTTTACAATACATTGCCGAGAAAGCTGAAGACCTTCAGATTACAAACGATCAGGCGGGGTTATTATCAGATTTGTTGACTCGCGAAGATGAAGTCTCAACAGGACTTCAGCAAGGCTTCGCCATTCCTCATACAAAAAGCTCCGCTGTACAAACGGCTTCACTTCTTTTTTTAGAGTTAGAACAACCGATTGAATGGGGAAGCTTTGACGATTTACCCACAAGTTATTTATTTACACTGCTCGTTCCATTAGAAGAAGCAAACATCACACACCTGAAATTACTGTCAGGCATTGCGACAAGCCTCATGGAACCTGCTTTCATCGAAAAGATTCAACCAGGTCAAACCGCTGACTATTATTACGAAGTCATTGAACAACAATTGAAAGAGGGGATTACACAATGAAAATTGTCGGTGTCACTTCATGTCCAGCAGGGTTAGCTCATACACCAATGGCAGCAAAAGCGTTAGAAAATGCGGGTAAACAGCTCGGACACGAGATCAAAATCGAGCAGCAAGGAATTATGGGACAGGTGAATGGCATTACACCAGAGGAAGCAAGACAGGCAGACCTTTGTATCATTGCCTCCAATCAGCATATCAACGATGCGGAACGTTTTTCAGGCATTCCCACAGTACGTGTCGAGATCGGACGCGCCTTAAAAAATGCCGAGCAAATCATCACAAAAGCTGTAGCACTTGTTGAAAAGAAAAAATCTGAATCTCAATAAACGTGAGCAATGCCATATAGAAAGGAGCAAAGCAAAATGAAAGCAAAATTAAAAGTCATTGAAGGCCATCTCATGACCGGTATTTCTTATATTCTTCCTGTAATCATCGGTGCCTCCCTTATCGTTGGTTTAGCAAAACTAGTCGGATTAGGATTTGGTGTTTCAGATTTAAACGCCTATAAGGATGCTGGTGGCATACTGCACGGCGCCTATTTAATGGAGCAGGTTGGTTGGACAGGGATTGGCTTAATGAACGTCCTGCTCGCTGGATTTATCGCCTATTCGATTGCGGATAAATCAGGGCTTTCGGCCGGTTTCATCGGTGGTGCCCTTGCCAGCTCAACGAATGCTGGATTTATCGGTGCCGTTATTGCAGGCTTCTTCGCAGGATATGTCGCTCTTTTTGTGAAACGAAAAATTCAAATTAAAGGCTCCGCAGCCGGACTTGTTCCTCTGCTCATCTTACCGCTCATTACCGTTGGCTTAACTGGACTTCTCATGTCCGTTCTGCTGGGCGGGCCATTAGGTGCTTTGAACACAGCATTAATTGAATGGATCAAAGGCATGGTCGCTGACGGGACAAGCACACTCGCACTCGCTCTCATTCTAGGTGCGATGATTGGCTTTGACCTTGGCGGACCAGTGAATAAATCTGCTTGGATGGCAGGTAACGCGCTCTTCCTATCAGGCGTCTACCTCCCTGCCATTCTCGTCAATATTGCGATTGTCATTCCGCCGCTTGGATACGGGCTTGCGACATTGATTCGAAAACGCAATTTCTCTCCAACCTTTAGAGAAGCAGGACGTGGCGGCCTTGTCATGGGCATTATCGGTATTACGGAAGGGGCGATCCCTTTTACCCTCGTCAATCCATTGAAATTGATTCCGCTCAATGTTGTTGCATGTGCTGCTGGAAGCGGGGTTGCTGCATTATTAGGTGTCCATGACATCATGCCGCCAATTGGCGGGCTATACGGCTTCTTCTCAGTCGGAAACTGGTGGGCTTATTTAATTGGAGCTCTCACTGGCGCACTCGTCATCGGTATTGGCGCCAACCTGCTTGTCAATTTCTCTGAGAAAAAAGAACCAAAAACGCCGGAACATGATCAGAAGCAGAAAGAAGAAGACGATTTTGACCTTGTGCTAGAAGGATAATTTGAACAAAGAAAGGTGTCGTTACTCAATGACTGTTAATGTACATGTGATTCCACATACTCACTGGGACCGGGAATGGTATTTCACCACCTCCCGCTCCCGTATCTACTTAATGAAAAGCGTAATGGACATTTTAGACACTCTTGAAACAGATGAAAGGTTCCATTACTTCATGCTCGATGCCCAAGCATCCTTACTGGATGATTACCTCAAATGGCGTCCAGAGGATGAGAATCGAATCAAAAAGCTCGTCACAGCCAAACGTCTCATCATCGGCCCGTGGTATACCCAAACCGACCAGCTCGTCATTTCAGGTGAATCCATTGTACGGAACCTGCAATATGGAATTGAACGCTGTCAGCAGTTCGGTCATGTGATGAAAGTCGGTTATGTCCCTGATTCCTTTGGTCAATCCGCACAAATGCCTCAAATTTACCGCGGCTTCGGCATTGTGGATACAGCTTTTTGGCGCGGCGTTTCAGACCATATGACGAATCACACTGAATTCAATTGGCAAGGGGCTGACGGCAGTGAAGTCTTTGCGGTGAACCTGCCATTTGGCTACTACTACGGTGGTAATATTCCTGAAAAGGATGAGGACTTACAAGCCTTTTTATCTGAAAAAATCGGTGCGCTGCAAGCAAAGGCAACCACAAAGAATGTCTATTTCCCAAATGGCTTTGACCAGGCACCGATCCGCAAAAACCTGCCTGACTTATTAGAAAAAGCCAATGAACTGAACGAGCACCACTATCAAATCAGCAGTTTAGAAGATTACATTGCAGCAGTGAAAAAAGAGCGGACGTCTTTTGAAACTTTAAAAGGAGAGCTCATTCATGCGAAGCATATGCGGATTCACAAATCTATTTTTTCAACACGAGCTGATTTAAAAATCTTAAACAATCAAATTGAAAACTATCTCGTCAATGTGATGGAGCCTATCCTCACGATTAGCTATTCACTCGGACACGACTTTCCGCATGATACGGTTCGTGATATTTGGTACCTCATGTTTGAAAATGCAGCGCATGACAGCATTGGCGGCTGTAATAGTGATACGACGAATCAAGATGTCTTCTTCCGCTACAAGCAGGCAAAGGAAATCGCCGAGAACCTTGTGGACTTACACATGCGTCTCATCGCCATTCGACTGCAAACAGAGCAAGAAATCACGTTTACTTTATTTAATACACTGCCTTCAAAGCGTTCTGAAGTTATTGAAGTTGAAACCTTTATCACAGAACGTCCTTTTACACTAAAAGATGCCAATGGAAAAACGCTTCACTACACAGTAAAAAGCAAAACTGATGTCACAGATTATGTGCTGGCACAGCAAATTTCTCTTAACCCAAGTAAAGATGTGTACATGCCAAAACAAGTATGGAAAGCCGTTTTACTGATCGAAGCCACCAGCTTACCATCCGTTGGTTATACACAAGTCAGCATGGTTTTCGATGAATCAAGCGAATCTGCATGGGAACAAACAGAAGGACACGCGATTGAAAATACGTATTACCGCATTGCGGCAAATGACAACGGATCGCTGGAGATCACAGATAAACAAACTGGCCGGACATTCTCTGAGCAAATGATCTTTGAAGACAATGGAGACGATGGGGATTCCTACAACTATTCACCGCCGCGTGAGGATCTGTATGTGTCATCCAAGGACCTTTCTTCAGCAGACATCACAGTATCTAAAAGCGGCTTGCAAGAAGAGCTCACCGTCCAGCTTACTCTTACTGTCCCTTATGACTTAGAAGAGCGCTCTCAGCAATCAGTCACGACTTCACTCCCGATTACAGCGAAGGTAGCATTAAATAAAGATGAGCCTGTCATCCGTTTTCATGTCGATGTCGATAATCATGCGTTAGACCATCGTCTGCGTGTCCTCTTTGATACAGGCATCGCATCAAAGGTATCACTGAGCGATCAGCAGTTTGGAACCATCGAACGCCCGACAGAGCTCACGCAAGAGCTTGAATGGTGGAGCAATGAGCATTGGGAAGAAAAACCGATCACCATTGAACCGATGCAATCCTTTACTGCACTTCGTGATGAAGCATATGGTGTCGCTCTATTGACGGACTGCGTGAGAGAATACCAGATCACAGGAGAAGGCTACACAACGATTGCGTATACGCTTTTCCGCTGTTTCGGAAAAATGGGGAAAGAAAATCTTCTTTACCGTCCAGGACGCGCATCTGGTGAAAAAATTGTTGAGACACCTGACGCTCAGCTACAAGGTGCACTGTCGTTCTCATTTGGCATGCACTATAGCAAGGATGCTGTCAGCGAGGGGCACTTAGCGCAGCTTGCCAAGCGGTATACAACCCCAGTTCAATGCTACGAACGGGCAGACTTTTTAAACGGTCGTTTAATTTTCTCTTTCCGAGATGAAAAAGAAGACTTACAATCTACTTATAGCCTGCTTGACATTGAGACAGACGGAGCCATTCTAAGCGCTCTGAAAAAAGAAGAGCATGGAACAGGCATTGTCATCCGTCTCTTCAATCCATTTTTAACGCGTCAAACAGCCGCTTCAATCAATAGTTCATCTCTACAGCACGGAGAAACAGCGAATTTAGGCGAAACACCTGAAGGACATATACTCAAAGCACAACATGGATCATTACACATTGAACCGCTCACACCTTGTCAGGTACAAACCTACATTGTAAAGAAAAAATGAACATGTAGGGGCGGGGTCCATTTGGATTCCGCCCCTCTTTAATGGAGGGCATTGATCATGCGAATTGGAGGCATTGAAGCAGGCGGAACAAAATTTGTCTGCGGCTACGGAACAACAGATGGAACGATTGAACACACGACTTCCTTTGCAACAGGTAATCCAGATGAAACATGCCGGCAAGTAATCGATTACTTTACAAAGCATCCTGTCGATGCCATTGGCATTGGGGCATTCGGGCCTGTCGATGTAAAAGAACAAAGCCCAAGCTATGGGACGATTTTAGAGACACCCAAAACAGCCTGGCGCCAATTCCCTTTCCTTTCTACTTTAAAACAAGCCCTTGGACTCCCTATGAAGCTTGATACAGACGTGAACTGTGCAGCACTCGGGGAAGCCCGCTTTTCGGTTGAAGCAGAAAAGCCTGCTTCTTTGGTCTATATCACTGTTGGAACCGGAATAGGCGGCGGTGCCTATATTGAACACCGCCTCATTCACGGGTTGCTGCATCCAGAAATGGGTCATATCACAGTGCAGCGGCACCCTCATGATTCCTACGGTGGCTGCTGCCCTATACACCATGACTGTTTAGAGGGACTGGCATCAGGACCTGCCATAGAAGGGCGCTATCATACACTGGCACAAATACTGCCAGAGGATCATCCTGCCTGGTCACTTCATGCCTACTATCTCGGACAGATGACCGCCAATTTATTACTCACCCTTTCGCCAGAGCGCATCATTCTCGGTGGAGGTGTGATGAAACAGCCCGCTATGCTGCCGCTCATTCTTGATGAAACAGAAAAGCGGCTTCATGGGTATTTACAACTACCAAAGCCTTTAAATGAAATTATCACCAAGCCATCCTTTGATGGATTATCAGGTTTAATGGGCGCCATCGCTCTTGGTACTGATGCCTTACAGGCGCAAGGAGCCGCGCAATGATGATGACGGCAGATCCTCGAACCTATCAGCTGATTCAGCAGCTATTTGAAACGAAGGGGTTCGTGAAGCTGGAGGAGCTCACTGCCTCTTTTCGCTTATCTGACCGCTCCATCCGTCATTTAATCAAAGAAGCAAATGAGCAATTAAAGGAAGCTGGAGCCAAGATTAAAACGATCCGCGGAAAGGGATACACCCTATTAACGAGTGACCAAGATGCCTTCCTGCTTTGGCTTCATCAACAAAAGCTTCCTGCCCGCTCTCTCGTCCCCGTCATGCCAGAAGAGCGTGTACGATTTATCATGAGGAAGCTATTGCTTCAACAGGATTACTTAAAAATTGACCAGCTGGCTGAAGAACTGTTCATCAGCCGCATGACGGTCAGCAGTGATTTGAAAAAAGGACGAGAGCTGTTAGCCCGTTACGGTATGACCCTTGTGTCAAAGCCTGGATTTGGCTTAAAAATTGAGGGAGACGAATTGCAAAAAAGAACATGCTATGCAGACTTACTCCTTGAAGAAGAGCCTGCACTTTCTCATATCACCGAGCGGGAGCAGCTCCATTTTCCCGATATTTCTCTTGAAACCATTCGATCGATTGTCCTGACGAACCTGCATCAAGAGTCATTGCTCATTAAAGACATTGCCTTAAAAAACTTAGTCATTCACTTAGCAATTGCGATTCAGCAAACACGAAAAAACCAGCGGATACCCGCCAGTACCACTCGTACACAACGATCACCCGTCTTGATGAGAATTGCCCAAAAGATCATACAGCAGGTGAGTGACACCTTTCATGTCACCTTATCAGAGGATGAAACAGATTACTTAGTCATGCATCTATTGGCAAATCAAACGTGGAAAGAAGCCGCCCAGCATCAGACGACAGTGGAAGTTCAGCAGGCGGTTGCGGTCTTTCTACAGCACATTGAGAAAACAAGCGGCCACCACTTTGCAGATGACAACATCCTGCAGCAAGACTTGATGCTTCATATGAAGCCATTATTAAATCGAATCCAATATGGCGTATCCTTACAAAATCCGCTTTTGCATGAGATCAAAGCGTCCTATCCATACCCGTTTGATTTAGCTGTCAGCGGACTGAATGCCTTACAGCTGGTGCGGACGCCAAATGAAGATGAGGCGGCATATGTTGCCCTGCATATCGCTGCTTCTTTTGAAAGAAGTCAGCTCGATACCTCGCAAAAAAAGAAAGCCATTATCGTGTGCGGGTCTGGACTAGGGACGGCAAGACTGCTTGAAATTAAATTAAAGGCAGCCTTTCAGCACGAACTGGACATCGTCGAGCTGTATTCCTATCAGGATTATCTCATGAGCACCACCCTTCCCTGTGACGTCATCATTACAACCGTCCCGCTTGCATCAAAGGGAAAACCAGTGATACAGGTTAGCGCCTTTTTTGAACAACATGATGTACAGCGGGTGAATGAGGTCATTCATTTATTAAATGGACACGGGACTCCCTCGCAAGAACTGATGGCGTTTTTTCAAGAACGATTAACCTTATTGAACGCTGACCTATCCAGTAAGGACGAGGTATTAGACACACTATGCAGCCATTTAGAAACGTATCAGCTAGTATCGTCATCTTTTCGGTCCTCGGTGCTTGAACGGGAGCAAATGTCGTCTACCTACCTTGGAAAAGGAATTGCCATGCCGCACCCGCTCATCACAAATGAAGGCACATCCTGCGTAGCCATCGCACACTTAAAACAGCCGATTGACTGGCAGGGAAACCAAGTATCACTTGTCTTTTTATTAGCCATTCATAAAGATGACGCAGCCTGCATGAATCAATTCTTTGAACAAGCCGTTGATTTACTGGATAATCCAAACCGCATTCACTCTCTGAATCAATCAAAAACATTCGATGAGCTGATGAATGCGTTGTTTCAATAAGATCAAACAAAAGGCCGCCCAGCTGTTGATGAGGCGGCCTTCGTGTGATTGAGAATCATCAATCGTATATGACATTTTTCCCTTCTTCACTTAATTTCTTTAAAGAGCTCAGCATATGATCGATTTCTTCATCGGAATGTCTTTCCCATGAACCTAATTCTGCGACGATTTTCAAAGGGGATTTCGACCGATAAGAACGTGTGGGATTACCCGGAAATTTTTTGTCAGTCAAATTCGGATCATTTTCAAACTCGCCTAACGGTTCTACAACATAAATTCTCTCTTTCGCATCAGATCTTGCTAACTCAGCACCCCACTTGGCTGCGTTTAATGTTCCGGTGAAATAGATATGGTTTGATTTTTGATCCTGATAATTCGATAAATACTGCGGTTCAAGCAGATCTCCAATCTTCAATTCCGCTTTCGTCCCATGAAAAAATGGGCCAGGGTCTAAAACTTGTTGCTTCTCGTTCATACAGCCACACCCCTTATCGTTTTTGACTTGCGTATAACAGTATACGGCCTGATCTGGGTAGAAAACAGTCTATAAATGAGATAACATTCGGGGTATAATGATAGTAGAGAGTAAGATGGGATTTGTAACCTCCAGAAAGTTAAAAAACAGCAAGAATACATACAAAGCAGTCTTATTAAAAGAGATAAAAAGCTATTAGAAGCCATAAGAGAAACAAGAAACTAAAAAATTAATTGCGACAACGGAGCAGAAGGAAAAAAGGGCAAAAAAATGTTGGTGACAGTTTTGGAAATAGCGTATTGATGCCTAGGAAGAATCTCTGAGCAGGATTGAAGAAGATGAGGATAAAGTAGCCAATGAGACGTTTGATGTTATAGCTGGTTGGCGTGTTGGCACATAATCAATTAAATTTTTCAGGAAGGGTGTAATGAGATGATGAAAGATAGAGATAAGATTTGTCATATATATGCTCAAAAAAGTTGGCATATGGATTCTTATATTATTGGTAATCGTGAGGGTTTAATAGAATTAAAGAGTGCTATTGACCAAGCATTGAAAAGTAATGTTGGTCAAGCTGAATTGTTTCCATCAGATTTAGAGGATTATACAACTTACGTTGCTTTAGTTGATGATAAAGAAGAGTTGGATTCACTTATTATGCCTTACATTGATGAGGATAATGATGATGAAAACTTGATACATCCAGTTGATATAGTTACAAGTCTTGAAGAGAAAAAAACCCCTGAAAATTAGGGGTTTTTTAGTGTAATATTGTTTCTCCTGGACTTGCTTTGTATTTCTTTGGTACTGATGCTCTGAGAGCATGGTGTATTTTATCTTTTGGAGCTACATGGAAATGCCAATACCAAGTTGAGGTTTTTGGTATTAAAGGGATTTTTCCATTGTCTACAGCAAATACTCTTGTTGTTTTTTTCTTTCCTTTGTGTAGGACGACAACTAAACTTCTAAGTTGTCCTTTATCATTTCTTACATCCCATTTAATTTTGTAATTTTTACCGAATCCTTTTATTCGATTTTTTAGATATTTAAGTGCAGTTCTTGCGCCTTTTGATCTGATAGCCATTAAAGCAACTCTTCCTACGGTCATTGCGATAGGTATGAAGAATACTGGTAGTGCTTGTGTTGTTATTTCACTCTGATTACTTTTGGAGTCAAGTTGTTTCATTCGGTTTTCTATAGCTAAAAATTCTTCATTGTTGAAATATTGATCTATCACTTTATTTTGTTCTGTCTCTGACATGTTTTCGAATTCTTTTTCTGTAAATGGAAGGTTTTCTATGTATTCCCCCATTTTCATTTCAAGTTCGTCTAATTCTTTGGTAGTTTGTTCATTTTGTAGAACTGTTGATGTTACTAACGCTTCTAATTCTTGTGAATTGATAGAGTGTGTTTTTGCTGATGCTTCTGATGAAAATGGAGTCCATATCGATATGACAAGAGCTAGGGTAATTAGGGTTAAAAGTGTTTTTTTGAACATTTTGTTTATATTCCTCCTTTTGTATTAAATTCCAAAATTAAGGTTATCAAATCAAAATGAGTCTATCAATGTATTTAAGATAGATTTAAGAAAATTACTTTTTTGGTTGCGGTGTCCGCAATCATTTTTTTATTTTTTAGAACTTCGTTTTGATGAAAATTTCTGTGGTAGACAAATGACACAAGCCGAAATGCATATGTTCCTAAACAATGGTGCACGATATTCCCACCACAATCTAAAGAAGCCCAAACTAAAAATATCATCACTACAATAGCAAAAAAACTTGCTGTTCAGGCTCTTCACAAGTCAGGCACATATTTAGAAAAACCCTTTATTGAAAGTAATAGACAAGAAATATGCAAAGAAAGCTAAATCAGGTTTTTACAAAGTAGCGCAATTTTTATACAGGCAGGCCTTCCACCTGATGTAGCATTCGAAACAGCAAAATTTCTTTGGATTATAAAAGAAAGTAGTTTATTAGGCTGTTAAAATCAGGCTATCTTTTTAAAACAATTCGAACAATATAATCTTGCCAATAGAGTGAACGAAAAAAAGCCAACCACCCGCATAAGGTGATTGGCTTTTTTATTTGCTACTCCCCGATCTTATCTCCATTTTGCTGAATTAATGTTTCATACCAGTAAGAGCTCTTTTTACGAATTCTCTTCAGGTCTTTTAGGTCAAATTCATCGCGGTTCACGTAGATGAATCCGTAGCGCTTGGAGCATCCTTGGTGTGTGCTGATTAAATCGATTGCAGACCACGGGCAGTATCCGAAGACCTCGACGCCGTCTGTGATCGCCCATTTGATTTGTTCGATATGTTTTTCTAAATAATCAATTCGATAATCATCTTGAATCGATCCATCTTCTTCTAACTTGTCGAAAGCACCCAATCCGTTTTCCGTGATAATAAGAGGCAGCTGATAACGGTCGTAAATCTCACGCATCGTTGATCGGAAGCCGACAGGGTCAATCTCCCAGCCAAACGCATTTTTACTTAGGAACGGGTTGTTGCCGCCTTTGTATACGCCATCTTCACCAGATTTCAAATGCTGGTCTCCGCCGCGCGCAAATTCATCCTTGCCATCTCCTTTACTCGCTTCAACCGTTTGAGATGTGTAGTAGTTAAAGGCAATGAAGTCCGGCTTCGCACTTTTCAAAATATCCATATCTCCCTCTTCAATCACAGGAAGAATGTCTTTTTCTTTCATATACGCCCAAGCAAGGTTGTTATAACGGCCGAAGACTGCCATATCAAGATACAGCCAGTTGCGGATCGCATTGTAATTCGCCGCAGCAAGCACATCCTCAGGCTTTGGAGATGCCGGATAAATGAGCGCAATGTTTGGCGCTGGTCCAATTTTCGCTTCAGGCAACATTTGATGACAAAGCGTCATGGCTTTCGCCTGAGCGACGAGCATATGATGGTTCTGCTGATACAGTTCTTTTTTCGGATTTTTTAAATTTGGATCAAGTGTACCGAGCGCTGATCCATGTAAGATCATCATGTTTTGTTCATTAATGGTCAGCCAATAGTTTACCTTCTCACCATACTCCTGAAATAGAACCTCTGCATACCGTTCAAACGCATCTACTGTCGCACGATTTGACCAACCGCCTTTTACTTGAAGTGCATGAGGCAGATCAAAATGATACATCGTCACGATTGGTTCAATATCATAGCGGCGCAATTCATCGATGAGAGAATGATAGAATTCAATCCCCTTTTGATTGATCTCCCCATCTCCATTTGGAATGATCCGTGTCCATGCAATAGAGAAACGATAAGCCTTCAAACCCATTTCTGCAAACATCTTCACATCCTCTTTATAGCGGTGATAGTGATCGCTTGCGACTTTAAAATCTGTTGTTCCTTCAGGGTAACTTGCTCTCATATCAATGACAGATGGTCCTTTGCCATCCTCGTTCCACGCACCTTCTACTTGATAGGCGGATGTAGATCCGCCCCAAAAAAAGTCGTTTGGAAATGGTGCTAGTGTTGAATATCTCATGATTTCTTCCTCCTCTTGATTAAACGAGATGTAAAAATGATTGTCCTGGTGTGATTTGTTTTTCTTCTGTTTCTATGATATCGCTAAACTCACCTGAATTGGTAATAATCACTGGTGTTGTGACGGACAGACCGGAAGCTTGGATGGCTTCAATATCAAACTCCGCAAGCAATTCGCCCTCAGTAATGGTTTGCCCCTGTACGACCTGCGGGGTAAAATGCTGACCGCCTAATTGTACGGTATCCAGTCCAATGTGAATGAGCACTTCTGCTCCGCTTTCAGAAGTAAGACCGTACGCATGACCTGTTGGGAACACCGTTGTCACGACTCCTGATACTGGTGCAAACAGCTTGCCTTCTGATGGAATGATGGCTGCGCCCTTTCCTAGTGCACCAGATGAGAATGCCTTATCCTGTACTTCCTCCAGCTTGATTACCTCACCCTTTAAAGGACTTTTCACATGAGCTGCTTTGACCCCATGTTCGTTTTCCATTGTTGGTGCGGCAACCGGTGCTGGGGTTTCATCTTCATCTACTGGATCCTTAAATCCAATCAAATAAGTCAAGACGATGGATAGAACAAATGAGACCGAGATTCCGATGATGAACCCTGTAAACCCTTGTCCGTAGAAAATCGGAAGTGTCAGTAAACTTGGAAGCCCTGACGCAATCGCAATACTTTGTGAATAACCAATGATCGCACCGCCGACTCCAGCAGAGATAACGGCTGCAATAAATGGTTTTTTCAAACGAAGCGTGACCCCGTATACAGCTGGCTCTGTGATCCCAAACACGGCAGAAACCGCTGTCGACCCAGCCAATGATTTCAGCTTTTTATTCTTTGTTTTCAGCATAACACCGATGGAAGCACCGGCTTGTGAAAATACAGCTGGCGCAGTCGCCGGCTTGATATGATCTTTTCCATGGACGGCAATATTATTTAAAATCACTGGCACTAGACCCCAGTGGATACCGAAGATCACAAGAACCTGCCATGCCATCGCAATTAAAGCACCTGCAAGTGTAGGACTAAAGGAGAATACTTTCAGCAAGACAGCGGCAATGCCGTTCCCTGCATACACACCAAATGGTCCGAATACAATGAGTGTCAACGGAACAACCGTGACAAGTAAAATCAGTGGAGTAATAAAGTTTTTGACACTTTCATGAATGACTTTGTTAAAGAAACGTTCGATATATCCCATGACAAACACTGCCAAAATGATTGGAATAACCGTTGATGTATAAGACATTAAGACGACTGGAATACCGAAGAAGGTCACATCTCCGCCGCCTTTTGACAATTCTTGAATGGTTGGGTAAATGAGTGCACCAGCAATCGTCACAGCCACAAATGGATTCGCTTTAAACTTCCTCGCCGAAGTGAATGCGAGCAGTAATGGCAAGAAGTAGAACAAGCTGTCAGACGCAGCAAATAAAATTTGATACGACGTATCTTCAGGTGATAACCATTTTGCATTGATACAGATACCTAGTAGACCTTTTAAAATACCAGCACCTGCCATGACACCGAGAAGTGGTGTGAAAATACCTGAGACAATGTCAACGAATTTTCCGAAAAGGCTTGTGCTCTCTCCACCTGATTTTGCAGATGAAGAAGTGGAATCCTCTAATAAATTTGTAAACTCCCCAATCTCTCGATAAACCTCTGGTACGGTATTGCCAATGACTACTTGAAATTGGCCGCCGCTTTCCATAACGGTCACAACGCCATTTAATTTTTCAATGGCTGCTTTGTCTGCTTTTGATCGGTCATTTAATGTGAAGCGAAGTCTTGTAGCGCAATGGACCAGTGAATGAACGTTTTTCTCTGTGCCAATGTGTTTGATAATGTCTTCTGCTAATTGACGATAACTCATACAAAAACCCCCTTTTTTTCAAAAAAATACATTTTTGGGCAAAATAAAAACCTAAACGGGCACCAAAAATAGTCGCAACTTGCTATTGCGCTTTTTCAGTGAACGTTTAGGTTTTGCCTGCCGAACAGTCACAATCCTCTAAGACGATCATTGTGAAACCGTATTCTTTTATGTTTATGAGCAAATAGTACCACTCAGCTTTTCTCATGTCAACGCTTTCTTTTGAAAACTACCTTTATTTTTCTCGTTTGATCAATCGATTCAAATGAATGGATAGATACAGCATCTCCTCTGATGTGAGATCTCGGTGATAGGTTTGATAGACGTATTCTGCGATTTTCTTTGCACATTCGTATGCCTTCGGATATTTTACCTTGATCAGCTGATACAAATCCTGATCTTCGCTGACAAGCATTGTTTCGTTTATCAGACGCTGGACGAAAAAGCGTAAATGTGTGAGAAAACGATAAAAGTTGAGTGAGTCTTCATCAAATTCCATATTGAGATGATATTTCACAATGGTGAGAATGGCGTTTACTTCTTTTGTAATATTGACCGTTGTATTCATGTCCTCATTGAGCTCTGCATTAATGATATGCATGGCAATAAAGCCTGCTTCATCCTCAGGCAGTTCAATATGAAGACGCTCTCTAATCATCTCAAGACAATCCTTTGCCACAAGAAATTCATCTTTGTATAAGCGTTTAATCTCCCAAATGAGCGAATTTTCAATGAGATGATTTTTCTTCAGTCGTTCGATGGCGTAATGAATATGGTCTGCGAGCGATACATGCAGACTTTCGTTTAATCTTCGGTTCAGCTTTGTATGTGCATATTGAATCATTTCTTCGGTTACCTTGACCACATCATACGGAACCTCCAGAAGCAGCATTTTCATTCGCTCATGAACGGAATGATCCTCTAGGCGGAAAACTTTATCGATTAACGATTCGTCTACCGGATCCCCGGGCCGCCGCTGGAAGGCGATACCTCTTCCCATGACGACGATTTCTTTTCCTTGTTCATCTATCACACTAATGACATTATTGTTTAGAACTTTTTGTATCTGCAACCCCAAACACCTCCGTCTATGAACCACAATCTTCACTCAAAATATGCTCTCATCTTAACACAACTGTCAAATCACTTGGTGTTTTTATCTGACTTTTGCAATAGATTTCACCATAATTCTACCCCGTCATAGCTGGTCTGATCCTTCAATTGCCTGCATACAATACTCCAAGGAGGTGACCTTCAGTGAAGGCTTTTTTCTGGTCTGCATCATTTTTATTCGTGCTTCTATTCACACTCGTCTTTCTAGGAATCGTGTTTTTGCTTAGTGGACAAGGTATGAATCTGCTTTGGAAGTATGTGCTCATCTCATTTGTCACAGCAGCCGTTTTGCGCGGTGTCACCACTTGGCTGAGGCAGCACGTGATGCATCATTTATCAAAATAAAACGGCTGCCCATGATATTCAGGCAGCCGTTCCTTTATTCTTTGGATGATGCGGCTTCTTGCGAAGAAGTACGCAGCTCATCATTGATTTTTTTCGCATCCTCTAGAAATTCTGTTTCAAATCCACTTTTGAGTGCCCACATATAAAATAGCAGAGCAACCACTGTAATAAGAGCCATGTCCCAGCCATAATGAATGACGTTATAGCCGCCGAATTTGTCACTGCCCAGGCAGGAAATCGTCATCATCACAAGCAAGTACACGACCATCCAAGCACCCGCCTTGAAGTTGCGGCTGAAGCCTTTCCATTTCGCTTTTGCTTGATAGTAAAAATAGATCGGAAGACCGATGAGAATAATGAATAGCACCTGACCTGTTAACGGCCATCTCGCCCAATACAGCGTCAATGACGCAAAGACAAAGCCGAGAGGAGCAATGATGCTGAGTCCTTTTATTCGCAGCGGACGATATAAATCTGTCCCTGTCTTTCTCAGAGTCATGACAGTTACTGGGCCTGTCAGATAAGAAATAAGTGTCGCAACAGATATGATTTCTGCAAGTACACCCCAGCCTCTAAATAAAAACAGAAAGATAAACGATACGGCTAAGTTAAAAAACATCGCTGGACGAGGCACGCCATAAATAGGGTGCAGACGACCAAGTACACTTGGCATGTATTTGTTTTTTTCCATTCCATAAATCATACGGGATGTCGTCGCCGTATACGTAATCCCTGTACCAGAAGGTGATACAAACGCATCTGCATATAAAATCAGAACCAGCCAGTTAATCCCAAGCGCAATGGCAAGGTCGGCAAATGGCGAATTAAAATTCAAATGACCCCATCCATTCACAATCATGGACGGATCGACAGCACCGATAAAGGCGATTTGTAAAAGCACATAAATCACAGTCGCAATCAAAATAGATCCAACAATAGCAATCGGAATGGATCTGCCTGGATTTTTCGCCTCACCCGCCATATTAATCGGGCTTTGGAAGCCATTGAAGGCAAACACAATTCCTGATGTCGCAACAGCTGTCAGCACACTCGCCCAGCCGTTAGGAGCAATACTTGTTCCAGAAGTAAAATTCTCACTATGAAAACCTACGAATAAGAGCGCACCAATTGTTAATCCTGGAATGACAATTTTAAACACGGTAATGAATGTATTCGCTTTTGAAAATAACCCAACGGTCCAATAATTGAGCAGAAAGTAAATCACAAGAAGCACACTAGCGACCATGAGCCCTTCTGTCGTCAACACCCCTTTTGTGACCAAATGGGTTGTCCACTTTGCCCATTCCCAAGGCCATGAGCTCATATACTGGACAGAAGCCACCGCCTCAACCGGAATGACGGAGACAATGGCGATCCAGTTTGCCCAAGCGGCAATAAACCCGATAAAAGAGCCGTGTGAATATTGCGTATATTTCACCATCCCGCCTGCCTCTGGAAACATCGATCCGAGTTCACTATAAGACAAAGCGATAAATAAAATTACGACCATCCCAATCAACCAGGATAAAATAGCAGCAGGGCCGGCAATTTGAGCGGCACGCCAAGCACCGAATAGCCAACCTGAACCAATGATTGAGCCAAGACCTACCATCATTAAAGCGAAAGTTCCCATTCTACGATGTAAATGATTCATGTTCATAACACCTTTCGATTAAATTACAAAGCATGTGCCTAAGTAAGCACCTTTCTTTCATTGCAGCTCACTTTTCATTCAATTAACAAATATTTCTTCAACTGAATCTTTACCCTTGTTCATTTTTTCGCCTGTTTTATTATCTCTCAATTCTCCATTTTCTGAAATAGTCGAACATGCTTATTTCTTAAGAAAGCGCTTTTTCAATGATTCAATCTATTAGACTGAATAACTACCTTTACCCTTATTTTGAAAAAAACTAAACAAAAAAGAAAGAGGAAATGAATCCCTCTTCCTTCTGAGCCCTATCATGAATAAAAAAAAGGATAAAGGGGGGTTCCCTCTATCCTTGTGAGATCGCTTGTTCTTGTTCAATCACAGCTAGTCTTTCTTGCACTTCTTCTTCAGACAGATTGTGCTGTTTCACATAAAGGTTACGTTCACTTGTACGACATTCATGGCTGCAGCTACGCATATATTTATGCTCGCTTTCTTCTGTTGCAATCATTTTGCGGTTACATGCAGGATTTGCACAGTTCACATAACGCTCGCAAGGCTCACCAGTGAAGAAATCTTTTCCGACAACCACATGCTCTGTTTGATTCACGGGCACTGTTAAACGAGTATCAAACACATAGCATTGACCATCCCAAAGCTTCCCTTGAACTTCTGGATCTTTTCCGTACGTGACTATTCCGCCGTCAAGCTGAGAGACATCTTCAAAGCCTTCACGCTTTAACCAGCCTGAGAATTTCTCACAGCGTACGCCGCCTGTGCAATACGTCAGGATTTTTTTCCCTTCAAGAATCTCTTTATTGTCACGAATCCACTCCGGTAATTCGCGGAATGTCTCAATATCAGGACGAACTGCCCCTCTAAAGTGGCCGACATCAAACTCGTAATCATTACGTGCATCAATCACAATGGTATCAGGTGATTGCATTTGCTCGTAAAATTCAACCGGGCTAAGATGCTTACCTGTTAATTCTAACGGGTTCACATCATCTTCAAGGCTCAGATTCACTAGTTCATTTCGATGGCGGACGTGCATTTTTTTAAACGCATGACCGTCTGCTTCGTCAATTTTGATCGGCATAGACGCAAAGCGCGGATCTTCCTTTAATGCTTGCATGTACTTGTCCGTTTGCTCAATGGTACCAGAAACAGTTCCGTTTATGCCTTCTGCTGAGACAAGGATACGGCCTAACAAACCAAGCTCCTTACAGAATGCTAGATGCTCTGCTGTAAACGTCTCTGGGTCCTCGATGGGGACATATTGATAGTAAAGTAAGACACGATATTGTTTTTCCATATATATAAACACCTCTTAAATTTAATCAAAACATACCGTTCTTTATCATACAGGAAATACATACCTAAAGGCAATGACAGCGGCTCAATTCCATAAAACGGAAGGGTCTTTCTTCTCATATTTGACAGAACTTTCTGTAAAATGAGATGATTTATCAAATATGATATTGCAAAGGAGCAGAACGCAATGATACAGCCAGAAGATATCGTCAGAAGCGGTCCAAACCAATTTATTTCTCAAAAAGGCATTTATCATGAACTCGATTCACTTGTTTCTCCATCCTTCCGGTCACCCGCTGTCGTGACGGGATATGATTCATTTCATGCTTTTTCACAGTACACAAAGCTTCCGTCTCATTGGCCTGTTGTCCAGCACAAAGGATACAGTTCACCCAATGCAATTACCCGAATTGCAGAAGAACTGCACGGGGCAGATGTGATCATTGGGATTGGAGGCGGCACGATTTTAGACACCGCCAAGTCAGTAGCAGAGGCTCTTCAAATTGAAGTGATCATGGTTCCAACCATCCCGGGGACATGTGCTGCATCTACACCGCTTAGCGTCATTTATGATGACAAGGGGAATTTCATGAGAGTCGATTACCATAAACGGTCCAGCTACCTCACGCTCATTGATCATACATTTTTGCTCTCTTCTCCTCTTTCCTACCTTCAAAGTGGGATTGGAGATACGCTGGCCAAATGGTATGAAGCGGAAGCCATTATTCGAAATGCAAAGGATTCCTTACCGCTCATGGTGCATGCAGCACTAAAACAGGCGGTATACGTGAGGGATATTCTTGTTTCCCATAGCGAAGAAGCTGTCCACAGCTTGCAAACGGGTCAACTTTCGCAAGCATTTGCAGATGTAACGGATACCATTATTACATTAGCTGGCACGGTCGGCGGCTACGGAGGACGCTACGGAAGAATGGCAGGAGCCCACGCCATCCATAACGGATTGACGTTTATTGAGGAAACGCACCATATGTTACATGGTCAAAAAGTGGCATACGGCATTCTTGTTCAGCTTGCCACAGAAAATCGAATGGGCGAAGTAGAAGAATTACTTGAGCTTTATGAAACACTCGGATTACCTAGAAATATGCGTGAGCTTGGCATCACAGCTCAGCTAGAAGAAGCCGCAAAAACAGTGGCAAGCCATGCTGCACGTATAGATGAAACTTTTTGCTTGATTGGAGACTATTCCAAAGAGCAAATGGTCGACGCCATTCAAGTCATTGAAACCGTATCAGCCTCGTAAAATCGTTCAATAAAAAGCACAGGCATGCCACCTGTGCTTTTCTTTCGATTAAAAATCAAAGTTATCTGGATCTGGACCTGTGCGCTCATCTTCATTAAGCTGATCGATGACACCCATCTCATGTGCGGACAGCTCGAAATCGAAGACTTGTGTGTTTTCGATGATTCGGCTCTTCGTCACAGATTTTGGAATGGTGATAATACCATGCTGCAAGTCCCAGCGAAGAATGACTTGAGCCACGGATTTGTCATGTTTTTTCGCAATATCCTGAAGAACAGGATGGTTCAGCAGCTTCCCGCTGCCTAATGGTGACCACGCTTCTACATGAATCCCTTTCTCCTTGCAGTAGTCTCGTAAAGGCTCCTGCGTCAGCTTTGGATGCAGCTCGATTTGATTGACCATTGGCACAACTTCTGCTTCTTCTAATAGATCATCTAGATGGTGCTGATGGAAGTTACACACACCGATGGCTCGAACGCGTCCATCCTCATACAGCTTCTCTAGTGCTTTCCAAGTTTCTTTATATTTGCCTTCAACTGGCCAATGAATTAAATAAAGGTCTAATACATCTAGCCCTAGCTTGTTCATACTTGTTTCAAAGGCTTCAAGTGTTGATTCATAGCCTTGATCACGATTCCACACCTTTGTCGTAATAAACAGATCATCGCGAGAGATGCCTGATTGCTGAATGGCTTTGCCTACCCCTTCTTCATTTTGATAGGCTGCTGCTGTATCGATGCTGCGGTAGCCCGCTTCAAGAGCGTCTGTGACTGCATTTACAGCCTCATCCCCATCTTTTACTTGCCATACACCGAAGCCTAGCTTCGGCATTTTTACTCCGTTTGCTAATGTGACTGTATCTGTTAATCCACTCATCAAACAAACCTCCGCTTCATTTTTGCTTACCAAGCACTATACCCGAATTTTTGATTGATCATGCATGAATTTTCGCTTGTGTTATTTGATATATTGTCCTATATCGACTTGATTGGCGTCAACGATTTGGTATTCGCTTGTTTGATCTTTCTTTTTAGAAAAATCATATGTCTCTAAAAAGCTTTTGTCATAAAAAGTCAGACCATAAGTTTCCTGTTCATTCTCGTACACTCTGATCCAATAAGATTCTTTTGAAGCTTTTTTGGCTTCTTTCATTTTCTTTAATTTCACATCTGAAAGTTCCTTCAACAGCTTTTGAATGTCTTCTTTTTTCTTCAAAACAGCACGTTCATTATCATGCTCAATTTGTATGGATGTCACTTTGTTTCGATCAATCGAGACCACATCATCAAAAGAGTATGTTTTGGCATGGATCATAAAATAAATACCCATTCCGATTAAAATAACGACAACTACACCAATGATCCACTTTTTCAACCTAACTCCTCCTTCTAATCACGCCACGCCTATTGAAACACCGAAGTCCAATCATCCTCCTCAGAGAACACTTGAATCCCGTGCTGTTTTAGCAAGGCGGACGTCACACCATCTCCAGCTTTTGTCTTGCCGTTAAACTCTCCCAAGTAAATCAGCTGGCTCCCGCAAGAAGGACTGTACTCTTTTAGCACAACCGCTGTTGCTTTCAGAGACTGAACCTGTTCCAGTGTCGCTTTCGCACCTTTTACATACATCTCTGTGACATCAGTTCCATGAACATCGACAACAGAAGCCTGCCCTCGTAATACATCATGTCCATCTCCGCCAATGATTTCTGCCGGAGGTCTTGGCGTAGAAAAGCCGCCAAGCAGTTCAGGACAAACTGTCACAGCCTTTCCTTCCTGCACAAGCTCTTCGATTCGCTGATCTAATCGATGGCTACCATTATACCGGACCTTCAACCCAGCAAGACAAGCGCTGACCACTATCATGAATGTTCCTCACTATTTTTGCTGACTTTAAAATAAATACATAATGGCAAAAAACATATCGTGTTCACAAAAAAGGGCAGAGCACAATACAAAGCAGCAGCCCAAATCGACCCTTCAACTCCTGTGATACCAAAAAAATAAACAAATAATAGCAAGCTGACAAACAATCCCACGAACGGCATGATGAATACGTACTTTTTAAAATTTTCCATCATTTCTTTCCCCAAAGAAGCTCCCTCCCTTTTAACATGATCACGAATAACGTCAATATATGTTAATTTTACCATATAAAAAACCGAAATCATCTCATTTTCTACGATGGTTTCGGTTTTTTTAATCTATATTTTTTCTTTCCATGCCTTCAAAAAGCGCTCAATCACTTGTAATTCATCTTCATGAAACTGCTGGAGAAATTCTAAGTAGGACGCGACAGCTTTCTCATGTAATTCATCATGCAGTGCCGCCAATTGCGTGCCTTTCTCTGTCAATGAATAGTAGACAGATTTTTTATCCCCTTGCCGGTGGCAATAGCCCACCATGCCTTTATCAATTAGTTTTTTCACAGCCTTTGTAATAGCGGGCTTTGATAGTTTCAGTTGTTGAGAAAGAAATGTATTATTTGATTCGTTTGGATTTGCTTGAATCATCGATAAAATGTGAAGCTGTGTGAGTGTCCAATCTTGCTTGAGTGTATCAGTCGTGGTAATCAGTGGATCTGTTGGATCATTCCTTCTCTTTTCTCTATGAATAATCAGATCTTGAATCGCTTTTAATACAATCTGCTCTTTAGTCTCCATCTGAACCTCCACTCTTAACTGGTTAATAAAATGGTACTAATAATTAAGATAGGAGTCAAAAGAAATGTCAGTGTGATAAAAATAATAGGCCATCAGACCCGAAAATGGTATATGTACTTTTCTACTAGATGATCTATGATGTCACAGCTCCTCTTTCTTTTATTTGCTATAATTCATAGGGGATGACATCCAATTTTTGATG
The DNA here is from genome assembly GCF_030209735.1 of Bacillus sp. lyk4-R2A-2. NCBI lineage: Bacteria > Bacillati > Bacillota > Bacilli > Caryophanales > Bacillaceae > Bacillus > Bacillus sp. lyk4-R2A-2. Next base: position 307,850 of record NZ_JARVRK010000001.1, read on the forward strand.
AAAAAGGTGAGCTAATGAAAACCGAACAACACATCGCCATTCGCCAATTAGAAGAAAAGATCCACCTGTTTTCTTCAGCTGTGAACGGAACCTTCCTCGCAACGGACGATTTCGTACTATCCAATACTCACATATCGACAGACACATTCAATTTGCTATTACCGACATCAGCGCAAATTAAAGATCCGCAAAAAGTGAAAGCAACCATCGAATACTTGCAGTCACAGAAACTATTATTTAGCACATGGGTGGATCACCGCTTGCTTCATCCTGATTGGACTGATTTACTAAAGGAATATCAGCTTGAAGAGGTTGAACGCAATACCATCATGATGCTTGAACAGACAGAAGGCATTGACCCAGCTACATCTTCACCACTTACAATCAAAGAAGTACTTGATGACCAGACACTGCTTGATTACAAAAATATCTTTATCGAGCTATTCAAAGAGTCACCGGAGGCTATCGCCTTAGAGAACTATTTCCAGCGTTTTTCGCTTGAAGCTATACAATCACGCGCTCGCATGTTCGTCGGATATGCAGACCACAAACCGGTCACAACAGGCTTATTACTCGAAGCAACCGATAGCTACGGTATTTATGATGTCATCACAAAGGCAGAGCACCGTGGAAAGGGACTTGGCAGTGACATGTTTCATTATCTTCTGACCCAGACAGACAACAAACAGAAGCGCGTCCTGTTACAAGCATCGGCGGACGGCAAAAATATTTACCAACGTGCCGGCTTCCAACCAATCGGCGAAATGGTTGTTTTTGAATAGAGTAAAATAGAACATAAAAAAAAGCTGCCTATCATAGGCAGCTACAGATTGTTGACAAAGGGCTAAAATGATTTTTATTTTAGCCCTTTGTCTTCTTTTCAGCGTGATAGAAAACCTTTGAAGTCTAGGAAGGACGAGTACTGGCGCGGAGCGAATTTGACATTCGTGAGCACCAGCACGCAGGACTGACAACGAATGCGAGGGTTTGTCTACACGCTGAAGCTGCCTATCATTAGGCAGCTATTCAGCACGATGCTGACGATCCATATAAAGTGGTGGTCTCTTCAACGAAATCACCGCACAGCTAAAGGCAATCAGTACAAACACTGCACCGAACTTCGCCAGATCAACAGATGAACCGGTCATCGTAAATAGGACACCGCCAACCGCTGATCCAATTGAGATACCAATTTGCAAGGCCGATGTATTTAAGCTTTGCTGAATATCAGACGTCACAGGATCTGTTTGAATCAAATAGCTCTGCAAGGCAGGCGTTAATGCCCAGCTAAGAGCTCCCCATAGGACAACCATGATCATAAAGAGGACAAACACGCCCGATGTATAAGGAATAATAAACATCACAACTGCAAACGCGATTGTCACGAGCAAAATGGCTTTCCCTGAACCCAGCTTGTCACTAAGCCAGCCGCCAAATCCATTCCCGCCAATAGAAGCAAGCCCGAAGACCAAATAACAAATACTAATCCAGAACGGGGTCATATGCAGTACTTCCATTAAAAACGGAGTGAAATAAGAATAAAGCATATAATGACCTGCAAGCATAAACAAACTAATCAAATGTGCACTAAAAATTTTCGGATGCCCTAAAGAACGTATTTGCTCTCTAAGAGGTGTCACTTTTTCAACAGGCATTTTCTCTAATAGGAAATAAATCAGCACCATCGATATCGCTGATAAAATACTGATTCCTAAAAACATCACTCTCCAGCCAAAGCTCTCTGTAATAAAAATACCGATCGGTACACCGAGAACAAGTGAAGAACTAATCCCAATAAAAATCAGCCCTAATGCCTTCGCACGATGCGCTGGCTCCACCAACTTAGCAGTGATCGTCAATGACAACACCACCACTAGCGCTGTACTCATTGCGATCAATACCCTAGAGATCATGACAAGGGCAAAGGTCGAACTAAAATATGTGAATACATTCCCTATTGTAAACACCAATAACGCGATTAAATAAAGACGCTTTCGTTCAATTTTAGCTGTGGCAGTCAGCAGCACAGGTGCTGAAATGGCATACACAATGGCAAATACGGTGATAAGCTGCCCAGCTGTCGCAAGAGATACATTCAAATCCTCTGCAAGGCTTGGCAAAATGCCCCCGACCACAAGCTCAACTAATCCAACCGCAAAAGTAGAAACGGCTAATAAATATACTCTCCAGTTCATGTCTAACATCCCTTCTCTATATCATCGCTTTCACTTTTGATACAGGGTGAAGACAAACAAAAAAACCCTGATTACAAAAAAGGAAAGCACGCTTTTGTAATCAGGATTTATCGGATCCTGGTAGAAACCCTCAAACCATATTATTGAGGTTATACAAGTCTATTTTTTTCTTCAAATATAGTAGCATATGCTTACATAACTGGCAAGCTATAAAAATAGGAAATGACTGCAAATTCACGATCAAACAAAGCACTCAGAACAGCATGAAAAGAAACCCCAGTACAACTTGCTTTCTCCTGCATTTACAGGTAAACTGATGAAAAATCAACGAACATTGATCAACGTAGATCTGGAATAGTAGCTTGAATTGACCTTTAACAGAGAGGGAACGGTGCTGAGAAGTTCCTACTGACATCTTCAAGTGAACCTGCCGATTTAGTTCTGTTTCATACAGCGGTTCATACCGTTATCATGATCGAGTGTAAAGCTGTGCTTTAAATTAGGGTGGTACCACCAGGAATGGTCCCTAACTTAAAGCACAGCTTTTTTGCATTTTAAAAGGAGGAATATGCAATGTCAAAGAAACAATTTGTTGAAAAAATCACAAGCATGGAAGACGACTTTGCCCAGTGGTATACAGATGTTGTCACAAAGGCACGCCTCGTCGATTATTCAAGCGTCAGAGGCAGTATGATCATTCAGCCATACGGCTTTAAAATTTGGGAGAATATTCGGGACGAACTGGACCGCCAAATCAAAGAAACAGGGCATGAGAATGTGTATATGCCGCTCTTTATCCCAGAAAGTCTGCTGCAGCAGGAAAAAGACCATATCGAAGGCTTCGCTCCTGAAGTGGCGTGGGTCACACATGGCGGTGAATCCGAATTACAGGAAAGGCTCTGCGTCAGACCAACCTCTGAAGTACTGTTCGCTGAGCATTACAAAAATATCATTCATTCCTACCGTGATTTACCGAAGCTTTATAACCAATGGGCGAATGTCGTCCGCTGGGAAAAGACCACACGTCCATTTCTTAGAACGCTTGAATTCCTATGGCAGGAAGGACACACATGTCATGAGACGGAGCAAGAAGCGATTGAGGAGACAGAAAGAATGCTTCACATCTACGCTTCTCTTTGCGAAGAGCTCCTTGCCATTCCTGTCATTAAAGGGAGAAAAACAGAGAAGGAAAAATTCGCTGGTGCCCGCTTCACCTATACAGTTGAAAGCCTGATGCATGATGGAAAAGCGCTGCAAACGGCCACTTCTCACTTCTTCGGAAACGGATTTGCCAAAGCATTTGGCATTGAATTCTTAAACCGCGAAGGAAAGCTAGAGCATGTCCAGCAAACCTCTTGGGGCTTCACCACAAGAATCATCGGTGCCATGATCATGGTGCACGGCGATGACAGAGGACTCGTCCTTCCGCCAAACATTGCGCCAACCCAAGTGCGGATCGTGCCAATCGCCTCTCATAAAGAAGGTGTACTCGATCATGCCTACGAGTTGAAAGAACGACTCACCCGCATCGCACGTGCTGACATTGATGCAAGCGATAAACAGCCAGGCTGGAAATTCAACGAATGTGAAATGCAGGGCATTCCTCTACGTGTCGAAGTGGGACCAAAGGACATCGAAAAAGGACAGGTGATGCTCGCAAGACGAGACACTGGTGAAAAGCAAGCTGTCACATTAGATGCACTTGAACAAACCATCACATCCACGCTTGAAGATATTCAACGGACGATGTACGAAAAGGCGAAAGAACGATTACATGAAAAAACATCAAAAGCTCACATCATCGAAGACATTGAGCACATTCTTTCAGAAGAAAACCGATTGATTAAAGCCATGTGGTGTGGTGACGAAGCCTGCGAGAACGACATTAAAGAAAGAACAGGGGCGATCTCACGCTGTATCCCATTTGAACAGGAATCTGTCTCTGATACATGTGTCTGCTGCGGAAAGCCAGCATCTGATATGGTTTTCTGGGCAAAAGCTTATTGAGAATAGAAACGAAAGAGAAGCATCCCTCACGATGCTTCCTTTTTGTTAAAAAGACCCAAACACCCATTGACCTCACCAGCACGATCCCCTATAATTCATATTAATATAATCGGTTTTTAAGACTTTAACTGGAGTGGTGATATATGAAGCGCTGGCCCTCACTGTTTGCCGAACGCTGCCCTAAATGTAAAACAGCATTAGAAGTCTCTAAGTCCAATGCCCTGCAAGGCAAAGTCGTGAAAACATGCCCCAACCTTCATTATCAAAAAGAGTTTCACCCAGCCCTTGAAACATATATCGAGCACGATGATGTCAAATAAAAAAGACCAACACGTTTGCTGGTCCTTTCTTTATAATAAATCCAGCCAAATTTTGATCGCTGTCGCTGTAATCATCACAGCAAGTGCCCATTGCAAGTAGACGGCATTGATTTTCTGACCGATCTTAGCACCAATCGGAGCGGCTATTAAACTTGCCAGCATCAGCACAACCGCAGGAAGAAGCATGACTTGACCCGTCAATATCTTTCCAGTTGATGCACCTATCGCAGATAGAAACGTAATCGCAAGTGAGGACGCAATCGTCATCCGGACCGGAATTTTTAAAATAGACAGCATCACCGGTACCAATATAAATGCTCCACCCGCGCCTAGCACCCCGGAAACACTGCCAATCACAAAGGCAATACCTGCCGCAAGTCCTTTATGAAAAGTGACTTCTCCCTCTGCATCTGCACGCTGTCCCTTTTTTGGAATCAGCATGAGGACCACAGCCACAATTGCAAGCAATCCATAGACGAGATTCATCCCATTCTCTGGCATAAAGTGAGAGACATAACTGCCTAATAAGCTGCCCGCCAATATACTGCCCCCCATATATAAAATCAAAGTCCGATGTAAAAATCCGCTTTTACGATAGGCCCATACCCCGCCGAGCGTCGAAAAAAGCACTTGAATGGCGCCAATTCCTGATACCTCGTGTGCCGAAAGTGCCATCACACCAACAATTGGCGGGATATAAAGCAGCATAGGATAGTTGATCACAGACCCCCCGATCCCCACCATTCCTGATAAGAAGGAACCAATACCTCCGATGATAAAAAGTGTAATCAAAAACGCAAAATCCACGCTGGTCTCCTCCTTTGCAAAAGGAAAAGGGGATCTTCAGCAGATACCCCTACATCCTTTAGGACCCTTTTCTCACCCAGAACTTCAGCACATGTCCTTCATCCGTCTGCATGATCAATTCATGTCCGCTTGACTTCGCCCATGCTGCTAAGTCAGCTTTAGCCCCTTTATCTGTTGCATGTATTTCTAATACTTGACCCTCCGTCAAGTCATTCATTTTTTTCTTCGTCCGAATAATCGGCATTGGGCATGCAAGCCCTTTGACGTCTAACATTTGATCTGATGTCATTTGATTGTTCCTCTCTTCTTATTTTATTGGACATTACCGAATCGCACAACGGTTTGGACCAATTTCCATTTCACGCTGCGTTTCATCATCTGGACTCAGCTTCCCCATATTGGTTTGACGAATGTCTTGATAGGCGTTTGGCTGTGCAGGCAGATTCTTCGTGACCATTTCTCTAAATACGTCTTCATCTTCAATATTCAGTCCATGATTTTCTTCAAATAGGACGCCTAGCTCCTTCCAAACGCTTCCGTCTTCATTGACTTCATCCATGACCATGAAATGCGCTGGTAGCACAATCAATTCTTTCGAAAGTGCTCTATACCGGTCATAAAGTGTTTCTCTCAAATCACCTACCCAGTCCTCCGCCATTCCAGCAAGGTCAGGTCTTCCAATCGAATCCACGAACAAAATATCACCTGAAAGAAGATATTGCTGATCCACGATAAAAGATGTTGAACCAATCGTATGCCCCGGCGAGTAAAGGGGGTGAATATCAATGGAAGCCGCTCCAATCGTCATCCGCTTTCCTTCTTCTAGCCGTTTATATTCAAAGATCACTTCTTCTGCATCTTTTGGCGGCAGCCAGTAGTTGGCACCAGTCTGTTCAGCCAGTTTTTTCCCGCCAGAAATATGATCTGCATGAAGATGAGTATCCAACACTTGCGTTATAGAGACATGATGCTTTTTAGCAAAACGGGTATAGACATCCGTCATTCTAGCTGCATCTACAATTGCGGCTTCTCCATTCGACATGATCATATAAGACAAACATCCCTTGCCCATTCGCACAAATTGATACAGCTCTCCACCGCCGCTTAAATCACCGATCTTCACTGGCTCTAGATGCTCACTCCACGCCTTCATGCCACCTTCTAAATAATGGACCGTTCTACCCGCCTCTGACAGCATCTCCGCGATCATAATAGAGGAGCCTTCCTTGGCACAAACCACCAACACTTCACGATCATGAGGAATGTCATGCAAAATGCCCTCTACTCCTTCAAGGAGATCAAAATAAGGCACATTCATATGAACGATTGCTTCCCCTTCGATCTTCCAATCCTGAACATCCGCTTGATTTCGCACATCTAGCAAAAAGAGCGGTTCCTTGCTCACGATCTTTTTTGTTAACTGCTCTGCGTTCATCGCTGTTACCGTCATGTTTCATTCAGCTCCTATTTTTCAATCGCTCCTGTCCAGCTATTCATGCCTGGCACGATATTCATCAATTGATGAAATCCTTTTTCTTTTAACTTTTGCGCAGCTAATTCACTTCTTCTGCCTGAATGACAGATCAGGTAAATGTCCGTCTCCCGGCTCAATTCCTCCACACGTTGTTCAACCTCACCAAGAGGAATATGAACAGCTCCTGGAATATGCCCCGCCTCGTATTCATCCAGCTCTCGCACATCTAAAATAAACAAAGATGGATCTTCTTTTACTTTCTGTTGAAAAGTCTCCAAAGACATTTCCGAAATCATGGACTTCCCTTCTTTCTCTTGTTCTCCGCCTTTACGAATCAAATGATGAAGCACCTGACCTTCTACTTTTGTCCCTAAAAATTCGTGACCGGCACTTTTTGACCATGCCGCTAGATCCGCTGCTGACCCTTTATCGGTAGCCTGCACTTCAAGTACGTCTCCTGGTAAGAGCTCATTCATTTGTTTTTTTGTTTTCACAATCGGCATCGGGCATGCCAGTCCTTTTGCATCTAAAATGACAGTTGGTTGCTGCATGTCATGTCCTCCTTCATATAGGGGTGGGGGTATATTTTGTTGCGCATTTAATACCAAGCATTCATGCCACCCTTGATGTTTGTAATCTGAGTAAATCCTTGCTTCTTCAATATTTTCGCTGCCTGCATACTTCTCATCCCGCTTTGACATATCACATAGACCTCTTCATTTTTCTCAAGCTGAGAAGCTCGATCCTTCAAATGAGGCAATGGAATGTTTTGAAAGCCTTTGATATGATTTGTTTGAAATTCACTAGGAGAGCGCACATCAATGAGCTGTTGACCTTTGCTTTTCAGCTTCTTTTTCATATGAGCTGCATCCATTTGCTTCACACCTCGAACCGGCAGAAAGCGGCTCACGAGTAATCCAATTACGATGATGAGTAAAATCGTCTGCACCATCCTGCTTCACCTCACTAGATAAATAAATTCACACGTCCAATTTCAGCCTCTGCTAAATATGCCGCTACACCAGCATATTGAATGTCATCTAATAATTCTTTCTCCTGTAATCCTAAAAGATCCATCGTCATTGTACATGCCACGAGGTTAATATCCTGCTCCTTCGCCATCTCAATGAGCTGCGGCAAGGTCATGGCATTGTGCTTTTTGATCACATGCTTAATCATTTTCGGTCCCATTCCCGCAAAATTCATCTTGGAAATCCCCATGCGATCAGCCCCGCGCGGCATCATCTTGCCGAACATTTTTTCTAAAAATCCTTTTTTCATCGGTACCATCTCATCCTTACGCAAGGCATTCAGTCCCCAAAACGTATGGAAAATGGTCACCTCATGATCATAAGCTGCTGCACCATTGGCAATAATGTAAGCTGCCATCGCTTTATCATAATCTCCACTGAATAACACAATCGTCGTGCGTTTTTTCTGTTCTTCCATTCTGCTCCTCCTTCAACAATTACCTATGGGGGTATATAGAAAATAAAAATATATACATATACCGGTAAGGGTATATTACATCAAGTAAAAAAATCCGTCAACCTCCAAAGGCTGAGGAATTTCTTACCGGCTTTTCACCAATAGCTCAACTGCCTCTTTCACAAGACCTTCCGTATCCTTGCCTTGTTCAAGACTTTCACGAACACATTGCTCAAGGTTTGTACTCACAATCACACCCATTGCCCGATCAATCGCATTACGTGATGCAGACAGCTGCGTGACCACCTCGCGGCAATCCTTGCCCTGCTCCATCATCGCAAGAACCCCTTTAATCTGCCCTTCAATCCGGCGAAGACGATTCTTCATCTGCTGATTATACTCCATGAATAAGGACTCCTTTCTATTCTTTCTATGACAGATAGTATACCCTAAGAGGTATTTAGTCAAACGACTTGCCCTTCTTTTTATAGGGAAAGGATAGATCGTATGTGAAAAGAATTGCACATTCCCCCAATTATTGATAAAAAGAAGTAATCATTGAACGAGAAATTAGTTGAAGAAAAGAGGATACACATATGACTTTACATCACTATATTGGTGCTCATAAAGAGCTGCCGCTCGGTACCTTTGGTCAAAAGTCTACCTATAAACGACTCTCTGAACTCAATATCAGGACGTTTGATAAAAAACAAATCAAGCCAAAAACTTATCAAAAAGAAGATCCTTTGATAGAAGTATTCGAAACAGAAGAGGATTTCGAAGGCATTCACATTGATTATCTAGATCCCGTCTATGAAGCGGTAAGAGACAAATTTACGCATCCTTTTGTTTATGATTTAGACATCATTTATTCTCTTCGTGCACTTTTTCAATTCATTGAAAAAGTGCTGTCAAAAGGAGAAACCATCGAAATCTATTCTTGTCTAGATGGATTCGAAACGAAAGAAAAGGACGATAAATTGGATGTAGAAATTGACCTAAGCAAAAAACGGTTTGGAAAACATATCGATTTTAAAGGGATCGATGAACTGATTGATATGTTTGAATTAGAAAACTTACAATATGTACTGGTGAAGAAGTAGAGGAAAATTGACAAGTTACATCAAAACGCTGTGTTATTAGAGATTGTAGAAGCGTAACCTTGGTTAAGCAAAGATCAATTGAAGTTATTAATAGAAAAGCGAATATAATTGTAACAGGTAGTTAAAGGAACCAAAATCCCCTCAATTACCTCTTTGCAGATCATCGTAAACTTTTTCAAAAATCTCTATTGGTATTGAATACTTCGTTGTTTTATCATTGCGGTAATTAACCACTATATCGATATGATGTTGCTTTTTTTCAAATTCAATTATTGAATTCTCCCATCTATCTCGAACAGATATGACACAATTACCGTTTTTCTTTTCCTTTTTCTGATAAACATAGTCCATTTTGTCTCTCCGTTCTCATTATTTTGTATTAGATAAGCGAATAGACGACATGTCTCAATCAGCGATATCCAAAGAAGCTAAATGTCATGATTAAGTTTAAAAAGCACAAAATAATTTCTATCATAAATGCTTAATTTATTTAAATTATAGAAAATTAAGGAAGTATCACTCAAATCAATTATACACTCCAAACAATAGCTAGCCTTCAATTAAACGTTTTAACTTAAGCTCAGTTTCAGTATCCTCAACTGGAGTATAGACACTGCATCTTAAATCAGTATCCCCATACACTTGTAATGAAGTGAGATTAAACAACATTTTCCCTGCCTTAGCATGACGAAATTCAATTAATACTTCAGGCGCATAGCTGATCTCATTTTCATTCCATATTTTACGAAACTCAGGATATGCCTGCTCCATTTCTTCTATAAATTGCTCATACCAGTCATCAGCCACATACTGTCCATAATACGTTCTAAATATGGCGATATATCCTCTAACAAAATGCTCCCAATTCACGGCTAAACTTTTAAATTCCTTTCTTGCGAATAGTAAGCGTATGATATTCCTTTCTGCCGGGATGATCTGTTCAAAGTCTAAAAAGACATTAGCTGCTGCTTGATTCCACCCAACAATCTGACTTCTTCTATCAGATATAATTGTTGGACAATAACGAAGCTCCTGCAAAATTTTCACTAAAGCCGGACTGATTTCCTTCTCATCCTCAATGATAAAAGATTGTTTAACACCTTCCTCTAACGCTAAAGCGTACAAATATCTTCTTTCATCGTTATTTAATTGTAATGCACGAGAAATAGCATCTAATACCGAAGTAGATACTTTTATATCTCTGCCTTGCTCTAACCATGTATACCAAGTGAGACTCACACCGGCTAGTTGAGCTACTTCTTCTCTTCTAAGTCCTGGTGTTCTTCTTCGGGTTCCTACAGGTAAACCAACCATTTGGGGCGTAATTTTCGAACGCTGATTTTTGAGAAATTCTGATAATGCTTGAAGTCTTGTTTCAGGTTTCATAAAGAGCTCCCTTTAAAATATTATTAATTATACTAGGATAAACAACAACTTGTAATAGGATAACACAATGGCTAAAGTTAATAAAAACAAGGAGGGAATGATCATGAAAAGAGTTGTCATTACTGGAATGGGAGTTATTTCTCCACTAGGAAATGATATAGATAGCTTTTGGAATCAACTAGTGAAAGGACAATCGGGAATATCTCTCATTGATTCTTTTGATACGACTGATTATAAAACAAAAATAGCTGGAATCGTTCGTGATTTCGATGCAGATGAAATATTGGGGAGAAAAGAAGCAAAACGATTAGATCGTTTTAGTCAGTTTGCCTTAGCAGCAGCCGAACAAGCATTAAAAAATTCAAAATTACAGTTAGACCATGTTGATCTTGAACGTTTAGGCGTATATGTTGGTTCAGGAATCGGGGGCATCCAATCGCTTGTTGATAATGTGAATGTATTAGATAAACGAGGCCCCTCGAGAGTAAGCCCGAGTCTTGTACCCATGATGATTTCAAATGCAGCTGCGGCCCAAATCAGCATAAAATTAGGAGCACAAGGGCCATCAATGTCACCAGTCACTGCTTGTTCTATTGGGAACACCTCTATCGGTGAAGCTTTCAATGCGATCCGAAATGATGATGCAGATATTATATTTGCCGGTGGAGCAGAAGCTGCCGTCTCACAGATATCTTTAGCTAGTTTTGGAAACGCACATGCACTATCTACTAGAAACCAAGATCCAAGTCGAGCCAGCCGTCCATTTGATACAGATAGAGATGGATTTGTTATGAGTGAAGGTGCAGGTATCTTAGTATTAGAATCATTAGAAAACGCTATTCTTAGAGATGCGCCGATACTATGTGAAGTAGTGGGATACGGAGCTAGTTCAGATGCTCATCATATGGTAGCATCACACCCAGAAGGTAAGGGTGCCTACTTAGCCATGAAAAAAGCATTGAGAAGTGCAAATATATCAACAGATGAAATCGATGTTATTAGCGCTCATGCAACAAGTACTCAAGTAGGGGATCGTTCAGAAGTTCTAGCTATTAAGACATTATTTGGTGAACGTTCCCGTGAAATTCCAACAACGGCGAACAAGTCAATGACTGGGCATATGTTTGGTGCTGCCGGTGGAGTAGAAGCCATTGCTTTAGTGGAAAGTTTGAGACGAGGAATGATTCCACCCACTATTAATGTAGAGAAGCAAGATCCAGATTGCAACTTAGACGTTGTATTAGAAGCGAGACAGCTTCCTTTGAAATACGGGCTATCCAATTCTTTTGGTTTTGGAGGACATAATTCAGCCATCTTGTTAAAACATTACAATTGAAGTAGTTAAAGATGAAATAAAGAATCGATCAAGGGTTTATAGCCCTTGTTTTTTTCATTTTAGGAATACCTTACAGACAAGTTATGACGTGCCTCAGCAATCTGATATATTAAATGGAGAAAAGAAAATACGAAAAAACATTTAGAAAGCAGGTGACCCATGCCAAACAACCAAACACCCAACTCACTCATCACTGAAAAATCACCCTACCTCCTTCAACACGCTTACAACCCAGTTCACTGGTACCCGTGGGGGCAAGAAGCCTTCAACAAAGCCAAGCGTGAAAATAAACCCGTGCTTGTCAGTATTGGCTATGCCACTTGCCACTGGTGCCACGTCATGGCGCACGAAAGCTTCGAAGATCAGCAAGTTGCTGACATCTTAAATGAGCATTTCATTTCAATCAAAGTCGATCGTGAGGAGCGTCCAGATATCGACTCGATGTATATGTCTGTTTGTCAGATGATGACGGGGCAAGGCGGCTGGCCGCTCAACGTGTTTGTCACGCCTGATCAAAAGCCTTTTTATGCGGGGACGTACTTTCCAAAGAGAAGTGCTTACGGGCGTCCTGGCTTCATCGAGGCACTGACACAATTGCTGGATGCGTACCATAACGATCGCGATCATATCGAATCATTGGCAGAGAAGGCGACAAATAATCTGCGGATCAAAGCAGCAGGGCAGACGGAAAATACGCTCACCCAAGAGGCGATCCACAAAGCCTATTATCAGCTCATGAGTAGCTTTGATACGCTGCACGGCGGATTCGGCTCTGCGCCAAAATTTCCTGCACCTCATATGCTTTCATTCTTGATGCGCTATTACGAATGGACTGGGCAGGAAAATGCGCTCTATGCAGTCACAAAAACGTTAGATGGAATGGCAAATGGCGGTATATACGACCATGTCGGTTCAGGCTTTTCTCGTTATTCAACAGACGAAAAATGGCTTGTGCCTCATTTTGAAAAAATGCTGTATGATAACGCCTTGCTGATGGAAGCCTACACAGAAGCGTATCAGCTCACTCAACAACCTGAATATAAAAAGCTTGTCCACCGCCTGATCCACTTTATCAAGCGAGATATGATGAATCCGGGCGGCTCCTTTTATTCAGCGATAGATGCAGATTCTGAGGGGAAAGAAGGACAATATTACGTTTGGTCAAAAGATGAGATCATGACTCATTTAGGCGAGGATCTCGGCGCATTATTCTGCGCTGTCTATCACATCACAGAAGAGGGGAACTTTGAAGGGGCGAACATCCCTCATACCATTTCAACCTCTTTTGATGACATTAAAGCCTCTTTTTCGATTGATGACCATACGCTACAGTCTAAGCTGCAAGAAGCCCGGCACATTTTACAATCTGTCAGACAGCAGCGACCTGCACCGCTTGTCGATGACAAGGTGCTCACATCATGGAATGCACTGATGGCCTCTGCGCTCGCCAAAGCAGGAAGGGTATTTGGTGCAGAGGAAGCGATCCGTATGGCGAAACAGGCGATGTCTTTTCTAGAAACACACCTCGTCCAACATGAGCGGCTCATGGTCCGCTATAGAGAAGGAGACGTAAAGCATCTCGGCTTTATCGAGGATTATGCGCATATGCTAAAAGCGTATATGTCTTTATACGAAGCGACCTTTGAATTAGAATGGCTGAAAAAAGCGACAGCCATTGCCGAGAACATGTTTGAGCTGTTTTGGGATAAGGAAAAAGGGGGCTTTTTCTTCTCAGGATCAGATGCGGAAGCGCTCATCGTTCGAGAAAAAGAAGTATACGACGGCGCCATGCCTTCTGGTAACAGCACCGCACTCAAGCAGCTTCTCATGCTAAGCAGACTGACCGGACGTCAGGATTGGCTGGACACATTAGAGCAAATGTTCAAAGCCTTTTATGTCGATGTCTCTTCCTATCCAAGCGGGCACACAGCGTTTCTGCAAGGGCTCCTCGGTCAATATGCAACGAAAAGAGAAATCATCATTCTCGGGAAAAACGGCGACCCTCAAAAAGAACAGCTTTTACAGGCGCTTCAAAAACGATTCATGCCCTTTGATATCATATTGACTGCCGAAACAGGGGAGGAATTAGCAAAACTCGCGCCCTTTACAAAAGATTACAAAACGATCGATGGCAAAACCACCGTGTATATTTGTGAAAACTACAGCTGCCGCCAGCCAATCACCAATATCGACGAAGCGATGGAACAATTATTCCACGATTGAGTCTGTCATAAGATGACTATGAGAAGACAAAATGAGGACAAACAGATAAAAAACATGTCAATCCGCTAACAAATTGTCTGTACGGTTTTATTTTTCCTAAAAAACGGTTAGAATGCGCACTAGATGTTCTCATACCGAAGGGAGAGAAAATGATGAAAAAGGTATCATACACACTCATCGCTTGTCTGTTATCTGTTGGGCTTGCAGCCTGCTCGTCAAACGATGCCAAACAAGATAAGCAAAACGATGCAGCCAAAAACAAGGAAACAACACAGGCTGACCAAAAAGAACAGCAAAAGCAAATGGAAGAGATGCAAAAGAAATTAGACGCACAAAAAATCGATGATCAAAAGGTCGTTGCGACCGTCAACCAAGACAAAATAACAGGTAATGAATATAATAGCGCTCTATCAACCATTCAAGGACAGCTTCAGCAATCTGGGCAAGACCCAACATCTAAAGAAGGCGCAAAAGCAGTTAAGAAACAAACCATTGATGCGCTCGTAGGTCAAGAGCTTATCCTGCAAGATGCTGAGAAGAAAGGCATCAAAGCCTCTGACAAGCAGGTAGATAAACAGCTAAAAGAAGAAAAGAAACAATTCAAAGACAACGCTCAATTTGAAGAAGCCCTTAAGAAAAGCGGACTCACAATGGATCAGCTGAAAAGTGACATTGCCGACAGCATCAAATACAGCCAGTATGTCGACAAAGAAATCAAATCAGCCTCCGTCTCTGAAAAGGATGTTAAAGCGTACTATGATCAATACGCGGATGAAATGAAAAAACAAAAGCAAAAAGCACCAGAGTACAAAGAGGTTAAATCACAAATTAAAAAACAGCTAGAATCCCAAGAAAAGCAGAAAGAAGTACAAAAAGAAATTGAAAAACTAAAGAAATCTGCGAAAATTAATGTGTCTCTGTAACAGCTAAGAAAAATCCGCCATTGTGCGGATTTTTTTTCGTTACTTGATGAACTATTTTTCCAAAATAATGACAAAAGCCTCATCATAAACGTCTCTTCCATCCGATATGATGGGAGTACAAAAGAAAGCGTTATCAATTCTTTTGTCTCTTAAAAAGTACAAGATCAAACGCTGATCTCGTACTTTTGCTTCAGTCAATCGGACAACGACAAGAGGAGGATCTTTATGTTCAAATGGTTTAAACCCGCTCCGCATATCGACAGGCTCGATGATGCCAAGACAGATGAGACGTATAAGCGGCTGCGGCTGCAAGTCTTTTTAGGCATCTTTATCGGGTATGCGGGCTACTATTTGCTACGAAAAAATTTCGCTTTTGCTATTCCTTATCTACAGGAAGAAGGGTTCACGAAAAGTGAATTAGGCTTTGTACTCGCAGCTGTCTCTATCGCCTATGGCTTTAGTAAATTCATCATGGGGATGATCTCAGACCGCTGTAACCCAAGATACTTTTTAGCCACCGGACTCTTTCTTTCAGCCCTTATCAATATCCTATTTGTCTCATTTCCATGGGTGACGTCAAGTGTATGGATCATGTTCTTATTCATGTTTTTAAACGGCTGGTTCCAGGGCATGGGGTGGCCGCCATGCGGACGGACGATGGCGCATTGGTTTTCGGTTAGTGAACGTGGAACAAAAATGTCCATTTGGAACGTCGCTCACAATATTGGCGGGGGAATTCTTGCACCGCTCATCACCTTAGGGATCGTGCTGTTTGCGACGTGGAAAAGTATCTTTTTCTTCCCTGCCATCATTGCTATTATCGTCTCCTTCGTGATCATTCTTCTCGTCCGGGATACCCCGCAATCCGCTGGTCTTCCGCCAATTGAGGAATATCGCAATGACTATCCGGCACAACAATATGAAGATCAAGAAAAAGAATTAACAGTGAAAGAGATTTTATTTAAGTATGTACTCAACAATAAATTCCTTTGGTATATCGCCATTGCCAACGTCTTTGTGTACTTCGTCCGTTACGGTGTCGTGGACTGGGCGCCGACCTACTTAACAGAAGCAAAGGGCTTTTCACCAGAGCATTCGCGCTGGTCATATTTTCTTTATGAATATGCAGGCATTCCTGGCACATTATTGTGCGGCTGGATCAGTGACCGCTTCTTTAGAAGCCGCCGTGCACCAGCAGGCGTCCTCTTTATGGCTGGGGTGTTAATTGCGGTGCTTGTTTACTGGTTAAACCCTGCTGGCAATCCAATGGTCGATAACATCGCCCTCATCAGCATCGGCTTTTTAATTTACGGACCTGTCATGCTCATTGGACTTCAAGCCATTGACCTCGCTCCGAAAAAAGCGGCTGGCACTGCGGCTGGACTCACAGGCTTCTTCGGCTATATTGGCGGCTCTGCCTTCGCCAATGCGATGATGGGCGTCGTCGTGGACCATTACGACTGGACAGGAGGCTTTATTTTATTGGTTGGTTCTTGTGTACTTGCGATTGTCTTCCTAGCGATGACATGGAATACAGGGAAGCGCGTAGAACAGGCTTAATGAAAATCATATAAAAGATTCATATCCACCCAACATGCCCTTTACATCTATTTCTTATGATGAAGACAGTTACCGTTAAAGGAGGATAAAATATGAAGAAAAGTAGATTACTTGCTTTCTTGTTGCTCTCTTTTGCTTTACTGTCTATTGCGTGGGTGCCGGCCACCGTATCGGCACATGAACATCTTTTATCTCCAGATCGTATTCTAACCGTTGCACATCGCGGAGCATCAGGGTATGCACCAGAGCATACCCTGGCTTCTTACAAACTCGCCACAAAGATGAATGCGGATTACCTCGAACTCGACCTTCAAATGACAAAGGATGGACATCTCATCGTCATGCACGATGAAACCGTTGACCGCACCACAAACGGAACAGGCTGGGTCAAAGACCTCACACTTGCCGAAATCAAACAGCTTGATGCCGGTACTTGGTTTAATGAAGTCAATCCCGACAGACAAAATGCCAACTATATCGGACAGCGAGTCCTCACATTAGATGAAGTGCTGCGCTATTTCGGCAAACGAGAAAATTATTATATTGAAACAAAAAAACCAGACATCTATCCGCAAATGGAAGAAAAGCTATTGGCGACCCTAAAAAAACATCACCTCCTCGGGAAACACACAAGAAAAGGGCAGGTCATTATCCAATCCTTTAGTCAAGACAGCCTGCTAAAGCTACAGACATTAGCTCCACGCCTTCCAAAAGTACAGCTTTTAGACAGAACCCAAATGACGTCCATCACAGATGATCAGCTCGATTTCATCAAATCTTATGCAGTGGGTGTCGGACCGAATTTCAGAGCATTGACACTTGAAAACGTACAACAGGTCAGAAGCCACGGACTCCTCCTCCACCCATATACGGTCAACAATGAAGCCGACATGACCCGTTTACTGCAATACGGCGTCACCGGTCTTTTCACCAACTTTCCAGATGTCTTTAACCGTGTAAAAGCTTCACTCTAAACAAAAAAAGCCTTGCGGTCCCATCCCGCAAGGCCTTTGATTATTTTACCGTTTGATCAGAAGAAGCTGTTTCGATCGGCTTTCGTTTCCCGATCCCAAAAACATAAAAGCTAAGCGCTACTACAATTAAGAACCCAATTGCCACAATCAGAGAAATACGCGTATCCTGATTAATGAGCATAAATACAAGCACCATTAGTAAGAAACCGATTGTAAGATAATTAGAAAACGGCGCTAGCGGCATTTTGAATGGATGCTGATCAAGCGCAGATCCCTTCGCCTTTCTAAAGCCGATATGACTAATCAAAATCACAAGCCATGGCACCATACCAGGAAGTACACTCGCACTATACACATAGACGAAAATGTTTGGTGGCGCAACATAATTGAGGACAACTCCTACCGCTAGACCAATCAGCACAGCGAATGTCCCAAAATACGGCACACCATTCTTCGAAATTTTGGTGAAGAAAGCAGGCGCCTGTCCATTCACACCTAATGTATAAAGCATACGTCCCGCACTGAAAATCCCACTATTACAGCCGGACATCGCTGCTGTAATGACGACAAAGTTAATAATACCAGCGGCTGCTGTAATCCCAATTTTCGCAAACGTCGCCACAAATGGACTGCCAAGGGTATTCAGCTGATCCCAAGGATACACTGTCACAATGACAAAGATCGCACCGATATAGAAAATCAAAATACGCCAGATGATACTTTTGATGGCATTGGTCAGCGTCTTTTCTGGATTTTGTGCTTCACCTGCTGTAATCCCAATCAGCTCTACACCCTGATAGGCAGCAATGACGAGCGACAACGCAAACAAGAATCCGGTAAATCCACCTGTAAAGAACCCGCCGTGCGCCCACAGATTAGACAAGCCAATAGGCGTCCCGCCATTTCCAAATCCAAAGAAAATAATGCCTAGACCTGCAATGATCATTAAAATAATCGTCACAATCTTGATCATTGCAAACCAAAATTCGAACTCACCGAACGATTTAACCGAAATCAAGTTGGCCGCTCCCAAAATAATCATCGCAATTAATCCTGGAATCCACGCTGGCAGCTCCGGAAACCAATATTTCATATAAGCGCCTACGGCAATAATTTCCGACATCCCAACAATGACCCACTGGAACCAGTTACTCCAAGCTGTCATATACCCCGCAAGCGGATGAATATATTGATGACCAAATGTAGCAAATGAACCTGTACTCGGTTCAACGTACAACATTTCTCCCATCGCACGCATAATAAAAAAGATAAAGATACCACATACTGCGTACGCGAGAAGAACCGATGGACCTGTCCATTGAATGGCCTTGGCTGACCCCATAAATAAGCCAACACCAATCGTGCCGCCAAGTGCGATCATTTGAATATGGCGGGCACTTAACCCTCTCTTTAATTCCTTTTGAGCCACTTTTCTTCCCCCTCATCAACAAACAACATAAAAAATAAAAATCAGAATGTTCATTCTGATTGAGAAACATCAATCTTTCGATGTATATTATCATAATAAATCTACCCTTAAAAAACAATTGTTTTTTTGAGAGAAACACTATTAACGGAATATTGCGAAATTAATTACCTTCAATTTTTCTATTTTTATATAAAAATCTTCTTGTGACAGGCACACTAGCAAACTAATACATTTTGAATTCATTTGCTTAATCTTTCAAACCTCTTTTAATTTGAAGTTAAGACTCTAGAAAGTTCTAAATCACAAAAATACGTATTTAATCCATTAGAGATAATGCACTAAATACGTATTTTTAAATAAAAACACTATTAAATACTCAACATCATTTTAGAAATAATAGCGCCTGTAATTTGAATAATCCAATAGGCTCCACAAAATCCTATCGCTTTCGAAAAAGATGCCTTTCTTTTCTTTAACATTTTAAATAATGCGATTGTAGCTAAAAGAAGAAAAGGATTGAAGACAATGAACCAATAATTTTGGTTACTGAGAATAATTGTACTTCCTTCTGAAAAGAAATTAGCGATAGCCAACGGTACATGAACTAAAGTGTTCAAAAACATAGTCACAGTAAAAATATAAAGAAACTCTTTTTTAGTTAAATCTAAATAACTTATCCTACCGAATACATAACCAATCAGTGAATAAATAAGAATCCCAATATAAATTGTAAATAAATTAAAAACACCTACAGCTATCACAATTCCACTAGAAACTCCCTGTGTTTCTAAAATTGAATTTAAAATATTATCAAGATTATGAAACACGCTGGAATAAAACAAAACATAACTTATCATTATACCTAGTAAATATACCACAGTTTTTTTTGTTAAATTCATAGTTATTACTCCTATAACATTTGTTTAACTACAAAATAAATTAGTATTACTAAGAGTATGCTTTGAAACGAAATAAAAGCTATTCTTATCATTTTATTTTTAATAGTTAATAAAAATTGAAAAGAAAAAAGTAAGATTGCTATTAGTAATGGTATGATCCCAATCACTTTTTTGTCTAAACTCAACAATAAAATGACAGCTAAAACAAGCAGTATATTTGTCAGTATGGTTAATAAACGATTCTTCATATGTTCACCTCAAAAAATTCTTGGTGTTATATACCATTCTATTAAAGCTGAAATAAATAACAAAACAATTATTATAAAGAAAAGAGTTGAAATTTCCTTAATGTATTTTTTCAGAAGACTTTTAAAGTTAATAGAATGCCCCATATATTCAATCAAAAACATGATACTTTTAAAACCTATAACTCCACTCAATATTAGTGCTGGAATTTCGAATATACCATGCGGGATTATTTTAAAGAATATCTCAAAAAAGGACTTACCTAAATAATGGCTCTCTTTTATACTCAATCCAATAGTAAGGCTATTAATCGCAACAAATACAATTGTACCTATCCCTAGAGTAAAAAAACCAGAAGCTATAAACAATATTGCTAGTAAATTATTGATGAATAGATGTGATAAACTATTAGGCTCTATTAATTTATTTTGTTCAATTAAAGTTGGAGTCATGAAAGAACCTGCTATCACACCAATTAAAAATAATAAAGAAGAACAAATGATTAAGGCCTTATTTTTTATGATAATGCCTTTAATATTTAACATAGTCTTTCTACACTTCCCTAGTCATGCTTACGGTCTCTTTATCCAAATATATAGTGGTTATGTAATGTTCCATTTCACTCAAGCTCATTTCTTTACAAATAAACTCATCAACTATTGTTCCATTATGAAGTATTCCAATCTTGTCGCAAAGTGAATGAGCTAATTCTAATAAATGCGTGGAGATAATAACTATTCCTTTTTCTGAGAATTTTTGAATATAACTCCTAATAATTTTCGAATTAATTAGATCTACACCTGTTAAAGGCTCATCTAAAATAATCATATCCGGGTCACTAATAATCGCTGAAGCAATTGAAACTTTTTGTTTCATGCCATTACTATATGTTTGAATTAACTTATGTTTTGCTTCCTCTAAATTAAATAATTTTAATAAATCAAATACAATTTTTTCTCTTGTTTCTTTTGGAATTTCAAACATTGCTGCAGAGAAAAGTAAATACTCTTGACCTGTTAAATATTCATATAATGAAGCATTATCTGGAACAAAACTTACTTTATTGTTGCTGTCGAATATAACTTCCCCATCATTTGGTTTCAAAAGTTGAGCTATTATTTTAAGTAGGGTAGTTTTCCCTACTCCATTTGTACCCACAAGGCCATATATCATGTTTTTTTCAATTTTTAAATCAATATTTTTCAAAACGCTTTTTTTATCATAGGATTTCGAAACATTTACTATTTCAATCACGATCTAAAAACACTTCCTTTATTGTTACTCTTTTTAAAAATGTAACAGTAATCATGAATACAAGTACACAAATAACAAACAAGCTAAAACTTAATATTAATACCAAATTGATTGTTAAATTCACATTGACGAATTCAGTTAGTATAAATAATGCACCGATGAAAAATGTATATAGAATCGTAATTCCATTGTTTAATAAGTTATTTAAAAAGCTTGCTTTATGTGATTCACCTATTTCATACTCATGTTCCCAGTTTATCCTAGGATAAAGGCCGGTAGTAGATATTTGAAATAATCCGCTTAATCCTCCATACGTTATCACAATAATCAATGATAAAATAAGTGTATTCAAATTAACTTTCAAGAAGAAATTTAATACAATAAGTGATATAAAACTTATAAATAACACGAAGATACAATATACTTTCCATTTTTCACGAACTAAATCCCAAATTGTAAAATTTCTATTAATAAACAGGTGCAAATTTTTAGATTCTCCATCTACTCCTAAAACCATACGTAAAGAATCCCCT
Source organism: Bacillus sp. lyk4-R2A-2 (assembly GCF_030209735.1). NCBI lineage: Bacteria > Bacillati > Bacillota > Bacilli > Caryophanales > Bacillaceae > Bacillus > Bacillus sp. lyk4-R2A-2. The sequence goes on from NZ_JARVRK010000001.1 coordinate 329,947, forward strand.
ACAATTTGGAATACAGCAAAGGAACAAGCCGACACAGCAGCGATTATCCCTATTGAACTACTCTTTGAAATATAATGGTCTATAAAAGGTATAGCCGCACCAACAAAGAATAAAACACCTATAATAGTTTTGCCAAGATGTCCAATGAACCATGAATTAGCACGAAGTATATGAAGCAAATCTTTTTGAAAAAAGTTGTTTTTATGCTTAGCAAATAACGGCTTCTTATACTTCACCTCTCTACCCATTTTCATGTCATAATAATTAATTAGATCCCATGAATTAAGTGTTTTAACCCATAAAATATGCAAAAAAACAATACTTAAAAAAAGTGCAATGCCTGCAGTTATCCAAATATTTATCGTAGTTTCTAAAAAAACATTTCTGTATACATTAAATATATCTGGCAATAAACTTACTGTTCTTATCATTTCATTTACTTCACTAAAAATATTCTTATAATTTAATAAAAATGAAATAATATAATAAGGAGCAAGTAAAGACACACACCCTAAAATTCCAAATATCACTAGACTATTCAACATATTTAAAGCCTTCAAGTAAAATAATTTAGATATAATAAATCTTATGTATGTAATTATCATAACTAACAATGCATAAATGCATAAAAACAGCGGGAAATAGATAATCAAAAAGATTGGATTAAAATTCATATTTATAGTGTATACACCTAAATAAACTGGTGTGAAAAAGACGCACCATAATAAAATTGAACTTTTCAGAATATTAAAATAGATCGTTGAAATTACTCTAATAACTCTAAAATCTTTTATCTGTAGTAAACTCTTTCTAGAATCATAGAAAAAAACTGACTGATGCTTATTAAAGAAATTTAATGAGTTATACAATGTTATAATGAGCATATATAATATTGCAAGATTAATAATAGATGTTAGATCCTGATTACCCTCAATGATTTTTGAAACAGAGAAAGCCACAATGTATAGTCCGAATGATAGAAAAACTAACATAAGCACAAAAATTCTCATTATTTGAGAAGGAGTATATTTATTAATAGACCAATCGACAAGAAATTTTCTAATATTTGTTAAGTTTGTGTAATATGATAGAGTTGCGACTTTTTTCAACATAAATATTAATCCTTTCTTTTTACGAGAGAAGAGGGGGATGAAAATATTATTTAAACTTTACCAAGATACAGCGAATTTTTTTCCGTTTTGTTTAATAACTGCTTTGATAGCGGTAATTCCTCCGACTGCAATTAAACCTGCACCACTTAGGCCAGCAACAGCTGCTACGATAGTCCATAAAGTTGAACCGCCTGCTATCATATCAATAACTACTCCTGCAGTTGCTTGACTAATTCCTAGTTTCGTAGCCAGCATACTGAAAGTTGTTTGAATCTCTGCAGCAGGTGCGGCTGCTAATTGTGTTGCCATTAAACCGAACATTAAAGAAACTACTGTTGCGACTATTATAAGTAATAGTGTTTGACTCTTTGTACTCTTGACCATTAATAATTCTCCCCTTTTTATCCCCCTCTAACAAAAGGATATCACTTCAAAAAATGGTAATCAATATAATTTTTAGAATTTACTTCAATTAGATACTAATTACCTGTATTATATATAAAAATAGATACATACTAAAATATATTAGATTGAAAAATGTTATTTATTTCTTAACAATCTCTTTTTTCGATAGTACTTAACGATCTAATGTTTATAACCTTGCACCCACAATTCTTTATTACCAACATGCACTTTGATTAATATCCTTTAATTGTAAAAAACAACTTATAGTTCATCTCATCACCCAGTTTTCTAAATTAGACTTTCTTTATTTAAGAAACCCAAGAAGATTTGGATATTCCTTGAACCAGATTAAGCAAAATCCTATATTCGCTTATTTAATAGAAACTGACCGCCTCTTATATCAACCTCAAAGGATCGCAGTCCATTTTTATGCACCATTTTGTCCTTCTCTCGATGACAAGAAAAGTCATTCCGGAAAGCACCGGATCTTTTCTTTACATAACAAGTAAACCCATCATTTTCCGGTATCGTCACTTTAACATTTGCTCCAGTTGAAGTAGATTTAAGTGAATTTAGCATGTTTGTAGAATGAATCTGCATCCTTCTACCTGTTACATGCAGATCAACGTCAGAAAAGGCACCCGACAACTCAACTTTTGACGATGTGGCGTGCAGTAATAATCTTTTTGCGGTCAGTTGCCGACTAGAAATAAGCCCACCTACTGTCTCTAAATGAAGATGCTTGATTTCACCTGATAGCATTGCTTTTCCAGACGTTAAATGACAAGAGGCATTTTCCACCTTCAATCTCTCTGCCTGAAGATTTGCTCCTTTACAACGAATGGAAATGGACTGTAATTGTTGTTTAGGGAGAAAAATAGCGACATCAGTTTTATAAAGTTGAAGCCCAAAGCTGAGTATTTTTTTTCGTCTATCTTGAATGAACAGTCGTCCATCTTTTACCTGATGATGCATCAAATAACGCTTTGGAAACACTTGATTGGTCGTTTGACGAATGATGAGATAAGGATGATCATGGTGTTGAATACACACCTCTCCGAGCAACCAATCCAACGATAATTCTACGACCGATTCTTCAATTTGAATCGTATGCTCCATATGTCTCCCTCCTTGTATACTCGCTTATCTCGCTTGAAGCCGGGTCATGCGGCCCCATAACTCCAAGATCACAATGAGGACCGCTATCATCATGACTCCTGACAAAATGACATTCATTTGATCATTTCCATAAACAGCGATTAATACGTTTCCTAAAACAGCACATAGAACAATCGCAGTCAGAATGGTCATGAAAGTAGACCTCTTCATTACCCCCACTCTCATCGCAATCATGCCAATTCCATTGATACAGCAAGTAAACACTAGGTACGTTTTGATCACAGTGAACATCACATCAGCTGTCAGCGCATCTTGAACTATAGGGAAGAATGTTTCAGTGACACTAAACACAACAAATGAAGGAATGATACTACACAGCATGACAATTGTAGAAAAGCACAGCATCCAAACCATTCTCGAAAGGAGGGATGACTTCATACTTAATGAATGAGATTCATGTTCTTTCAATGCGGTCACTATTACTCGACAATACATCATGGCTGTGACGATCGAAAAAAAGATCATCCATACTATACTCGTCAACAAATAGATATTCGGATATTGCTGAAAACCTATTTCCTGTTCAACCTGTGCAACAAACGCGACAAAATAAATAAACACCAGCAGTACAATACTGATAATCATACTAGCTTGAATATAATGTTTCATATGACTTTTTCTTAGCTCAAGTTTTACGAAGTGAAGCATAAGGGATCCTCCTATGAAATGAATTTTGCTTTTGACTCTTTTCTGGCCATTTAGGTTCCATGCTGATCATATCCACCAATCCCAGCATAATGCGCTGTGACCTTTTGAATAAATAGATCACTCACCACATCCACTCCGAGACCTTTCATCATCTGTTGTAAAAACAGTAAACGCTGACTAGTTTCCTGCTCATCACGAGCAAATAACGTTGGGTTCAGCCATATATTCACGAGAAGCATAAACACTTCTGCCACTTCACCAGGAAATGCAGTTGTCATCGAACCATCATCAATTCCTTCAAGAATCAGCTGTTTGATTTTAAGCGCATCCTGATTGACTCCTGCCTTCATCCCTTCAACCACAAATTGCGGGTTTTTGATCTGGTCAACCAAGATCCCATCAATCGAATGAGATTTTGGATCTGCCACTAGCTGCTCTAAAATACGCTGCAGCTTCTCTTTTGCATGCGCTGCTTCTGTATGCTTAATCAGATCTTCAAGCTTCTCAGTCGCATGACGAAATTGCCTCTCCATCACGGCACGTAATATTTCTTCCTTCGATTTGAAATGATGATAAATAGCCCCTTTAGACATGTTCAATTCATGGATAATATCCTGCAAACTCGTCTTTTCGAATCCTTTTTCCTGAAACAGCTTCGTCGACACATCTAAAATTTGCTGGATTGTCTTTTCTGGATATTTATTTCTGGCCAAATAAAACGCCTCCTTTTACATACCGACCGTTGGTATGTATTTTAATCTACTTCATGATAAACTGTCAATATAGGTTCTTTATATAAAAAAAGACCGCTCACACGGTCTCTATTTTTTAACTTGGGTCACTAGATGATGCCGGGATGGTATATTACTAACGATGACTCTCGTTGTTAGATAGAAACTCTCTAAAATCAGCTGCAATTTCCTTTGATTTCGTATGATGCAAATAATGGCCGCCTTTGAAAGTAACTACTTTGCCGTGATCTACATTTTTCAATAGCTCTTCATGCATTGGTTTCCAGTTTGGTGTTTCTTTCTCCGTTTGATCTGCTAGATAGAAAACTACAGGGAGCTTTTTAGGAAAATGTAGGCGTTGAGCGTTTTTAAAATTGTTTCTAAAGTTATCTGCCTCACTAGCTTGGCTTTCATCCATGAAATTTCGGAAGGTCAGCATTTTAATCTGATCTTTCGTTCGATCATCTACTTTAGGCATCACCAGTTGATCTGGATTCACTTTCAATAACAATCTGTAAAGGCCAGATTGATTGAGCAGTTGCAAACTGGAAACCGGCAATTCATCCGTTTCCTGCTTAGGAACACTATTATCAATTCCAACAAATGCTTTCACTTCTTTTTCATATTGATTCACATATTCTAATCCATAAATGCCAAAAATCGAATGCCCCATCAACGTATACTCATTAATGTTGAGCTTCTGCAAACATTCATGAATCTCATCTACAATGTTTTGACTTGTCCGTGCTTTATCTGTATCGTCACTTAAACCATAGCCAAATGGTTCAATTACTACGACTCTATAATAAGGTGATAATTCATCTACTAGCGGCTTAAAATCTAGCACTGGCGAAGCAGTTCCATAGCCTGGCAGAAGTACAATCGTTTCTTTCCCATCGCCTTGAATGAGCACATTCATTTGCTTCCCATCCACCAAGACCTTTTGCCCATAAGCTTCTATTTTCCCCTTCTCCCGTTCATTACTAATGAGGTTTACAAAATAAACAGTAGCTAGAAAAACAACCATGACCGTGATAATGGTACATATAGATATCAGCATGATTCTCAATATTTTTTTCATTGGTTTTCTCTTCCCTTCATGATGAAGAACTCTAGCTTACATCCATCGATGAAAATTAATATTTTCTTTCACAATAGATGATACCGATTGTATTTGCGCAAACACTTGATACATACATAAAAGTAATCGCTATATAAAACCACTCTGTTGGAGATGAAAATTGATGGACTAAAGATTGAATGATAACAACTAATAGATAAGCTAAAGCAACACCTACAATAGAAAAACTTCCGGCTTTCGCTAAAATAAATTGACCCCGTTCATCCTGCTTATATTCACGGCTTTTCTTATATTGAAAGGCCGTACTTAAGATAGAAAGGATAATCAGAGAATAAAGTATGATCGTCGTCATCATCGTTGTTCCTCCTTGTCGACCTCTTGAAATACGTCATATAAATCAACTTCAAATGTTCTCGCAATTTGAAATGCTAGTTTTAAGGACAAAGAATATTTACCATTTTCAATCGCTGCCACAGTTTGACGAGTCACACCTAACTTCTCTGCCAAATCCTTTTGTGTCCAGTCTTTTTCTGCCCGTAATACCTTAATTCTATTTTTAATCTCCATTTCAAATTCCTTTCTTAAAGGAAGATTTTTTTAACAATATGTTAAAAATAATTAACATTATGTTAATTAACAATAACCTCTTTTCTTCTGTATGTCAATTTCACCGGATGCAAAAAAAAGAATCATCCATTTTGAAAGGCCTACCTCAAAATGAATGATTCTCTATAAATGATGTGATCATCTGATTTAAAACACTTTCCTCTGGTAAATCGCAGTAGAAAGTCCCCAAGACAGCAAGTAGATGAGCATAATCAGTACAGTTGACCCCGTATATAAAATAGGGATCGATAAATTCATGATAAAATCAGTGATTCCACTGAATTGCTCTGCTAAATAGAGAAAAACAGGCGGTCCCATAGTAGATAATAGGATAAAGCCAATGAGCACTACCGTTGTGATATAACCAGGCTTTAAGATATAAAATAATGGAAACGTACACGCCGCAAACAATAAAAACAACCCGCTGCCAAGAGCAATATCCGTTATCGAAAACAGCTTCCCAAAACTAAAGAAAGCAGCACTTGTCAGCCCGATCGCAATGACCATATAAAAAACGGCACCAAGATAACGGGCTGCAATAATTTCATTCCGTGTATAAGGCAAAGAATTTAAGAGAATATTCGTTTCTGCCATTTCATCATAAGCATATGTGTTAAATGGAATGAAGACACTAGCGACTAGAAACGTTAATACTGGATGGACATCCATGAAAATAAAAAACAAGATAAACGGAATAAAAATAAGTAACTGCTTCTTTTGCAAAATCACATCACGCTTAATTAAATGAAACATGCGCAACCCCGCCTTTCAAATAAAACATGATATCCTCAAGCGACGCCGGTTCAATCACAACAGCATCCCCAAAAATAAGTTTCACCTCATCAATCCGATCTGTTAATGCTTCAAATCCGGCTGCCGTACGCTGAATATGGATAAACGCCTTTTCTGTGTCTCGATCCAACAAATCCAGACTCCCCTTCACAAGCGCATAATTCTCCGCTACCTCGTGAATCGACTGTTGAAAGACCAATCTTCCATTTTGTATAAACGCAATATAATCCGCGATGCGATCTAAATCAGTCGTCATATGCGTCGAGAAAAAAATCGTTCGATTTCCATCAATCAGCAATTCTTGTAACGTGCCGAGCAGCTCTCTTCTAAAGACCGGATCCAACCCAGCAGTTGGTTCATCCATGATAATCAGCTCTGCATGATGCGACAGCGCAATCGCAAGTGACGCCTTCATCTGCATCCCTTTTGAAAATGTTTTGATCGCTTTATTCAGCGGCAGACCAAACTGTTCAATATATTGATAAAAAAGCTGGTCATCCCAGCGTTTATAGGCAGGTGCCACAATTCGTTTAATGTCTTTTAAATTCAATCCTGGGAAAAAAACGTTAGCATCGTAAACAAAGCCGATTCGTTCCTTAATCTCTTTTTCATGGGTGCGATAATCTAAACCGAAAATTTTAACCTCACCCGAATCTGGTTTTAACAAATTCATAATCATTTTAATCGTGGTCGACTTACCAGCGCCATTTTCTCCAATAAACCCTGTAACAAAGCCTTTTTTGACCTGTAAATCAAGATTCTGAACAGAAAAGTCCTTGAATCGTTTTGATACTCCTTTGAATTCAATCACGTGCTCCACTCATCTCACTCCTCATACAAGAACTTTAATAACTGCTGCAATTCATCAAAAGATAAGCCTAATTCCTTGCCGTTTGTGACAACTGCTCCAAGCTGTTCCTCAATCACCTTCAATTTTTTCTCTCTCATGACCTCTAGGTTTTGCTCCGCAACAAATGATCCCTTACCGACAATCGAATAAATAAATCCTGCCTTCTCTAACTCTTCATATGCTCGCTTTGTTGTGATGACGCTGATTTGTAAATCCTTCGCCAGCTTTCGAATAGACGGCAGTGCCGCGCCTTCCGCCAGCTCACTCGTTAAAATCATCGATTTGATTTGATTCGTAATTTGCTCATAGATGGGCTCCTTAGAGTAGTTTGAAATCGTAATTTGCATATAAAAACCTCTTTTTTCTGATAGTTGGAACAAAATATTGTATATACACTATATATACATTATATACACACTAAAATAATATTCAACCATTTTAAAAATGTTCTCCTCATTTTTTTAAAATAGAATGCAATTAAAAAACCGCACAGCCCTTAAGCAATGCGGTCCTTTTATCTTTTGCATTTGAATTCATTCGACGAGCAATGAGTGTAAATAAAGAGCATATTGTTATAAGTAATGTGGAATTCTCCACTTATCTTGAGTTGATAATAGGGCTTATCTCTGAACAATTATTCTTTTTTAACTTTGTTTTACCTTGGCATCACTTTATAAAATTAGTCTCTAAATTTTTCACTGTCTATGGTTTTTGTTGCTCTGTATTTGGCCTTGCTCCCCTTAGCGCTTACGATTACAAAAATTAACTATGATGTTTGTATTAGGTAATTTTATATAAAAAAAGAGGGGAGTCATTAGAAAACTGAAAAATGGTGACTCCTCCTCTTATCATAACGTTGGATCTCCATCAGCGTTTAATGAAGAAATATCAACTTGTACACACCTACCATTTGTCTAAGTTCCAAAGACTTGTTTAAACTTATTGCAATCATTAAAGAAAAGAAAGCTCGCTCGATTTATCGAATAAAAACCCTTATAGTCATTTTTTACTCACTGTCATGGCTGGTGTAAATCGATTGGAGTGAGATTACTCACATATCACGTTCAGCGCTTTATAAATCTATTGCACTTCATTTTGTGGAATTTCTATAAAAGGGTAATTATTAACTAGCGTTTACTTTTAAACTATCAAGATATGCGTAATAAAACTTCTCCTATAAATATTCCTATATTTTTTCACTGAAATTGTCTATAAACATTGAAAATACCAATAATTTAGAATAAAATATATTTGGGATTTATAGAAATAAATCCCTTTATACAAAATAACGGAAAGGTGCTTGGTAATTATGAACTCTTCTGTAATTAGTAAAGAAAATGCTGTTAACAAATCATTTATCTTCACTCTAAGTGATGAGGAACGAGACTTTTTATTTAACGAATTAAATCAGATTCAGTACGATCCAACAGGAAATACAGATTACATAACAGAAGTTCGAATGGCAGCAATGCGAGCTCTTCCGAAAGAAATTGTGAAATTTCTCAATCAACAGAAAACCTCATTGAAACCAGCTCCATATATTATTTTTGAAAATCTTCCAACAGATAAAGAAGTTAGATTCACACCAGATTCTCAAGATATCCCCCTAGAGGCTAAGTCAGGATTTATAAGTGAAAACCTCATAATTGCGATTGGATCACTAATTGGAGAACCTTATTCCATGTTTCATGAAGGCCAAAATATTGTTAATAACTTAATACCCAGCCTAAAAGCAAAAAAAGAATATACAGGACTTGGTTCTGAGTATGAGTTGGATTTTCATATTGAAAATGCTGCATTAAAGTTTATGGGAACTAATAATTTTTCACCATCTGGATTACTTCTTACAGGTGTAAATAACGATCCAAAAAAGCCTCTTACACGTTTGTCTGACGCACGGGAAGCATTAAGACTTTTGTCCGAGCAAGATATTGAACAATTAAGTCAGCCTCTTTATCGAATTAAAGTCCCGTATCGCTGGAGAGTTTCAACGCCGGTCGAATTACAAGAGACAAGTCCTTCACCAATTATAAAAGGAACAATTGATTTACCAGAGGTTACAGCTGCATTTTATCCAGATATGGTAGCACCTATTAATAACTTAGCAGCTACATCATTAGAGAAATTTAGAAATGCGATTCGTAAAGTTTCATTTGGTATTGATGTTAATCCAGGTCGTCTAGTGTATATTAATAATCGATTTACATTTCATTCAAGAGATGCCTTCAAACCTACTTTGGATAAATCAGGTAACCCAATTCGGTGGTTGCAGCGGATTTTTATAGCACCTGATTTATGGAATCACCGTACTCTAGAACCTGTTAAAGATCGAGTTTTTAAACTTGCTTTAAATCACTAACGAGTGTGAAAACGCCATAGAATGAAAATTAGCATTCTATGGCGTTTTTTTCTATTTTAAAGGTTGTTTTCAGTTTCTTTTTGTGTTTGACATTTATTGTTTCTTTCCGATAAGTTAAGCCATATACCCCCTATTGATATAAACAATATTAATAGGAAGAACGGTAGTTTATATCCATTAAAATAGTCCACTGATAAGCCAAATAGGGAGGGTGCCAGCACAATAAAAATTTGATTTAAAGTTAAACCAAAGCTTACAGTTAATCCAATAAAATCTTTATCTGCTTTTTCAGATATTAGCACAATAAATAAACTGTACCATCCCACTCCTAAAAAACCTAAAATGAAACAAATTATATAAAGTCCCCATAGTGGAAGATAATTCAAAAAGTAGACTAGAACAATTAAAATAATGACAGTTAATAATATTGTAAGTTGTAATGGCTTACTTCTATCTCCATTAAACAAATTGTCACTCATCCATGCTAACAATATCCGTCCAATTGCACCGCCAATTAAAACCACACTTAACAACGTTCCAGAAATACTTAATGATATATGTAAGGTATTGCTTAGATAACTCATCAGGTGAGCTAATATGATTAATTGTAAAGAAATCATACTCATTCCAATAAAAAATACTGGATAAAGACTCGATTTTGCTTTGATCTTATTAATTTTCTCAAAAAAACGATCATTCTGTTGTCTTTGCGCAGTCATTCCATGATCTTTGTAGAAAATTGAAAAGATTATACCACCTGCAATTGCTACAATAGCTTGTGTTAATTTAACTGAAGATAAACCATAATTATAAAAGAAAAAAGGTAGGGATGTTGAAGCTAAAGCACCACCAAGTGGTATTCCAGTTTGACGAATCCCCATTGCAAGTCCTCTGTTTTTGTTTTTAGGGAACCAATTGATGATTGCACTGCTCCCCCCTGGTTGAGCCGTCCCATACCAAACCCCGACAAAAGCAAGAACAATCAAAAGGTATACATATTCATTAATAGGAATTGTTATTAACATGGTAAGTCCTAGTAAGATTGAGCCTATTCCTACAACCCACCGCTCACCGTATTTATCCATTATGTTACCGAATATTAGCATAGAAAATATAGGGCCAATATTTACAGCTGATACAATTAAACCTGTTTGAAATTGTGATAAGTTATATATTTCTTGACAAAATGTTGCTAAAGGACCTACTCCGTAATTTACAAATGTTGCACACGTTTGTGAAAAGGTAGCTATTATGAGTATAACCCATCTATAGCTCCCCTTTTCATGATTAGCTTTAATTTGTGACATGTAACCCACCTCTCTTTTTATTCTAAATATGTAAACTTTATGTCATTATCTCAAAAATAAAAAGAAGTTTGAATGGGATTTTTAAATTTTCTATCCGCTTTAAAATATACTGGATGAATGTTATATAACGGTGACCTGTATAAGTGTCAGAGAAAATTATAAAATTCAATCATCACCCTAGTAGGAATAGTTCTTAGATTCAATTAAGATTGAACCAGCATTTATACATATTTATTTTTTCCAATACTCATGATTAGTAAAAATTAATTTTGAGGATTTCTAAAAGAGTCATAGGAGATTACAGTCTTAAAGTGCTCTATTCTCAATAGTAAACTCCTTACCTGTTCACGTTTTAATAAAGCATTTATTTCCAATACACCCATTTTCCCATCATCCACTCCACCGGACCTCTTCTCCATTTTTTCAAATAGAGATAGCTGATGAACAGCTGTGCTGTATAAAGTCCGACAGCCAGCAGCAGTCCAAACATTGACCCCATCTGTCCAAATAGACCAAGTCCATAAGAATAGAAAATCGTTGTACAAATGATAGACTGCGCCAAATAATTTGATAGGGACAAACGGCCAAGCCCTGCAAGCAAACGTTTGAGGCCTTCGGCTGCCTTCGAATAGTAGAAAACAATAAAAGCTTGAATATACCCGATCGCCAGTACATAGCCACCGAGAATCATAACGAATTCACTCCAAGGCGCATCAATGAACGTCGCACATTTTAGCGCAAGCCCGACGACAATGACCCAGACCCAGCCTTTGCGATAAGCCATCCCTCGATCTTCTTCCGTGAGATGTCCTCGTTTACCAATCACCATACCTAGCAATGCAAACGGCCCCACCATCATCGTACCGAAAAGAAACCCTAGTATCGGCATAAGCGTAATGGTCACGATCGCCAGAATGACGGTCACAATCAGCATATCGTCTTCAACCGTAACCCGGCTGAGCAAAATATCCCCATATGCTCCCTTCGCATACACATCGGTTAAAAGTTCATCAGTCCCATAAACAAATTTCATCATGTATGGCAAAACGACTAATGACAACGCACCTAACACACCCGACCAAATCAGCATTGTTTTAATCCGGCTGCTCAAAAACATCATCAAGAAAAACGTACAAGCTCCATAATAAAGAAGAATGTCACCATTCCAAATAAAGATGTAATGCAGCATCCCAAGAACAATCAGACCAAAACCACGGCGAACGACAATGGCATTCGTATTTAGTCCCTTGGCCTTCGTCGATTCAATCAGCTTGATAAAAGAATACCCAAACAAAAAGGAAAAAATCGGATAAAAAGACCCTTGGAACAATATTTCAGTCAGATAAACGCCGAATTCCTGCCCCCAAAAACTCGAATCAAACATTTTCTCAAAATCATAATCATATTGAAAATTAAGCATATTCACGATCAAAATACCTAATAAACTAAAACCACGTAAACTATCAATTAACTCAACCCTAGATCCCTTCAACACGACAGCTCCTTCGGAAAATATAAAAGCATATTTATCCTACCACACTTTTAAAAAATTGGTCTCTACACCCATGTAAAAACATGCGTTTTAAGGTAAATTTAATAAAAAAACCTAGAATATACATTCTAGGTTTCATACGAATGAATTGATGAATGATGACTTTCTTCTTTCCGCATCACACGGTTCAAATAAAACAAAATCCCCAATCCCCAAAAAATCAACGTCAGCTCCCAGTCTGCTGAAATCGAAAACCATTTCAGTATCATTAAAGCCAACAAAACCGCTCCAATCCCAGCGAAAAAAATGGCGTTTCTTTTTAATTCTTTGTTTGATTGAAACAACACTCTCTCCTCCCTGATACTTGCTAACTAATTGAATGTTTTTCTATCTTTTTCAATATTTTTTCCAAACCGCTATCTCCCATTTTCCGATCTATTAAATTTCCCTCTTCATCTATAAGGCAAAAGCTAGGTAACCCTTGAATCTTATACTTTGCAACAATCTCATAATCCTGATCCAACACAATAGGAGCGGTCATATTTTTTTCCTCTGCATATTCTGAAACAACATCTACCGACTTTTCATCTTCTGTATATGGAACATGGACACAGGTTAAATGAATACCCAACTGATTTACACGATATAGAATGTGGTCGGTTAATTCTTCACAATGCGGACAGTTGACTGACCAAAAATATAGAAGTTGCTGTCCCTCAGATAAACTCCTTTGATCTGAAGGAAAAATCCAAGGGAGGTGCTCAGGCCAATTGAGTTTTTGCGTTTCCACTATTTATCCCCCTTTTCCTTTAGCTGAAAAGCAATAATCTTCCCTAATGCTTCCTCTGCAGCAAAAGGAGTGACGCTGCCTGTTGGATTTTCTTGTTCTTGTTTTAAGCACTCGTACATGTTTTTTTCAATTTTTGATGGATCAATCCAAGAGATACACCATGATGCCCAGAAACAAGTAGGTCCCTCATAACGTTTAGCCAGTGCCAGAAGGAATGGCAAGCTAGGCTGTCCAATCCTCATGAGTGACATGGCAGCGGCCATTCTTGTATCCTCTTCTTCACTTTCTAATAGCTGCGCTAGTGGCTCAGCTGCTTCTCCCGCATCTGCTCCAAATTCACCAAGTACAGCTGCTGCAATGTTCCGCAGAGATCCTTTTTCTTTTAAAGCCTCAACAAGGACGGGCACTGCATCTTTTCCGAACTTTCTCAATTCCCCTATTGCTTGAACGATCGTTACTTCATTTGTATTTGCCAATTGTTGAACTGATTGAGACAGCTTATTTTCTGGTTTCATTGACAATCAACTCCTCTTTTTAATGAACCGCACGGTATCGATAACAAAGCACATAAAATCCTGCTCCAGCCACTAGGGATACAATTGTTGTCAACAAGCCATCAGTGATTAGATGAATGCTAATCATAACCATAGCACTAATCACAGACGCAAATAGCAATGATCGATAATAGGCGGCCAAAGCAAAACTCCTTTCTCGTCTCAGGGGCTGCATAAAGGCAAAGTGCCGTATGGCCAAAAACCATATATAAACTCCTCCACCAAATAAGGTCCAATACAATACATCCTGAATCTCAATTAAATAAAGAGAAATCAAGTAGAACGCATACAGCCAAAAGGTTTGAAACACTTCTAACAGGATGATTTTTTGATATAAAGCACCTGGAAAAAGATAGAGCACTCCTGTTTGTGCGTGTCTTACAATCCCAGCATAATATGAACTAAAAAGAACGGATGAAGCGATGACGATTAAGAATAGATTCAGCCAATCAGAAAAATAAGTAAGGACGACATAGTAAGTACCAATTAACAGCATGGTAGATAACAAATGAAAGGCCGCATACTTTTTTAGCAGCAATAATTCAATCCAAAGAAAAGCCCAGCTACCCGTTAATGACGGAAGCCCCCACCATGTCTTGCCCTTTTTTTGAACGATTGGACTTGATTGAATGTGTTTCCCCTCAAATTCTTCCCAAAATACTGCCTCCTTGACTAAAGACTCCTTCATCTCTAAACGATGACTAGCCTTGTACATCATCATGAAAGATAGGAACATTACTCCAATAAAGATGAAGAAAGAAAGAATGGAGAACTCTTCAATCATACGTCCAGCTTGAAACATCAAAGAATCAGCCATTTTCATCAAGAAGAGCTGTTTCATCATGAATTGATTCAAAACAAGCAGTGCAAAGAAGCAAAACATCAATACAAAACTAAGTATGAACAGGCGCTTATATACTCGAATGGTTCTAGCACAAGACATCGCAATCATCCAAGTTTCAACCAAACATAACAGCCCTGTGAGAATGAGTGATCTTCCAAGGAGAAACGGGTACTGCTGCGTCATAAAAAACAGAAGTAAATCCGCAGCCACAGCAGAGACAATAAGAAGAGCCCCTCGCCAAAAAATGTGATATAACCATACACTGATGACAACTGTCCATAGAGAAGCGCCATTTCCATATAACCAAATGATATCGTTCATTTGACTAGGCAGACGATTTGTAAACAAGCCAAACCCCGTATAAAGAACAAACAAACAGACAATGATCCACCCAGCTGCAACCGCATTCCAATCACCCATACTTGAAACTGCGCTTAGCTGAAAACCAATTGCCGCAATGAAAAGAAGTAAGATCAGAAAAGGCATTTTCTTTTCTTGATTTTTACTGATCAAGCGCCTTTGAGATTTCATCCATAAAAGGGAGAGTGTGTTATTCACTTGACCACTCCCCCAGAAGTTGAATGACTTCTGCCCTCCACTCACTCTGTTCTTCCTTTAATTGAGGAACATCCATATTCTTCATGATGGCACCGTCTCGAATCAATACCACCCTACTGGCC
The DNA here is from genome assembly GCF_030209735.1 of Bacillus sp. lyk4-R2A-2. Classification (NCBI taxonomy): domain Bacteria; kingdom Bacillati; phylum Bacillota; class Bacilli; order Caryophanales; family Bacillaceae; genus Bacillus; species Bacillus sp. lyk4-R2A-2. The sequence goes on from NZ_JARVRK010000001.1 coordinate 345,377, forward strand.
GTATCGAGAACGAACTCCAGACTATGAGTCGACACAAAGACCGACCCACCTTGACTGCTTTTTTGTCTCAGCCAATCCGACAGCCACTGTTTTGATGGAATATCTAACCCGACAGTCGGTTCATCTAATATAAAAAGGGAGGCATCTTGAACAATGGCCCCTGCTAAGACGACACGCTGCTTTTGACCTCTTGACAGCCTTCCGCACAGTTCGTTCATCTTTTTTTCCATATGTACTTCTTTCAACGCCCCATATACCTTTTCCTTGATCTGTTTTAAGCCTTTATGATATCCTCGAGCACGGAATTGAACATGTTCAGCAGCCGTTAAGTCTGGATACAAATACGGCTGATCAGGAATAAGAGCTACTTGTTTTTGGACATGGGAATGACCAGGCGGGAAACCCTCAATGAGAATTTCCCCTCCATCTGGTTTATATAGCCCCGTTAAACACCGAATCGTTGTCGTCTTCCCGGCTCCATTAGGCCCGAGTAGCGCCACAACCTCACCTGCTTCGATGGAAAATGACAGACCCTCTATCCCATCACCATTGCTATATCGTTTGCTTATATTCTGAACCTCCATGAATGGCATCAAATCTCTCCCTTACTATTAGGATGTATGCTGAGGCTTCTTGGTATGTAGATATCTTTGAAGTTTAAATTGCCATAAGGGCATACAAACGAGCACTAAATTGTGAACAAAATGTGCCGCCAGTACACTAATAAATCCATAATTCACAAAAAGAAAACCAAGGAAGCACCCAAAAACAAAAAGATGCGTCCAGCGAATCCATCTTGGATCATATCCTGTCACCTGATGCATAATTGCCCACAGTAAAGATGATATTAAAATGGACAATATCATACTCCCACTTAACCAAAATATTAAAGAAATCATTAAGAGTCGGTAAATGACTTCTTCTCCAATAGAACTTTGCAGGCTCATATTAAGCCCTTGTCTTAAGGTAAAGCCGGATAAGAACATACTCCTATTTGATAATTCTGGTGATATACGTAATCGATTCATTCTCTCTAACAAATAAAAAACAAGTGATGTGATACCTAAACTAATTATTCCGGCGCTAAGACCGATAAATATCTGGACAGTGCTTTGATCTAGAAATTTTAGTCCTAATTCATTCACAAGAGCACCTCCTGCCAATGAACATATAAATACTACAAATCCTGTCAATAATCCTGCAAACAAAGTAGATAGTATGCCAAGTAATTGAACAGTATGAACACTCATCCTAGCATCGTAAGCATTTACTATCGTTAGTTGTATATCTTCCTTTATTGTGAGAGATTGCACTAGTACAATAATCAAACCCAGTATAAGACTTAATGTGATTTGAATTTGGACATTCATTAAGACTAAAACTAATATAGCAATGATCATCGCAGCGGCAGACCCTAACATACCTGAGATGCCAAAAGTAGACTCAACTTGTTCATCTCTTATTACTTTGTTCATTTGATCTGTTAGAATCTCTGTATCTGTGCCGATATAAGTGATCACACCAGATTGCATTTCAACTGTTACCTTAAGTCGAATATCTTCCTTTTCAGCAAGATACCAATACGTTTTGATTTCACGAAAATCCTCTTCTTTTGAACCTGAACCAGTTGGTTTGGTCTTAGCCCATAATCCCTTTGAAGAATAAGTTAATTGTTCTTTTAATCCTTCTAATGATATTTGAGCACCTTTATTAGGTAATGAAGTTTGCCTTACATCGGCGTAAAAAAAAGTAACTTCGCGTTTTGCGTTTACTCCTATGACGAATGATTGATTTTGATGAACAAAGCGAACACGCCATGACTCTACCAAGCCCATTTCGTGAAGAATATGTCTATTTTTTTTCAACAAGCCTAAATGATGTAGCTTATTCACTGTTTCATGATCATACCAATAGACTGAATATACATCCCATTCCTCTACATCTATACCCACGAATTCTCTAATAAAGTCAATACTGACTTTTCTTGCCTCACTTCTATCTAGAAGATTTGATTCTATGGTTGATACTCTATACTTCGTAAACAGAAAAAGCCCTATCAATCCAAGACCTGCCCACAAAATAAAAGTTATACTATCCATGAGTAATTCCTGCTCTCATATTATTTTCAAAAGGAAGGTCTGGCTCGGAGAGTTCAACTTTTCCTATACATTTACAATTTTTCGCTTCACATTTCAATTTCAACAGCCTTGCTGGCGATCCAATTTCAGAAAAAGAATCTGTTAGAATATGACCTAAAGAGATATCCTCTAACTGACAAGGTGTGACATAACCATCCGCCCTTATATACCAAGCCAAATAACCAGGTGTACAGAAATCGGTTGTAAAAGAATTTTCTTCATTTTCCCAATCAATTATATTCAAATGGTGCCCCCACTTATGACGTGCCTGTTGCAACTGGCTTTGAACAAGCTTTTCAAACGACGTTTCTAACGCTTTAAAATTTCTAGTAGCACGTCCCACGGATAAAGTTTTACCAGCACGGAAAATAGATGCATTTGCTTTTGCACAATGATCTACTACCTCTGCTACTTGATCAGCGTTCATTTCATTGATCGTCATTGCAACAATCACTGGAACGTTTGCTTCTGATAATCGTTGGATCGTTGCCATACTCTCTTGAAAAGCACCTTTCCTTCCTCTTAATGCATCGTGAGTATCACTCGTACCATCAATGCTAATTTGTACAGATACATTTCCTAAATGACTAAGCAATTCTATTTCTTCTTGCCTCCAGTTTAAACCATTGCTAAACACATTTACGTTAGTGAATAATGAACTGGCAGCCATTACAATTTCTTTAAAACCTTTAATCAGCTTGGCTTCACCTCCAGTTAAAGTGACATCAGCGACGCCTTGTGCTGCTAACTTCTGCATTACATCAATCCACTGTGAACATGTTAACTCTTCGGGGTAAGGCTTACCAGAACTGGCATAACAAAAGGAACATCCCAAGTTACAAGCGTTTGTTAATTGGAGAGTACAACTAATAGGCAAATAGGAATTTAAAGATCCAGAGAATTGAATAGGTTGATCCAGTAATCCTTGCATCCAAGCTTCAGTAAAAGGATGAGCACTCAATTCTTCTCGAAGTTGATCAGCTGTTAGCTCTTCTTTTTTAACGATTTCCCAGATACGAGCTGTTTTACTTAAGTCTTTATTCTTAGATAATAAAAATGCGAGCTGTGCCCCTCTTCCACTCAATCTAAAATAATACATTGATTTTCTATCTATCATGACAGCTCCATGAGGCTGTAAATGGATCGCTAATTCAGGTAAATCATACTCTACTAGTCGATTATTTGACATAAATAGACACCCCTTTTGTAGAATAAGGAGTTAGCAATATATGCTTAACTCCCTATGTTTTCCCTTAAATAGCCCGCATTGCAGGATGCGGTAGCGCACACACACGTGTCATTGCAATACTTTTCGAGGCCCAGCACCCCATACATCCAGCAGCCTTTACAATCGAAGTACCCCCTGGACGCTTAAGGCTTTTTTTACTCACAGATTCCCATTCTTTTTGGTTTCGTGTCATAAGTAAAACCTCCTCTTAAATTTTGCATAGTGTCAATAGACCCATCTCCTATGCACCCTGATATTACCATATGAAAAATGTCGAAGTAAGGGGAATTGTGTAAAATATTCTAAAATTATACTTAAAAGTAATTTTAATATAGATGGTAATTAAAAAAAGATTGGATTTGATTATCCAATCTTTTTCGCATTTTCTATTTTAGTGATTTCTGAACTAACCCATTCCATCTACAAACCATATTCAAACTAATCGTTCACCCTATACCATCTCCTGACACGCCCAAGCATCCACCTCTACCTTTAAAGCAGGAGAAGCCAATGCCACCACATAAATCATCGTCATACAAGGCAGATGATCGCCTAAAAACTGCCCCATGATTCGTTTCCTACTCTCAGCAACGAACTCTCCCACGAGATAAAAAACTAGTTTCGTTATATCTTCGACGGCCATATCTGCCGCTTCTACGTTTCGCTTCACATTCTCTAACGCTAATTCGAGCTGCTCCAACGGACTTTCGGGGATTGTTCCATCCACCTCCATCCCCACTTGACCTGATAAGGTTAACCACCGCTGTGGCCCTGTTGTCTCTATTTGATGGGTATATGGTGCAACTGGCGGGTGAATGGTCTCAGGATTACGTGATGTTCTCATGAATAAAAACCCCTTTTCTGAAAATACAGTCATTTTTTATCATCATATCAAATTTTCTACCTTATTCAGATTTTTATGCTCATAGTAAACTTGCAGAAACAATCGCAACAGCCTGCTATAATTCTTGTTTTCTAAAAAGAAAACATCCGATGAAAAAAAAGAAAACAATCAATACCGATACACCTAGAAAACTAGTAAGTGCCTGATCCGAATAAGTCCCTTTATGAATCATCTCTTCGGCTGCACTTGTCACGCCTTTAGGCGCAAACTTCCCTAATGTCTCTTCATAAAATGAGGGAACGGTAAACAGAATAAGGTTGATCAAAAGCGATACACCGCCAGCTGTGACAGAACGTTGAAAGAACGCCGAAGCACAAATGGTCGATACCACAATCAACAATAAATTTGGATAATAAAGAAGTGTTCCTTTTAACACATTGACCCAATCCAGATGCCCAAATTGAATGTCCACATAATAAACAGAGGCAAGCACCGCCACCATCAAACTAAACAAAGTCAAACAGGCATAGGCGCATATTTTTGAAACATAATAACTCGTTCGACTGATCGGTTTCACCATAATCATCGCGGTCACTCCAGAGGCACGCTCTCCTGCGATCGTTCCCATGACGATCATAATCAGGATAAACACACCTAGCGAATCAAATTTACTCAATGCACTCGCCAAAGCCTCTCCTGCACTTGGCTCTGGTATATAAAATGTAGACCCTTCAGGTAAATTAGCTGATTTCGATAGAAGATCCGGCAGCATTTTGAGCGTAATAGGCTGTGTGATCATTAAAATCGTAAAAATAATCGGCACAAATAAAATTTTATAACTAGTGAATAACTCCCTAAATTCCTTTTTCAACATCATCATGCAGTCACAACCTTCATGAAAATATCTTCAAGCGTCAGCTTAGATAGGCGATAATGGAGGATAACACCGCCAGATTCAGTGATCAGACGAGGCAGCTCCTTCAATGCCTTTTGTTGATCGTTCACTCGCACCTGATAACCGTCCCCTGCATCAATGCATTCCTCCACCCAATCCAGCTCCTTTAACAAAGCCACTAAATTCGTATTCTGTTGTTCTAATTGAAATTCAATCACCGGCTGGATATAGTCTTCTTTGATCTGTTTCATGGAAGAGGACATCTCAATTTTTCCGCTGTTGATCATGATAATATGATCCGCCACTCGTTCAATGTCATCTAAAATATGGGTCGACATAAAGATCAGCATCTCATGCTTTAGACGCTCAATCAAAGTCAGGACATCTTTCCTTCCCATTGGATCAAGTGCAGACACAGGCTCATCCAAAATAAGAACCTTCGGGCTGTTGATGAGCGCTTGTGCAATGGCAAGCCTCTGCTTCATGCCTCCGCTATAGCTGCCAATGGCACGATCCTTCGCCTCATATATGTGGCAAAGCTTCAACAATTCCTCTGTTTTGGATTGAATGATGTTCTTCTCTAATTGAAATAACCCGCCAACCCAATGCATCCACTCCTGCCCCGTCATATCCTGATAAAATGCAGGCTGTTGCGGACAATAGCCAATCACATGACTAATGTCATCCATGTCCTTTGTCACATCCATACCCGCCACCTTCACAACGCCAGACGTAGGACGAGCAAGCCCCGTCAAAATCCGAATCGTCGTTGTCTTCCCCGCTCCATTGGCTCCTAAAAAGCCGACACATCCAACCTCCCCAACAGAAAACGAAACGTTTTTTAAAACTTCATTCGGGCCATACGATTTCGTCAGCCCATGACACTCCAACATATTCAAACGAACTCCCCCTTTTAAGAATGCTTACGACCAAAAATGAAATACGCAATAGGACCGACACTCGCCACAAACACAATCACCAAAGCCCAAACCCACTTCACCTCTCCCCTGATTCTCGATGGATCTCTTTTCAGCAAATCGAACAAACCAATCACCATCAAAATCGCTTGCAGTAAAATAAGAGGTAATATCATCTTCATATCCATCCACGCCACTCCCTTTTCAAACACTAATTTGTTTTGATATCACTTCTTTTGACGACATGAAGGGTGACTTCGTTCAAATGGATTTTATTTTTATCGATCAAGTGGTCTATAAGATATAAAAAAGCCCAGTGAAGGCACCTTCACTGGGCTTACGTGTTATAGATGTTTATGATGAACCTCGCAAAATCTTTTCCATCTTCTTTCCTTTCGCTAATTCATCAATTAGCTTATCCAGATAACGAATGTTTTTCATGGTTTCTTCCTCAATATCCTCCACTCGAACACCACAGATGACCCCTTTGATTAAACTGCGGGAAGGATGCAGCTCAGGAGCCTCAGAAAAAAAGGTTTCAACGTCTATCTGTTTGTTCAACTGTTCCTGTAACTCTTCTGGACTGTACCCTGTTAACCAACAAATAATCGTATCGACTTCAGCCTTCGTTTTTCCCTTTCTTTCCACCTTTGCGATATAGAGAGGATAGACTTTTGCGAAGCTCATTGTATAGATTTTAGGTTTGTTCATGTGTTTTTCTCTCTTTCTTTGTTAAATATTCAACCTGTATTGCCTTCTCTACGTGCCGCTCTCTTAGTATGCCTATTCCCTTTTTATTACCCGCATCTTTTTTGAAAGACCTATATTTATGAAATTGAACGAAACAGAATCCTAGAAATACACAAATCGGTCCTTCGACGGTAGCAGGACCACCAATCAACAAATAAGAGCTAATAAACAATGCGATATAAACGATGAAGAAAAAAGCAATTCCCCATTTTTCCTTTTTTAAATATTTACTCATAATGACTCCGCTCCCTTGAAGATGTACGATCTTATCGAATCTATCTTTCATTTTAATTAGTTCTTTAGACACAAAAATACCCCTTTAGACAATTATATCTAAAGGGGTATCAAAAATCCGAGATTTTATTGAAACCTACTCCACCGTCACACTCTTCGCAAGGTTACGTGGTTTATCCACATCACACCCGCGGTGAAGGGCTGCGTAGTAAGCGATTAGCTGTAATGGAACAACAGATGCAAGTGGTGCAAGTGCTGGGTGTACAGCTGGAAGGACGAAACGGTCGCCTTCGTCTTCTAAGCCTTTTAGTGAGATGACACATGGGTTTGCACCACGTGCAACGACTTCTTTAACGTTACCGCGAATGCTGAGGTTCACGTGCTCTTGCGTTGCAAGGGCAATGACCGGTGTGCCTTCTTCAATTAAAGCAATGGTGCCATGTTTGAGTTCTCCGCCAGCAAATCCTTCTGCTTGGATGTAAGAGATCTCTTTTAGTTTGAGTGAACCTTCAAGGCACACATAGTAATCAAGTCCTCTTCCGATAAAGAATGCGTTACGTGTCACTGTGAAGAAGTCACGAGCGATTTGTTCCATTTCATCCTTTTGATCGACAAGGGCTTCCATTGCGTTTGCTACAATTCCAAGCTCTTTCACAAGGTCGAAGTCAAGAGATTGACCATTTAATTCAGCTGCAACAGATGCAAGGATCGCAAGAACAGCGATTTGCGCTGTGTAAGCTTTTGTTGAAGCCACTGCGATTTCTGGTCCTGCATGAAGAAGCAATGTGAAATCCGCTTCACGAGAAAGCGTAGATCCTGGTACGTTTGTGATTGTTAATGCTTTATGACCAAGCTCTTTGACTTGAACAAGTACAGCACGGCTGTCCGCAGTCTCCCCAGATTGAGAAAGGAAGATGAACAACGGTTTTTTCGATAGAAGCGGCATGTTGTAAGAGAATTCACTTGCTACATGGACTTCTACAGGTACTTTTGCCCAGTCTTCAATGTATTGTTTACCGACAAGTCCTGCATGGTAGCTCGTTCCACAAGCCACAATGTAAATGCGGTCTGCTTCTGCTACTGCGCTTGCGATATCGCCAGCGACTGACAGCTTACCGTTTTCGTCTTGATATTCTTGGATGATTTTGCGCATGACAAGCGGCTGCTCATCCGTTTCTTTTAACATGTAGTGAGGATATGTGCCTTTCTCGATGTCGCTTGCATCTAGCTCAGCGATATAAGAAGGACGTGTCATGATATCACCGTCAAGGTTTTTGATGATAACCTCGTCTTTTGTGACAATGACCATTTCTTTATCCATTAATTCCGCATATTCGTTTGTTACTTGAAGCATCGCCATTGCGTCAGAAGCGACAACGTTGAAATCTTCTCCGAAACCTACCAATAATGGGCTTTTGTTTTTCGCCACATAGATTGTTTCTTTGTTTTCGTTATCGAAAAGAGCAATTGCGTAAGAGCCTTTTAGTTGAAGAAGCGTTTGACGGAAAGCTTCCTCTGTATCAAGACCTCTGTTCACAAATTGTTCGATGACTTGAACAACAACCTCTGTATCTGTGTCGCTTTTTAGTGTGACGTCTTGTAAATATTCGCGTGTCAATTGTACATAGTTCTCGATGACACCGTTATGAACAAGCGTAAAACGGCCAGAAGCACTTTGATGCGGATGCGCGTTTAGATGGCTTGGTACACCGTGTGTTGCCCAGCGTGTATGTCCGATTCCAGCTGAAGATGCTACGTTTGCATCAACAACTTCACGAAGCTCAGCGATACGTCCTTTTTCTTTGAACACATGCACGCCTTCTTCGTTTGCCACAGCGATACCTGCAGAGTCATACCCACGGTACTCAAGCTTTTCTAAACCCTTTAATAAGATTTCCTTCGCATCATTCTGACCGATATAACCTACGATTCCACACATAAATATTCTTCCTCCCGTTCATGTGAAAGGGACAAAGAAAGCCTACTACAATAGAAGGGACATTTCTTCGTCCCTCTCTACATGTTTAATTTGGGAGATCATGTGTATTCCCTTTGTACAAAGAGTCACCTCTTTGCTTTAAAGAAACACTTACGGCTGTGATCTCTTTTTTGATCAGCCGGGAGGCATCCGCCGAAAATTCGATAACCTCCATCCTCGTCAACTAAGCATCTTTCGTCCGATCGCTTAGTTCGGGCGCTATAATTATAAGAGAGTTTCTGAACATCTACCCTGCCTTTCCTGATAGAATAAAAATCCAGTAACACAAGGATGATTGTACTATAAGGTCTGACCTCCGTCAATCACAATTTAGCTGGTGATCCCTTTCAAGAAAGTGAGACCTCCATACACTATATGCGATGAGGCTTGTCACGTTCTACCTTTGATGTGCTCTCCTATGTATGAAGACACAGTAAATTGCCCTCGCCTATAAGATTCGTACAAAACCATCCATTTATGACGTTTATTCGAAAAAAAGCAAACCGCTGCTAGCGATTTGCTTTGATATCTATTACTCAATACCCATTTCTTCCTTCACAACAGCCGTAATTCGAGTCACATATTCATCACATAGCTCTTTTGTTTTCGCCTCTGCCATGACACGTACAAGCGGCTCTGTTCCAGATGGACGAACAAGAATACGGCCGTCACCGTTCATCTCTTTTTCAACCTCTTGAATTACTGCTTTTACTTTTTCATTTTCTTCTACTTTATATTTATCAGACACTTTCACATTCACTAGAAGCTGCGGGAATTTCTCCATTTCAGCTGCAAGCTCTGACAATGTTTTCCCTGTTGCTTTGAGTGTGTTGACAAGCATGATTGCAGAAAGCATGCCATCACCTGTCGTATTGTAATCAAGGAAAATCAAGTGGCCTGATTGCTCACCGCCGACATTATACCCATCCTTTTTCATCGCTTCAACCACATAGCGATCACCAACAGCGGTTTGGATGCTCTTAATGCCTTGTTTCTCAAGCGCTTTATAGAAACCTAGGTTACTCATGACCGTAGAGACGACCGTGTCATCCTTTAATCGACCTTCGCCCTTCAAATAACGTGCACATATGTACATAATTTGATCGCCGTCTACAATATCACCTTTTTCATCGACAGCAATCAGACGGTCACCGTCACCATCAAACGCAAGACCAATATCTGCACCCTTCTCCTTCATAAAAGCAGAAAGCGCCTCTGGATGAGTTGAGCCTACACCATCATTGATATTCAATCCGTTTGGTGATGTTCCCATTGTGGACACATCCGCATCTAAATCCGCAAATAAATGTGTCGCTAGAGAAGAGGTTGCACCGTGTGCACAGTCAAGCGCCACGTGAATACCTGTGAAATCCTCGTCTGCTGTCTGCTTCAAGAATTGCAAGTATTTCTGACCGCCTTCGAAGTAGTCATTTACTGTTCCAAGATCCGCTCCAACTGGGCGTGGCAATTGATCGACCGGCTGATCCATCAGCTGCTCAATTTCATTCTCCTGTTCATCAGACAGCTTAAAGCCGTCACCGCCGAAGAATTTAATTCCGTTATCTTGAACTGGATTGTGAGAAGCAGAGATCATGACACCCGCTTCTGCGTCCATTGCTTTCGTTAAATAAGACACTCCAGGTGTTGAGATCACACCCAGACGCATTACTTCAGCCCCAATTGAAAGTAAGCCTGCAACGAGCGCTCCTTCTAACATATGACCGGATACACGTGTGTCTCGCCCAACGAGTACCTTTGGACGTTCTTTATCCTTCGTGAGCACATAGCCGCCAAATCTCCCAATTTTAAATGCGAGCTCTGGCGTTAATTCGCTATTCGCCACACCCCTTACACCATCAGTTCCAAAGTACTTGCCCATGTTTCAATCGCTCCTTTTTTACCATTCAAGAGGACGCTTCGTCCTCTTTTTTATCTTCTTTGATCCGCTGTCTTTGACTTGATTCTTTCTTTGCTTTATCTTGCGTGGATTCTTCTTTGCTTTTCTCTTCCTGATCATCGTCATCAGAAGATGGCTTCTTCTGATCATTTGTAGACGCTGGCTGATCTTCTGTCTCAGTAGAAGTCAATTTCACTTTGACCTTTGATCTCGATAATGTCCACGTCACATTTTGAGGACCGTTCACTTGAATTGTGACCTCATGTGTTCCTTCGTTCAAGTCCCCGACATTGATATAGGCTTCAACATCTGAAGCCTTTAGTTTATCAATCGCACTCTTTGATCCCTTTGCTGTTAACGTAAGCCGTCCAGAAGATGGGCTCACAAAATCAGAGGTGAGATCCTTGCTCAGACCTACGACAGAAATTGGTACATTATCGATCTTTTTTTCTTGAGCTGTAGCAACCTTCACTTTGATCTTCACCGTTTCGGGTGATACCTTTTTCACACCATCTGGCAGGGGAATATCGGCATCAATCTCCGTATCATCTTTGATCTTGCTTAGGTCCAGCTTGACGCCATCAATAAAATCAAGCGAATCCAGCACTTTTTGAGAGCCGTACACTGTGACCTCACTCGGGCTTGTCTCAATACTTGAGATACTGATCCCATCCGGCAAACTGCCAGTCCGCTCTATTTTAAACGGAACCTTTTTGCTTGGACTTGAGATGGGAACTGTAATATTCACAACAGACGGACTCAATTCGACTGGCAGCTCATTCCCACTGCTATCATACACAGTGAGCTTCGCTTCCTTTTCAATTTGCTGATCGACATCCTCTAGGTTCACAAATGCTTTAATGACAGAAATTTTGTCGATCACGTCTTTTGAACCTGTGACTGTGACTTTTTTCGGATTCACAATAGGCTGTTCAGGTGAATAGCCGTCTTTGATTTTATTTTGATTATAAAATTCGGTTTCAACAGGAAATTCTGCTGTTGTTTTTTCTTGTATCGTCACCGTCGTCACAGATGGGTTGATCGATAGCGTGAGTCCCTTTGATACATCTCTTGCCTTCAGCTCCACTTTATGAGTACCTGTGGATAAATTCTGCATATCTGCATATATTTCAAAGTTCTTTGTTTGTCTTGCTGTTTTCACAGCACTCGTTGACCCTTTAATCGTCACATTGACTGTTTGCGGCACACCAGTGACGACGTACTTCTCGTCATCATAATACGCTTTAACAGGAATATCGGTTAAGGTCGCTTCATCTGTCGTCGATGTTGGGAAAAAGGATTCACCGATTTTTTTCGGCGTGGGCGCTTGCGCTGAATTGACTGCACCATACAGCAATAAAGCGAAGACCAATGCAAAAAGCTTTACGGCCCAGCGATTATTCAAAATCTTATCCATTTTTCTTGCCCCTCCAATACCATTTGGTCGAGGAAGCATCTTTGCTGTTCTTACTAAATTCAGCAATCAGCATTTCTTCAAGCGCTTCTTCTGTCAATTCTCGGTGGAGATCACCATTTCTCGCGACAGAAATGCCGCCTGTCTCCTCAGAAACGATGACGGTCAAGCTGTCTGTCACTTCGCTAATTCCGACTGCCGCCCGGTGACGCGTCCCTAGTTCCTTAGAGATAAAAGGACTTTCTGACAGCGGTAAATAACAAGCGGCAGCTGCAATCTCATCACGCTTCATAATGACAGCACCGTCATGAAGTGGTGTATTTGGAATGAAAATATTAATGAGCAGCTCTGAACTCACCTTTGCATTCAAAGGAATTCCAGTCTCTATGTAATCATTCATCCCAGTATCACGCTCAATTGTCAGCAGCGCGCCGATTCTGCGTTTTGCCATATAGTTAATTGCTTTTGTAATTGCCTCGATCGTTTTCTGCTGCTGTTCCTCTACAGGTGTCCCGCTTCTTGAGAAGAAACGGCCGCGCCCAAGCTGCTCAAGCGCTCTCCTTAGCTCTGGCTGAAAAATAATAATGATCGCAAGGAATCCCCACGTAATCGCTTGATCCATCAGCCATTGAAGTGTGTTAAGACCGAGATACGCACTTCCCATCCTGACGAGAACAATGACCACAATTCCCTTTAAAAGCTGAACCGCTTTTGTTCCGCGGATGACCATCATTAATTTATATATCACATACCAAACAACGAGAATATCAACAGCATTACCGAGGTACTGCAAAATAGGAATATCCCCTAAAGCCATTTCCTCGTCCTCCAGAATTTTCAGTTATTCTTCGTTTGATGCATTTTTGATAAAAAAAGAGCCTATGTGTAAATACATAGCGTGGCTATTATATCACATTTTGTTTCAGCAAGGAAAACAGTTGCCATATATGGCTGGCCTGCTAGCTCGCATACATTCTGACCTATAATATAGAAAAAGAGCAGCCCCTAAAGAGACTGCTCTCGACCCGTATAATTACTTTTGCTCCTCTGGTCCAATGACCCGCATCACATTTTGTGCTGTAGATTTCATTTTGTACCAAATCCAATCAAACACTTCATTAATTTCATTAATTTGACCAGTGACTTGTCCGGCAGAAGCAGTCAGCTGTTCCCCATTGACGACGGTGACATTTCCATCAACCTTGCCTTCTACAATCAGCTTGCCATTTTTGACAGTGACATCACCTTTTACGGTTTCCCCTTTAGGTACGGTCACTGTATCATTTACAACGACGAGATTCGGCTGCTTCGACACACTGAAATTATGATCCGTATTCCAGCTTGTAAACAGACTGCCTCCCATCAAAATGAGAAAGAGGGCAGCGGCCACCATCAGCGGATGAGCTTTGATCCATCTTTGAACCGACACACGCTTTTTTTCCTTTGGAAGACCTGCCATCACCTTTGCAGTGAAATCAGTCGGTGCTTCTATATGAGATGTACTCTGCACAAGCGCGATGGATTTCTCAATTTGTTGAAAATGAGTACGGCACTCCTCACACGATTGCAGATGGCTTTTTAATTCTTTTTCGTCTTGGGGCTCAATGTCCCCGTCTAAATACTGATGCATAAGCAGGACGATTTTTTCCTGACAACTCATCAAAATCACCTCACTCAAAGGTCTCTCAACTGTTTCCGGAGAGCCTCTCTACCCCTGTGTATTCTCGTTTTCACCGTACCAACAGGTATATTTAGAATCTCACTAATTTCTTTTAACGAGAGTTCATCAATATACTTTAATACGATGACCGAACGATATTTATCGGGTAATCTTAGAATTTTTTGCTGAATGGTACTCGATAATTCAAGAGACACCACCTCTTCCTCTGGCAAAATGCCATCAGCAGCAATTTGAGAATACATATTCAATCCTTCTGTTCCTGCCACCTCTGCATCTAAATAATAATCCGGCTTTTTTTTGCGAATACGATCGATGGTCAGGTTGGTTGCAATGCGGTACAGCCACGTAGAAAACTTACGATTCACATCAAAGCTTTCAATATTCACATAGGCACGAATAAACGCCTCCTGTGCAATATCCTCTGCTTCGTGTGCATTCCCAAGCATACGGTAGCACAGCTGATAAATTTTGTCTTTATACAGGTCTACGATGTCTGCAAATGCGTTCTGGTCGCCTTTTTTCACTTGCTTAATTCTCTTTTTAATCATTGTGTCCATAGTATATTCAACCTCTGCCTTCACCGGTCTTTATGTATACGAACCTCTTTCCAAAAGGTTTCATTCTCCTCTAAAAAATAGTGTAACAAATTTTTGACAGCGTGTTACGCATATCCACTGGTAAAAACCTTAATATATCCTTAAATTTTCCGAAAATAAAAAAGAACGGGAACAAATCCCGCTCTACAATAGCTTTTCGCCCATTAACGATCCAATTAATGCAACAGCTGCTTCGGCTGTTTTATTTTTTTCATCCAAAACCGGGTTCACCTCAACAAATTCAGCTGAAGTCAAAATACCGGCTTCTTCTAAAAGCTCCATAGCAAGATGACTCTCCCGGTAGCTAATGCCGCCTGCCACAGGAGTTCCTACACCAGGACACTCGGCTGGATCTAATCCATCTAAATCAAGAGACAGGTGGACACCATCTGTTCTTTCCTTTAAATATGCAATCGCTTCCTCCATCACCCTTGTCATCCCTAAACGATCTATTTCATGCATCGTATACACTTTAATGCCTTTATCTCTAATCAACGCCCGCTCTCCTTCATCTAAGGATCGAGCACCAATTAAAACAACATTCTCAGGCTTCAATTTTGGAGAATAGCCGCCAATATTCGTTAAATCCGCATGGCCAAGGCCAAGACTGACTGCAAGCGGCATACCATGTATATTTCCAGAAGGAGAGGTTTCCTCTGTATTTAAATCACCGTGTGCATCATACCAAATGACACCTAAGTTTTCATAGTGCTTCGATACCCCCGCAAGTGTGCCAATGGCAATGCTGTGATCACCGCCTAAAATGAGCGGGAATGAGCCTGATTGCACAATACTGTCAACCTTCTCAGCCAGCAGCTGATTCGCACCAGCATTCTCCGTTAAATTCTTTAGCTTTTCACTTGTATATAAACCTTTTTCATCATCTCTTTGTTCAACCGGGATATCCCCGAGATCCTCCACATCAAATGAAAGCGATTCCAATTTTTCTTTTACGCCTGCACACCGAATCGCACTTGGTCCCATATCGACGCCCCTTCTCATTTGACCCAAATCCATCGGAACCCCGACAAGCGTGACCTTCTTTTGATCTCCCATATGTACATCCCCTTTCCGTTCATGCTTATATTTTACTTTCTCGGTGCCTTCTGACTCAACTCAACAATATTTTGAATAGTTATACATTTCGCCTGCCAACATAAAAAAAAGACACCTTTTTGAAAAAGGTGTCTTAACTGGGCTAGCTGGATTCGAACCAACGCATGACGGAGTCAAAGTCCGTTGCCTTACCGCTTGGCTATAGCCCAAGAATGGTGGAGGGGGGCGGATTCGAACCGCCGAACCCGGAGGGAGCGGATTTACAGTCCGCCGCGTTTAGCCACTTCGCTACCCCTCCACATATGAAATTGATAAAGAAAAAACAGTGCCGGCAAGAGGACTTGAACCCCCAACCTACTGATTACAAGTCAGTTGCTCTACCAGTTGAGCTACACCGGCATATGGTGGAGGATGACGGGCTCGAACCGCCGACCCTCTGCTTGTAAGGCAGATGCTCTCCCAGCTGAGCTAATCCTCCACATCAATGGTGACCCGTACGGGATTCGAACCCGTGTTACCGCCGTGAAAGGGCGGTGTCTTAACCGCTTGACCAACGGGCCAATTTGTCAAGTTTGACTGTTTCCGTGAAGCTGACAAAAGTTATTATATACAGGTTGTCCCCCTTTTGTAAAGGGGATTTTTATTTTTTTTATTTTCTAACTATTTACCTTTGATTAGCACCACTTTTTCACTGAAATATAATTTCAGTATTTAAATATAATGTTGAAATTTCATATCATACTGAATATACTGAAAATGAAGAAATAAGGAGGAATGTCGCATGCAGCCATCTCAATTGCGTTCTTTGACAACAGAATCAAGAAATCCTAACACAATGGGAATATCACAAGCAGATCCACTCGAAATGCTCCAAATGATTAATGAAGAAGATATGAAGGTCGCTCAAGCAGTCAACCGTGTCCTACCACATATCAAAACAGCAAGTGACTTCGCCTATGAATCCATCTCAAATGGGGGCAGACTCGTTTATTTAGGAGCCGGGACAAGCGGCAGACTAGGCGTGATGGATGCTGTCGAATGTCCCCCTACCTATAGCGTCTCACCTGATGTGATTGTCGGCATCATGGCAGGCGGAGACTCTGCTTTTTCACATGCTGCCGAAGATGTGGAAGACAGTGAAGAAGCCGGCAAACAGGATTTAGTACACATTCGCCTGACATCAAAAGATACAGTCGTCGGTATCGCCGCCAGCGGTAGGACACCCTACATCATCGGCGCTTTAAACTACGCTAAATCCATCGGCGCAAAAACAGTAGCCCTCAGCTGTAATGAACAAGCAAAAATTAGCGAACTGGCAGACTGCGCCATTGAAGTCATTGTAGGACCTGAAGCCATCACCGGGTCAACACGAATGAAAGCCGCATCCGCTCATAAAATGATTTTAAATATGCTCTCCACCTCTGTCATGATCAGACAAGGAAAAGTATATGAAAACCTGATGGTTGATGTAAAAGTCAGCAATCATAAATTAAAAGAACGCGCCATCACCATCATTCAACATGTGACAAACGCTACCTACGAACAAGCCGTGAAAACGCTTGAAGCGGCAGACTTAGAAGTCAAAACTGCCATCGTCATGCTCCAAACAAACACAGATAAGAAAACAGCCAAGGATTTGCTCAACAAAACGAATGGTCATATCGACAAAGCCATCTCACACCATCAATCCTAAAGGAGGCAGAGCTCATGTCAGCAGGTGGACTCACCCTACTACACACAATGAAAGCAAAGCTCCCCCAATCTGAAAAAATCATTGCAGACTATATCCTTGCCCATCCTGACAAAGTCATTAAAAGCACCGTACACGAGATTAGTCAGGCAGCCGGTGCAAGCAGCTCTGCAGTCATCCGCCTTTGTAAATCTCTCGGTCTAGATGGCTATCACGATTTAAAAATGCGAATCGCTGGAGACTTGATGCATAACGATAAACAAGGCTACCGTGATATCGAACAAGATGAACCAATTCAGTCCATTATTCAAAAAACAGCAGGAAACTCGATTCAATCGATTAAGGATACTGCTTCTATTTTAAATGCAGATGCGTTAGAAAAGGCTGTTCAATTACTGCTGCATGCAAACCAAATCCATTTTATCGGCGTCGGTGCATCTGGCATCGTCGCAGCGGATGCCCAGCAGAAATTTCTCAGAATCAATTATGCAGCGACTGCCTTCACTGACATGCACATCGCATCAACGGTTATCGCAAATGCAGGAAAGAATGACATCGTGTTCGGTATATCCTTTTCAGGAGAAACGTTAGACATCATTCAAGCCCTTCAGCTCGCAAAAGACAATCAAGTCAAAACCATTGCCTTGACGCATCCAGGTCAAACAAGCGTTTCTGCCTTATGTGACGTTCACCTATCGACGTCCGGTTCCAATGAAGCACCTTTTCGCAGTGCAGCCACTTCCTCTAGAATGGCACAGCTCTACTTAATTGATGTCTTGTTCCTCAGCTTAGCTTCCCGTCAATATGAAGAGACAGCGCAATATATTGACAAAACAAGACATGCCATCCGCTCCATGAAACGAAAAACAAAGGGGGATTCAACATGAGTCATCAAACGAAATATCAGCAGTTGGCGAAAGACATTCTTTCTCTCTGTGGTGGTTCTGAAAACATTTCTTCCCATACACATTGTATGACGCGTCTCCGAATTACACCGATTGACAATGAACAAGTTCAGATCAATGCAATCAAAGAACTCGATGGCGTCATTGGAGTCGTCGAGGCAGAAACGCTGCAAATTATCTTAGGTACTGGTGTCGTCAACCAAGTATCAAGTGCATTTGAACAACTGCTAAATGCCTCTGGCTCCTATGATTTAAACAACGAAGCACAAAAAAACAAGCAAGCCATTTCACAAAAGAACCGCACACCGTTCAAGCTGTTCTTGCGACGAATTGCCAGCATTTTCATTCCTATCATTCCAGCACTCGTTGCATCAGGTCTTATTACAGGGATTACAAAAGCAATCGTGCAAGCGGGCTGGCTTGATGAAAAATCTCAAGCGGCGATCATTTTAACCGTTATTGGTTCAGGCTTGTTCGCATATCTCGGTATATTAGTCGGAACAAATGCCGCAAAGGAGTTTGGGGGCTCTCCTGCATTAGGCGCATTAGCTGGAATCCTCATTATTAACCCAGCCTCCGCAGACATTATGCTATTTGGCACAAATATTCTACCGGGCAGAGGCGGACTTATCGGTGTTCTTCTAGCCGCCATCTTTATGGCACTTGTGGAAACAAGAATCAGACGCTTCGTCCCGCAATCACTTGATATCATCGTCACACCAACCATCACACTACTTATTACAGGCATTTTTACGTACGTTGTCTTCATGCCAGTCGGCGGATTTATATCGGATGCCATTACCTCAGGATTAACTTATCTATTAAATATGGGCGGAATCTTCGCTGGATTTGTTCTTGGTGCGACCTTCCTTCCACTTGTTGTAACAGGACTTCACCAAGGACTGACACCGATTCATATGGAACTCATCAATTCCATAGGAGATGACCCGCTTTTGCCGATTCTCGCTATGGGCGGTGCAGGACAGGTAGGTGCCGCATTCGCCATTTATATGAAAACAAAAAAGAAAAAACTCAAAAGGGCCATCGCCGGTGGACTTCCTTCAGGGATGCTCGGCATTGGTGAACCACTCATTTTCGGTGTCACACTCCCACTAGGACGACCATTTCTCACCGCTTGTCTTGGCGCTGGAATCGGCGGAGCATTTCAAGCCTACTTCCAAATTGCAACGAAGGCGATTGGTGTATCAGGTCTCCCATTAACCTTTATTGTTCACGCACATCAAATGCTTCTTTACTTAATCGGACTCTTTATTGCATATGTCGCTGGATTTATTTTCACATACTTATTTGGTTTTCATGATGATATGGCTGTTGAATTTGAGGAAAAATAAGCAATAGGAGGTCTAACTCTTGAAGAAATACTTTCTCTTAATAACAAGTCTGCTCATGCTCCTTGGATTACCAGCACAAACATTTGCAACTAGCTCCCATCCTGTATCGTCTTTGTCTAAAACAGCACCTGAAGAATATCCCGTCTTAAAAAAGGCAAAACGACCGGAACAAGTTGGTTTTTCTTCTAGGCAGCTTAGGAAGGTTGATCACATGATTCAAAACGATATCAAAGCAGGGTTTCCAGGAGCCGCACTCATCATCATCAAAGACGGAAAAATCGTCCATCAAAAAGCCTATGGCTACAGGCAAAAATACGAAGGCACAACGGAACTCAAATCCTATAAGAAAATGAAAAAGAACACTCTGTTCGACTTAGCATCCAACACCAAAATGTATGCGACCAACTATGCCCTGCAAAAGCTTGTCTACGAGAAAAAACTGAATGTGAATGAAAAAATACAAGCCATCCTGCCAGATTTTAAAGATGAACCAGATGCAAAGGTAACCGGCAAAGATCAGCTCCGTGTAAAAGATCTTCTGACCCATTCTGCCGGACTCCCTTCCAGTGTTTTATTTTATAGCAAAGAAGCAGCCGGTACCTTTTTCTCTCAAGATAGAAAGACAACGATGAAATGGCTGCCGAAGGTGCCTCTGCAATACAAACCAGGTACCCAGCACATTTATAGTGACATTGATTACATGCTGTTAGGCATGATCATTGAGAAAAAAACAGGCATGCCTCTTGATCAATATGTAGAGTCGACAATCTATCGGCCGCTAGGTCTCAAACACACAATGTTCAATCCACTGCAAAAAGGATTCAAACCGAAGCATTTTGCAGCAACCGAACGTTTAGGTAATTCGCGAGATGGTGTCATTGATTTTGAAAACATTCGCAGATACACCCTGCTAGGCGAAGTCCATGATGAAAAAGCATTCTACTCAATGGCAGGTATCTCTGGTCATGCTGGACTTTTCTCTAACATATCAGACATGGCCGTGCTGCTCCAACTCATGCTGAACAAAGGAGGCTATGGAAAAACAACCATCTTTGATCAAGCTTCTATCGATCTCTTTACAGCCTCTTCTGATACAAACCCAACATACGGGCTAGGCTGGCGAAAAAACGGTCATACTGACATGGAATGGATGTTTGGAAAATATGCAAGTAACGAAGCCTATGGACATACTGGCTGGACCGGAACGATGACATTGATTGATCCAAAACATAATCTAGGTATCGTCTTGCTGACAAATAAGAAACATTCGCCTGTCGTTTCACCTGAAACCAACCCAAATCAATTTGAAGGTGACCTTTTCCCAACTGGCACTTATGGAAGCATCATGACCGCCATCTACGAATCTTTTAAGTAAAAGGAGGAATTCGATGTTAAAAGCACTTTTCCCCGCTGCTTTGGTTTTAGCTCTGCTAACCTCTTCCATTCCAACGGAAAAGGTTAGCTCTGCCCCTCTTTCAACCGCAAAACAAATGGTACAAAACATGTCTTTGGATGAAAAGATAGGTCAAATGCTTATGCCAGACTTTCGTAATTGGCAAACAAAAGATGAATCCGCACCTACAGGCTTAACAAAGATGAATAAAGAAGTATCCCATCTTGTAGAAAAATATCATCTAGGCGGTGTCATCTTATTTGCGGAGAATGTCGTTGATACGAAACAAACCGTCAAACTCACCCATGAATTTCAAAAAGCATCACCAAAGATTCCATTACTCATTTCAATTGATCAAGAAGGTGGAATCGTCACAAGATTACAAAAGGGAACACATTTCCCAGGAAATATGTCGATTGGTGCCTCTAGAAGCACGAAAAATGCATACGACACAGGGAAAATCATCGGTAAGGAATTAAACGCACTAGGGATCAATACAAACTTCTCTCCGGTGCTAGATGTGAATAATAACCCAAACAACCCCGTCATTGGTGTCCGTTCCTTTAGCTCTGACCCTGCCCTTGTCACAAGGCTTGGCCTTCAAACCATGAAGGGACTTCAAAAGGAGAAGACGATTTCGACACTAAAGCATTTCCCGGGACATGGTGATACAGCCGTCGATAGTCACTACGGCTTGCCGCTCGTAGAACATGATCTAGATCGTTTAAAAAAAGTTGAACTCTATCCATTTCAACAAGCCATCAACGCTGGTGCGGATATGGTCATGACCGCTCATGTTCAATTTCCCGCCATTGATGATACAACATATAAAAGCAAAAAAGATGGCGAGGACATTATGGTTCCAGCAACCTTATCGAAAAAAGTCATCACACACTTATTAAAAGAAGAGATGGGCTTTCAAGGTGTTGTCGTAACAGACGCCCTAAATATGAAAGCGATTGCAGATAACTTCGGACAGGAAGAAGCCGTAGTGATGGCCATTAAGGCTGGCGTCGACATCGCCCTCATGCCAGCACCAGTCACCTCTCTTAAAACTGAGAAAAACCTTGAGAATGTGTTCAATGCTGTAAAACAGGCAATTGTAAAGAAAGAAATTCCGATGTCTCAAATCAACGAATCTGTTGAAAAAATTCTTCAATTGAAGATCAAACGAGGCATCATTTCTTCCAAAAAACCTATCACCCTTGAGAAAAAAATCAAAAAAGCCACTCAAGTCGTTGGGAAAAAATCGCACCGGAAAGCAGAACAAAAAATGGCGCGTGAAGGGATCACCCTGCTTAAAAACAACGATAAGACCCTACCCTTCAAGCCTAAAAAGAATGATAAAATCTTGGTCATGGCACCTTACGAAGATCAAACAAAAGCCATGTCTGTCACAATTGACTCTCTGATCAAACAAAAAAAGATTAAACCTGTACGTATCCAATCATATGCTTTTGCGGATAAGACCTTCAACAAAGAAACAGCCAGACTCATACAAGATGCTGACTATGTGATTACCGGCTCATACGTTGTCCAAAATGATCCAGCTGTGAATGATGGTGTGATTGATGACAATGTACAGGACCCGAAAAAATGGGCTACTGCTTTCCCGCGTGCTGTCATGAAAGAAGCTGCAGCACAAAACAAAAAAATGGTCATCATGAGCCTAAGAAACCCTTACGATGCTGCAAATTTTGAGGAGGCGGATGCCTTAATAGCTGTTTACGGTTTTAAGGGCTACTCAAACGGACAATTCAACCAGCCAAATATTCCTGCTGGGTTAGAAGTTATATTTGGCACTGCATCACCTAAAGGCAAACTGCCTGTAGATATCCCATCTGTCACTCATCAAAATCAAACCCTATATCCATTCGGCTATGGACTCAACTTGAAAGGGAAACAGATCAAATAGGAGGGATTCTCTTGAAAAAAACAGCAAGCTTCATACTCGCAAGCATTCTCATTATGAGCACATTGACCGCCGCCTCCCCCGCAAGCCAAGAACGAACAGATACAAAAGGAAAAAAGGCAGCAGTCAAAACAGGGATTGAAACACTACTCTCAGGCAACCTTTCATGGTTAAAAGGGAAAAGGGTCGGCCTCATTACGAACCCAACTGGTATTGATGCAAATATGAAAAGCAGTGTCGATCTCCTATTTGAGCATCCAAATATTAAGCTTACTGCTCTATATGGACCTGAACATGGTGTGCGCGGCGATGCACAAGCAGGAGAAGGCGTCGAATCCTATACCGATGAAAAAACAGGTCTTCCTGTTTACTCCCTCTATGGAAAAACAAGAAAACCAACGCCTGACATGCTCAAAAATGTAGATGTCTTGCTGTTTGATATCCAAGATGTTGGCACTCGTTATTACACCTATATTTACACGATGGCCTATGCGATGGAGGCCGCTAAAGAAAACAACATTCCCTTTGTTGTCCTAGACCGTCCAAACCCTATTGGCGGACTAAAAGTAGAAGGCCCTGTATTAGAACCTGAGCACGCTTCATTTGTAGGGCTCTATCCAATACCATTAAGACATGGGATGACTACTGGTGAACTAGCAACATTCTTTAACAAAGAGTTTCATATCAATGCTGATGTCACAGTCATCAAAATGAAAAATTGGAAGCGTTCCATGACGTTTGATGACACGAAGCTACCGTTCGTCCTTCCTTCACCTAACATGCCGACAGTGGATAGTACCTTTGTATATCCCGCCACAGGATTAATTGAAGGCACAAATGTCTCTGAAGGCAGAGGAACAACAAAACCGTTCGAGCTCATTGGCGCTCCGTATATCAATAGCAATGAGCTAGCAGATCATCTAAATCAATTAAAACTAAAGGGTGTGAAATTTAGACCCGTATCATTCACCCCCACTTTTTCTAAACATGCAGGGAAGCTATCACACGGTGTGCAGCTATACGTCACAGACCGCTCTTCATTCGAAGCGGTAAAAACAGGGTTATCCATCATTAAAGCCATACATGATTTATATCCAAAAGACTTTGAGTTCCTTCAAACAGGCAGCTTTGATAAACTCATCGGGAATGGTTGGATCAAAGAAGAAATCAACCAAGGTACTTCTGTCAAACACCTCATGAAGCGTTATCATCACGACCTCAAATCGTTCGAAAAGAAACGGAAGAAATATCTCATCTATTAATTCGCAAAAAGACCTCCATTTCATAGGATGGAGGTCTTTTCATGATAAAGATTTAGTCACAGCAGGTGCTTTCAGCTCAAATCGATTGAGTAAAAAACCAAACAAGGCAGCAAGTACTTGCTGAAACAGCATGCCAATCACAACAGGGACAGCAACAGCAGGCGGGAAAAAGCTAATAGCAAGCACAGCCCCAGCACTAATATTTCTCATGCCGCCTGTATACACAATGGCCACAATTTCCCCTTGAGTACATTTCATCACCTTTCCAATCAACCACGCAAAAGCATACCCACTCATCGCAATGAAAAAGACAGTCGCTGCTTTGCTAAAAAATGCAGCATCCAGTTCACGCAAATATGGGGCGACAACAGAACTGTTAATCGATACGACAACAAACAAGCCTAATTTTGAAAAAGGAGCCAGGGTCTGACTCATTGTTTTCGTCACCGATGGCTTTGCATACTGACGAACAAGCATCCCTAAAATAGAGGGCAGCACCACCATACCGAACAGCCCTTTCATGATCGCCACCATGTCCATATGGACCTGTGTACCGACGAAAAGTGACAAGCTTACTGGAACAATCAATGGCGAAAGCAATGTATCAATTAAAATGATAGATAGCGTTAACCCGACATTCCCTTTATACATCGCCGCCCATATTAAACTAGACACACCTGTCGGAATCACCATCGCAAGCGTCAAACCGGTGATCGTCATAGAATCGCCCGCAAATATCAAATGCCCCGCTGACCAAGCATAAAGAGGCATCAGCACATGCAAAATCATAAACGATAAAATCAAAGGCAATGGGTGCATTACCGTATGCTTTAAAGCCGAAAAAGTAGAAGACAAACTCCCTGCAAAGGTCATAACAGCAAATACCCATGGCACCAAAAACGTAAAATCCTTTAAATAGGCCGCCAATAAAACACCGAATAACACACTAATAGGTGTAATAAGCGGCATCATCCGGCCGAGCACTTGGTTCAAACGCACAAGCATGCCGGCCACCCCCATCCTTCACTTTCTTACCTTTTCTATTGTAACAAACAGAAAGAACTTATTAAGAACCATTCGCCTGTTTCACAAGATTTCGACTTTGTGTATCCATTCCAACTACGTCTACTTGTACGCCAGTTGCTTGATACTTTTCCTTTACACGTTCTATCGCTGGAGATCTTTCCCTGATGAACACTTGGATGAAGCGTCTTTTAGAACGATCAATAAAATGAAACATCGAACTGAATAAAGACAAACAAAAAAACCCCTATATAAAGGGGCTTTTGGTTTATTAACGTAATAATTGAAGTACGTTTTGTGGCTGTTGATTCGCTTGTGCAAGCATAGCTTGAGAAGCTTGAGAAAGAATGTTGTTCTTAGTGAATTCACTCATTTCTTTAGCCATGTCAACGTCACGAATACGAGACTCAGCAGCAGTTAAGTTTTCAGCAGATGCACCCAAGTTGTTAATAGTGTGCTCTAGACGGTTTTGTACTGCACCAAGTTTTCCACGTTGTGCAGATACTTGGTTAATAGCCGCATCAACAATACTTAGTTGAGTATCAAAACCAACATCAGTAGCATCTGCTGCATTATCAGCAAACTTTCTTACATCGATGTCTTTAATAGCTTGATTCGCTACAATCCCATTAGCATCTTTAACTCCCAATGCATCTGTACTCATTTTATCAATATGAACTGAAATTTGTTGAGTTGCGTTAGCACCGATTTGGAACACTAAAGCATTACCACTTGCTGGGACTGCAGGTGTACCGTTATCATCTGGATCATCTGGATCTCCCGGGATTGCCGGTGTTCCTGGGGTTCCTTTAAACGTACCATCTAATAATTTTTTACCGTTAAACTCTGTACGATTTGAGATACCATCTACTTCTTCTTGTAAAGCTTCAATTTCATCTTGGATAGATTGAAGGTCAGACTCTTTATCCTGCGTACCAGTGTTTCCAGCTTGAACCACTAGTTCACGTACACGTTGAAGGATTGAGTGAGTTTCAGTCAATGCACCTTCAGCTGTTTGGATAAGAGAGATACCGTCTTGTGCGTTTTTAGAAGCCATTTCTAATCCGCGGATTTGTCCACGCATTTTTTCAGAGATGGCAAGACCTGCTGCGTCATCTCCTGCACGGTTGATTTTGAGACCAGAAGAAAGCTTCTCCATGTTCTTTTGGCTCGCACCGTTGTTTGCAGATAAACGGTTTAAAGTGTTAAGTGCTGCGATGTTGTGGTTAATTCTCATTTCTTATTACCTCCATGTAATTTTTTTCGAGAGCTTATCTGTTAAGTCCATTTGGATGAGAAGCTCTTCCTTAGAATTTCCGATTTCTAAGGCATGTGTATAGTAGTAACGCAGAGCACCTTTTGGCTCTCTAACTTTACTACCATATGTAACACCAGTTATGGCAATAATCATGAAATCTCCTTCTATTGATGCTCACCATAACAATGAGTATTGTGTTACCTACTATAGACAGACCTACCACATATTTTAGTTTGTGGAAATTATTAATTTCACAAATTCGACACATTTAGCAAGCATATAAGGATGATAAAATTTAACCAACTGCATTTTATGGAATATTAAGTAAAATGAAAATAATATATTACGAAAACAGGAGGAGAAACATGATTAGTGTAAAATCGTGTGGAAACAACACTTTTTCGTATACACTAGAATCACTCGATAAAGTAACAGAGAAAAGAAAAAGGATTTTAAGAGAAGGATTCACTTCAAAAGAAGAACAATGAAAGTTGCGAAAGCAAAAGAATTGCAACTCCACGGATTTTCAAACGATGAAAAATAAACATCAAAAAAGCCCCTATTCTCTATGGTCAGGGGCTTTACTTTTTTCATTTTTTCAATGCTTTTTGAAGAGCTGCTTTTGTTTTCGATCCGTTCCATCTCTTATGTGGCACAACGTTGGCCAATGAAATGCCTTGCTCTGTCATCAGCTGGACGAATTAGCATTGTGCGTTCTCTCAACTACCTTTTCAAATTTAAATACATGGTGGGAGCGATTCGTAAAAAGGCACGATATAAGAAAATTCATTAGCATGATATGTGTCATACTCATGCTAATATGCTATTAAATCAAATCGGCAAAATGCCTGGGTTTAATATCAAATCTGTCTCTCAGCGTTTAGGTCATGCGGAAGCTATAACAAACTTATTGCAAATTCGATAATTGGCCCCTAATTTGTCCTCAAGCAATTAAAAAAGGACATAAAAAAAAGCCTTCTCATCATCGAGAAACCTTGTCAGATCAACATTTAGAGGAAAGCTTCCAAGCGGGCTCGAACCGCTGACCTCTTCCTTACCATGGAAGTGCTCTACCTACTGAGCTATGGAAGCATGGCTCCGCAGGTAGGACTCGAACCTACGACCGATCGGTTAACAGCCGATAGCTC
>NZ_JARVRK010000012.1:0-186908 GCF_030209735.1 Bacillus sp. lyk4-R2A-2
CTGCCTGTCACGCAGGAGGTCGCGGGTTCGAGTCCCGTCCGGACCGCCATTTTTATGACTTGTAAACGAAAACGTATAGTTTCGTTTTTTTTTATGTCTTTTTCTTTTCATACGTATCCAATATACATTGAATGGCTTTGTGTTTGGTTACACGTTATGTAAAAAGAAAAGATAGATCACTTCAACCCAGCCTGGTTTTTTCATACCAGGCTTTCTTTATATCATTTTTAATTGAAACTGAAACTCATATTGGCTTACACTAATACTAATTATGTCTGACATCGTGTCTATTCAATCAATTGATTGCATGAAGGGGCTGTCTTTTTATGGATGAATTTGATCTTATTCGCCGAATTACACCAAAAGAAACACATCAGCGTTCTTTGGTTATGGGTATCGGAGATGATGCAAGTGTTTATCAACCTCATTCACATTGTGAAGAGGTCGTTTGTGTTGATACAATGGTGGAGCATGTTCATTTTCGCTTTGATTTTTCCACACCTTTTGAGATTGGCTTTAAAGCACTAGCGGTCAATGTCAGTGATATCGCCGCAATGGGAGGAACCCCAAAGTATTATCTTGTATCAATTGCGATCCCGCCTCATGGTGATGAGACGATCGTTTCAGCTCTTTACGAGGGAATGAGAGCATTGGCTGATACTTATCATATGGATTTGATTGGTGGAGATACGGTTGCCACTCGCAGTGACTTTGTCATTACAGTGACGGTCATTGGCGAGGTACCAAATGGAAAAGCTTGTTATCGTCACAGTGCTCAGACAGGAGACGTCGTCTTTGTCACAGGTGAGCTTGGTTCATCAGCTGCTGGCTTATCACTTTTAATGAACGAAGTAGCCCCTCCCAAGGCAGTCGACACAGCCTTTTTTCTTGAGCGTCATAAAAAGCCTCAGCCCCACATTGCTGCTGGCCTCATTTGCTCAAGCTTCCCGCGGGTCACCTTGAATGATGTGAGTGATGGATTAGCGAGTGAGCTGAATGAGATAGCTGAAGCGAGTCGTGTGACGATAGAGATAGAAGCAAACAAGCTCCCAGTACATCCAAATTTACCAGTGCTGCGTAAAGACTGGCTGGAATGGGTGTTATTTGGCGGGGAAGACTTTGTATTAACTGGTACAATTTCAGAGGCTGATTGGGATAGCTTTGAAATGCAATGTAGAAAAAAAGACATTCAAGTCAAACGCATTGGACAAGTCAAAGGTGATCAAGCAGCAAGAGTTCTATTAAAAGACAATGAACAGCAAACAATGTTAATGAAAAAAGGATATAATCATTTTAAGAAATGAGGTGACATCAACTGTGAAATTAACGTGGACGACAAAAGGTGCGGATGAGACGAAACGAATTGCCGCTGCATTGGCCAAACTTGTGATGCCAGGCGATGTTTTGACATTAGAAGGAGATTTAGGCGCAGGCAAAACGACTTTTTCAAAAGGTTTTGCAGGAGGCTTAGGGATTACCCGTATCGTCAACAGCCCTACCTTTACGATTATTAAAGAATATACCGATGGCAGACTGCCACTTTATCATATGGATGTGTACCGCATGGAAGATGCGGAAGAAGATATCGGGCTCGAAGAATATTTTGAGGGCGAAGGTGTATGCTTGGTTGAGTGGGCACATCTCATTGGACCTCAATTGCCTTCCTCCTACTTGAAAATAGAAATGCTAAGAACAGAACGTGAAGAAGAACGTCATCTCACGTTTAGTGCAAAAGGGGAACGCTATGAGACCCTTTGTAAGGAGATGAAAGAATTTGACCATACTGGCAATTGATACGTCAAACCATACACTAGGAATTGCCCTTGTCAAAGATTCCACAGTGATTGGCGAGAGCATTACGTATTTAAAAAAGAACCATTCCGTCCGAGCGATGCCGACTGTTGAGGCATTGATGAAAGAATGTGGTGTAGCCCCAAGTGAACTAAGTAAAATTGTTGTAGCAAAAGGACCTGGTTCCTACACTGGGGTCCGAATTGGTGTGACCATTGCCAAAACACTCGCATGGACGCTGTCTATCCCGATATCAGCTGTTTCGAGTTTAGAAACACTTGCGGCAAATGGTCAATACTTTGATGGATGGATCTCGCCACTATTCGATGCGAGAAGAGGACAAGTATATACTGGGCTATATACGTTTAAAGAAGGAAAAATCAAAGAGATCAAACCAGACCAAAATATCTTGCTCACGGATTGGCTTCATGAGCTGAAGCAGACAGGAAAGCCTGTCCTATTCCTTGGACAGGATGTGCATCTTCATGAAGAAAGCATTGGCTCCATTTTAGGAGAAACGGCTGTGATAGCGGAGGGAGCTTTTCATAACCCAAGACCTTCAATGCTTGCGTTTTTAGGGGCAGATCGTCCTGCTGAAGATGTCCATCAGCTTGTTCCTAACTATATTCGTTTGGCAGAAGCGGAAGTGAAATGGCTTGAAGGACAAAAATAATCTCAACATAACCGAGATTCGAAAAATGACGGTAGCGGACATTCCAGAGGTATATACGATTGAAGTGCATTCGTTTACTGCGCCTTGGAAAAAAGAATCATTTGTCTATGAGATTCTCCATAACCAGTACAGCCATTATTTCCTCATTGAAGAAGATGAGCAGCCTGTTGGCTATTGCGGGGTCTGGATCGTCATGGACGATGCACAAATTACGAACATTGCGATTCTCCCTGAGCATAGAGGAAAGGGTTACGGGGAAGCGTTGCTGCGATATGTCATGGAATTTTGTAAAGAAAAAAAGACAGATCATCTTTCTTTAGAGGTGCGGGTTTCGAATACACCTGCACAATCCCTTTATGAAAAGCTTGGTTTCAGACCAGCTTCTATTCGAAAGAATTATTATACGGATAATGGGGAAGATGCATTGGTCATGTGGGTGAATATAAATGAGTGAACAAACAGATCGATTTATATTAGGTATAGAGACAAGCTGTGATGAAACAGCGGCATCTATTGTGAAAAATGGGAAAGAAATTGTAGCGAATGTTGTCGCATCGCAAATAGAAAGCCATAAACGATTTGGCGGAGTTGTCCCAGAAATTGCTTCAAGGCATCACGTGGAGCAAGTCACCATCGTGTTAGAAGAAGTGATGGCACAGGCCAATATGAGCTTTCAGGATTTAGATGCCATTGCTGTCACAGAAGGACCGGGCTTAGTCGGTGCTCTTCTGATCGGTGTCAATGCAGCCAAGGCACTGAGCTTTGCTCATCAAATTCCTCTTGTTGGTGTACATCATATCGCGGGGCATATTTATGCAAACCAACTTGTAGATGAATTGCAGTTTCCATGTTTGGCTCTTGTCGTCTCTGGTGGACATACTGAGCTTGTACTAATGAAAGAGCACGGGTCTTTTGAGGTTATCGGAGAAACATTAGATGATGCGGCTGGAGAAGCATACGATAAAGTGGCCCGGACGATGGGTCTCCCGTATCCAGGCGGACCTCATATTGATCGGTTAGCACATGAAGGAGAGCCAACGATTAAGCTTCCACGTGCATGGCTTGAAGAAGGTTCTTATCACTTTAGCTTTAGTGGATTAAAATCAGCTGTTATTAACACACTACACAATGCATCTCAAAAGGGAGAAACAATTGCTCCAGAGAATTTGGCAGCAAGTTTTCAAGCAAGTGTCATTGAGGTGCTTGTTGGGAAAACATTAAAAGCGGCTGAGGCCTATGGCGTCAAGCAGGTTGTCCTAGCTGGTGGAGTCGCTGCCAATAAAGGACTGAGAGAAGCCTTAACGATAGCATTCACGAAGCTTCCTGACGTGAAGGTCATTATTCCACCATTATCTCTTTGTACAGACAATGCAGCCATGATCGCTGCTGCTGGAACCATTGCGTTTGAAAAAGGTATAAGAGGCGATATGGCGATGAATGGGCAGCCAGGCTTACCGCTTGTCTCATATGAATGAAAACTCCTGTGGATACACAGGTTTTTTTCATTTTTAATGAAAGCGATTTATTCACAAGTAAACGTGATATATCCACAATTGTTAGAAAATTTCGTTTTAAAATGAAGTGGATGTGCGCAAATACGTTCTTTTATGTGGATATGTGATTAAATCTCTGTGTATAAAGTGGATAAGTCCGATTTTTAAAAGAATAATAAAGAAGTTATTGTGGATATTAATGTGGATAAGAAATCTTCACTAAAAGAAAAAAGAGCACCCATTAGGGCACTCTTTACGATTCGGATAGCTCTTCCCACTCTGCCAAAAGGGATTCCAGCTCTTGATGAAGTGTATCGTTTTCTGTTTGAATGTTTTGGACCTTCTCGTGATCTTGAAAAATAGCAGGATCACATAGAAGCTCTTCATTTTCACCAAGCTTCGCTTCAATGACAGCAATCCGTTCTTCAATTTCCTCGATTCTGCGCTGCTTTTGTCTCTCTTTCTTTTTCAGTTCTTTTTCTTCCGCATAAGAAAGCTTTGCCGTTTCAACTGGCTTGGCTGCTTGTTTTTTCAGCGCCTCATTTTCTTGAATCGCTTCAAGCTCTAATTGTTCATTTTTCTTTTCAAGGTAGTAGTCATAATCACCGAGATACTCTTTTGTTTCTGTAGGCGACAGTTCGAATACTTTCGTTGCCAGACGGTTGATAAAATAACGGTCATGAGACACAAATAAGATGGTTCCTGGGTAATCAATCAGTGCATTTTCTAAAATTTCCTTACTATCTAAGTCTAAATGGTTCGTAGGCTCATCAAGTATCAGGAAATTGGCTTTTTGGAGCATCAGCTTTGCCAGGGCAAGGCGCGCTTTTTCTCCACCGCTTAATGCATGAACGGGCTTTAAGACGTCGTCACCGGAAAAGAGGAAGTTCCCTAAACATGTTCGAATTTCTTTTTCATTCATATGAGGATAGTCATCCCAAAGCTCATTCAGCACTTTTTTGGAGGATGTCAGTTTGGCTTGTTCTTGGTCATAGTAGCCGATTGTGACATGAGATCCAAAGGTGATGTCGCCTTTTACAGGCTTTATTGTGTTCGTTAACGTTTTTAAAAGGGTTGATTTCCCGATCCCATTAGGACCAATGAGTGCCACGCTATCCTCTCGTTTGATCTGAAAAGAAAGAGAGGATAGGAGCGGTGTTTTTTCATCATAACGAATGTCGAGATCATGTACCTTCAGCACATCATTGCCGCTTTGTCTCGTAATATCAAAATGAAAGTTTGCAGATTTTTCATCACCTAATGGCTTATCTATACGATCCATCCGTTCCAGTTGCTTGCGTCTGCTCTGAGCGCGCTTTGTGGTTGAGGCTCTTGCTAGGTTGCGATCTACGAAATCCTGAAGCTTTGAGATTTCTTCTTGCTGCTTTTCGTAAAGCTTCATATCGCGCTCTAGCTGCTCAGCTTTCAGATCAAGATACTTACTATAGTTGCCTGCAAACTTTTTCATGGCAGTTCTTGAGACTTCATAAACATGGTTCACCACTTTGTCTAAGAAGTAGCGGTCATGGGACACGATCAGAATGGCGCCTGTATAATTTTGCAAATACTGCTCCAGCCATGATAAGGTATCAATATCTAAATGGTTGGTCGGCTCGTCCAGAATTAAGAGTTCTGGTTTCATTAATAAGAGCTTTCCAAGCGCTAGACGGGTTTTCTGGCCGCCGCTTAAGGATTGAACGGTTGTCCCATCTTCAAAGTGACTAAAGCCGAGCCCATGAAGAATGGAGCGGACGTCTGCTTCGTATTGATAGCCGCCTTGGTCTTTAAATTCCTGCTGTAGCCTGTCATAGGTTTTCATGAGGGAATCTAGCTCAGAACCTGTAGAGGAAGCCATTTTCTCCTCGATGGTTCTCATCTCTTGTTCCATCTTTTTCAAATGATCAAAAACCGATAATAATTCGTCTTTTAACGTACGTGTAGACGTCACATCGGTATGCTGTGCTAAATAGCCGATCGATAGGTCTTTCGGTTTGATGATCTCACCTTGCTCGTAAGACAATTGACCGGCAATGATTTTCAAAAGGGTGGATTTGCCTGCGCCGTTACGACCTACAATGGCAATCCGATCCCTTGCTTTGACTTCCAATTTTATATTCGTTAAAACGGTATCAGCACCAAACGATTTGGACAGCTGATTCACTTGTAGAATCATCATGTAACTTCACCTCTGCTATAATATGTTAAGTGTAGCTTATCAGCAGTAAACCAGCAAATGTTACATACAATCGCCATATTCAAATGAAAGACAGATAGGAAAAAATAGTGTATCATTTGAGTGAGGGAGCGTTGAAAAGATGAGTCAATTTAGCCACTTTAACGAACAGGGAAGAGCAAAGATGGTCGACATTAGTGACAAATCGTCTACCGTGAGAACCGCCGTTGCTGCTTCTAGCGTTCGTATGATAAAAGAAGTGTTTCATAAAATAGAGCAACGTGAAATTGGAAAAGGCGATGTGCTGTCTGTTGCACAGGTTGCTGGCATCATGGCAGCAAAGCAAACATCTACCATCATTCCAATGTGTCATCCGCTTGCACTAAAAGGTGTGGATATCTCCTTTGATTGGGAGGAAGACGGAAATGCGCACATTCTGAACATACAAGTACAAGTGAAAACAAAAGGAAGTACGGGTGTGGAGATGGAAGCGCTCACTTCTGCTTCAGTATGTGCACTGACTGTTTACGACATGTGCAAAGCGATTGATAAAGGCATGATCATCGGTCCTACCTATTTAATTGAAAAGACAGGCGGGAAAAACGGTGATTTTCACAGAGCATCTGATATTTAAGTTGGAGGACCTTATATGAATATAGATCAGTCAAAAATTCCACAAGCGACAGCCAAACGTTTGCCGCTATATTACCGTTTTTTAAAAAATCTGCATGCATCAGGAAAACAAAGGGTGTCATCAGCAGAGCTTAGTGATGCAGTCAAAGTGGATTCTGCTACCATTCGCCGAGATTTTTCGTACTTTGGTGCACTTGGGAAGAAGGGCTATGGCTATAATGTCGATTACCTTTTGACCTTCTTCAGAAAGACACTTGACCAAGATGAAATGACCAATGTCATGCTCATCGGTGTCGGGAATTTAGGGACTGCTTTTTTACACTATAATTTCATCAAAAACAATAATACAAAAATTTCAATGGCTTTTGACGTCAATGAGAGTAAAATAGGAAGTGAGATAGGCGGCGTGCCTGTCTATGATTTGGATAAGCTTGAAGAGCATGTTCAAGAGGTAGGAGATATTCCTGTTGCCATTTTGACAGTACCTGCCGTAGCAGCTCAACCCATTACAGATCGTTTGATTGCCCTTGGCATCAAAGGAATCCTTAATTTTACGCCGGCTCGATTGAATGTGCCGGAACACATTCGAATTCATCATATAGATTTGGCGGTTGAACTTCAGTCACTTGTGTATTTCTTAAAGCATTACTCTGTTACACAGGAGGATTGACGAAAAGGGGTAAAGGGGGTGGAGCAAATGGGTCCGATCGGTCCTGGAAGTTTGGTTCTGATTGCGATTGTTGCGCTCATTATTTTTGGGCCGAAAAAGCTTCCTGAATTAGGAAGAGCAGCAGGAGATACATTACGTGAATTCAAAAATGCCACAAAGGGTTTAGCTGATGATCAGGAAGAAAAAAAGAAAAAAGAAGATCAGTAGAATAGGATGAGCTTCATGAATGTCAAAGATATGCCGCTTATGGAGCATATTGTGGAACTGCGAAAACGTTTAGTGATCATTGCGATGTTTTTTGTCGCCTTTATGGTGGCTGGTTTTTTTCTTGCTAAGCCGGTCATTGTGTATTTACAAAATACCGATGAAGCGGCCACACTGACACTGAATGCATTTAAGCTCACAGATCCGCTGTACGTGTTTATGCAGTTCGCATTTGTCATCGCTTTGGTTTTGACGTGTCCCGTGATTTTATATCAGCTTTGGGCGTTTGTGAGCCCCGGCTTATATGAAAAAGAAAGAAAGGTGACACTTGCTTATATTCCGATTGCACTGCTTTTATTTTTGAGCGGTGTGGCTTTCTCTTATTTTATTTTGTTTCCGTTTGTCGTTGATTTTATGATGCGAATGTCGAATGATTTAAATGTAGAGCAAGTCATTGGGATTCATGAGTATTTTACATTTCTGATGCAGTTAACACTTCCATTTGGCTTTTTGTTTCAGATGCCCGTTGTGTTGATGTTTCTCACAAGACTTGGCATCATCACACCGATGTTTTTATCAAAAATACGGAAGTATGCCTATTTTGTCCTCCTTGTCATTGCCGCACTCATTACACCACCAGAGCTTGTTTCTCACCTCATGGTCACTTTGCCGATGCTCGTTCTATACGAAGTGAGTATCGTCATTTCGAGAGTGACCTATCGCAAAATGCAGCAAACAGAGGAGAAAGAAAGTTATGATGTCACATAAAAAAGCATCGTGATCCGAATAAGGGTCACGATGCTTTTTCTATTGTGAAAGGAATTGATTGATCGCTTGAAATAGATGCTGATAATAGGAAGGCTCATGCGGGACAAAATCTTGTATACAGACTACTCTGCTTTCCTCACGTCGTTCTCCGGCTTCATCAATTTCAAAGCCCTCCAGCTGCATGTTTTCATATTTTCTAGTGAAAAGCTGCTGTGCATCCATTAGATTTGCTCTGTAAAGTCCAGCGACTTCTTCCTTTTGTAATTGAATGTTCATCTGCTCTTCTTGATGGACGTAAAGATAGACATGGCAACATTCACGATCAGTAAAACTGGGTAGATGGATTTCATCCTGTATAACTCCTGCAAAGGTCAAATCCTCAAAAGGTATAGTAAGACCGATCTCTTCTTCTACCTCTCTCATACCGTCAGAAGGCTGTTCATTTGCAAGAAGATGACCTGCTGCGGTGATATCAAAAAGAGAAGGGAAATCCTTTTTTGCGGGACTTCTTAGCTGAAAATAGAGATAGTTGGTGTCATGTTCCTTTTTGAGAAGCCAAAAATGAAAGGTTTCATGCCAAAGGCCTTGGGCATGGATATCTGATCGGGCAGCGACTCCAATCGTTTCATGCTGCTCATTTAAGATGTTCAGTTTTTCTTGTTCCATGAAAACTTGTCCTCCATAAAAAAACCATTTTCCAAGTGCGGAAAATGGTTTTTGATTTATTTTTGCTGCTGTTTTTTGAGTTTGACAGAGAAGGCAAACATTTTAAGCGCGATATTAATATTATAGGCCGCAAACACCATCAGCAAAATGCTGTAAAATGACCACATGTCACCTGGATTTTGAATGGCCATATAGGTGAAAGCCACACCTACGGCAAAATAAATGATGCCCCATACAACAGGGTTTCTCATGAGAAAAAGCCTCCAATAATCATTTGCATTGTTTGAGATTGTTCTTCAATCATTTTTCTTACTGGCTCAATCTGCACAAGAATAACGAGTGAGTTCATCAGCATATGAGCACCGATTGGAACAATGATTCGTTTTGTTTTCGCATATAAAAAGGCAAAGGTAAAGCCCATTGCGGTATAGAGCAAGATATGGGGAAAATCATTGTGTACAGCAGCGAAAACCACTGAACTGACAAGTGCTCCAATGAAAAAATTCGTTTTTTCATAAACCACACCAAAGATGATTTTTCGAAAAATGATTTCCTCTAATATCGGTCCAATCAGGGCGATGACGATCACAAGCCATGGAACTGCATCCATTATGGCTAAAATGTTTTGAGTATTTTCGGATTCACGGCCAATGCCAAATGCATATTGTTCAATCGCTCCTGCAATCGATTGTGCAAAGAGGGAAAGAAAGAAACCACCAATGATCCAAGCGATTGCCGCGCCGACTGAAGCCGGTGCCTCATTTCGAAGTGAAGCTTTTGGCACAGTCCGAAGAATGAGCAGAATAATGATTAATCCGACACAGAAGCTGATAATTGTCCATGTACCTGACAATTTAGAGAGCTCTGCTTGTGTCATCGGTGTCTGAATGTAACCTAACCACTTCATGATGAATACATACGGAAACGCAGAAAACTGCACCAATATATACGTTAAGATGATGTACCAATATTGTTTTTTCAAGTAACGAAAACCCCTTTACTAAAAGAACTAGATTTATTGTAACACAAGTCTTCTTTTTCGATGAAAAGGAAAGAATCTGAGATGAAAAAAGATCATGAAAGCGTAAAAATTTTTAAAGGTTTTTACTTGAAATTGCAGAAGACATTCTTTATTATAATAAATGTGTTAGCACTCACTGGTGATGAGTGCTAAAAAAAGACTACATATAAAAATTGAGGAGGTTGTTTCTTATGTTAAAGCCATTAGGCGATCGCGTAATCATTGAACTCGTTGAATCTGAGGAAAAAACCGCTAGCGGTATTGTGTTACCGGATTCTGCAAAAGAAAAACCGCAAGAAGGTAAAATTGTTGCAGCAGGTTCAGGTCGTGTACTTGAAAGTGGTGAGCGCGTTGCGTTAGAAGTAAACACAGGCGACCGCATTATCTTCTCAAAATATGCAGGCACTGAAGTGAAATATGAAGGCAAAGAATATTTAATTCTTCGTGAGAGCGACATTTTAGCTGTTATTGGTTAATCACATAAAAAACATTGAGATACATTTTTAAAAAGACTGAGGAGGTTTCGTTATTATGGCAAAAGATATTAAGTTCAGTGAAGAAGCACGTCGCGCGATGCTACGTGGTGTAGATGCACTTGCAGATGCTGTAAAAGTAACTTTAGGACCTAAAGGACGTAACGTGGTTCTTGAGAAAAAATTCGGTTCTCCACTTATCACAAATGATGGTGTAACGATCGCAAAAGAAATCGAATTAGAAGATGCATTTGAAAACATGGGTGCAAAACTTGTGGCTGAAGTTGCAAGCAAAACAAACGACGTAGCTGGTGACGGTACAACGACTGCAACAGTTCTAGCTCAAGCGATGATCCGTGAAGGTCTTAAAAACGTAACAGCTGGTGCAAACCCTGTTGGCGTTCGTAAAGGGATCGAAGAAGCAGTGAAAGTAGCACTTGAAGGCTTGCACGAGATTTCTAAACCAATCGAAGGCAAAGAATCAATTGCTCAAGTTGCGTCTATTTCTGCAGCAGATGAAGAAGTTGGAAGCCTGATCGCTGAAGCAATGGAGCGTGTAGGTAACGACGGCGTGATCACAATCGAAGAATCTAAAGGGTTCACAACTGAGCTTGAAGTGGTTGAAGGAATGCAGTTTGACCGCGGATATGCTTCACCATACATGGTGACGGATTCTGATAAGATGGAAGCGGTTCTTGAAAATCCTTACATCTTAATCACTGATAAAAAAATCACAAACATTCAAGAAATCCTTCCTGTACTTGAGCAAGTTGTACAACAAGGAAAACCATTATTGCTCATTGCTGAAGATGTAGAAGGCGAAGCACTTGCAACACTTGTTGTGAACAAACTTCGTGGAACATTCAACGCAGTGGCAGTAAAAGCACCTGGATTCGGTGATCGTCGTAAAGCAATGCTTGAAGACATCTCTGTTCTAACTGGCGGAGAGTTAATCACAGAAGATCTAGGACTTGACCTGAAATCAACTGAAATCGGTCAGCTTGGCCGCGCGTCTAAAGTCGTTGTGACAAAAGAAAACACAACCATCGTAGAAGGTTCAGGAGATTCTGCTCAAATCGCAGCACGCGTAAACCAAATCCGTGCGCAAGTTGAAGAAACAACTTCTGAATTCGATAAAGAAAAATTACAAGAACGTCTTGCTAAACTAGCTGGTGGCGTCGCTGTCATCAAAGTTGGTGCTGCAACTGAAACAGAACTAAAAGAGCGTAAACTACGCATCGAGGATGCACTCAACTCAACTCGTGCAGCAGTTGAAGAAGGTATCGTATCCGGTGGTGGTACAGCACTTGTGAATGTATACAAAAAAGTCGCTTCAATCGAAGCAGATGGTGACGTTCAAACTGGCGTGAACATCGTTCTACGTTCTCTTGAAGAGCCAATCCGTCAAATCGCTCACAACGCAGGTCTTGAAGGATCAGTCATCGTTGAGCGCTTGAAAAACGAAGAAATTGGCGTAGGCTTCAACGCAGCAACAAACGAATGGGTAAACATGATCGAAAAAGGAATCGTTGACCCAACAAAAGTAACTCGCTCTGCACTTCAAAACGCAGCTTCTGTTGCAGCAATGCTTCTAACAACTGAAGCAGTCGTTGCTGACAAACCAGAAGAAGGCGGCTCAGGCGGCGGAATGCCAGATATGGGCGGCATGGGTGGAATGGGTGGAATGATGTAATTACGGATTTAACCCCTTATTAATCAAGGGTTTAACCGTAAGTCGCACTCATTTTGGTGCCATTTTGATACCACATAGAAAAATTAGAGGCTTTTCATTAGTTCTCCGAACTTTTGAGAAGCTTCTTTTTTTCTGTCTTTTGTAATGTAGATGAGTTTTTTGATTTGAAAATTCATACATTGCATTGGTTAGCTCGCACCATGGCCGCTCAGAAGGAGACTTTTTTGATGTTGAAAGCTGTATAATTGAATATAGAGAAGTAAAAGTGATCATATTAAATCACCTTTAGGAAATTCCCCGCTTCATTTTACATAAGGTCATAAAAATACATATAACTAGGCAATGCATTGGTAGAATGATATAATACGCGCTCCAATCCCTTAATATATAGGGATTTTATGTAAGAATAGAGCGGGTTGTTAACATGAAGTTTTTAACGAAGGCTTCTCTTAAGTTGAACAAACTTGTGGGAAGCCTCTTTTTTCATTTATTATTTAACATTGTAATAAGTCGTTCGTTCGATTACTTGATGTTGTGCTTCTTTGTAGCGGTTTTATACATCGTTTTTAGGGCAGAAAAATATTAAAAAAGAAGTCGCTCTTCCACAATATGAGCGGCTCCTTATTGTTTATATGTGATTTGATAAATCTTTGTATAATTCACACATTCTATTTGTTTAATAATCTTTTTAGCATACTTTTGGGTTTTACAGGATTTGAACTTTCAAGGATAAGGGTAGATAACTTCCCAAGCATTTCAGTTAATTCACTTTCGAATTCTAAGGTGTTATCATCAGTATTTGTATGAGCGTGAACCAACTCATGCACAAGTGTACCTGCGAATGATTGTATATTTTTCAGTTGGCTACGTTTAATGATAATTCGTTTAGTGGACGGCTCCCATAACCCAAGTGCATCATTACCCGTATAATTGTCTGGCCGCATTGAATTGGAAATCACAATATCATTGACGAGATTACTCTTTTTTGGGAACCAACTTACAATGATATCTTTGTAATTGAAAATTTCTTTTTCTTTAGCCGTTAACTGGTTGACTTTTACGATATCAAATTCGAATTGTTCGTTCCATTCTAACGCATAAGTTTCCAAATTTCTGAAGTTATTACCATTCAGATCTTTACTAGTTTCAAGTTTATTCGCTAGTGAATCAGGAACAGTAATGATACGTATCCCTTCCTCCTTTGCGTAATTTAAGTATTTACCGCCATCCATTAAATCATAAGCACTTAAAAACATCACTTTTTTGTCCTTGCTACTTAATATTTTACAGGCGTGTAGTTGAACATCAACCCATTGTAATTCATCGTGATAATCTCCTGTTTGAATCCTTTGTAAATCATCCACCAGCTTTCTAGCAAATGTTGGGCTCTTACATTCTAAGAGAATAGACTTCACCCTGTCTGTGTAAGCACTTCTTCCTACATTTGTTCGCTCCCGATTTAAAGATTGACGAAGTTTCTTAGTGGTGGAAGTGATATTGTAAGAAAAGAGTAAATTGTCTTCCTCAGCTACACAAATTCCGTTAACGTAAATTCTTGAACGTTTTTTTTTGTTTTCAATGAGTTCCCCATACTTCGTTTTTTCAATTGTCTTTTCTCCGGAATAAAGTAAGAAGAAATCCTTGGCTTTTTCGATATCATCATCTTTGAGACCAGTAAACGTAAAGTCTGTGCCTACCAAATTAGGATTAGTCGGACTATGGACGATGGCGTGCAAGGTTACCAGATCGTCAAAGTCTCCCTTAGATAACTTCTTTATTGTAATATCACTATATTTTGATTGGATGAGGATTTCTACGTTCCTTCGATCGAATGTCGCCAATGCATCTTTTAAACCTACCCCGAATTTACCAATGACTTTATCTGGGTTCTCTGTCTTTTCTATATTCTCGTTTTGCGTTAGATGTTCATACTTTAGACCTCTCCCAAAATCCTTGATATGCCATTTATTATCTTCATCTTTAAAAATAAGGGGCTCTTTCGTGTTCGTTAAATTTGATTCATCCAGTGCATTTGCTATGATTTCTCTTAAGGCGTGAGGAATAGTCCAGTGCTCTAATACTTTTTCGATGTTCAAATCGAACTTTTTCATTATTAATGCTTCTCCTTTTTAATTGGTATTTTTTATAAGATGATTATACCTCATACTTTTGAAACTAGACTATAAATTGATGTTTATTTGTGGTTTTGTACCTCAAAATAGAACCTGTTAGTATATTCAAGATTGTCTCTTCTTTAATCTAAAATTATCCTCTGTATAAAAATATTTCTAAAATAGAAAAATCTAAGTTGTGAAATATGATGTTATTTGTCATTGTGATCATATATAAAAAAAATTGAAGTGGTTGATATGACCGACTTCAGAGAGTTTTTATGGGAGACGCTGTCTGAGGAACTATTAAGAGAAGCAAAATGAAAAGCACTGTAGGCTTTAGATTGTGCTCGCATCATTGAAAAGCTGATGCAGAGGGGGGAAGTGGAAATGGCTGAAACAATGAAAGAGAGAGTAAAGGACGTATAAGAAAACCAATCTTATAATCAAGAGTGCTTTTTTGTTTTCAGAGAGATATGAGATACCTTGACTTATAATGTCACATTTTCTTTAAAATTACATAAAAAATCCACTATTTCCATAAAAAATCAGATCAATTCCTTATAATAAAAGTATCTGAGAATGGGGAGTGAGTCGAGATGGACCAAAACTTGCTGCAAATGAATCAAGTGAGATCAGAGGATGAATTAGCTGTTGTGAATATTTCTTCTACAGAAATTGGGGCGCTGTCAAAGGAAGCGGCTGAGCGGATTTTACAAACGAACGATACGGATAATATTCATCAACTGATGTATGTTCCGATTGAAAAGAAAGCAGATTTGCATTGGTTGATTCAAAGTGTTGGACAGGCGTTAGAAGATGAGGATGACGATAACGTTGCACTTGAATTGGCTGATTTGCTCTATTTCTTTGTCATTCCATTTTATAAGGAGTATATTTTGAGGGAACATCATTTGTATGAGTGTATAGATGATCTGTTGGTACGATTAGCATCGTGGGCTCACTCAGATATTCACACACTGGTCGATGCGATGAGAGACGATTTGTCTGTATAAACTTGAAAAAAGCTTGTAGAGCGATCCTCTACAAGCCTTTCTAAATTACTGGGCTCTTTCCCAAGTAATCTTTGTTTCATTTGTTTTTTTCGTTCCCTTTGCCAGCACCTTACCGTTTTCTTGTTTCACGGTGATGTTTAGGTCGTAAAAGGAATAGAGAGCACCAAGGCTGTCATTTTCCGGTTTGTGCAGGTTGTTTTCTTTTTCAGTTGAAGCTCCAATGGCCAGTGTCTTGGCAAAGTTTAAACCGATGACTTCAGCGTAATCACTATTGGTGTCAGAGGAAGCGATCACGTTTAATGAAATGACTTTTTTCTTTTGATCAACGGTAATCGCTGTGTCTTTTATGAGTTTAGACTGTTCCATGACTTCTTTCGTTTCTTTTTGAATGCGTTCATTGATCGTTGGAAGTGCCTTCGTTTCTGTTTTTTGTTCGTTTGTTGTATTTGAGCAAGCTGCTAGCATGAAGAGACTTGCAACTAGGCTCATGAAAACAAGTAGACTTTTTTTCACGTTCGTTCTCCTTTTTTCTTCGAAGTATGTATGTTTATGTTACCACGAATCCTTGTTTGGATTAAAAGAGAAGTGTTGATAAGCTGTGAACAATAAAAAGCACCCAAAAAGGGCGCTTTTTTCTTATTGTGCGGAAAGGCTTGTACTTAATGGAACAGAAGAAATGACGGTGAATTTAGGAGCTGCAGCACCTGATTCTAAATTTTTACGTAAAAGCGATGATTTGATGGACCCATCCCATTTTTTATAGACGCTTCCTGATGTATCTGCACGAAGCTGTACATTCGAGAAGCTTGCTTGTGTGTAGCTGTTTGCCCCATTATCCTGAACGCCGTGTACCATTTTGACGACATCGAGGTTTTTCAGACGGCTAGGTTTGTAAACAGGCTGTTTATAGCGCAATGTCCCATTGACGTATAGTGACACTGTGCCATCACCATTGTTGATGAGCTTTAAGTTGACACGTGCACCATCCTTAATGCTCTTATCATATTCGCTGTTCCAATATTGGCTGCCACCTTGTGAGCCGCTGCCTAGAAAGACTTTATAGCCAGAAGACGTTTTTGAAATACCGCTCTCTATAACGGCAGAGCCGAGACCGAGGTACCAGTCCGCATAGCCATTTTTAATCGTCGCTGTTTTCGGAAGCACAATATCAGCGGAGATGCCTGACCATTTGGCTTCATCCGTTTGTGTCACAATCGCACCGTGACGAGGACTAGCTGCTGAGGC
This sequence comes from Bacillus sp. lyk4-R2A-2, assembly GCF_030209735.1. Taxonomy (NCBI): domain Bacteria; kingdom Bacillati; phylum Bacillota; class Bacilli; order Caryophanales; family Bacillaceae; genus Bacillus; species Bacillus sp. lyk4-R2A-2. The sequence continues at coordinate 16,631 of NZ_JARVRK010000012.1, forward strand.
AGGAAGACTTGAAAGCATCAAAACCAACGCTAAACTCACACTCAAAACGATGAACCACTTTTTCATAAAAATTCCTCCTTATATTTGATTCATTTTTATTATATAAAATGAAAGAGAGGAGTTGCTTACATTGTTCTGGCTGATTTTGGTATTTTTTATGAACAAAATCGGTCATAAAGTGGTCAATTTGTATTCGAATTGTAATGTGACTGTAAAATAACTGGGGGCATCTTCATGTATAATAAGTGCAGAAACCAAATACGGAGGATTTTTTAATGAATAAAAAGCTTATCGCGACAATCGTAACAGTAGCTAGTTTATTTTTGGCGTTTAGTTTCTCACATGGAGCAAGTGCAAAAAAAGTAAGCGGCAATATTACTTGGTATAATGGTGTCGGTAAAAAAGGCGCAGATGGAAAAAAACTCGGTCATTGGGATGCAGCAACTAAAATGGGATTTGACGTACCAAAAAAAGGTACAAAACTAAGAGTGACAACAAAAGCGAAACCACATAAAGTGATTACAGTATATAAATATGATGTAGGTAGAATGCCAAACGCTGTATTAGACGTCAGCCCAAAAGCATTCAAAGCACTAGGGTTTAAAACAAGTAAAGGTGTCGTAAAAGGACATTACACTTATTAATACATAGGCATGCAAAGAAGCGGGAAAAGTTCATTTTCTGGCTTCTTTTCTTGTAGAGAGGGTCTGAAAGGCAATGAAAAAATCAACATGGTGGATCATCACGGTCATCGGAGTCGCAGTGATTGCGGCCATCATTTTCTTTATGATGAAGCCGGGGCAAGAGCCGAAGCATGCGGTAAAAGTGAAAACAAATCAGGATGCAAAAGACGAATTACTCGTTTCATTTACAGATCAACAGTTAAACAATACGTATTACTTGCATGACCGGGCACTTCATACGGAGAAACTGACAGCCTATCCTTCGATTGCTTATGATTCTACGAAACAGCTTTTATATTACACGTATACGGATGAAGACACGCAAAAAGTGAGTATTCGAGAACTGAATGTAAAAACGGATGAAGAAAAAACGCTATTTACGAGTGAAGATTCCATCGACAGTATGAGGCTGTCTGGAGACGGGAAACAGTTATATCTTAGGTATAATAAGGATTCTGGGGAACAATTTTATGTCGCTATGTTTGATGTAAAGACACACAAAGTGAAGGTATTATATCCAGAAAAAAGCAAGGATGACACGGTAAGTTCTTTTGCATATGATCCTGCGTCAAACCTTCTGGCAATCCAGCATTATTCCTTAAAAGAAGATTACAAGAAAACCGATGAAGCGAATGAAAAGGGAAGAGACCCTGAACCAACGACCATGAAGATCACCCTTCAAACAGGCGTGAAGGGGAAGCGAATTGCACGTATCTCGCAAACGATCAATGATATTTCATTTTCACCAGATCATAAGACATTGATTTATACAGAAGTGAAGGTGCGAAACGAAAAAGAAGTAGCCTCTATTAAAATGCTTGATGTAGAAACAGGAAAACAGGCGACACTCGTTAAGAACAGTGAGGATGTGCATATTTTAAGTGCCGCACAGCCGCAATTTTCTACGGATGGGTCTTCTATTTATTTCTTAGGTGTTGCTAAAAACGCAAAGGAATTAAAGGATGACACCGGTCGAAAAGCAAAGGTAAGAACGATATTTGAATACAATATCAAGAAGAAAACAGTGGAAGCCGTTTGGGAGAAGGATGGCGGGATTGTTAACAATTTCACTGTCAATCGATAAAAGGTACGTTCAGTTATTTTTATATAACTGGACGTTTTTTTATTTTGCCATTTGACATGTTGCAGAAATTAAGGAATTTATGTAAGGAAAATCAGTTTTTAAGGTGGGAAACGTGTGGTATTTTCATATTTTGCTTAAGTGACAGAGGAAAGGAAAGAGAGTAATATGAGTGGACATAAAAAAACGAGAGGACAGATGCTTCTCGTTTTCTCTGATTTATTTGGTGTTATTGTCTAATAAGTTTTGAAAGATAAACAGGGCATTAATGGAGTGAGGGAATCCAGCAACCTTTGTACAGTGCTTAATAATCTCCATAATTACTATGACAGAAAGTCCGATATGTAATGCTTGTTCAAAATGAGTCTTTAATTCTTCATCACAATCGCCTTTTGTAATGAGGGCAGATAATGTACTGATGGCCTTTTGTTTTTCATCTAAAATGAAGTGGTTGAATTCTTTTTGTTCACCGAGTTCAATTGTTAGCTGTTCAATATTTGATCGAATGCTCTCGTTTTTTTGAATTGAAAGCTTCTCTATGTTACCTGCCGTTGTTTCTTGTGTGATCTGGCAAGTCTCTTTTTCTTCATTCAAATTGAACTCCTCCGTTTTTTATCGCAATTTTCCATTTGTTCGTTCAGTGTGGCAAATGTGCCTTTTGATAGATGCAATGGGTATATAGTAGTATTATCGGTTTGCTTCGTCAATTTTTTAAGTGTTGAATGTACAAATAAATGCCATTTCAAGTCATGCATTGTTTTATTTTAGAATGATTCAATGAAAAGGAAGGAAAGGGCTAATATATCGCTGTCTGTTAGCCCTTCGCAATGATGTAGTCAATATATGTGTTTACGCATGTGACGGGAGATCGGTTTCATGTTACTTAATAATATCCATCGGCCGCATCATGTCATAATCCTCGTGCTCTAATATATGACAATGCCACACATACCTGCCGCTGTATGGAACAAAGCGAGCGATGATCCGAATGACTTCACCGGCATGCGCTTGAATGGTGTCCTTGTAGCCTTGTTCATGTAAGGGAGGTGCTTCGTTTGATCCTGTATACACAATGTCCCCTGTCGATTGATAGACCTCTGTATCAAATGGTCTTCTGTCTATCACTCTGAATTGAACAAGGTGTAAATGAATAGGATGAGTGACCCTTGTTGGATTGACAATAGACCAAACCTCCACACTTCCAAGACGAGGATTTTCCGTGACAGGGTCATTCCAAAATTGGTTATCTAGCAATAAAATGGGGCGGCCGTATTTATCCTGTGTGCCGCTAAGTGTGAGCGTACGCTCTTTATCAGCTCGACTAGGACGAAGCGGTGGAAGCGGTTTGAAAATAGGCCGTAATGTTTTAGGTGCTCTCCCTTTTAGCGGACGTGTGACTTTAAATTGCATGATGTTCGCATCTGTTTCAGGATTCACTTCCTGTCCGCAGCCGGCTTTATTTTTAAGGATGATCGTTTTGTTTTCATAAGCTGAAAAATCGATGATGACATCAAATCGCTCAGCAGGAGCAATGCTAAAGGATTGATGGTGAACAGGTCTTGGTAAAAAGCCGCCATCAGATCCAATTTGCAAAATCGTCGCATCGTTGTCTAGATGCAGCTCGTAAGTTCTTGTATTGGACGCATTTAAAATACGAAAACGGTATTTTCGCGGCTCTACTTCTAAATACGGCCATACTTTTCCATTGACCAAAATGGTTTCTCCGCAAAAGAAGGGCACGATAGACGGATCTGGTATGTCACTGTCTTCTGGCGTGTTGTTTGGTCTGCTTGGATAAAACAGCGCGCCATCCTCCTGAAACGTACGGTCCATGATCATTAGCGGAATATCATACTCACCCTTCGGTAATTCTAGCGATTTTTCAAACGCATCTGAAATCAAATAAAATCCAGCTAATCCGGCGTACACATTTAATCGTGTCAATGCCATCGCATGATCGTGATACCACAATGTGCAGGCTTGCTGATGATTTGGGTATTCGTACACCTCTCGTTCAAAGAAGGGGCCGGTTGCTTCAAAGTCTCGTGAAAACCAAGCCTCTGGATAGCCGTCACTGCTTGCTGGTGTGACGCCGCCATGTAAATGAACGACGGTTTTGACTTCTGGTTCATCACGATGGCCTTCGTGAATGGTGTGATCGACCGGTAGAAAATGCTTAAGTGGCAATTTGTTCATCCATTTCACTTTGACTTTTTCATTTCGATTCGCATGAATGGTTGGACCAGGCAAACTGCCATTATAGGTCCATAGCTTGGTTGGGGGCAGGTCTCTATGAACTTTTAGAAATACCTCCTCCATAGCGATTTCATAATACGTTTGTCTTGGGTTCTTTTTGACGGGCTTCGCAACTTCTGGAATTGGCAGCTCGTCAACAAATTTTTCTAGGTTCATGTTATCTAATCCTCACTTAAAATCCAATTTGATACAGTATAAGTGCGGACATCAAAATAGGTGAATAAAATAAAAAACCCGCTTTTCAGCGGGAGCATTACGGATGTTTATTTTCAAGCGCTGCATTTGCAGGCACTTTTTTATTCGGTTTAAAGAAGAAATAAGCGGCAAGCACACCGAAGGTAATGATACTCGTCAAAATGAGCTGCGGTCTCATTGATTCGATAAACAGCATTGATGCCAAGATGGCGCAAATGACCAAAATGGTAAAATACGTGAGGTATGGGAACAGCCACATTTTGATTTTGAGCTGTTCTGGATTTTCTTTTTCGATTTTACGGCGCATTCTTAATTGTGAAACAGCAATGACCAAGTAGACAAGAAGGGCAATCGCGCCGGATGCGTTGACTAAGAACAAAAAGATGGTTTCAGGATAAAAGTAGTTCATCATCACGGCAATGTAGGAAAAGAAGGTGCCTGCGACTGTAGCCGCTACAGGAACACCACGTTTGCTGATTTTCATAAAGCGTTTCGGTGCTTCGCCTCTTTCTGCCAATGAATAAAGCATTCTGGACGTTGTGTACAACCCAGAGTTTAAGCAAGATAGAACAGCTGTTAAAACAATGACGTTCATCACTTGAGCAGCTGATGGGACACCGATGTATTCTAATACCGCAACGAACGGGCTTGTTAAAATACTCGCTGAATTCCATGGAAGCAAGGTCACAACGACAGCGATGGAACCGACGTAGAACACGATGATACGCCATACAACAGAGCGGGTAGCTGTTGTCACAGACTTGACGGGGTCTGCTGATTCTCCGGCCGCTATTGCCACAATCTCGGTTCCCATGAAGGAAAAGATGACGACGACAATTCCGAGTAAAACAGAGCTGAATCCATTTGGAAGGAAACCGCCGTTCCCCGTTAAATTGGCAAGACCTACAGTATGATGACCACCAAAACCAAAGATAAATGCAAAACCGATGAGTAGAAAGAGAATAATGCTGACGACTTTTATTAATGAGAACCAATATTCAAATTCGCCAAAAGATTTAACAGAAAAGATATTTGTTAATGTTAAGAGGATAGTGAGGATAAGACTTGTGAGCCAAACAGGTGCATCTCCATACCAATACTGAATAATGGCAGCACCGGCAATGGCTTCGATCGCGATGACAATCACCCAGAAGAACCAATAAAGCCAGCCAATTGTAAAGCCGGCCCATGGACCGATGGCATCGCTCGCATATTGTGAGAAGGATCCGCTTGTCGGATAGGCGCATGCCATTTCTCCAAGCATTCTCATAATAAAGATTACGAGAAGTCCTGCAAAAGAATAGGAAAGAATGGATCCAGGCCCTGCAGAATGAATGACAGCGCCGCTACCAACAAATAGCCCTGCGCCAATAACCCCAGCAATGGAGATCATTGAAATATGTCTTGTTTTCAGATTTTTTTGAAGACCGTTTGTCATGTTGGACATGTCTTTACCTCCAAACATTTCTCCTTATAGAGAATTTGTTTTTAGAATATTTTAAATTTTATCATACTGAATTGTCATTCAGCATTGGACAGGTTATCAAACTGACATTTCAAACCTCTTAACATGATGTTAAAAAGTATAAAGGATTTGAGAGATTATGTTCCCTCTTTTTCCTCTGTTCATTCTTAAAAATAGCATAAGATCGGATGGGGAGAAGTTGTGTCTCAAAATAAAATTATTCTGATAATTTCTCAGAAAGAGTGATATTGCCAATATAATCATCACAGAGTGAATTGGAGAAAGGTTGATGGGAGTAGGTCTTGAGGTCAATTGACCTTATAAAAATAAGTTTACTTAGGTCAACACATTTCTATGTATCCTATTTTGCTGACACAAGCGAATCATGTTGCTGTAGACCCACACGGGCTTTGCTTTGTAAGATAAATAATAGAAAAGTGATGTGTGAGGAGGCGCGGTTCGACATGGAGCGCTATAACGAATTAAGACAAGGTGAAACAGGTGCTTGGGTCAGTATCATTGCCTATGTGATCTTATCTGCGGTGAAACTTCTGATTGGGTATACGTTTCATTCAGAGGCTCTTTCGGCAGATGGATTGAATAATACGACGGATATTATTGCATCCCTTGCAGTGTTGATTGGATTGCGTATTTCTCAAAAGCCGCCTGATGAAGATCATCCATACGGTCATTTTAGAGCAGAGAATATTGCGTCTCTTGTGGCGTCCTTTATTATGATGCTTGTTGGACTTCAGGTTCTGCTGAGTGCAGGCCAGTCGCTCTTCTCATCTAAGCATCAAACGCCTGATATGATCGCAGCTTGGACGGCAGCAGGAAGTGCTGTGGTGATGTATGGTGTGTATATTTACAACCGCAATCTGTCCAAACGGATCAATAGCCAAGCTCTTCATGCAGCAGCAGCTGATAATAAATCAGATGCGTATGTGAGTATCGGAACATTTGTAGGGATTATCGCCTCTCAGTTTCAACTGGCATGGATTGATACGCTTGCAGCGTTTGTGATTGGGCTCATTATTTGTAAAACGGCGTGGGAGATTTTCAGAGATGCCTCTCATTCGTTAACGGACGGTTTTCATATAAAAGATATGTCCAAATATAAAGAGACCATTGAAGCAACACCTGGGGTGGGCGATTTGAAAGATATTAAGGCACGGTATCTCGGAAGTACGGTCCATGTGGATGTAGTAGTGGAGGTCGAGCCGCACTTGAACATTGCAGAAAGCCATGATATTGCAGATGAGATCGAACGTAGAATGAAGAAGGAACATGATATTTTACACTCTCATGTTCATATGGAGCCAGCAGGTGAGCCAAAAGAAGAGAAGAAGTCTTATCCATCGTGAGAAGGCTTCTTTTTTTCTACGTGTTGATGTTTTATGCTATTGCACGTTGTATGGTAAAGTTAGACTATATGAAATTTAACGGAAACGTGATAGGAGGATCAGGATGGCATTTGATGAACCGATGCATTCAGATTTACAAAAAATCGTAGATAACATCAATAAAGTCATGGTTGGGAAGAAAGACATTGCGATATTAAGCCTTGTTGCGATTTTGGCGAAGGGGCATGTGCTGCTAGAGGATGTGCCTGGTGTTGGGAAGACGATGATGGTTCGTGCTTTGGCAAAATCCATTGGCTGTGAGTTTAAGCGAATCCAATTTACTCCTGACCTTTTGCCTTCAGATGTAACAGGCGTGTCGATTTATAATAAAAAGACAAATGAATTTGAATTTAGACAAGGACCGATTATGGGGCAGATTATTTTGGCTGATGAGATCAACCGGACCTCTCCCAAAACACAGTCGGCATTGCTCGAAGCGATGGAGGAAGGAAGTGTTACAGTGGACGGAGAAACAATGCTGCTTGCTGATCCTTTTTTCGTCATGGCTACGCAGAATCCAGTTGAATATGAAGGGACTTATCCACTGCCAGAGGCACAAATGGACCGGTTTTTATTCAAGCTGAAAATGGGGTATCCGACCATGCTGGAGGAGCTGGAGGTACTCAACTTGCAGGAAAAGCAGTCCCCGATTGATACGCTCCAAGCAGTCATGACCAAGGATCATATCCATGCGTTGCAGCAAGCGGTTCAGACTATTCATGTGGATGTATCCATTAAAGAATATATTGTTGAAATTGCACAAGCGACGCGGCAGCATCCATCTGTTTATTTAGGTGTGAGTCCAAGGGGATCGATCGCCCTCATGAAAGCGGCTCAGGCGTATGCACTATTGAACAGGCGAGATTATGTAATTCCTGATGATGTACAGTATTTGGCGTCTTATACATTGCCGCATCGAATGATTTTGACTTCAGAAGCGACGTATGAAGGGAAGAAGGCGGAGACACTGCTGCGACAAATGCTTGAGCAAATTGGCGTGCCAGTTCAAAAGTCGATGACTCAATGAAATTAGGTCATCGTTTCGCTTTTTCATTATGGTTACGGGTGATGATGCTTATCATCCTCACTGCGGCAGTCTTTTGTTATGCCATGTTTCAGGGAGGGTTTGTGAGCTGGTTCCTTTTTTATGCATTTTTACCATATACTTTGTATGCTTTGCTGTTTGCGCTCGTTCCGCTGAGAGTGACAGCGAAAAGGACTTTACAACAAACCCGCTTGAAGGCGGGAGACGTGCTGCCTGTTGACCTTGAAATTAAGCGGACAAATCTATTTCCATACGTTTACGTCTTGATTGAGGATGATCCGCCGGACACCTTTCGTTTACAGGAACAAATTGAAATGAAGCAAATGCTGTTTCCTTGGTTTCGGAAAACGTGGCGTTTTTCCTATCAATTGAATGATGTCATGCGCGGAGAACATCATTTGTCAGCAGTTCGAATCAAAACGGGTGATATGTTTGGTTTTGTGGAGAAAGAAGTCATCATTCCGTTAGAAAAAAAGCTGCTTGTTTATCCGAAAATGCTCGATCTTCAGGTGGAGTCTGCTGAGTCATTGAATGAAAATGGAGGCAAAGCGGTTCACTCGTGGTTAAATGAACCGACCCATGTGACAACAGGCGTAAGGGAATATCAGCAAGGCGACCGTTTTGCTTGGGTGGACTGGAAGACGACGGCTAGAAGGGGTCAGCTGATGACGAAGGAATTTGAACAGAATCAAACAAAGGATCTTGTCGTGTTTGCTGATTTTACCGATGAAGCAGTTTTTGAGACCGTCGTGTCTATTGTAGCATCTGTCCTACAATCGGCAGTGAAAAAAGGGGTGCCGTTAGGTCTTGTACCTCTAGGAGATCAGCATGCCTTTCGAGTGGATCAAGGAGAACTTCATTTAGAGGACATGCTTTATTATTTAACAAGAGTGCAGCATCACCCTTCTCGCGTACAAGAGTATAAGGCGTTAGCAGCGAGTGAGTATCAGCATTCTGGAAAATATGTCATCACGGGTCAGCTGCAGGAGGAGCTTGCTGCGAGTCTCTTTGGAAATCGAAACAGAAAGAACATCACTGTTCTTTTAGTGAAGAGAGCCGTGGATCGATTCACGACAAAAGAAAAACAGCTTGTAGACCGGCTTAGGGCATCTGGAATACGCACGACCGTTTTATTTGAAGACCGGCTGTACGAAAGAACTGTGAGGTGACAAACATTTATGCTGCATACGCATCAGCGGCAAAGCCGTTTTGAGTTGTTCATCTATTATGCTGTAGCATTTCTGCTGCTTTGGGAGTGGCTTCGACCGCTTCAAGATTTTACAGAGACGAGTCATACGTCTTATTTCATCATTTTTATAGGGCTTACATGTTTGTTTACATTCTTTCGTTTGAAATGGTATGTGACGTTTCCTATTTGTACTGGCTTGATTCTACTCGCCTTATATTTGATCTTTTATCAAGCAGAGCCAAGCTATCCGGCTGCATTATTAGGTGATATTAAAGATAATATCACCTTGATGAGCACAGGCATGTGGAGTGACATGTACCCCTCCTTCCGCACATTATTGTTTTATATTTTGTTATGGCTGCTTGTCTACTTGCTTCATTATTGGGTGGTCTATCAGCAGCGTATCTTTTTCTTTTTACTCATGACGATTGTGTATGTCACCATTCTGGATACGTTTACGCCATATGATGCAACCTTTGCGATCGTTCGTATTATGGTGTTTGGTTTTTGTTTGCTTGGGTTGCTGTATTTCGATCGACTGCGTTCGGCTGAAGGCATTCGGGTGACGCAGAAGGCGCGCCTAAAGTGGTTTTTGCCCATGCTGGCGCTCGTTCTTCTGTCAGCGACACTTGGCGCTTCTTTACCAAAGTCTGATCCGAAATGGCCTGATCCTGTCCCATTTTTTAAGGCGATGACGAATCAAGATGGCTCTGCCGGACAGAATAAGGTGGGATATAGTACAGATGATTCGTCGCTTGGCGGACCGTTTAGTGAGGACCGCACACCGGTCTTTAAATGGAGCGGAAAAGAGCCGTCTTACTTTCGTGTTGAAACAAAAAGTATCTATACCGGAAAGGGCTGGGAGGATGCCTCAAATGATACGAAACCTACGCGGCTAAAAGAGGACAGTGTGCCGAATCGCTGGTTTACCGAGCGTGTAAAAACAGAGGAGCACGAAACGAGAGTCGATATGGAATCGAATTATCGTTTTAATCATGCCGTCTATCCGATTGGGACGATCATGCTGATGCCAATGGATAACATTCCACTGCAAATAATGGGTAAAACGGAGAAAATCGTCCCATCCATTCAAAATCCGCCGAAAAATTTAGGGAACTACCAAGTCACCTTTTTGTCTCCTACATTTATCCTTGAGGATTTGCAGAGCATCAAAGTACCGACAAAGAAGCAGGTCAATCAGCAGGTTGGCCGTGAATACTTACAGCTTCCTTCCTCATTGCCAGAGCGAGTGAAAACATTGGCAAACAGCTTAACGGAAACGAAGGATAATATGTACGATAAGGCTAAAGCGATTGAGGACTACTTAGGGTCAGCGAAGTTTTCATATGAAACGCAAAATGTCGCTGTGCCTAGTCGTAATGAAGATTATGTGGATCAATTTTTGTTTGATACGATGATCGGCTACTGTGATAATTTTTCAACCTCTATGATTGTGATGCTCCGTTCGATCGGGATTCCGGCGAGATGGGTGAAAGGGTACACGTCAGGTCAATTATATGAAACACAGATGGATGGAAACAATGTGTATGAAGTAACCAATAACAATGCGCATTCATGGGTAGAGGTGTATTTTCCAAATAGAGGCTGGGTGACCTTCGAACCGACAAAAGGGTTTACGAACCCACAGACCTTTACAAATGAATCGGTTTCAAGTGATCAAACAGATGATGATCAAAAGGAAGAAGATCAGTCTAGCTCTGATGCAAGCGAAGATCAGCAGGCAGAACAGCCACAGCAGCAGGAGACAGAGCGACCGGCAGAACCAAAGAAACAAACAGCGCAAGCGAAGCCTAATATGGTACATGTTGGTGCAATCATGGGTTTTGCGGCAGGAGCTATGATCCTTCTAGGCTTGATAAGCTGGCTGCTTTATCGATTCAGAGCAAGATGGCTGCCATTCTTTATTGTGAGAAAGGTGAAACGTCTGCCAGAGGAGGAAGCATTCTTTTATGCGTATGCTGCTCTATTAAAGCAGCTGAAGCGCAGGGGAATTGAGAAAAAACCTGGCATGACGCTAAGAGAATTTGCTTCTTTAATCGATGACAAGGATGGAGATCATCGCATGTCAGAGCTGACGCAGCTCTATGAGCGGGCACTCTATCGACGAGAGGATGCGTCGGTGCTTTGGCGGCAATCGGCAAAGTTATGGGAAAATTTAATAAACAGGAGATAGTCTTGACCCCGTACCTTCCTGTTGTTAGAATAGGTGAATATTAAAACCTTCTAAAATACATGAAATTGAAGCGTTCGGATGTGAGTCTGGGCGCTTCAAAAGCGTGATTTACACTGAGAGCAGGTTTTCTCCTCTCATTTTTTCTGTGCGTTTATAAAAACTATATTGGACATAGAGGTGACACCATGACAAATTTAGTAAATGAAATGATTTTGGTTCTAGATTTCGGCAGTCAGTACAATCAGCTGATCACACGCCGTATTCGTGAATTTGGTGTGTACAGTGAGCTTCATCCGCACACTTTAACTGCTGAAGAAATTAAAGAAATGGCGCCTAAAGGAATCATCCTTTCTGGCGGTCCAAACAGTGTTTATGATGAAGGATCTTTCCGCTGTGATGAAAAGATTTTTGATCTAGACATTCCGGTTCTAGGCATTTGCTACGGCATGCAGCTCATGACTCACTATTTAGGCGGGAAAGTAGAAGCGGCAAGCCAGCGTGAATACGGAAAAGCAGATATCCACATTAATGGAACGCCTGCTTTATTCAAAGACCTTCCGACTGATCAAGTCGTTTGGATGAGCCATGGTGACCTTGTTGTTGAAGTACCAGAAGGCTTTACAGTTGATGCAACAAGTGCACATTGTCTAAACTCAGCGATGAGCTTAGCTGAGAAGAATTTCTATGGCGTTCAGTTCCACCCAGAGGTTCGTCACTCTGAGTACGGAAATGACCTATTGAAAAACTTTGTCTTCGGCGTGTGTGACTGCGATGGCAAATGGTCAATGGAGAACTTCATTGAAATCGAAATGCAGAAAATCCGTGAAACAGTAGGCGACAAACAAGTACTGTGCGCACTAAGCGGCGGTGTAGATTCATCTGTTGTGGCGGTATTGATCCACAAAGCAATCGGCGATCAGCTGACATGTATTTTCGTTGACCACGGTCTTCTTCGCAAAGGCGAAGCAGAAGGGGTTATGAAGACATTTAGCGAAGGTTTCAACATGAACGTGATTAAAGTAGATGCAAAAGATCGTTTCTTAAACAAGCTAAAAGGTGTGTCTGATCCTGAGCAAAAACGTAAAATCATCGGTAACGAATTCATCTATGTATTCGATGATGAATCGGACAAGCTAAAAGGAATCGACTACTTAGCACAAGGAACACTTTACACAGATATCATTGAGAGCGGAACAGCAACGGCACAAACAATCAAATCTCACCACAACGTAGGTGGTCTTCCAGAAGACATGCAGTTCGAATTGATTGAGCCTTTGAATACGCTATTCAAGGATGAAGTCCGTGCCCTAGGTTCAGAGCTGGGTATTCCTGACGACATCGTCTGGAGACAGCCATTCCCAGGTCCAGGACTAGGTATCCGTGTACTAGGTGAAATTTCTGAAGAAAAACTAGAAATCGTCCGCGAATCGGATGCGATTCTACGCGAAGAAATTGCCAACTTCGGCCTTGATCGCGACATCTGGCAATACTTCACGGTCCTCCCAGACATCCGCAGTGTAGGTGTTATGGGTGACGCAAGAACATACGACTACACAATCGGTATCCGTGCTGTTACTTCGATTGATGGGATGACGAGTGACTGGGCAAGAATCCCTTGGGATGTCCTTGAAAAGATCTCTACTCGTATCGTGAATGAAGTGAAGCATGTGAACCGCGTAGTGTATGATATTACGAGTAAGCCGCCTGCTACGATTGAGTGGGAATAGTTATAAAAGAGCTAGAAACCTTTGTGTATCAAGGGTTTTTAGCTCTTTTTTATTTTTAATTGCACTTTTTCCTTCCGTTTTAATGCGTTAATGAATCATTCCATCCCTTACACACATCAATCCATTGTGAATAACCGGAGTATTTTTCTAATTGTTTTATTGTTAGTTCAATCGCACTGTTACTGCTCCCGCAGGCTGGATAGACTGTCTCAAAACGGGTTAGTGAATTATCTAAATAAACAGAAACACCATTCTTTATAGCAAAAGGACATACTCCGCCAATTTCATGACCGACCAAGTCAACGACCTCATGAGGAGGCAGCATTTTAGCTTTTGTTTTAAAATATTCCTTGAATTTTTTGTTATCAACTTTTGCGTCGCCAGAGGTCACAACTAAAATAGCTTGTCCATTTACTAGAAAGGAGAGTGTTTTTGCGATTCTTTCAGGTTCGCAGCCCAATGCAGAAGCAGCCAAGTCTACGGTTGCACTAGATACTGAAAATTCCTGAATCCGATGATCCATATCATATTGTTTAAAATAATCTTTTACTTTCTTGATCGACATGATGATTTCTCCTTTTTATTAGTATTGATTTGAAGTTTGCTCGATTTTATTATTTAAACGATATTGATGTGGTGTTAGGTGATACTTTCTCTTAAATAAACGAATGAAATGCTCTACATTTTGATAACCAACAGCTGTCGCAATATCATCTATTTTTAAATCACTACCAGTGATCATTTCGCAGGCTTTTTCCAATCTTATTTCTTGTCGAATTTCACTAAATGATTTGCCAAGCTTACGAGCTATATATTTAGACAGATAAGATTGTGAAAGGTTAAATTCCTCTGCCATCTCCTGGATTGTTATATGCTCACAACATTGCTGAATATATTGGAGCATTTGAATAATACGTATATCACTATATTGTTTGACCTGATTTACGTTCATATGACTTGGTTTGAATCTTAATAAGAGGCATAATAATATCTCAAACAAATTATTCATAATCAATTGGTAACTAGGAAACTGATTATAATTTTCTGTAAATAGTTGAAGAGAGCAGTCTAGCAAATTTTTATCCAAGCGACTATGGAAAATAAGAATATTTTTATTTTCTTTTATATACAATGCATTCAAAAAGAACTCTGAAATGACATGATTGCCTTTTAACATTTTAAAAAACACTTTTTGAAAAGTACTTTTACGGATCATGATTTGGATTGCGATTGTATTCTCCATGACAATTGGCTTGTGTATTGTATCAGGTGGAATAAAGGCAATATCTCCTGATTTTAAAGTCATTTTTTTATCTTCCACTTCTACATACATCTCATTTTCCAGAACATAGATCATCTCAAAGAAATCATGGATAGCCGACAATGGAGGCATAAAACGGCTATACTTTCTCACTTCGATATCTTTCTCCTGACCTAACCACATGGTATCCTCTTTTTCAAATTCGTTCTGCCCTTTAAGCAAAAATTCTTCTATATATATTTGCTTATGCATGAAATTGGTTTGATCATAATCCTTCAAAAATAATTGCAATGATTGATTGTCATGCCTTTTCTGTTGGTATTGTTGATAAAAGATTTCTTGCTCGTTATATTCTCTTAAATATTGCATCGCTTCATGTTTTTCAAGTTTATCTTTTTCCATCTACATCCAAACCTCTAGTCTATTTACTGCAACCACCAGGGCCTTCACTGTTGCTTCAATAATATCTTTATCAATTCCAGCACCCCAATGCATTTTTCCTTGATATGAAATACCAATCTGTGCACAGGCTTTTGCTTGAGAATCCTTGCCCAAAGAATTCTGCTCATAGACTTCCAAAACATACTCGAGATTAAAGTAAGCTTTTAACGCATGACTGATTGCATCTAAACTTCCAGTGCCAGTTCCTTGTATTTCAATTTGTTGATGATCTCTCAGCAAAGTTAAGGTGACTTCCTGTTTCTCTCCTTTATGAAATTGATAATCAAGCACCTGGAAATGAGGGTGAAAATCAACATACTGCTTTTCAAAAACATGATATATTTCTTCGACAGACAATTCCCTATTTGTCTGATCAGATACTTTCTTCGCTGCATATCCCATGGCTTCATTCATTTGATAAGGAAGTTGAATGCCATAATTTGTTTCTAGTATATAGCCTATGCCGCCTTTTCCAGACTGGCTATTGATTCGAATCACATCCGTTTGATAATTCCTCCCCAAGTCAACTGGATCTACTGGGATATACGGAACGTCCCATTTATCAACATGATTTTCCTTTCTATATTTCATACCTTTAGATATAGCATCTTGATGTGACCCAGAGAATGCTGTGAAAACCATCTCGCCAGAATATGGCTGTCTCTCATGAACAGTAATTTTGGTTAGTTTTTCATATTTTTTACGAATCGCTTCTAGGTTATTGAAATTCAATTTTGGATTATAACCTTGTGAATACATATTCATTGCCAAGGTAATCAAGTCTACGTTCCCTGTACGTTCACCGATACCAAATAATGTACCTTCGACTCTTTCTGCGCCAGCTAGCACGCCAAATTCTGCATCACTCACCCCAGAGCCACGGTCATTATGAGGATGAACAGATAATGTCACACTGTCTCGGTAAGACAGATTTTTGTGTATATACTCAATCTGACTTGCGAAGATATGAGGCATTGAATATTCAACTGTTGTCGGAATATTGATGATCGCTTTATGATTTGGTGTCGGTTTCCAAATATCTAAAACACTCTTACAAATATCTAAAGCATAATCCACTTCTGTTCCTGGAAAGCTTTCAGGACTATATTGAAAATAAATATCGCTTTCTGTTTTTTCGGCCAGTTCTTTTACTAAAATAGCTCCATCAATTGCAATTTGTTTAATTTCATCTTTTGTTTTCTTAAATACTTGTCTGCGCTGCGCTTCTGAAGTCGAATTATATAAATGAACAATCGCTTTCGGTACCCCCTTAATGGCTTCGAAGGTTCGGCGGATAATATGCTCTCTCGCTTGCGTGATCACCATAATCGTTACATCGTCTGGAATCATATGATGATCAATCAGTGTCCGTAATAGCCTAAACTCCGTATCGGAAGCAGCTGGAAATGCGATTTCAATTTCTTTAAAACCTATCTCTACTAGTAACTGAAACATTTCCAATTTCTCTTCTAAGTTCATAGGAATAGGTAATGCTTGATTTCCATCCCGTAAGTCCACGCTGCACCATATCGGAGCACTTTCTAATGTTTCGTTCTTGACCCAATCATAGGTAAGGTTCGGTGGCAAAAAGTATTTCTTTTCATATTTTTTGTGGTTAAACATTATCAATTCCTCCTGTAATTGGAATATAAAAAAAGCCTATCATCTCCAAGATTTAACTTGGAGACGAAAGACTTCTTCTTACGCGGTACCACCCCTGTTTCATGATAACCATACATTATCATGCCCTTATTCGGATACAGATTGTTTTATCTTATATCCTTCCCATATAACGGTGGGGTGCCGACCTTAACTACATCAATCCTTTTTCATTTCACTAAGGCTACTCTAAGGTGAGTTCCCTGCCTTTTTGTTATTGCTTCTCATCAACCAGCAACTTTCTGAAAACATTTCGGCAAGTACTATTCCTTATCATCGCATTCTAATTTTTCTGATTTTTTCTATTATACCAAGTCTACAAAAAAGAGATAGTGATAGGGATATCTTTTTTAATTGATTTTTTTTGTCCTATGGGTGTCTTATCTTCATTTTACTTCTGTTTTAATGTGGTATCCTCTTCACCAAATAAAAATCCAAGGCCACAAATAAAGGTAAGTGAATTCACAGCGAACAATAAAATGGCACCAATTTTTTTCATGGCAATCAATCTCCTCTTCACTTCAGTCTGCTAGCCTTCAAAATTTAAATTTACTGGTTCATCCTCTAAATGATCCACAGTATTTTGTTCTGTCACTGGCACACTTTCATCTACAATTTTAAAACTAAGTTCGTCCATCCAAATTTGACCTGGACCTTGTAGTAATATGCCAAACGCAATGACTTCACTTTTTACTGGAACATCTAGTACGACACTAAAATGATTCCATCCATTTGTTCCTGTAATAGGACGGTTCATCATATTGTCAAACGCAAGAATTTCACCTGAAGAATGGTCTATCCTCATCCATAAACCAGCGGAGCCTTTCACATCTTCGCTTTTAACAAAAGCAGAAAATTGAAGCCGTTCTCCTCGATAACGATCAGACTTAATTTGCTGCATCAATGTTGCGAAACCTCCAGCTTTTTCATCTTTTGATTTCAAATAAGCGGAGTTAGTCCCACTGTGTACAATTCTGTTATCCAAACCTGTTTCATAGTCAGATGGGGTATCCCCCGTCATAATCCAGCCAGTAGGTGTATTATGATGATCAGCCATATTTGTTTCCTCCTCATTAATCACATTCCTTAATAATCTCCGATAACGTGCGGGTGACATGCCATATATCTTCTTAAAGGCTCTAGTGAAGGATTCCTGTGAACTAAATCGATACTGCAATGCGATGTCAATCGCCCGTTGGTCCGTATGAATTAAATCCTTTGCCGCTTGGGTCATTCGACGTTCCCGTATATAATCAACCACTGACTTCTTAATCACTTTTTTGAACATACGGTGAAAGTGAAACCTAGAATAACCAGCGTGTTTCGCTAGAGTTTGAAGCGGTAAATCGTCTTTCAGATGTTGTTCAATATAATGTAATGTTTCTTGAATCGTTTTTTCATGTTCTTGATAGGACAACCGAGCACCTCCTTGCCTTACGAGTTTAGTATAGCGGAAATGCTCTTTAGGAAACTTGACTTTTTGTGCTATGTTGCAATATCAAAGAACGGAGGGACAAGCATTTTAAGAAATAAATAAGGAAACTTTCTGTTAGAGAAATTTAATGATTATTTGTGGAAGGCTATTAATAAATAAACAATTAGCACAAATGATCAAAAAAAGGTAAGGGAAGTAATAAAATAAAATGAAGGGTTTGTAAAAATAGTGATTCTTGAGGGGAAATATGCAGAATTTAAAGTGAGTGGCTCTCATGAAATGGCGCAAAACACTAGAAGATATATCTATGGTAGCTGGCTTCCAAATTCTAATTATGAAAGAACGAGTGGACCAGATTTTGAAATAACAGATGTCTTACTTTCGAATGGCCCGAACGATATCAAAATGAAAATCTATATTCCTATCGAGGAATAAGGGGGATTAAGAGATAAAATAGAAAGTCTTTTTGGCACTTTTCCTGTAGTTGCGTCAAAGAATGTATTGTTAAAAAAGGTGGAAGAGCATCATTTGCCAGAGTTATTTTCAATTTACGACAATGACACAGTCTTTCATTATTGTGGGATCATTCCCAAACATAATCTCCAAACGGTAAAAAAAATGATTGGACATTTCGAACGGGATTATACGAAGAAAAGCAGAGTGAAATGGGGAATCTTTCAAAAGGACAATCCTCATACGCTAGTTGGTATCATCGAAACAATGGACCTCAATCAAAAAGTGAATGCGGTGACGATTGGCTATTTCTTTGCGGAGGAACATTGGGGCAAAGGTATCGCAACAGAAGCTGTCTCTACACTATTGAAATTTCTGTTTGAAGAGATTGATGCCAATAGAATTCAAGCGGAGGTGATGCCGGCAAATGAGGTATCAAAAAAAGTCCTTTTGAAAAATGGTTTTATCAAAGAAGGACTGCTTAGACAAGCTGTTTTATGGTCAGGCAAAGGTACAGCATGCTGAAAGAGGATTATATGCATGATGAATAAGCTAGATCACATGATGCTGATATGACGTTTAGGATATCGGCTTTTTGTTACGATCTCATTTTTCTGTATTTCGGAATTCCTTTTAGAAAATAAAAAAGCGAACACTGAGCTCGCTCCTTAAGGTTTATTTCATTTCGTTTGAAAATCGAATTTGTCTATCTTTTAGTTCATCATAAAATGTGAAGTGTTGTAACTCTAATTCTTCACAGACTTTTTTGATGATCCATTTGCCTCGTTCTTCAATCCTAAGATTTACTTTATGTAGGTACTCACTTAATTCTTGTTCATTTTGAGGTTTTAAATGATTGTAATTTCCTATGCTATCAAAATGACCTTTCCAAAATTCACTCACTGTCCATTCTTCATCATTATTCACATAAGGTTGAAGGAAATATCGTTTGACGAACTGTTTCCAACATCCTAATGGTTGAAAGAATTCAAAAAGTGAATACATCGTCACATCCCAATAATCTTGAGAAAATAAATAACGGCCCGAATTCATCCAATGTGGTAATACGGTAAAATTCCCAATGCAGTGGGTGGCAGTAGCGAATTTTTCAAAATCATGGTTGAGATGATTATCAGAAGTTAGTTTTTTAGAATGATTGAAAGTCGTAATGAACGAATTCATTGTTTCTCCACGGAGCAAATTGTGACGATCTAAAGAAAGCTGTGATTTAGGCTTTGGCTCATAATCAGTACTCCAAAGTAATTGATAAATATAAAAAGGTTCTTTATCACAGTCAGCTTTGCGACCAGCTTTTTTGGTGACATTACAAATTCCAATTTCTTTGAGTTTACGACTTTTATAATCTAATATTAACTCAATAGATGATTTATCTTTTGGTATCGGTTCTTTGATATAATTTTGTTTAAAATCCCATTCCCAAGGCTTTATTTCAAGTCCTTCGCACTTTTGAAACCATTCTATTATCCAAGTGTGCTCCTTCATTTCTTTTCTCCTCTTTTCATTATCTATTGAACACTTTTTTCATTCTTAATCTTCTCCACAACACCACTGCAAGCACAAGTAAGATGACACATTGAATCGAAAGCAAAAGCATTTGCATTGCCATAGGCGTTTGCCCATTTGTCATTTGATCCACGATATTATGCACCGCGTGCCATAGGACGACCCATTGCAGGCTGTTAGTGAGTGCCACGATTTCGGCTGCAACGATTCCAAATAAAAAGGCGAATAGGATTTGTGCGACTGTTAAGGTGAGGCTTTTTCCGCTTAATAGATTAGCAGAATGACCTAGGCCGAATAATATGGCGGAGCCCCAAATGGCGGTACTCAGATTGATCTGTTTTAAATATTGAAACAGGATGCCTCGAAAGATTCCTTCTTCAAACAGACCGACACACACCATGAAGAAACAAAGTGCTATAAAGGAAGAAAGGGTTAGATCCTTATTTAATCCAGCAATAAATGGAATGGCCTCGATGATAAGGATGGGAAATATCCACATACCAAGAGACCCTTTTCGAAACCCTATTTCTTTCAAGTGAAAACGACTTTTTTGAATAATGAATAGAAGTAAAAGACACCCAGCCAGCATCGCACAGCCATTGATGAGATAGATGTTCGTTGGATCGGTTACTTCTTTGATGGATATATAGACACCTGCACTTGTTGGGATGATTAAAGAAAACAACAGTAGAAGTACTGATTTTCGAATGATTGTGATTGGTTTCATGTTTTGATTCCTCCTCTAACGTCAGAATAGTGGAATCAAGCAGAAGTCACAATTAAATCTTCCTAACATGTCAATATTTAGCCCTAAGATGCACTTTAAGATGTTGTTCGTTTCTTTCGCTGCTTTAAAAGTTCGTTGATTTCCTCAGCAGTTGCTTGATCTTTTTTATACAATAGGTACTTCATCAAAAAGAATAATGCCATGACCACAAGGAAATTCACGATGAACGAAAGGAGACTGATTTCAGCGCTGACGATGATGATGGTGGTCATAATCATACACATCACAAGGACGATATATAGAATTTGTTGAAAAAGAATCCGTTTATGACTGTACGTTTGTTTTGGATATAGCAAGAAGGTTAGGGCGCTTGAAAAAAAGGAACTGAACATGATTGCTTGTAAAATATAGATGGGCATTGTTCCAAACGTGAAACAGTAAATCAATACGAGTGCAGTAAAGATCAGACAAAATGTGATCAAAAGATTTGTGATATAACGTTTCATCCTGTTCACTTCCTCCGTAACCCAAGCTTCTCTTTTAATGCTTGAATATAAAAACGTGAAATCATTACCTTTTCTCCATTCATAAGGCTTGCTTCAAAACGGCCACTCGTTTTAGGAGAAATAGCGGCGATCTGATCAATATTAAGAATCATCGATTTAGATACCCTCAAATAATCATGCGCCTCAAGTTGCTCTTCGAGTTCAAATAACTTTTCTTTTATGAGAAACACCCCATCTGTCGTATACAAAAACGATCTTTTATCGACGCTTTCTATATATAAGATGTCGTAATAATAAATCTTTTTCGTGTTTTCTTTCTCAGGATCTTTCGCTAGGAAGAAGGGGGCTGATTGCTCCACTTGCTGGACAAGCTTTTCAATCGTCGAATTAAGCTCATAAATGTGAAAAGAAACATATTCTGATTGCGGCTTTTGAATGAAATGAATATCTGTTTTCATTTGTTTTATTCGTAATCCCTCTTCAAAATCGCATACATATACACATCATCAAACCCATCCTGACCAAGATCATACTCTCTCAATAAACCCTCTCGTACAAAGTCAATCTTCTCCAATAATTGAACAGAGGACGTGTTTGCTGGATCAATGATGGCTTCAATCCGGTTCAGGTTCATCTCCTGAAATCCATATCGTAACACCGCAGCAATCGCTTCCTTCATGATGCCTTTTCTCCAATGATCGTGGTGTAATTCATAGCCAATTTCGGTACGGTAGTGCTGTTTTTCTAGATTGAGAAAGCCGCAGCTGCCGATGATCGCAGGATCTTCTTTTAAAGAAATGCCCCACCGGATGCCTGTTTGTTCTTTGAAGATTTTGTCATACCACTGGATTTCTCCTTTTGTGTCTTTGATGTTTTCGTGAGCATCAATGCCCATGTAGCGGCACACGGTTTCATTGGATAAATAGATATGCATATCCTCAGCGTCTTCGATCGTTGCTTGTTTTAAGATTAGTCTTTCGGTATGTATGGTTGGAAATGATTGTGGAAAGTTGATTTTTTTCATTTGATTATCCTCCATGCGATGACTTTTGTTCTGTACATGCCTGACAATAAAAAACCCCTTCATTCCTTAGCCAAGCCTTCACTTCTGTCATTCCTCGTCTTTTTGGGTAGATCAGCTTGACGTACACTTCTTCTTTTCCTTCTATTTTTTTCTGACAGCTAGCACAAGTGGGTTCTTCGAATTGAAACAATCAATATCCTCCTTTTTGTAGATATTTCTTCCATTATATCAAATATCCAACTTGTTCTTTCGACTCTAGTCTTCACTTTCTCTATTTTTATCCGACATATGCTAAGTAAAATAAATTTCCATTTGTTGAAACCGTTTGAGAGAAAGCTTGCTCTAACAGGTGTAGGAGGTGTGAGTGAGATGAAGCAAGTGCGTCTAATTAAAAAAGCACAAAAAGGGAATGTCCCGGCATTTGAGAAATTAATGCTGATGTATCAGGAACGTTTATATAAAACAGCTTTTCTCTACACAAGAAATAAAGAGGATTCGTTAGATGCTGTTCAAGAAACGGTCATTAAAGCGTTTAAGCATCTATCTGGCTTGAAAGAACCAGCATATTTTTCTAGCTGGCTGACTCGGATTTTGATCAATACGATTTTTGCGATGAAGAAAAAGCAGCAAGATGTTGTGCCGTTTGAACAGCAGCACGAAAGCGTTCAGCGGAATGATTTTTTGGAAGACAAGTTAGATTTAAAACATGCACTTGATGTGTTAGACGAGCAATACCAGATTGTGATTCAGCTATTTTATTTTCAAGATTATTCGATTTCAATGATTTCTCAGCAGATGGGCATGCCTGAAGGAACGGTCAAAACTCATTTGTATCGAGCAAGAAAGCTATTAAAGCAAACGTTGGAGAAGGAGGAGAGTGTCGATGGAACGAAAAGAAATGAAAAAGCTTTATGATGAGATTGAAGTACCAATGGTGGAAGTAACTTCTGCGGTTCGCCAAGCAATAGGAGATGTGAAAGCGGAAAAGAAAAGACGTTGGTTCACATGGAATTGGAGAACGCCAATATATTCTGTCATCATACTCATCGTTCTTTATTTTTCATCAGGCTTCCTTTTTCCTTCTCTTAATACAGCGATGGCACGTGTCCCGATTATTGGACAGTTTTATATGATGTTTCACGATAAAGTAGGAATGTCTCTTTTTCAGAGTGATTTGGTGAAGCATGTCAATGAGGGGGCTGAATCAAGAGGGGTTACTGTGAAAGTAAACAGTGTGTACTATGATGCCGGGCGGCTTGTTTATACGTTTACTGTGGAGAATTTCTATACAAAAGAAGATGTTGTATCGTTTAGAGTGAATCCAGAAAAAATCGATGGAAACTTTCAATTGAATTTTGATAAAACAGAGTTAAAAAAATTAAAAGATGGCCGCTATGTTGGGCAGACGGAAGTCTATACAAATGGACAAACGATCAAACAAGGTCAACAAGTCCCGATTGTTATTTCGAAGATAGGGGATATTGTAGGAAATTGGCGGTTCAAGTTACCTGTGGTCAAGCAAAAAACCACTTTATTAGCGGGACAAAAAGACGTGTCTATTTTAAATGGACGTTATCAAATAAGAAACGTAAAGGTAGAAAATGGAGTGAAGGGCTCTGCTATTCAATATGCCATTGATTACAATGGTTTTGCCAAAGATGATAGAGTTAGTATTGATGGAATGAAGGATAATTTAGGGAATGAGTATGAGCTTGAGATTGGAACCGTTTTAAGAAAAAAACAACTGACTTCTGACAAAACTAGAATAGATCATTTGACGATTTTGAATCAACCGATTAATCCAAAGGCGACTGAATTGACATTTTACACGGATGTGAGAAATGAACGAGAATACAGCCACATTATCCCTCTTCAGACAAAGCTGCCTGTTCAGTTCAAAACAAAGCATCATGGCATCGGAATCAAAATCAATAAGATAGTGCAAGAAGACCGTTCTGTGATCGTTGATTATCAATTTACTGGAGTAGATCGAAAAGAATTAGATCAGGGTGTGATGGAGAATATAGGTGAATTCATTGGATTAGGCGATGTTGAAAAGATGAAATCATGGCCAAATCCACAAGCAGACTATGAAAGTGGATATTACTTGAAGGGGAACCATGCGAAGATGACGAATTTAAAGACAGCTTCCATGCAATCCACCTTTGAACTTGATGATAAGAATCTAGAGACTTTATCATTAAACCATTTTTCTTTTAAAGAATATGGGCTTTATCTTGATTTGTCAGAACTGAATATGTTGGCACCGCACAAAGAAATAAAGGTAACCATTCCAGTCAAAAAAGAAACATCAAAAGCTAGTCAATAAATAAAAGAGCGAACATGATTACACATGTTCGCTTTTTGTCTGCTTTTGGACCAGTCGATTACGCTGGAACGAGTACCGAATCAACATGAATGCAACAAAACTGGCTAAACCGCCAATCCAGCTTAAGTTCGTGACATTTGTATATTGTATAATCACACCGCCCATTGACGATCCGAGCATCATGCCGATGTTCATTATCGCTGTATTAAAGCTCAGCACGGTTTCTGATGCTTGGGGTTTTAGAGAGATGAGGTAAAACTGCTTCGCCGGAGTTGTCGTCCATGTAGCGATGCCCCATATGGCAAGCGTAATCAAGATACTTATTGTAGAGAATTGCGTAAAGAATAAAGCAAAAAGAGCGAGCATCTGGATCATGATGCTGATCGAGATGGTTCGGCTTGGTCCCCATTGATCAACGGCAAAGCCGCCAAATCGTGAGCCTATAAAAGCAGCGATTCCTAAAATGAGTAAGGCGATACTTGTCATTTCAAGAGAGAAGCCAGCGGTCTGTCGTAATAAAGGTGAGATATAAGCGAATACCATTGTGTAGCCTAAGATCCAAAAGACGGTTGTGGCTAAGCCGCTGATCACTCTGCTATCTTGAAGGAGATGTAATTGCTGCTTCAATGGCAGATGTGAATGTCCCTCCATGCGTGGCAGTAATTGATAAAGCAGTAATAAAAGACAAGCAGTACCTAGCGCAATGATGAGAAAAATATAGTGCCAATCCACATGACCTGATAAAAATGTGCCAATAGGGACACCAAGTACGAGTGAAACGGTAAAACCAGTAATGACCGTTGCCATCGCGCTCCCCTTTTTTTCTGGAGGGGCGATCTGCGCTGCATAATTTGTGGCGACGACAATATATAAGCCGCCACTCATCGCCATGATGACTCGGGATAGCAGGAGCAGCACAAAGTGATGGCTAAAAAAGGCGACCACATTGCCTAAAATAAACACAAAAATAGCCGATAACAGAACCTTTTTTCGGTTCAATTTCGATGTTGCCATCACTAAAAAGAGAGCACCTACTGCATAAAAGAGAGAGTAAATGGTGATAAGCTGCCCGGCAGCAGGAATAGAGATATTTAAATCAACAGAAATCATATCTAGAATGCCTGACACGACGAATTCTGACGTGCCTGTGACGAATGAACCGACAGCTAAAAGAATAATCAATAGCTGATGTGATGTGTTTTTCATTTTTGAACCCTTCCTTCAATTTGATACGTTGTTTTTAGTTTAAATTCCGTGCTAACATAAGTAAAATTGATGTTTTTCATGAAGGAGATGAGTGAATACTCATGAGCTTTGTTCGCTTTGATATCATCGCAAAAGTGGTCGAGCTTGGCAGTTTTACCGCAGCAGCTGAAGCATTAAATATGACGCAGTCCGCAGTGAGTCATGCGGTGGCGAGTTTAGAAACGGAGTGGGGTGTGTCTTTATTCATTCGTGATCGAAAAAAGGGCATCATGCTGACAGATATCGGTCAAACGCTTCTCCCGCATATTAGAGAAGTGTTAAATAGAGTGGAGAAGATCCAGCAGGAAATTGCGTTAACGAAAAATATCGAAACGGGCTTGATTCGTATCGGCACATTTGCCAGTGCATCTGCTTGTTTATTGCCTAAACTGCTTGTGAGCTATCAGAAAAAGCATCCGAAAATCGAATTTAAATTTTATGAGGGAACGTATGAAGAAATATTGGAGTGGCTAGATTCTGGCATCATTGATGTTGGATTTGTTGTGAAAGGTCATGCAGATGAAGCCTTTGACTTGCTTCCGCTGATCAAAGATGAGATGGTGGTCGCCTATCATCCGAATCATCGATTTCACCAGCAGTCCATTGTAGACATCACAGATTTGGCGGATGAACCATTTATTATGCCGACTGGCATGTATCAATCACATGTAGAGGATATTTTTTCTGACGCTCAATTGAAGCCAGCTACTTTATTTGAAGTACACGATTGTACGACCATTGCTCGTATGGTTGGGGAAGGGCTTGGTGTCACGATAGGACCTGAGCTGTTTTTAAAAACGCAGCAGCTTGTGCACATTCGACAGTTGAATGTCTCTCATCATCGTGAGGTTGCGCTCGCCTGTCCGTCTCTCTCCCAAGCTTCTCCGGCAGTGAAAGAGTTTTTTCATGTAGCCGAGGCAGTTTTTGCAAAAGAGAAGGATTTGGAGAAGGGTGTATAAAGAACTAGATGTGATTTTCCAAATTCGTGTATAAGACGAATGAAGCGGACATTTCTTTGAAAAATGTTCGCTTTTCGTATTGTGTTTTAAAAATGAAGTTGGTATTTGGTACAATAGACAAAGGAATCAAAAAGATGAAGGAAATATTGTTCAACGAACTGTTTCCAGCAGCCTAATGATTGAAAGAATTCAAGTCGTAACATCCCAATAAACTTTGAGAAAATAAATAACGGCCCGAATTCAACTAATGTGGTAATACGATGAAATTCCTAATATTAGCTAATTTTTCAAAATGGTTGATGTGAATATCAGAGGTTAGTATTTTAGAATCATTGAAAGTCGTAATTAACGAATTCCTTGTACAACCAGGTATTAATTTTTTTCAAAGTGATTGTGATGTAGCATTAGCTAGAAGTTTTAAATGTTTAAAAGATTATACCAATAACCGTTACTGCTCAACTAAAAATAAAAGTACAGCCGGCAAATGTTCTCCTAACATTGCTAAGCATTCAAGGCTCTATCATAAACATACAGGATGGTTCTCACCTAGTAAGTAAAGAAGGGGGGGTATTAGAATTTTGGGAGTTACGCTAATTATGGGTGTATTATTAATATTATCAATGTTTTTTTTAATTTTTTTGCTTTTAAAGAAGATTATAGATTTGAAATTAATCATTATAATAGGTATTCCTTTTTTAATAATAATAATTGTTTTTTCTATATTAATTTTTGTGAATTTCCATTCAGTTTCACTTGAAAATGAATCTTTAGGCAGTTTTAAAACTGGTCAAGAGATAGATAACAATGAACTCGAAAAAAATGATCAGTTTTCGTTTGAAAATGAAGTGGTATATTCCAAAAAAGGAAATGAAGATTTTTTAGTAACATCTAATAATAAGCAACAAATTATCTCTATTATTAATGAATCACAAGATGGAAATATTAAGACATCAAAAGGTATTAAGGTTAACGATACGTTTCAAGATGTAGTAAAGGCGTATGGGAAAGAATACAAAAACTTTTGGTTTGTAGAAGGGTATGAAACAGGTATTCAGTATCAAGATAAAGATGAACAGCTTCTCCTAGAATTTTTCTTTAATGAAGATAAATTGTACCGTATTGAATTAATTAAAAAGTGATGCGCTAAATTTCTGAGATAGTATTAATTTTTTCCTGTTAGAAAGTTTATATTTTCATGCTTTCTCTGTGTTTCTTGGCAATTTCGAATATTTAGACAAGAAGTAACAAGAACTAGATGTGATTTTCCAAATTCGTGTAATAAGACGAATGAAGCGGACATTTCTTTGAAAAATGTTCGCTTTTCGTATTGTGTTTTAAAAATGAAGTTGGTACAATAGACACAGAAATCAAATAGATAGAAGTCGTATAATAGCGGGGATATGGCCCGCAAGTTTCTACCAAGCTACCGTAAATAGCTTGACTACGTCAATTCACACTCGTTTGATATAAATCATGCATTGTTCTTGTTTTATGTCACCGTCTGAATTCACATATGTAGTCAAGCGTCCCAAAATTGTTGGGGCGTTTTTTATTTGACTTGTGAATGGGGCAGACTAAAGCAAAAGGACATGAAGGGAGTCAGTTGGCTTGAAACAGTTTTTTCAGTTTGATGAGTTAGGAACGAATTACCGCAGAGAAATCATCGGTGGTTTAACCACATTTTTGTCGATGGCTTACATTTTGTTTGTCAATCCGATCACACTTGCTTTAGTAGCAGTACCGGATTTTCCAGATAAATTACGAATTGATCAGGGCGCTGTCTTTACAGCGACGGCGTTAGCCTCTGCCGCAGGGTGTATTCTGATGGGGCTGATTGCTAGGTATCCAATTGCGATTGCACCAGGTATGGGCTTGAATGCCTTTTTCGCCTTCTCGGTTGTTCTTGGCATGGGCATCACATGGGAAGCAGCACTTTCTGGTGTATTTGTTTCAGGATTGATTTTCGTTGCCCTTTCTTTAACAGGTTTCCGTGAAAAAATCATCAATGCCATTCCGGCTGAGCTGAAGCTGGCAGTTGGTGCAGGTATTGGTCTATTCATTACGTTTGTCGGTCTGCAAGGCTCTGGTATTATCGCCAATAATGATAATACGCTCGTTTCGATTGGAAACATTCATAGTGGTCCTGTTCTATTGACGGTGTTTGGTATCGTAGTGACCGTTATTTTAATGGTTCTTCGAGTGAATGCAGGTGTCTTCATTGGGATGCTTGTGACAGCTATTGCAGGAATGATTGTTGGTCTTATACCAGTTCCGACGCAAATTGTGGGAAGTATTCCAAGCTTATCTCCAACCTTTGGACAAGCCTTGATTCACTTGCCAGACATCTTCTCGATTCAAATGCTTGTCGTGATTTTAACGTTCTTATTCGTTGGGTTCTTTGATACAGCAGGAACGCTTGTGGCTGTTGCAACCCAAGCTGGTTTAATGAAAAATAATGAGCTGCCGCGTGCAGGAAGAGCACTTCTAGCGGATTCATCTTCAATCGTTGTAGGTTCTATTCTTGGAACATCGACGACAACATCTTATGTTGAATCTAGCTCAGGTGTTGCTGCTGGTGCACGTTCTGGATTTGCAGCTGTCGTGACAGGTATTTTCTTCTTGCTTGCGATGTTCTTCTCGCCGCTTTTATCCATCGTTACTTCGAATGTGACAGCACCTGCTTTAATCATTGTTGGTGCACTGATGGTCGCTCCGCTTGCGAAGATTGCATGGGATCGTTTTGAAATTGCCGTACCAGCGTTCTTAACGATGATTATGATGCCACTCACATACAGTATTGCAACAGGGATTGCGGTTGGCTTTATTTTCTACCCGATTACGATGATCTTTAAAGGGAAAGCCAAAGAAGTACATCCGATTATGTACGGATTGTTTGTGATCTTTATTCTCTACTTTGCTTTCTTAAATCATTAATAGTTCGCCTGAAGCAGCAGCTCATGGAAGCTGCTGTTTTTTTGTTTTGCCCTAATTTTCTTGCCATTTTAAAACCTCTGCTGTCTTTTATCCGTCTATTCGTATGAACGTCAAGGAATCTTGACTGAACAGAGAGACTCCGCTACTTTAAGAGGAGTCATCCTTACAGGTCATTCGTATGAGCCTGTAAGGATTGTGCTGGATAGGAGTTGATATGAGATGTTAGAAAAAGATGAAGAGCAAAGTACATCAGACTTAAAAAATGAAGAGCCATCAATAGATCAAGAAACGAGGCAATCCCGCCTTAGCAGAAGCGCTGCAAAACGTGGAAGAACGTCGAAAGTAAAAGCAGCGGCGGATGATGAGCGTTCTGCCATTCAGCGTATGCTGCAAGGTGTAGGAGGCGCGTTTAAGCGCTATGGCTCATATGGACTTGCGATGTTAAAATCACCGAGCCGGGCCATCAATCAAGCGGAAACATTACGGATGAAGTATGCCTGGATCTCGATTGTGTTATTCAGCGTGTTTTTTGCTTTAGGCAACTATGTTCAATTAAAGGCGTCAAAGACTCGTTTATTAGGCTTTGGCATTCATTACTCTTTTGGTGACGCCTTTTTGAGGGTAGCGGTCTTTACACTCATTCTGCTCACATTGATGATGCTGACCGTCTGGTTACTCGGTAAGTACATGCTAAAAGGAAACATATCACTGAAAGAAGTGATCATGAAGTTTGGTGCCGCACTTGTACCGGTTTTGGTTTTATCCATCCTTTGGCTTGTATTTGCCATGCTGAATATTCCATATGTGACGGTCATTTTATCTGTGATGATGTTTTTTGGTCTCCAGTTGATTGCGGTCGTACTGTTTCGCTCGGTTCAATCGGAGCATGAAGCGGTGCGCGGTGATTTGATGTATGCCAGCTGGATCTTTTTATTGGTGGAGCTTGTCATCATTGCACTGCTCTGGGGCATTGTCGGAGAGTATTTGATTCCTTCACTTGTGCCTGTTCGATTTGGATAATACACACACTGAAAACCTCCTTTTTTGAAAAAGGAGGTTTTCATGTTGAGACGAGGAAAAAACGGGTAAACTCTTGGTAACAAAGACCACCGTTCTTGTCGAAAGATATATGTGTTTTTCTCGCGCAAATTTGATTGTATCAAGGTATGTTCTCTAGTAGAATATGGGGTGCTTTATTTGATTTTTTAGTGCAGGGGGTTCGAATCGTGCTTCAACAACTTTTATCCAATGCGTTCACCATGGTTTTGATCATTTTAGTGATTAATATTGTCTATGTTTCATTTTCCACCATGCGTTTGATTTTAACAATGAAAGGCAGACGGTACGCAGCAGCTTTTGCTGGTACGATTGAAATGCTGATTTATGTGATTGGATTAAGTATCGTACTTGATAACTTAGATCAAATCCAAAATGTCATTGCGTATGCGTTAGGTTATGGGATGGGGATCATTGTCGGGATGAAAATTGAAGAGAAGCTGGCACTTGGCTACACAACTGTTAACGTGATTACAAAAGAATTAGATGTCGATCTCCCAAGGCAATTGAGAGAAAAAGGATATGGTGTCACCAGCTGGGTAGCAGGCGGTCTTGAAGGAGACCGGACAGCATTGCAAATTTTAACACCGAGAAAATATGAACTGCAATTATATGAAACGATTAAAACGCTGGATTCAAAGGCATTTATCATTTCATATGAGCCCAAATCGATTCACGGCGGCTTCTGGGTGAAGGCTGTGAAGAAAAGGAGAATTAAAGAATGACCGCAAAACCAAAGAAGAAGAAATTCTATGTGGAAGACGACATGACGATCGATCAAGTGTTGTCCCAGATGGCAGCGGAAGGCTACGCGCCTGTCCGACGAATGGAGGAGCCCATTTTTCAGGAAAAGAAGGAAAATGGGTCGATTCAGATCATTCCGATTGGGAAAAAAATCGTATTTGAAGGAAAAACAGTCTAAATCCGAACATTAAAACGACGACTTCATAGATTGTTCGATAAATCCGTTGACATCATGAACATCCGTTGTTAAGATAAACATGAATTCAAAACACGAACCTCATATAATCTTGGGAATATGGCCCATAAGTTTCTACCCAGTTACCGTAAATGACTGGACTATGCAGGATAGTGAACAAAACTGACATGGCGTTTCAAAAGCGAACAGCGCTTACCATGGCCCGGTTTGTGTTGCTTCCTAACAATGCAATGCAAATCGGGCCTTTTTGTTCGGCGTTTGACAAGCTGCTTAGGTTTGGGAAGCGTGTCAAACGATACAAAATCGAATATCAGCTTAAAGGTGGGGACAAAATGAAGCCGCTTGTAGGTGTCATCATGGGAAGTACATCTGATTGGGAAACAATGAAGAATGCGTGCGATATCTTAGAGGAATTAGACAT
Source organism: Bacillus sp. lyk4-R2A-2 (assembly GCF_030209735.1). NCBI lineage: Bacteria > Bacillati > Bacillota > Bacilli > Caryophanales > Bacillaceae > Bacillus > Bacillus sp. lyk4-R2A-2. The sequence continues at coordinate 48,783 of NZ_JARVRK010000012.1, forward strand.
TCCGTATGAAAAACAGGTAGTATCCGCACACCGGACACCTGACTTGATGTTTGAATATGCGACAGAAGCAAGAGGTAAAGGACTAAAAGTCATCATTGCCGGTGCTGGAGGCGCAGCACATTTACCGGGGATGGTCGCAGCGAAAACGACACTGCCGGTCATTGGTGTGCCCGTACAATCAAAAGCACTAAATGGACTGGATTCCTTATTATCCATCGTTCAAATGCCAGGCGGTGTACCAGTTGCGACAGTGGCGATTGGCAAAGCCGGTGCAACAAATGCAGGGCTTCTAGCTGCACAAATGATTTCAGCATTTGATGAAACAATCGCTGCTCGCCTTGAAGAAAGAAGAGAGCAAACAAAACAGACTGTACTAGAAAGCAGTGATCAGCTTGGCTAAGCAGACCATTTTTCCAAACGCAACCATCGGTATTATCGGCGGAGGACAGCTTGGCAGATATATGGCCGTCAGCGCAAAGCAAATGGGATACCGGGCAGCTGTCTTAGACCCAGTCGCACAATCTCCTTGTGGACAGGTTGCTGATATAGAAATCACAGCTGCTTATAGTGACCTCGATGGGATTCGACAGCTGGCAGAAATCAGCGATGTCGTGACATATGAATTTGAAAATATTGATTATGATGCACTTAATCAATTGAAGGAAGAAGCCAATTTACCGCAAGGAAGTGAACTTCTTCTTTTAACTCAAAATCGTGAAACGGAGAAAAAAGGGATTGTAGATGCAGGCTGTGAAGTCGCACCTTACCGCATCATTCATGATGAAAAAGAGCTGGAAGACGCAGTAACCGTACTTGGTTTGCCAGCCGTGCTGAAAACATGCAGAGGCGGCTACGACGGAAAAGGGCAGTATGTGATCAAGGAAAAGGGACAGCTTCACGAAGCAGCTGAATTGCTCACACATGGAGCATGTATTTTAGAAAGCTGGGTCCCATTTCAAATGGAGCTCTCGGTGATCGTCACTCGTTCTATTCACGGGGAGATTGCGGTATTTCCAGTCGCTGAGAACATTCATAAGCACAACATTTTGTTCCAGAGCATTGTGCCTGCAAGAGTAGGTGAAAGCATTCAGGAGAAGGCAAAAGTGCTGGCAACGACACTGGCTGAAAAGCTAGCGCTAGTTGGTACACTTGCTGTAGAACTGTTCCTGACAAACGAAGGAGAGCTACTCGTCAATGAACTGGCGCCTCGCCCGCATAATTCTGGTCATTATACGCTCGATTTATGTGAGACGAGTCAGTTTGAACAGCATATTCGCGCGATATGCGGTTTGCCGCTTGGCGGTACAGCCCTTTTATCAGAGGGCATGATGGTGAACTTATTAGGCGATGAAGTAGACATCCCAAAAGAGCATCCTGAGCTTCTCAAAGAAGCGAAGCTTTATCTATATGGAAAGCATGAAGTAAAAACCGGCCGCAAAATGGGTCATATGACTTTTATGAAACAGCTTGATGATGAATGGATGACAAACATCACAAAGATATGGACTGAAAGAGATGGAGGAAACGGGAAATGATCGAACGTTACGCACGACCAGAAATGTCAGCAATCTGGACAGAGGAAAACAAATTTAATGCATGGCTTGAAGTAGAAATTCTCGCTTGTGAAGCTTGGGCAGAGCTCGGCGTTATTCCAAAAGAAGACGTTGTGACCATGCGCAAGAATGCAAGCTTTGATATTGATCGTATTCTAGAGATTGAACAAGACACGCGCCATGACGTGGTTGCCTTTACGCGTGCTGTATCTGAATCTCTAGGAGAAGAAAGAAAGTGGGTTCATTACGGGTTAACCTCTACAGACGTAGTGGATACGGCGCTTTCATATCTATTAAAGCAGGCGAACGATATCTTGCTCAAGGACATTGAGAGATTTGTTGACATCCTAAAAGAAAAAGCAAAAGAGCACAAATATACCGTCATGATGGGCCGTACACACGGTGTACACGCTGAACCGACAACATTTGGCCTGAAGCTTGGTCTTTGGTACGAAGAAATGAAGCGTAACCTAGAACGTTTTAAACAAGCAAAAGCTGGCATCGAATACGGTAAAATTTCTGGAGCTGTTGGCACATATGCGAACATCGACCCGTTTGTTGAGCAATATGTATGTGAGAAGCTTGGTATCAAAGCTGCACCAATCTCAACCCAAACCTTGCAGCGTGATCGTCATGCAGATTACATGGCAACTCTTGCACTCGTCGCAACAAGCATTGAGAAATTTGCTGTTGAAATTCGTGGACTTCAAAAGAGTGAAACACGTGAAGTAGAAGAGTTCTTTGCAAAAGGACAAAAAGGATCATCAGCAATGCCGCATAAACGCAACCCAATCGGCTCTGAAAATATGACGGGAATTGCCCGCGTCATCCGTGGATATATGCTGACAGCTTATGAGAATGTACCACTTTGGCATGAGCGTGATATTTCTCATTCGTCTGCTGAGCGTATCATTTTACCAGACGCAACGATTGCACTGAACTATATGCTAAACCGTTTCTCAAACATTGTGAAAAACTTGACGGTCTTCCCTGAGAACATGAAACGCAACATGGACCGCACACTTGGCTTGATTTACTCACAGCGCGTTCTTCTTGCATTAATCGATACAGGCATGGCACGTGAAGAGGCATATGATACGGTTCAGCCGAAGGCAATGGAAGCGTGGGAAAAGCAAGTGCATTTCCGTTCATTAGTAGAAGCGGAAGAAAAAATCACATCACGCTTAACACCTGAACAAATCGCTGACTGCTTCGATTACAACTATCACTTGAAAAATGTCGATATGATTTTCGAACGTCTAGGTCTTGCGTAAGAAAAGGGCCACCTGCTCGTCAGGTGCCCAATCCTGAAAATTGCCAACATTCAAATTAGGAGGCCAACCTGAATGACTGTGAAACAAGAACTTCTCTACGAAGGCAAAGCGAAAAAAATCTATCAGACCGATGACGAGCAAATTTTATATGTCGAATATAAAGACTCAGCAACAGCATTTAACGGCGAAAAGAAAGCTGAAATCGAAGGCAAGGGCAGACTGAATAACGAAATTTCAAGCTTAATCTTTCAAATGCTACATGAGAAAGGGATCAACAATCACTTTGTGAAACGACTTTCTGAAACAAAGCAGCTCATTCAAAAGGTGCAGATTGTGCCGCTTGAAGTCGTTGTACGAAATGTGGTGGCAGGCAGTATGTCAAAGCGCCTTGGCATTCCAGAGGGAACAAAACTGGATACACCATTGATCGAGTTTTACTACAAAGATGATGCACTCGGCGATCCGCTCATTACAGAAGATCATATTCGCATTTTAGATGCAGCGACACCAGAGCAGGTCGAGGAAATGAAACAGATCACAAGACAAGTAAATGAAGAGTTAAAGCAAATCTTCTCAGAATGTCATGTGAATTTAATTGATTTCAAGCTTGAATTCGGAATAGATCACGAGAATCGTATTTTGCTAGCTGATGAGATTTCACCTGATACGTGCAGGCTTTGGGACAAAGATACAAACGAAAAGCTTGATAAAGACGTGTTCAGACGAAACCTGGGCGGCTTAACAAATGCATACGAAGAAATTTTCAAAAGACTTGGAGGCCATAAACATGTATAAAGTGAAAATTTTTGTCAGCTTAAAAGAGAGCGTTCTTGATCCACAAGGAAGTGCCGTGCAGCACGCCTTGCACAGCATGTCTTATCAGGAAGTAAAGGATGTCCGTATCGGGAAATACATGGAGCTTGTCATTGAAAAATCAGATCGTGATTTAGATACAGTCGTCAAAGAAATGTGTGAAAAATTACTGGCCAACACGGTGATTGAAGATTACCGCTATGAGGTGGAGGAGGTTGTCGCACAGTGAAGTTTGCAGTGATCGTCTTGCCTGGCTCTAACTGTGATATCGATATGTACCATGCGATTCAAGATGAGTTAGGTGAACAAGTTGAATATGTATGGCACGACGAAACGAGTCTAGACCGATTTGACGGTGTACTCGTACCAGGCGGTTTCTCTTATGGGGATTACTTAAGATGCGGTGCGATTGCTCGCTTTTCAAACATCATGCCGGCGGTGAAAAAAGCAGCTGCGGAAGGAAAACCTGTTCTTGGTGTTTGTAATGGGTTCCAAATCCTTCAGGAGCTTGGCATTCTTCCAGGTGCGATGAGACGAAATAAAGACTTAAAATTTATCTGTCGTCCAGTTGAACTCATTGTAGAGAACAACGAAACGCAATTTACAAGCGGCTATCAAAAAGACGAATCCATTTCGGTTCCTGTAGCGCACGGTGAAGGCAACTTCTACTGTGATGAAGACACTTTAGCGAAGCTGATTGAAAATAACCAAATCGCTTTCACTTACGGAGACGATATTAACGGCAGTGTCAATCGAATTGCAGGTATAACGAATGAAGAGGGCAATGTACTCGGCATGATGCCGCACCCTGAGCGCGCGGTGGATACATTACTAGGCAGCGCAGACGGACTTAAATTGTTTCAATCTATCGTGAAAAATTGGAGGGACACTCATGTCACTACTGCTTGAACCAAGTCACAAGCAAATTAAAGAAGAGAAATTGTATCAGCAAATGGGATTGAGTGATGAAGAATTCGCTTTAATCGAATCCATTATTGGCAGGCTGCCAAACTACACAGAAATAGGCATTTTTTCTGTCATGTGGTCAGAGCATTGCAGTTATAAAAACTCAAAGCCTGTTTTAAGCAAATTCCCGACAAAAGGAGAGCATGTTCTTCAAGGTCCTGGGGAAGGCGCTGGAATCGTTGATATTGGAGACAACCAAGCGGTTGTATTTAAAATCGAATCACATAACCATCCATCTGCGATTGAACCGTATCAAGGAGCAGCTACTGGTGTCGGCGGAATTATCCGTGATGTATTCTCCATGGGTGCGCGTCCAATTGCTGTACTAAACTCTCTTCGTTTTGGTGAACTGACTTCACCGCGCGTGAAGTACTTGTTTGAAGAAGTAGTGGCAGGGATCGCAGGCTATGGAAACTGTATCGGAATTCCTACAGTCGGCGGAGAAGTTCATTTTGATCAAAGCTATGAAGGCAATCCGCTCGTGAATGCGATGTGTGTTGGATTAATCAACCATGAAGACATCAAAAAAGGGCAGGCAAAAGGTGTTGGCAACACGGTGATGTACGTTGGTGCTAAAACGGGACGTGACGGTATTCACGGTGCAACATTTGCGTCTGAAGAATTTTCTGATGAATCAGAAGAAAAACGTTCAGCGGTTCAAGTCGGTGATCCATTCATGGAAAAACTGCTGCTTGAAGCATGTCTTGAAGTCATCAAAAACGATGCGCTCGTCGGGATTCAAGATATGGGAGCGGCTGGCTTAACAAGCTCAAGTGCGGAAATGGCAAGTAAAGCAGGTTCTGGTATTGAGATGAATTTAGACCTCATTCCGCAGCGTGAAACAGGCATGTCCGCATACGAGATGATGCTGTCTGAATCGCAAGAGAGAATGCTTCTGGTCATTGAAAAAGGCCGTGAGCAAGAAATCATTGATATTTTCGAAAAATACGATCTTGAAGCAGTATCAGTTGGTCATGTGACAGACGATAAAATGCTTCGTTTACTCCATCAAGGTGAAGTGGTATGTGAGCTTCCTGTTGACGCTCTTGCAGAAGAAGCACCGGTTTATCACAAGCCGTCAAGTGAGCCTGCATACTATCGTGAGTTTTTAGAAACGAAAGTGGAAGCTCCAGCGATCACAGATGCAGCAGAGACATTAAAGCAGCTCCTTCAGCAGCCAACGATTGCAAGTAAAGAATGGGTCTATGATCAGTATGACTACATGGTTCGGACAAATACCGTCGTTGCACCTGGCTCTGATGCAGGCGTTTTAAGAATCCGTGGAACGAAAAAAGCCCTAGCGATGACAACAGATTGTAACGCACGTTATCTCTACCTTGATCCAGAGGTCGGCGGGAAAATCGCCGTCGCAGAAGCAGCACGTAACATTGTCTGCTCAGGCGCTCGTCCACTTGCAGTGACAGATAACCTGAACTTCGGTAACCCAGAGAAACCAGAAATTTTCTGGCAAATTGAAAAGTCTGCTGACGGGATTAGCGAAGCATGCCGCACGCTAAGCACACCAGTTATCGGTGGGAACGTCTCTTTATATAACGAATCAAATGGAACAGCGATTTACCCAACACCAGTCATTGGGATGGTTGGTTTGGTCGAAGATACTGCTCATATTACGACGCAATCGTTCCAGCAGGCTGGCGATGTCATTTTCGTCATTGGTGAGACGAAGGAAGAATTTGCAGGCAGTGAGCTTCAAAAGATGACAGAAGGTCGTATTTACGGAAAAGCACCGGAAATTGATTTGAACGTAGAGCTTTCGCGTCAAGAAGCCTTGCTAGCCGCGATTCAAAATGGTCTCGTTCAATCAGCACACGATGTGTCTGAAGGCGGACTTGGTGTAGCACTTGCTGAAAGTACATTTGGAACTGACGGGCTTGGTGCAGATATCCAAATCGATTTAAACAGCGAAGCTTCATTATTCAGTGAAACACAGTCACGTTTTGTCGTCACAGTCAAACTGGAGCACCGCGAAGCGTTTGCTGCGGCTGTCAAAGATGCGAAAGAAGTCGGAACGGTTACAAATGATGGTGTGTTTACTGTCAAAAATCAAGAAGGACAACAATGGATTCATGCAGCGGTCAACGAGCTTGAACGTGCATGGAAAGGAGCGATCCCATGCTTGCTGAAATCAGAGGCTTAAATGAAGAGTGTGGTGTCTTTGGGGTTTGGGGACACGAAGAAGCCCCGCAAATCACATATTACGGATTGCATAGCCTTCAGCACCGAGGACAAGAAGGTGCGGGAATCATTGCAACAGATGGTGAGAACCTCACATCACACAAAGGCCTTGGACTGATTACGGAAGTCTTTCAAAACGGTGAGCTAAAGGATTTGAAAGGAAAAGGTGCGATCGGACACGTTCGATATGCGACAGCAGGCGGAGGCGGCTTTGAAAATGTGCAGCCCCTCTTCTTCCGTTCGCAAAACAATGGCAGCCTTGCCCTTGCTCATAATGGGAACTTAGTGAATGCAACGCAGTTAAAACAGCAGCTAGAAAACCAAGGGAGTATTTTTCAGACCTCTTCTGATACCGAAGTGCTGGCTCATTTAATTAAGCGCAGTGGGCATATGGAATTGAAGGAACAGATCAAAAATGCGCTGTCCATGCTTAAGGGAGCCTATGCTTTCTTAATCATGACGGAAACAGAAATGATCGTGGCGCTTGATCCAAACGGCTTACGCCCGCTTTCACTTGGTATGCTTGGGGATGCTTATGTTGTCGCTTCTGAAACATGTGCATTTGATGTTGTCGGTGCCACATATTTACGTGATGTGGAGCCTGGCGAAATGCTGATCATTAATGATGAAGGCTTAAAATCTGAGCGCTTCTCGATGAATATTAACCGCAGCATGTGCAGCATGGAATACATTTATTTCTCAAGACCTGACAGCAATATCAACGGTATCAATGTGCATAGTGCGAGAAAGAGTCTTGGCAAAAAGCTTGCTGAGGAAGCGCATGTCGAAGCAGATGTTGTGACAGGTGTACCAGATTCCAGTATTTCTGCAGCGATCGGATATGCCGAAGCAACAGGTATTCCGTATGAGCTCGGTTTGATTAAAAACCGTTATGTTGGCCGGACGTTTATCCAGCCGTCTCAAGCATTGCGTGAGCAGGGCGTACGGATGAAGCTGTCTGCTGTGCGCGGTGTAGTCGAAGGAAAGCGTGTTGTGATGGTGGATGATTCCATCGTACGCGGGACAACGAGCCGCAGAATTGTCACGATGCTAAGAGAAGCGGGGGCGACGGAAGTCCATGTACGCATTAGTTCACCGCCAATCGCACACCCATGTTTTTATGGAATTGATACATCCACACACGAAGAGCTGATTGCTTCATCTCATTCAGTGGAAGAAATTAGACAGGAAATCGGTGCGGACACCATTGCATTTTTATCTGTAGACGGTTTAATGGACGGGATTGGCAGGAAGTATGATGATCCGCAGCGCGGTCAGTGTTTAGCATGCTTTACTGGGAAATACCCGACTGAAATATATGAAGATACGGTTCTTCCGCATGTGAAGGAAACGGTCTTGACGAAATAATCGAATAAAGGAGCAGCAGTCAAGATGAGTTGATATGCTGCTCTTTCATTCTGCCGAAAATACATGGAAAGCAGCAGCTAAAAGGAGTGAATGTGATGTCAGAAGCATATAAAAACGCCGGTGTCGACATCGAAGCAGGGTACGAAGCCGTCAAACGAATGAAAACACACGTAGAACGTACAAAACGAGCAGGTGTCATGGGCGCTCTAGGTGGATTTGGCGGTATGTTTGATCTATCTGAGCTGCCATACAAAAAGCCCGTTCTTGTTTCAGGAACAGATGGTGTCGGAACGAAATTAAAGCTTGCCTTTTTAATGGATAAACACGATACGATCGGCGTCGATGCCGTGGCCATGTGTGTCAACGATGTGCTTGCACAAGGGGCAGAACCGCTCTTTTTCTTAGATTACTTAGCCGTTGGAAAAGCAGATCCGGTAAAAATTGAATCCATTGTCAAAGGTGTGGCTGACGGATGTGAGCAGTCTGGTTCAGCACTTGTCGGCGGTGAGACAGCCGAAATGCCAGGTCTTTACACAGAAGAAGAATATGATATTGCTGGTTTTTCAGTAGGTGTAGTTGAAAAGGATGAAATCGTAACGGGAGAGGGCATCAAGGAAGGGCATTTGCTTATTGGACTCAGCTCAAGCGGAATTCATAGCAATGGATACTCTCTCGTTCGTAAAGTCTTGCTGGAAGACGCTGGTCTTGACCTGCATCAAACGTATGCACCTTTTACAAGACCGCTCGGAGAAGAGCTTCTTGAACCGACAAAAATTTATGTGAAGCCCGTACTCAAACAAGTGAAAGCCGGCAAGGTTGACGGCATGGCACATGTGACAGGCGGCGGTTTTATTGAGAATTTACCACGTATGCTGCCTGAAGGTCTTGGTGTTGAGGTAGATAACGGCTCATGGCCAGTACCACCCATTTTCTCCTTTATTCAAGAAAAGGGTCAGTTGAAGGCAGAAGAGATGTTCAACGTGTTTAATATGGGCATTGGCTTTGTCCTAGCTGTCAAAGAGGACGATCTTGTGGATGTGATTAGCGGACTTGAACAGGATGGAGAGAAAGCATTTCTCATCGGACGTGTTCAAAAAGGAGAAGGTGTCACATTCGGCGGTGGAAGCCTCTCATGAAGAAGTTTGCGATCTTCGCCTCTGGAAGCGGGACGAACTTTCAAGCCATTATAGATACGTTAAAAGAAGAAAAGTGGCAGGCAGAGGCCGCCATTGTGATTTGTGATAAACCGGGTGCAAAGGTGCTGGAGCGTGCTGAGAAAGAGGGCATTCCCTCCTTTGCTTTTACCCCGAAGGCTTTTCCGAATAAAGCCGCTTTTGAACAAACAATCATCGAACAACTGAGGCTTCATGAAGTAGAATGGGTTTTCCTTGCGGGGTATATGAGACTAATCGGCCCGACATTACTTGAAGCATACAAAGGGAAAATCGTGAATATCCACCCATCCTTGCTGCCAGCTTTCCCTGGTCTTGATGCCATCGGACAGGCGTATCAAGCAGGCGTCAAAGTGGCAGGCATCACCGTCCATTTTGTTGACGAAGGGATGGATACAGGTCCGATTATTGACCAAGCCGCGATCTATATTGAACAAGGCGAAGAGCTTGAATCAATTGAAAAAAGAATGCATGAACTAGAACACACACTATATCCAAAAGTGATCAAATCACTTTTAGAATTATCTTAATGAGGTGACGAAGGCATGACGATCAAACGCGCATTAATCAGTGTTTCCGATAAAACGAATCTTGTACCTTTTGTGAAAAAATTAACAGAACTTGGTGTTGAAGTCATTTCAACTGGAGGTACTCATAAGCTTCTTCAAGAAAATGGCATTGATGTCATTGGGATTTCTGAAGTCACTGGATTCCCTGAAATCATGGACGGACGACTCAAAACGCTTCACCCGAACATTCATGGTGGATTATTGGCAGTGAGAGAAAACGATGAGCATATGGCACAGATTGAAAAGCATGGCATTCAGCCGATTGATCTTGTTGTCGTGAATCTCTATCCATTCAAAGAGACGATCTCAAAAGACGATGTAACGTATGAAGAAGCAATTGAAAACATTGATATTGGCGGACCGGGAATGCTTCGTGCGGCATCGAAAAACCACCAAGACGTCACAGTGATTGTCGATCCTCGTGACTATGATACAGTCGTTCAGCAAATCAAAGAAGGCGGCGTGTCACTTGAGAAAAAACGTGAGCTTGCGGCGAAGGTATTCCGTCATACAGCTGCTTACGATGCCCTCATTGCAGATTATTTAACGAACTTTGTTGGCGAAACAGAGCCAGAGCAGTTCACCGTCACGTTCGAGAAAAAACAATCCCTTCGTTATGGAGAAAACCCGCACCAAGCGGCGACTTTCTATGAAAATGCTCTTCCAAGCAAAGGCTCTTTGGCAACAGCTACACAGTTACATGGAAAAGAGCTTTCCTACAACAATATTAAAGATGCAGATGCAGCTCTTCAAATCGTACGTGAATTTACGGAGCCAGCGGCTGTGGCTGTAAAACATATGAACCCATGCGGCGTTGGTACAGGAGAAACGATTGCAGAAGCGTTTGATCGTGCCTTCAAAGCAGATGAAACCTCTATTTTTGGCGGCATTGTGGCGCTGAACCGTGAAGTAGACAAGCAAACGGCTGAGGTGCTCCATACGATTTTCTTAGAAATCGTCATCGCTCCATCGTTTAGCCAAGAAGCGCTTGACGTGTTAACAGCGAAAAAGAACCTTCGTCTATTAACATTAGATGTAGAAGCAGATCTTGAGAAAAAAGAAAAGCAGCTAACAAGTGTTCATGGCGGACTGCTTGTGCAGGACATTGATACGTATGGCTTAGAGGAAGCAACGATTTCTATTCCAACGAAAAGAGAACCAACAGAAGACGAATGGAAAGACTTAAAGCTTGCTTGGAAAGTCGTCAAGCATGTGAAATCAAATGCGATTGTCCTTGCAAAAGATCAAATGACAGCAGGGATCGGCGCTGGTCAGATGAACCGCGTGGGCTCAGCAAATATTGCGATTGAGCAAGCAGGTGAAAAGGCGAAAGGAAGCGCTCTAGGCTCTGATGCGTTCTTCCCAATGGGCGATACAGTGGAAGCTGCTGCAAAGGCAGGCGTCACAGCAATCATCCAGCCAGGTGGTTCCATTCGTGATGAAGAATCAATCCAAAAAGCAGATGAATACGGCATCGCCATGGTCTTCACTGGCGTTAGACATTTCAAACATTAAGGGGATGACAGTGTGAACGTATTAATTATCGGCAGAGGCGGAAGAGAGCATACCATCGCATGGAAAGTGAACCAAAGTGAACTTGTCAGCCAAGTATTTGTCGCACCCGGCAATGATGGAATGGCAGATGCTGCGAAGCTTGTACCGATCGACGAAGGTGATCATGAGGCATTAATTCGTTTTGCAAAAGACAATGAAATCGGCTTAACGATTGTCGGTCCAGAGGTTCCTTTAATTGCAGGTGTAGTCGATGCATTTGAAGAGGCAGGTCTAAAGGTATTTGGACCAAATGCAAAAGCCGCAGTCATTGAAGGCTCAAAGGAATTTGCAAAAGACTTAATGAAAAACTACGATATCCCGACCGCCGCTTATGCCACTTTTACATCGTTTGAAGAAGCGAAGGCATATGTGGAAGAAAAGGGTGCGCCGATTGTCATTAAAGCAGATGGTCTCGCAGCAGGAAAAGGCGTGACAGTTGCGATGACACTTGAAGAGGCGATCGACTGTCTGCACGACTTTTTAGAGGATGAAAAGTTTGGCGATGCAAGTGCTTCTGTCGTCATCGAGGAATTTTTAACAGGTGAGGAATTTTCACTGATGGCCTTTGTCAATGGAGAAAAGGTGTACCCAATGGTGATCGCGCAAGATCACAAACGGGCATTTGAAGATGACAAAGGACCGAATACCGGCGGAATGGGCGCTTATTCACCAGTGCCACAAATTTCAGATGAAGTTGTCCAAAAAGCGGTGGAAGATGTCGTCAAACCGGCGGCTCGCGCCATGGTGCAGGAAGAGCGTCCGTTTACAGGCATTTTATATGCAGGCTTAATGCTAACACCAGAAGGCTCAAAGGTCATTGAGTTCAATGCACGCTTCGGCGACCCTGAAACGCAGGTGGTTCTCCCTCGTCTTGAATCAGATCTAGTTCAAGTCTTCCTCGACATTCTGGACGGAAAAGATGTGGACTTGCGGTGGAAAGACACTGCCGCTGTCAGTGTCGTTCTTGCTTCAGAAGGATATCCTGAGGACTACGCAAAAGGCGCGCCAATCGGTGCTTTGCAAACAACGGTATCTGATGTCGTGACCTTCCACGCAGGAACAAAAAAAGAAAACGATCAATTCGTCACAAATGGCGGCCGTGTAGCGAATGTGACAGCATTTGATGACACATTTGAAGCGGCAAGATCAAGAGTGTATGAAGCGGTTGAAGAAATCATTCAACCAGGTCTATTTTATCGCCGTGACATTGGCGCCCGTGCGCTGAAGGCTGCGGGGAAAACCGTTTAATCAAAACACCTTTCTATCTGATGAGATGGAAAGGTGTTTTTTGTTCATGAGAAGGGATGCCGATTGAAAATGAAGAAGTAGTATGGGATCACGAATAGATATAGGGAGGAAACATGGAAATCAAAGCATTTATTATCTTTGCAATCGTCATACTTATTTTATTTCTCATAACTATAAATAACATCATGTTGATTGCCATTAAGCACAATAAAATGAAAAAGGCTTCAGCCATTAGTTATATGATACTTTCAATTTTTTCTGGCATCGCTATTTCGTCATTTCTAATTTGGACATTCTTTATTAAATAATTCATTAGAGAGGAATGAGTGTATGGTGCAATTGAAGGAACTTGCGAATGAGCGTTTTTCTGCCTTGATCTGTATTGATTCATTTAATAAGCGAATCCGTTTAGATGATTATAGCGGGAGGGTGCGGGATGTCATTCCATCCGTTCTTCAGGAAGCGGCGGACTGTAAGGCTTCTAAGGTCATTGTGAAAGTAAGACGTGAGCATGTGCCGCTTTTTTTAGAAAAAGGCTTTCGGCTTGAAGGGGTGTTTTCTCATTATTTCCTTGGAAGTGACGCTTACGGTATGTCGCTTTTTCTCACTGAGGATCGAATGAACAGTTCGTATTGGCTGCAGGAGGATGAGATCGTCGCATCCATTCAAGCAAAAGTAATCAAAAAAGACCAAGGCACATGGCAGGATGAGTATGTGATGAGAAAAGCCGATCCAAAGGATATTCACAAGCTGGCAAAGCTCTATGATACCGTCTTTGAAACGTACCCTACGCCAATGAACGAGTCAGATTATATTCAAAAGGTAATGGAGGAAGGGACCATTTTTTATGCTGTTGAACATGACGGACACATTGTGAGTGCAGCATCCGCTGAGATCAATGCGCCGTATGGTCATGCAGAATTAACAGACTGTGCGACCCTTCCTTCATATAGAAAACTAGGATTCATGCATCATTTGATTCTAGCCCTTGAAAAAGAACTCCAGTCGATGCATATCTATGTCTTTTACTCACTTGCACGTGCACTATCCTATGGAATGAATCAAGTGTTTTATCAGCTTGGCTATACGTATACCGGGCGCTTCCAAAACAACTGCTATATTTTTGACAAAATTGAAGATATGAATCTATGGGTCAAAACGCCAAATGAATCATGAAATGGTTCTCATCTGATCAAGCAGACCAGATAGGCGGTACGCCATGATACTAAGCTGCAGCTTCATCCGATCATCAGTGGATTTGAGGCTGCAGCCTGTTCTCGTTTCAATTTGTTTCAGCCGGTAGCTTAACGTATGTCTATGAATAAATAATTCTCCCGCAGATTTTTGAATATTTTCATTGTGCGCCAAATACACTTCGAGTGTATGAATCAGGTCAGCCCCTTGTTTTTTCGTATATAGCAACGGACTTAACAGCTCCACGTAAAAATCATGCAAATTCATACCCGCTTCATTCATTTCAAGAAGCATCCCATATAAGCCGAGCTTTTGATAATGAATGATGCTCTCGTCTGTTTTTAAAAGCGGAAGAAGCCTAGCTGCATACTGCGCTTCCTTTGCGCTTTTTGCAAAGAGACTGATCTGGTCATAGGCTCTCCCAATGCCAATGACAATCGGATGGACGGGGAAAAAATACGACCAAGTGCTCCGGCACTCCTCTGCTGCGCGATACCACTCCGCTTCTTGAAACGCTTTTTTTCCTGCTGGTGTTAGGACAAAAATGGAATCGAGCCTTGTCTTTAGTAAAAAAGGAATATGTCTGCGTTCAAAGATCGAGGTGAGTAATTGCGATAGACGCTGCATCATTTGGTGATCGAGCTGTGTGTGCTGATGCTGGAATTGAAAGTAGATCACCACCTGCTCGTCGCTCATATCATATTGCAGCTTTGTTGCTTGTTCGACCACGTAGCTTTCTTCTGTATATTGCTGCTGCAAAATATCATCTAACAAATGTCCCTGCATTTGGTTTTCTGTATCTTGAATGGCTTTTTGCTTCAGCCATTCAATCGCATACACGGCCCCGGCATGCTCGATTGCAATCGCGTCGAGATGATGCCACGTATCCTTTTTCTTTAAAGACACAATGAACCCGAAAATATCACCCATCGCAATCACCGGACATGCGGCGAGGACAAATGCTCCGCACGTGTCATAAACGAGCCGCCCTTTTTCTTCTGCCTGCTTGAGAAGGGGCATGGTTTCAATTGGTTCATGATCTGTCAGAAAGCCAAAAGCAGGAGAGTACGTCACTTCATCTTTGATGAGATGAGCCGCTGTTTGATGTAAAAAGACATCAAGAACGACAATGTTTGCTGCAGTGAGATGTGCCAGTTCCTCTGTAATTTGCGTCACATTTTTATTCCTTACATTTAATTGGGTCAGTCTTTGATGAATAGCGGATGAATATTTAAGCTGATGAAGCTGACTGCTCACGATTTGTTCTAACACGGCTTTTGTAATGTCCGAGAAATTGATGTGCGGGGGAATCTCGATGAGCGGAATGCCGCTATTTTTCGCCGCTTGAATGAGTGATGCTGGAATGTCGCTTAAGTACACACCTTTATAAATGGCGATAGCTGATAGCCTTTGAGTTTGAATCAATTCCTCAAGCCGGTCGCGTCTTTCTTGATTGTCTGCGAGTCCAAATCCGGTTGTGACGAGCAATTCTCCTTCGGAAAGCCTCGACGTGTCTTCGATGATTTCCACGATGGTCACCCATTGAATGAGTCGGTCCAGTCCATTTTCTCCAGCGAGCAGCTTTGTTCCCTTCATGATATCGAGCGAAAGTGCATCTTTGACGAGAATCGCCATAGACTCATGACCTCCTTTTGAACACTCTTATACACGATGTATAAAAAATGCGTCTGAAATTCGGGCATGTGGCGAATGGAGGATGACTGCCCTCTTGATTAAGCTAATCTTATAACAAGTATACAAAATTTTCTTGCGATTCATGAAAAAGAAAGAGGCAGCTGCTGACGAGAGAGGGAGGAATGGCAAAGTGGAGACCCGGGATTACTTAATCAAACCGATGTTGAATCAGCATTATCCTGTGGCTGTGAAAGGAGAGGGAATTTATTTATATGATCGGGACGGAAAAAAATATATAGACGGCTCATCGGGGGCTGTCACGGCAAGTATTGGACATGGCATACGTGAAATCGTTGATGCCATGACCGAGCAAGCGGAAAAAGTGAGCTTTACGTACAGATCACAATTCACAAATGAACCAGCAGAAGAACTTGCCTATGAATTGAGTACGCTTTGTCCAGGTAACCTGAACTGGTCTTTTTTTGTCGGAAGCGGATCAGAGGCAACGGAAACGGCTATGAAAATTGCTATTCAGCACTGGCAGGAGCAGGGAAAGGCTGAGAAGAATCACATTATCTCACGATGGATGAGTTATCACGGCATCACCCTCGGTGCACTGTCGATGTCCGGACATATTGCAAGGAGAGAGCGCTTTGAACCATTGCTCGAAAAGAACCCAGTGCTGTCTCCGCCATATAGCTATCGTTCATGGCTGCCGAAGGAAGAGGGCAAGCAGGTTGAATGGTATGTTCAGGAATTTAAAACCGTCATTCAGCGTATAGGAAAAGAGAGGATTGCCGCTTTTATTGCAGAGCCGATTGTTGGAGCATCGGGAGCGGCACTTGTACCGCCAGATGGATATTTTGATGCAATGAAGCGTGTCTGTGAGGAAAACGATATTTTAATGATTGCAGACGAAGTCATGACAGGCTTTGGACGAACTGGGAAAATGTTTGCGATGGAGCATTGGGGCGTTGTACCAGATATTATGGTTCTCGGCAAAGGGATGAGTGCTGGCTATTCACCGATTGCGGCAGCCGTCTCAGCGGATCATGTCATCGCACCAATTCTGAGCGGTTCCGGCTCTGTGATGGCAGGTCACACCTATAGCGGCAACCCGCTTTCAGCAGCCGTCTCACTGGCTGTCATTCGATATATGAAAAAACATCAGCTTCCTGAACGAGCGGATCTGTCTGGCCGCTATTTAATGAATGCTTTAAAGGATGTGCAAACAAACCATTTCATCATAGGAGATGTGAGAGGAAAGGGACTGCTCATCGGCATTGAGTTTGTCGCAGACCGTTTATCGAAAACACCATTTCCTGCCCATGCTCAAATGACGCATTTAGTCGTTGAGACAGCGAAGCAAAATGGCTTGCTCGTTTACCCAGCAAGCGCTGGAGAGGATGGAGTGGGAGGTGCAGCGGTCATGATCGCTCCGCCGCTTTCTATCACGCAGCAGGAGATGGATGAACTCATTCAATTATTTGAGCAGACAATCACGCAGGTCGAACAAGAAGTCATCAACCGAGGGTTTTTCCCATCTGCGATGTAGGGAGGAAAGATGATGAACAAAACAGTGAATGTAGATGAAGTGATCACGCATTTTAGGGACGGCATGACCATCATGTTTGGCGGATTTGGCGGCGTAGGGTCCCCGCCATCATTGATCGATGCCATCCTAGAAGCCAATATCAAAGATCTGACATTGATCGGAAACGATGCAGGCTTCCCGCAAATAGGTGTTGGCCGGCTGATCACAGAAGGAAGAGTCAAGAAGATCATTGCTTCTCATATTGGCTCAAATCCAATAGCCGGACAGAAAATGCAATCAGGTACACTAGATGTTCATTTTTACCCGCAGGGCATTCTAGCAGAAAAAATACGAGCAGGCGGGATGGGCTTGGCAGGCATTGTAACAGATGTCGGCATGGATAGCCTCAATCTTGATGAGAAGCAGCTCGTGCCACTAAACGGAAAGACATATATCCTTGAACCTGCGCTGACAGCGGATATTGCCATTGTGAATGCATTCAAAGCAGATGAAGCAGGAAATCTGATATTTGATAAAAGTGCACGGAATACAAACCCGATTGTGGCGATGGCAGGAGACTGGACCATTGCGGAAGTGGAAGAGATTGTGCCTGTAGGTAGTCTTCATCCAGAGGAAATCGTGACACCAGGCGTATTTGTGAACCAGATCGTGCAATCAAAAGGAGTGAACTGGACATGGGCATGGGAGACAACGATATAAGACACCGCATAGCCAAACGGGCGGCGCAGGAAATTGAAGATGGCATGATCGTCAATCTTGGGATCGGCATCCCAACCCTTGCGGCTGATTACATTCCAGCGCATTACAACGTATGGCTTCATGCAGAAAACGGCATTATGGGGGCAGGCGCCTCACCAGCACAAGGAGAAGAAGATTCGAACTTGTGCAATGCCGGTGGTTTTCCTATTACGTTAACAAAAGGCGGCTCATACATGGACAGCACGACTGCTTTTGGCATCATTCGAAAAGGCATGCTGGATATGACCATTTTAGGTGCACTTGAAGTAAGCAGTCAGGGTGATCTTGCGAATTGGATTGTGCCAGGCAAACGAGTACCCGGGATGGGCGGAGCGATTGAGCTTGCGCAAAAGGCGAAAAAGGTTGTGGTGGTGATGAGCCACCTCGATAAACACGGTGAATCAAAGGTGAAATCTGCCTGCACACTGCCCTTAACTGCTAAGTCTTGTGTGGATCTGATTATAACGGATATGGCAGTCATTGAGGTCAAATCGCAGCTGCTCATTTTACGTGAAGTCATGCCGCCGTATCAGCCGGAAGATGTCATAAGGGCGACAGAGGCACCTTTAATTTTAGCGCCTGATGTCAAATCTGTTGTGTAGAAAGGATGAATGACTTGCAGCCAATCACACGTATCAGAAGCTGGATGAGAGAGCACCAAGATGAAGCGATTGCGCTTCTTCAGCAAATGGTGCAATGTGAGAGCACCCAAGGGAATGAACAAGGTGTGCAGCAAATCGTAGCAAATAAGCTGTCTGCCATTGGTTTTGATGTAGATGTATGGGACATTGGCGGAGAAGACTTGCTAGAACACCCGTATTTCTATTCCCCGAGACGTTCCTTTAAAGGAAGTCCCAATGTCGCCGGACGATTGAAGGGAAAAGGGGGCGGCAAATCCATTTTATTAAATGGGCACGTCGATGTTGTGCCAGCAGGAGATACGAAACAATGGACATATCCGCCCTACAGCGGGCATATCATAAACGGGAGACTTTATGGACGCGGGGCAACAGATATGAAAGGCGGAAACGTTTCTTTACTCTTTGCACTAGAGGCACTGCATGCACTACAGATTCCGCTGAAAGGAGATGTCGTGTTTCATAGTGTCGTCGAAGAAGAGAGCGGCGGTGCAGGCACCCTTGCAGCCATACTGAGAGGGTATACAGCAGATGCGGCCATCATTCCAGAACCAAGTCATATGAAAATCTTTCCGATTCAGCAGGGATCTAAGTGGTTCAGACTGCATATTAAAGGAAGGGCAGCTCATGGCGGAACAAGATATCACGGCGTTTCCGCTATTGAAAAAAGTATGATCGTTCTTTCACATATAGCAGCACTTGAAGAAGAACGAAATCAGCGCATCACCGAGCCGTTATTTCAGCATATCCCGATTCCAATCCCCATCAACATAGGGAAAATTCAAGGCGGTGATTGGCCGTCCTCTGTAGCAGATCTGGTCACAATGGAGGGAAGACTTGGTGTGATGCCAGGTGAGACGGTTGAGCAGGCAGAGAAGGAACTAGAAAATTGGATGATGGGACTTGGGGAAAAGGATGAATGGTTCAAAGAGCATCCTGTTGAGGTCGAATGGTTTGGTGCAAGATGGCTTCCAGGCTCAATTGATACGGACCATCTACTTTTAGGTCTATTGAAGGAACAATATGAAGCGGTCAAGAAGGAGCCGCCAAAGATCGAAGCCGCTCCTTGGGGAACAGACGGCGGATTACTGTCACAGGCGGCAGGTATCCCGATCATCGTATTCGGACCTGGAACAACGGAGCTTGCCCATTTCCCGAATGAATCCATCGACATTGAGCATGTGATTGAAGCAGCGGAAATTATCGCAGGTACGATGGTGGAATGGTGTGAAGCAGCGGAGTGATATGAAAACGATCACAAAAAAAGAAGGCTGTCTCACTCAGCCTTCTCTTTATGTGTGTCTTGCTGCTCACACATATACGTCACTGGACAAAAACGAAGAATGCCAGATGCCAGTTTCATTCCGCCGAACATGATGCTGAAAAGAAGCATTTTACTCCATGGTTTTCTAGCATATAAAGAACCAGCTACAGTACATATTGTCATTCCACAGGCAATTCGAATGAGCGCTTCCATTAAGCCGAGATTAGGTTTCATTGAAGGTAAATCTCCTTTTTTAAATATTTTAAGTGTGATTTCAAGAAATTGTAACGTTTCATTAATGCGTAACGTGGTTCGTTATGTTACGATAGGGCTAATACAAATGAAGGAGAGTATGTGAATGTCCGAACGTACTTTTAATTGGAGAAACAATGACATCCGCACACAAATCGATGTAGTCGACTCAAAAATAGTTCCAACACTCCTTTTAACGAATGGACTCGTGCTAAACCCGTTTTTAAAACAATGGGTGAAGGCAAATATTTGGATACATGATGATCGAATTGTTTATGTCGGAGCAGAGCTTCCTCAAAATAAATCAGCTAAACGTGTGATTGATTGTGAAGGGAAATACATTGTGCCTGGGTATATAGAGCCTCACGCGCACCCGTTCCATATTTATAATCCCCAATCACTTGCAGAATATGTGTCTCAATTTGGCACAACAACGATGGTCAGTGATAACTTATTTCTTCT
Source organism: Bacillus sp. lyk4-R2A-2 (assembly GCF_030209735.1). Classification (NCBI taxonomy): domain Bacteria; kingdom Bacillati; phylum Bacillota; class Bacilli; order Caryophanales; family Bacillaceae; genus Bacillus; species Bacillus sp. lyk4-R2A-2. The sequence goes on from NZ_JARVRK010000012.1 coordinate 69,234, forward strand.
TTTGCAGAGCAATGAAAAGAAAGCGCTTTCCACTCTGTGTGAATTAAAACAGCAGCCATTTCAGTATTTCTGGTGGTCTAGATATGATCTTCAAACTGAAGTCAGATATGAAGATGAGATGCTTCCTATCAACTACCGGAAGGAATGGATTGATCATCCTGATGTCCTTCAAGGCGGCGAATTAACAAGCTGGCCAAGATTGATGGACGGTGATGATCTCATTTTATATTGCATGCAAGAAACGAAGAAGCAGCGGAAACGAATTGAAGGGCATTTCCCCGGAGCTTCTGAGAAAACGCTAACAAAAATGAAGCTGTTTGGCGCGGACAGCGATCATGAAGCGATGAATGCAGACGATGTGCTCAAACGCTTGTCCCTTGGCTACCATGTCTCACTTCGTCATTCTTCCATCCGCCCAGATTTAGTGAACATTTTAAGAGAGCTGCACGAGCGTGATTTTAGACACTATGATCACTTCTTCTATACAACAGATGGAGCAGCGCCTCATTTTTATGAGGAGGGTATGATTAATCGTTTGATTTCAATTGCCCTTGAAGAAGGCGTGCCTATCATCGATGCATACAATATGGCGACCTTTAACATTGCGAAATACTATCAAATTGATGACCTATTAGGTGTTGTCGGTCCAGGACGTCTGGCTTCATTGAATGTGTTAGATGATCCAATGAATCCAAATCCGGAAACGGTGATATCTAAAGGGGTTATCCTCAAATTAGATGGAGAGAACCAGCATCAATTTCAAGAAACTAAATGGGAAAATGGCGGGCTTGTTCCATTAGATTTAGGCTATGATCTGACGACGAGTGATTTGCAATTTTCCATGCCGCTAGGTGTCAAAATGAGAAATGCTGTCATCATGGAGCCTTATACAGTGGAGATTGATAACTCTGTGAACCAGCTGTCATGTGATCATGATCAAAGTTTCTTTAGCCTGATTGACCGAAAAGGCGAGTGGCGTGTGAATACGATGCTCAAAGGCTTTGCAAACAAAGTGCAAGGGTTTGTCAGCTCATTTTCGCTCACGGGTGACATTTTAGTGATCGGGAAAAATAAAGAAGATATGATGCTGGCACATAAGCGAATGAAAGAAATCGGCGGGGGAATCGTCCTCACAGAGAACAGGAAAATTTTACACGAAATCCCGCTGCAATTATCAGGCTGTGCCTCTGCTGAACCGTTTGAGACAGTTCTTCAGCAAATACAAACCTTGCGTGAGCTGCTCATTGAGCGAGGCTATCCATTTGATTGCCCAATTGATACACTTGTCTTTTTCCAAAGTACCCATTTGCCGTATATTCGAGTGACACCAAGAGGAATATTTGATGTCATGAAAAAAACTGTACTCTTTCCGTCTATAATGCGTTAAAATATAACAGAGTGGAGCTGTATCATCTTTGCCACATTTCTGACAACTGTTATAGGGCAGACGTGAGCAATGGATCTCTTCACTGCCATGTAAGTGAAAATACTTATGTGGAGTTGTTGAAGCAGAGGGCTTTGACATGACGAGTGAAATGGCCTGATTGAAAAATGAATCTGTCGGTTACGCTGACCGACCAACATATTTTGAATAATTGAGCGAGGCGGGGCGCATGTTTGTGGTCTCGCCGAGCTTTCCGCACAACCTGTATTTTTAGGGCAGACCTAATCAAGCAGAAGTGTTCTTGATATCGGAAGCAAACAAGTTTGTCAGATTGTCGAACAAGGAAAATGACAGAACTTGTCGATTTTGTATACGATAAAGAAGCTTCGGCTTACGAAAGAACTGACGGCATTTCCAGCGTATAACCAAACCTGTCATGATTCGTTCAAAGCTCATTGCTGAGGTTGAAAAAAAATAGTCAGGAAAGATACCGCTTTCTCCGCAGAATGTCGTGCGAAGCGGTGCCAATAGTAAAGGAGAAGATGTATAAAGATGCAAATTGATAAATTAAGGGGCAAAAGCTTAGATCAGTTATTCAACTCCATCTTATCCCTTAAAGACCTGGAAGAATGCTATCGATTCTTTGATGATTTGTGTACCATCAATGAAATCCAATCTTTATCACAGCGTCTTGAAGTAGCACGTATGCTTCGCGAGGGGAACACATATCATAAAATTGAGACGGAAACAGGTGCGAGCACTGCAACTATCTCACGTGTCAAACGCTGCTTGAACTACGGAAATGATGCCTACACAATGGCACTTGACCGCGTAGCAGAACAGCAGGCAAATGACGAAACAAAATAAAGCAGACTTCACTGTAAACAATCCTATTCAACAAGAATGGCGTTGTTTACAGTTTTTTTATGAAGAGCGCTGAAAAGACAAGCAAGGACTGGCTTGAAAGAAGCAACAAACGGGTCATTTAACCGAATAACTTTATCAGAAGGTTGTGGAGAAGAAAAAATGAGATTCAATGCTTTGATACCAGAGTTATCTGTAACAGACATCGAAAAGTCTAAATGGTTCTATATAGAATTGCTTGGTTTTAAATTGGAATATGAGCGTGAAGACGATAAATTTATATTTGTTTCGTTGGAAGAGGAAACACAAATGATGTTAGAAGAAATCAATGGCCATTGGGACACTGGGGAGTTAAAACACCCATTTGGACGGGGAATCAATTTTCAAATAGACATTGAAGATGTACAGCCTGTCATTGACCGTTTAAGAAAGCAAAACATTCCACTATTCAGAGAGCCAACTGTTAGCAAATATAAAAGTAATGATACTACGTTTATACAAAAGGAATTTCTTGTTCAAGATCCTGATGGATATTTACTTAGGTTCTCGCAAGAAATGGCAGGTTAACATGAAAGTCTCTTCCAGAATAGGGCGCGATTGTTGAATAAGTAAAATTAAGAGTGGCTGCGGCTACTCTTTTTTATTTTGAGATACATGAGTACAGATACAAAAAATTGACTATTGCCGAAAAGGACAACGGTTATTTTTAAATTTGTGTTACTGCCATTTCCTTTGAATGTTTCTCGCATCGGAAAGAGGCGGCCATCTCTGATCATCATCATGTCTATTGAAAAAGTCTTTAACATAGGAATCTCCTTTAAACACAATGATTTGTGATCCCCATCATTCAGTGGCATCTACTACAACCACGACACGATATACTTCTCCATCAATTGGCTTCAAATCAATGAGATGTTCAGCTCTATTTATCAGTGTATGGATGGACAATCGCTTGATTTTTTGAGGTGTTTTGTTTGTACAAATAAAATCATAAGCAGCTGGTAGAGGAAGATGCCAATACCCTTGTTCAATATCTGCCGGGAACTCTCGTGTACTTTCCTCAATTCTTGTCACCATCTCATTCGTCTTCCGTTTCATCCCGCGAACCTTTTTCTCACGCATCCTCCATCTCTCCACTTCCTGGTCATTTGCCCTAAGTTCTTTATACGCGATTGAGCCAAAATGGCAATTGAAAAAAAGGTGCAAAAACGCACCTTTCTCAAACTAGACGGATGGCTGTGTCCCTGTAAAAATAGGCACTTCACTTGTCTGACCATTTTCTTGTCTATAGACAATATGTTTCTCATTAAAATAAATGGGAGATTCAATACCAGCGGCTGCGGATAAGTTAAACAAGCCTTCTCTTAGAGAAAGGATATAATTGCAGACTCGGTATTTCTTTTCTTCAATTGATAAACCCTTTTGCAGTTTTGGATCAGTTGTGGCGACCCCGACTGGGCATTTATTCGTGTGGCACACTTGGGCGCGAATGCATCCGACTGAAAACATGAGTCCCCGTGCGATATTGACAAAGTCAGCACCCATGGAAAGGGCAATTGCAATTTTATCTGGTGAGAGAAGTTTGCCAGAAGCAAAGAGTTTGACCTGATCTCTGACACCGTATTCCTTCAATATTTGATGAACCATTGGGAGTGCCGTGAAAATCGGCAGCCCTGCGGAATCTGCCAATTCATGAAAAGATGCGCCAGTGCCGCCTTCTCCGCCATCCACTGTAATGAAATCAGGGTGCTTTCCGCTTTTTTTCATGTACGTTGCAAGCTCTTCAATGTTTTCTTTATGTCCGACCACAAGCTTGATGCCGACAGGCTTTCCGCCTATACTTCGCAGCTGTTCAATGAAATCAAACATATCCGGAATGGAGTGGAACATCTCAAATCGGTTTGGGCTGTCAATGGATTGATGGGGCGGTAATTTACGGATGTTCGCAATTTCTTCGGTGACCTTTTCGCCGTCAATATGACCGCCGCGTGTTTTAGCTCCTTGAGCCAGCTTCAGCTCAAAGGCTTTGACTTCCTCATGCTCGCTTTTTTTCTTAAATTCTTCAAAGGAAAAAGCGCCATCTTCTGTTCTCACGCCGAATAGACCGGGCCCAATCTGGCATATGATATCGGCTCCGCCTTTGAGATGATAGGGAGAAAGCCCGCCTTCACCTGTGTTCATCCACGTACCGCCAGCCATTTTTAATCCCGAGGATAGTGCTGTAATGGCCCTGTCGCCTAAAGAGCCGTAGCTCATGGCAGACTGCCCAATCAGGCCTTTTACACGGAATGGCTTTTGACATGTGTGCTCGCCAATCACTTGTACATCGTCTTGATGGAGATAGTAAGGTTTTGCTTCGACCTCTTTGGTATGTTCACTTCTTCGTAGTAAATTGTCTTGATCAATCTGATACACTTTTGTTTGGATTTTTTCAGATTGATCGATGCGTAACTCATCTCGCTGCTTTGGAAATAGAACATTGCGAATGTAGTAACCAGGCTTGTCAAAATCACGTTTTGATCCAAAGCCCATCGTCCGGCTTTTGTACTTTCCAGACATGACAGCTTGCTCGTATTCTCTTCTTGAGAAAGGAAGCTCCTCGCGATCATTCAGAAACAGATATTGACGAAGCTCAGGTCCTATTTTTTCAAAAATAAACCGCAGCTTTCCAATGACCGGATAATTTCGCAGGACAGAATGCTCTTCCTGTTTTTCATCTCTCATCCAAATCCAGATGAATAAAATGATTGGTATGATGAAACAAATCACTAATAGTGCGCCAACAATGACAATGAAAGTTGTTGTCACGAAGATCCCCTCTTTTCTCTATCATTGTTGTTGTTATTCCACTTTTCATTGAAAGAGAAACCACTTCAACATATTGTGACGTTTAGAAATGAAAAGCCGGGGTAACTTACAAATAAGATCATAAGGGGAGGGAACATACATGAATAAGCGTCCGAATGCGTATGTACTTGCAGGATTAGGGGTTGGTGGTGCAGTGTTATTAGCAGTGAAAAATAAACAGCATCTCAAAAAATGGGCAAGCATGTTCCGCTCAGATGAAAAGATTCCTGAAAAAGCTGGACACCCTGATCCATTAGATATTCAAGACAACAAGATGGTCGATGAAGGGGCCATGACATCCGTCCATTATTTCAATGAAGTGAGACAATAGCTTGGAAAAACCGTTTTGACCATTCAAAACGGTTTTTTCTTGTCTTTCTTTTGACGTTATATCGATGAGGATCGACAATCGTAAAACCGATTAGCCCTTTGTGATCAGGCGTCGAGAAATGAAATTCAATGCCTGATAAATGATAGGTTGAGAGAACGTCCTGATCTGTAAAACGTAAAGAAAGCTCGTCCTCATACACGGGTGCATGCTTCAAAACTTCGGCTTCTTCTGCAAATAACTCCAGACCAGCTACTCGTCCCTCCTTGTCGATATCTGCGTTCATACATTCATTCACATCTAATTCAATGGTTTCTTTGATTGTCCCGATTCCTACAGGCAGGAGATAGATGTATCCGATATTGATCGTTTGATCATATGTGATGGTTCTTTTCATGTGGGTCACCTACTTTATGTATGGTTTTTTGATCAATAGTAAAATGTCCCTTTATTGTATAATAACATGTGGTGATACAAAGCTTTCCTATCAGTGAACGGTCAAAGATCATCCCTCTCAGCTCCTAGATGTTTTCAGCATTCTAACCTAAAGTCACGAACCCCATTTTCAAAAGAATGAAACTTTTAGCTGAAGAAGGTTACCCATTTTTTGCGGTCACTGATTTTGTTATAATATTTAAATGGAATGAAACGAATGGAGGAACGTTTTTCATGTATGATGTTACCGAGTGGAAGCATGTCTTTAAACTCGATCCAAATAAAGAAATATCCGATGAACAGCTAGAGGCAATTTGCGAATCTGGTACGGATGCTATATTGATTGGCGGCAGTGACAATGTGACAGAGGACAACGTGCTTCAATTAATGTCAAAGGTCCGCCGGTTTCTTGTGCCATGTGTACTCGAAATCTCAACACATGAAATGATTGTGCCGGGCTTCGATCTGTATTTCATCCCGACTGTCTTAAACAGTTCTCATCCTGATTGGATTGTTGGGCTTCACAAGGATGCGATGAAGGAATTCGGTGATTTGATGTCGATGGAAGAGATCGTGCCTGAAGGCTATGTTATTTTAAATGAAGAGTGTAAAGCGGCCAAGCTCACAGAGGCAAATACAGCACTGGACATCGATGACGTAAGAGCATATGCAAGAGTGGCAGAGCATTTAATGAAGCTGCCCATTTTTTATCTAGAATACAGCGGAACGCTTGGAGATATAGAACTTGTGAAAGAAACGAAAGCAGTGCTTTCTGATACGGTTCTTTTTTATGGCGGGGGCATTGAAAACGCAAAGCAGGCGGAAGATTTTGCGCAGCATGCGGACGTGGTTGTTGTAGGAAACGTCATTTATGACAATTTCAAAGAAGCATTAAAGACAGTGAGCGCAGTCAAAAAGTCATCATAGTCAAACAAGACGAAAAGGGTTAAAATAGAACATAAGTTCGAATTGGCGGTGAATGGAATGAATGAAATATCGAATCATCTATTAGAAGGGCTAAATGACGCGCAAAAAGAAGCGGTCAAAGCAACAGACGGTCCGCTACTCTTGATGGCAGGAGCAGGAAGCGGGAAAACGCGGGTGCTCACACACCGAATTGCCTACTTAATGGCAGAAAAGCATGTGGCTCCGTGGAACATTTTAGCGATTACGTTTACAAATAAAGCAGCACGTGAAATGCGTGAGCGTGTCCAAGCCATTTTAGGACCTGGTGCGGATGACATTTGGATCTCTACGTTCCACAGCATGTGTGTGCGTATTTTACGACGCGATATTGACCGTATTGGTGTAAATCGCAACTTCTCTATATTAGACACATCTGATCAGCTTTCAGTCATTAAAAACATTTTAAAAGAACGAAATATCGATCCTAAAAAGTTCGATCCTCGCAGCATTTTAGGATCAATCAGCAGTGCAAAAAATGAACTCATTGACGCAGAGGAATACGCCAAAACAGCCAGTGATTTCTATGATCAAGTGGTTAGCGACGTCTACACAGATTACCAAAAGCGATTACTTAAGAACCAATCACTCGATTTTGATGATCTTATTATGATGACGATTCGTCTGTTTGAGCGCATCCCTGAAGTATTAGAACACTATCAGCGAAAATTTCAATACATTCATGTCGATGAGTATCAGGATACGAACAGAGCGCAGTACATGCTTGTGAAACTGCTTGCTCAGCGTTTTCAAAATATATGTGTGGTCGGTGACTCGGATCAGTCCATCTACCGCTGGCGCGGAGCGGATATTACAAACATTCTCTCCTTTGAAAAAGATTATCCATCCAGTGAAGTGATTCTGCTTGAGCAAAATTACAGATCGACGAAACGTATACTGAATGCCGCAAACACGGTGATTCAAAACAATTCAAACCGTAAGCCGAAAAACCTTTGGACAGAAAATGATGAAGGGGCGAAGATTGCCTATTACCGTGCAGATAATGAATTCGGCGAGGGTCAATTTGTTGCTGGAAAGATTCATCAGCTTCATCAGAGCGGTAAGCGTAAATTATCCGATTTTGCGATTCTTTATCGAACCAATGCCCAGTCTCGTGTCATAGAGGAAACATTATTGAAGTCAAACATTCAATACAACATTGTCGGCGGCACAAAGTTCTATGACAGAAAAGAGATCAAGGACATTTTGGCGTACTTACGCTTAGTAGCTAACCCAGATGACGACATTAGCTTTGCACGAATTGTGAACGTACCAAAGCGCGGAATCGGTGCGACATCTGTTGATAAAATCGCAGCATACGCGGAGATGAATGACCTGTCTATGTTTGAAGCGCTTGGTCAGGTAGATTTCATTGGACTCAGTGCAAGGGCAGCCAATGCACTTGATGAATTCAAACAGCTCATTGATCAAATGACAAATATGCAGGATTATTTATCTGTCACAGAACTAACAGAAGAAATTTTAGAGAAAACAGGCTATCGTGAAGCACTAAAGGTTGAAAAAACGATTGAGGCACAAAGCCGTCTAGAAAATATTGACGAGTTTCTCTCTGTGACTAAGAACTTTGAAGAACAAAATGAAGACAAGTCCCTTGTGACCTTCCTGACAGATCTTGCTCTTGTCGCAGACATTGATAAGCTGGATGAGAATGAGGAAGAAGATCAAGATGCGGTCATTTTAATGACGCTTCACGCCGCAAAAGGTCTAGAATTCCCGGTTGTCTTCTTAATGGGCATGGAGGAAGGTGTCTTCCCGCACAGCCGCTCATTAATGGAAGATGCAGAGATGGAAGAAGAGCGCCGCCTTGCTTATGTAGGCATCACACGGGCGGAAGAAGAGCTTTATTTATCTAGTGCCAAGATGAGAACACTCTTCGGCCGGACAAACATGAACCTTGAATCAAGATTCATTCGAGAAATACCAGCCGATTTATTGGACAACCTAAATGAGAAAAAAGAAACGAAAACACCATTTGGCCAAACTAGAGAAAGACCACAAAGACGGGGACCTGTCTCACGTCCGCAAACTCAAACCATTCAAAACACAGGCGGCGGAAGTATTGGCTGGGCTGTGGGCGATAAAGCGGCTCATAAAAAATGGGGCGTTGGAACAGTTGTGAGCGTAAAAGGCAGTGGAGACAGCACGGAGCTTGATATTGCTTTCCCAAGCCCTACAGGCATTAAGCGTCTTCTCGCAGCATTTGCGCCAATTGAGAAGCAATAAACCGATAGGACATATAAAACGGATGAATTGAAAGGAAGAATCAGATGGATAAAGAAGCAGCGAAACGCCGGATCGAGGAACTGCACCAGATTTTGAACCAATACAACTACGAATATCATACACTGGATCGTCCAAGTGTTCCTGACGCTGAATATGATGCGCGGATGCGTGAGCTGATCTCTTTAGAGGAAGAGCACCCTGATTTAAAAGCAGCGGATTCTCCCTCACAAAGAGTCGGAGGCGCTGTGTTAGACGCCTTCCAAAAAGTGCGCCACGGCACACCGATGCTCAGCCTCGGGAATGCGTTTAATGAACAGGACCTTCTTGATTTTGACCGCAGGGTTCGTCAAGCAGTCGGTGACGATATTGCATACAATGTCGAGCTGAAAATTGACGGACTCGCTGTTTCTCTCCGTTATGAAAATGGCCTGTTTGTCCGAGGTGCCACACGTGGAGATGGGACAACGGGTGAGGATATTACAGAAAACCTCAAAACCATTCGATCCATCCCGCTCAAAATCAAACGTCCTTTGTCAATTGAAGTGAGAGGCGAGGCATTTATGCCAAAACCTTCTTTTGAAGCATTAAACGAAAAAAGATTACAAAACGAAGAAGAGCCGTTTGCGAACCCGCGTAATGCGGCGGCAGGCTCGCTTCGTCAGCTTGATACGAAAATTGCGGCGAAACGAAACCTTGATATCTTCGTCTACAGTATAGCGGAGCTTGATGAAATTGGTGTTGAATCGCAAAGCGAAGGACTTGATCTTCTCGACGAACTTGGCTTTAAAACAAACAAAGAAAGACGGATGTGCCAAACGATTGAGGAAGTGATCGAGCTCATTGAAACACTAAAAACGAAGCGTGCCGACTTTTCATATGAAATCGATGGAATTGTGATCAAAGTCGATTCGTTAGCTCAGCAAGAAGAGCTCGGCTTTACAGCAAAAAGTCCCCGCTGGGCTGTTGCGTACAAGTTTCCAGCTGAAGAGGTCGTGACAAAGCTGCTTGATATTGAACTAAGTGTCGGGCGTACAGGTGTCATCACACCAACGGCGATCCTTGAGCCTGTCAAAGTAGCAGGAACGACAGTGCAGCGAGCTTCCCTTCATAATGAAGATTTGATCAAAGAAAAGGATATTCGCCTTTTTGATCAAGTGATTGTGAAAAAAGCGGGCGATATTATTCCGGAAGTCGCAGGTGTACTGATCGATCAGCGTACAGGAGAAGAAAAGCCGTTTCACATGCCGACTGAATGCCCGGAGTGTCATAGTGAGCTGGTGAGAATTGAAGGCGAAGTGGCTTTGCGTTGCATCAATCCAGAATGCCCTGCCCAAATACGTGAGGGACTCATTCACTTTGTTTCCCGCAATGCAATGAACATTGATGGGCTTGGCGAGCGGGTCATTACACAGCTTTTCCAAGAACAGCTTGTCTCTCGTGTGTCTGATCTTTACCGATTAACGAAAGAAGAGCTCATTCAGCTTGAGCGAATGGGCGAAAAATCTGTCGACAATTTACTGCGTTCGATTGAGCAATCGAAAGAAAACTCTCTAGAGCGTTTACTATTTGGACTCGGTATACGATTTATTGGCTCTAAAGCGGCGAAGACCTTGGCGATGCATTTCGGTGATATCGATCAATTAAAGCAAGCGACGAAAGAACAATTACTCGAAGTCGATGAAATCGGTGAAAAAATGGCTGATGCTGTCGTCACATACTTTGAGAAAGAAGAAATACTCAATCTGCTAAATGAACTAAAAGAGCTTGGGGTTAATATGACCTACACAGGACCAAAACCGGTGAAGGTTGAAGAAAGTGATTCCTATTTTGCAGGCAAAACCATTGTGCTGACAGGGAAATTAGAAGAAATGGCTCGAAACGATGCAAAAGCAGCGATCGAAGCACTAGGCGGTAAACTGGCAGGTAGTGTGAGTAAGAAAACAGATTTAGTCATAGCCGGAGAAGCAGCGGGAAGTAAGCTGACAAAGGCAGAAGAACTCAATATAGAAATTTGGGACGAAGCTAAAATGCTCGAGGAGCTAAAGAAATAAGAGGAGTGTTTTCTATTGAAAAAGTTGTTATTGCTGCTGACAATGCTCACACTGATATTGTCAGCGTGTGCACCTTTTGGGGGAAAGGAAGAGGAAGAGGTCACACAAAAAACGGATGAAACGAAGGAAACAGCCATCATCCCGATGTACAATATCTCTGACTCCTATTACAAAATGGTGCTGCCGTTTAAACAAGGGGCTGCGAGAGGATTAACAGCAGAGCGTCTCAACACACGCTTGGATATCGATGAATTTGAAACAGGACTCATGCGCCTTGCAACAGAGTCATTTAATACAAACGACTACCTTTTCCAAGAAGGACAGCATTTTGATGAGGACACCGTTCTTGGCTGGCTGGCGCGCAAAAAAACAGGCAGTGATCTGAAAAAGGCAGAAAAAGAAGATAAAGACTTTAAGAATCTAGGCTTAAACCCTGCTCTTCCGAACTCAGGTTCAACAAAGTCTAAAAATGAAAGTAGTCCAATTTACTTAGCTTCGATGCTAGAGCATAATTACTTAATTCGAAAAGATAAAAACAGCTTACAGCTTGGCGGAGTTGTCATTGGGCTTGCGCTGAACTCTGTTTATTATTACCGTGAAAATATCGGTGACCCGCAGCAAGAAGTGACGATCGATTCTTCGAAAAATTCAAAGAAACTTTTGGCAGAAGGCGAAAAAATTGCTGAACAAGTGATCAAACGAATTCGTCAAATGGATGGGCTGCAAAAAGTGCCTGTCATGATTGCCCTTTATAAGCAAGCACCAAAATCATCTATCGTTCCAGGAAACTTTATCGCCAAAACGGATGTGAAAGCGGGCTCAGCTGATATCGGCAATTGGGATACGATCAAAGAGGAGAATGTCTTCTTCCCTTCAGATAATGCGAAAGGCAACTACAAAGATGATTCCGAGCGATTTGACCGCTTCAAAACAAAAGTCGAAGACTACTTTCCGAATTATACTGGTGTCGTAGGAAAAGGGTTTTACAAAGACGGCAACCTGCAAAAAATGAAAGTCGAAATTCCAATGCAGTTCTACGGAAAAACGGAAGTCGTAGCCTTCACGCAATATTTAACAGGTGAAGTCATGGATTACTATAAGAGTACGAATATCGAAATTAACATCACATCTTCAGATCAACAAGAAGCCTTGATCACGAAAAATGCTGAAGACAAAGAACCAACCGTCCATATATATGACTAAATAAAAACCGCCTTTTGGCGGTTTTTTAAATTAGTCATAATGTATCAAATTATGAAAATATTGTTATAAAAAGTAGAAGTGTAGAAAATAATGTATTATTATGGGTGATAATGAAGAGAAAATGGAGATCACTATGAAAAATAAATCATTTTACTTTTTATTAGGGGGACAATCCCTAGCTAATTTTGGGGATTCGCTATATGTCCTCGTATTGACCATCCTGACATATCAATTAACAAATTCTACACTGATCGCTTCAATGGTGGCTGTCTCACAGTTTGTTGGACAAGCACTTGGAGCGGTACTCATTCCTTTCTTTATGTATCAATTTAAGCTAAAAAGACTCATTATCTATTTACAAATGTGTCAAATTGCTTTCTTCGGTTGCTTAATTTTCATTTATATTCTACAACTATCAACTTTTACTATTCCTCTCTTTTTTATCATTGTATTTTTCCTTTCTTTGATAGATGGAGGAACCATTCCAGTTCGAAATTCGATGATCCCACGTCTAGTAGAAAAGAACTTTTTACTAAAAGCAAATAGCTATATCTTAACTTCTGATCAAATGGTCCTTTTACTAGGCTGGCTTTTAGGAGGGCTGTTTATTGGCATTCTTGGACCACAGTTTCTCCTATTGACGACACTTGTTTTATACAGTTTGTCACTCATATCTATGCTCTTTATCATTGATACTGGGGCTGCAGCTAAACAAGAGCAACAGTCTGAATCATTTGCTACAAGGGTCTTTTCAGGGTGGAAGCTCATGTATGAAAAACCAACTATTCGAACATTAACGATTTTAGAAATGCTATCCATGAGCGGTAGAAGTATTTGGACTGGTGCCATTATCCTTGTGTATGTCACAGAAGTTTTACATCAGCCTGAAACATGGTGGGGCTTTATTAACGCAAGCTATTTTGGCGGAACCATTCTAGGCGGCCTGCTTGTGTTGCGGTTCGCAAAGCATGTGGAACAGCGTTTGTTTGATCACATTTTTTACAGTTCGGTGATCGTAGCTGTGCTAACCCTTTGCTTAGGATTGAATCATTCTGCATGGATGAGTTTGTTGTTTGTCTTTTTATTAGGACCAGCCTTTCAGCTTCGCAGTATTTCCATTCGAACCTATGTACAAGATAAACTGAGTGAAATTGAATTGCCCAAAATACTATCAGCTCAACATACACTATCAACTTTTATATACGGAATGTCCATCCTCGTTATGAGCACCATGACCGATCTCTTTGGGGCAAGAGTCGTCTTTTTTATAAACGTTGCCCTGTTTACTGTGTCGGCTTTCCTAGCGTCTAGATTAAAAAATGAACAAATTTAGACATTTTATCTCAATTATTTACAAAAATACCATTATGTGATTTAATATGTTGGTAGAAATGTTAACTATATGAAAAGTAGAGGTGGCGTAATTGACTAATAGTTTAGTATATTGGCCATTAACACATCCGCAGCGGCGCGTGATGAACATGGAAACATTTTATCCAGGAACACCGATCAATCATATTGGCGGTATCATTTTCGTCAATGGGCCATTGCAGCTCGATAAACTGAAGCAGGCCATTGCATCTTGTATCATGATGACAGAATCTCTTCGTCTCAAGCTAGTAGAGAAAGATGGTGAAACGCTTCAATACGTTGATCCAAACGCCGATAGCCCTATTCCTACCTATGAGTTTTCCACACATGAAGACATGCTAGAATGGGCCGAAAAAGCCTTCAAAACACCATTTCAATTAACAGAAACCTCTCTCGCCGAATTTGCGGTACTAAAAATCAGTGAACAACAATCCGGTTATTTCATCAAATGCCATCATACAGTAGCAGATGGATGGTCGATGAAAGTAATCATCGATAAAATTAGCCAGCTTTACACTGCTCTTACCCACAGCTCCTCTATCGAACAAGAAGCAGACAATCACTCTGTATTTATTGATAAAGAATCAAAATATATGAACTCCCCAAGATTTAAAAAAGATCAGCAATTTTGGAAAGAAGCATTATCTGATGTGTCTGATAGTTATTTGGTACAGGGAACTGACCAAATCAAAGGCCATCGGCAAAGCCATTATCTTGATCGACAACTCTCAGAACGAATCTATGAATTTATAGATGTCCATCATTGTTCAATCAACTCTTTATTTACTTTAGGACTCTTCGTCTACTTGCATAAAAGATACCAGCAAAAAGATTTTATTATTGGGACGCCAGTTCTCAATCGTTCCGGACAAAAGGAAAAAGCCACGTCCGGTATGACCGTAAGTACAATGCCATATCGAATGAAGATCGATCCTCATCTCTCTTTGTTAGAAAGCTTAACAGACGTTCAAAAAAGCTATAAGGCTTACTTCCTGCATCAGCGTTATCCCTATGATGCACTTGTCAAAGATTTAGAGCTTGCAAAAGCAGGGTATGATCAGCTTTTTCAAATCTATATCAACTCCTACAGCACAAATATGGTGCAGGAGATGGAAGGATACAAGGTTGAATACATAGAGCTTTACAATGGCTTCCAGCCATATGGCTTACAAGTTGCTGTGAAAGAATGGGATGAAAAAGGGCAAATCGAGCTTCAATATGATTACAAGATCTCAGATTACAGCAATGAAGATATCGACTTTCTACACGAAAGAATGCTTCTCTTTGTCGAAACGATACTCGCTCAGCCAAAGCAACTGTTAAAAGACGTACTTCTCATGACAGAAGTCGAGACACATCGAGAGCTATATCACTGGAACGACACAGGCATGCTGTTTCCACAGAAACAAAAAATCCATGAATTGATCACAGACATGTCAACGTCTTCTCCTGATCGAATTGCACTTCAGGACGAATCTCATAGCATGACATACGGTGAACTTGAGAGAAAAACCAATCAAATGGCGCATTTTCTACAAACACATGGCTTACAAAGACATGACTTTGTTGCCGTATGTATGAATCATTCACCAGAACTTATTGTGCTGCTGCTGGGGATTTTAAAGGCTGGAGGCGCATATGTGCCGATTGATCCTGAGTATCCAGAGGAACGTATTCAGTTTATTTTGGATGACAGCCAGGCAAAGCTGTTTTTCACAGATGACGCTTCTGCATACCATTTTAATGGCGATACGTACAATATCTACAACGTGTGGGATCAGTTCGCTCAGTATAATGCGGAACATCCATTCATTGGAGATGCTGAAGATGTCGCATATATGATTTATACGTCTGGCTCTACAGGACAGCCAAAGGGAGTCATGATTGAGCACCGAAGCTTAGTGAACTATATCATGTCTGCCAAAACACACTATACTGATTCATCAGATGATCATTTTGCCTTGTATTCATCCATTGCGTTTGATTTAACCGTGACATCCATTTATACGCCATTGGTCATTGGCAGTACCGTGATGATCTATCGTCAAGAGGATCAGTCAGGCTTTTTATTAGAACATATTTTGTTTGATCAAAAAGCGAAAGTCATCAAGCTGACACCAGCTCATATGGCACTGCTAACAGATGTTGCACTTTCTCAATCAGTTGTGAAACGGATGATTGTGGGCGGAGAACAATTATCGACCGCTTTGGCTAAAAGAATCACAGAGGCAAGTGATGGAAGGATATCTATCTTTAATGAATATGGACCAACTGAAGCAACCGTTGGCTGTATGATTCATCAATTCCATCAAGATGATGAAGGGGCATCTGTGTCAATTGGTGTGCCAATGCCCAATACAGAGATTTACCTTTTAGATGAGCATCAGCAAGCCGTGCTGCCTGGGACAGTAGGAGAAATCTATATTTCAGGTGCAGGTGTTGGCAGAGGGTATTGGCAAAGACCTGATTTGCAGGAATCACGCTTTCTGCCCAATCCATTTGTAAATGGTCGCCGCATGTATCGAACAGGTGATATTGCCAAACGAGCAAATGATGGAAAGATTGATTACATTGGCAGAATTGATCATCAAATCAAGCTGCGAGGCTACCGGATTGAGCTCGGTGAAATTGAACTTGCACTGATGGCACTTGAAGAAGTTGATAAAGCAGCGGTTATTGATCTAACCGATGAATCTGGAGAAAAACAGCTGGCAGCCTATATTGAATTGAAAGAAAAACAGATGACGTCCTTTTTACTTAGAAAGAAATTATCAGATCAGCTTCCAGCTTACATGGTACCTGCCTATTTTGTTGTACTAGACGAGCTCCCGCTCACTCAAAACGGAAAAATCAATCGGACGGCACTGCCTGATCCATTGCTGTCTCAAGAAACAGCTGTTGAGTGGTCCAAGGAAACAGCGGACATTGAAGAGATCATCCTAGATACAGCAAAAGGCATCTTAGGGCATGAAACAATCGAACCGGCTGATCATTTTTATCAGCTTGGCGGAGATTCCATTAAGGCGATTCAATTTATTGCGAAATTAAAAGACAAAGGACTCTATTTAAAAACCAAGGATCTTTTTACTTATCCCATTTTTAGAGAAATGGCACAAGTCGTTCAGCAGGAACCTGTCATACATATCTCACAAGAGCAAGCTGTGGGTGATGTGAAATCGATTCCAATTATCGAATGGTTCTGGTCCCAGCGGTTAAAAGATGAACATTTCTGGCATCAATCCATCATTGTTCATTCAAAGAAAAAGATGGATGAAACCATCGTGCAGGATGTTCTCAAAGAGCTCGTCATTCACCATGATGGACTAAGGTTAAAAGTACATGAGGCAACAAACACACTTTATTATGATGAAGACATTCAAGATATTCCGCTGATGATACACGATTTCACGGCATTGTCAGAAGAGAATGTGGAAGAAGCGTTACAAGAAGTAGGATATCGGATCAAGCAAAGGACTCATCTTTATCAAGGACCATTGATTCAGGCTGCGCTTTGTCAAACTGATTCTCAATCACATCTCATCTTTGCCGCCCATCATCTATTAGCTGATGGTATGTCTTGGCAAATTCTTGTGGAGGACTTGATTCAATTATTGCATGCAGAGAAGGTTACAGCAGAAGTACTTCCGTCTAAAACCCATTCCTATCAAACATTTGCCGAGCGGGTGAATCAGTATGCAGTATCAGAGGGTGTAAAAGAGTCGGTCAGCTATTGGCAAAAAGCGGTGCAAAATATACAGCCTCTGTATCCAGTTTCCTCAAATGAGGGATATGTCAGAGACGAAATCAAATTAACCAACGCATTATCAGTGGAACTCACGAATCAATTGCTCAATCAAGCGAATCAAGCGTATCAAACGCAGCCGCATGAACTGTTAATTTCAGCCTTGACGCAAGCCTGTTATCAGCAAACGAATCAAGAGCAGATTTCTTTGGAATTAGAAGGTCATGGCAGGGATGCAGTAGAGGATGAGATCGATGTATCTAGAACGTTTGGCTGGTTCACCACCATGTATCCTGTGAATGTTCATGTGTCTGAATCTCTCTCGGATCACATACGAACTGTCAAAGAAACGATACGTGAAGTGCCAAATAAAGGTGCAGACTATGGGCTGTTGTCACTCATCAATAAGCAGCTTCCTCCTCATTCAGCGCCGCAATTACGCTTTAACTATCTAGGTGAAATTGATCAAGTGCTGAAACAATCATCTGATTATGAGATGTCTTACTTTACATCGGGGATGGATTCGTCATTGGATAATCCATTAACAACCGTCATCGATATGGTCGCTACCATCAAGGGCGGTCAGCTGATTTTTCATCTTTCTTTCAGCGATAAACAGCTGTGTGAAACAGACATGATGCAGCTATTGCAAGCGGTAGAGCAGCAAATTGAGCGTCTTGTACAGCATTGCTTAGAGAAAGAAGGAATCGAATTTACACCGTCTGATTTTGAAACAGTGGATATGTCTCTTGAAGAAATGGATTCATTATTTACATGAGGAAAAATCAGCATGTTATCTACATTTCATTTTTATTAGCGGTCTTATGGATAAGCAGCTTTGCCGGTTGGACACATGCAAAAGCAGTGATTTCACCTAAAGCCATTGATCAAGTGATAGAGGAACAGATGGAGCTTGGACGCATTCCAGGCATGTCCGTTGTGGTTGTGAAAAAGGACGAAGTGGTGTACCAAAAAGGCTTTGGTTATGCGGATCGAAAGAAAAAGAAGCAAGTGACAGCCAGCACTTTCTTTGAAATTGGATCTACATCAAAGGCGTTTACCGCTCTTGCGATTGTGGAGTTAGAGAAGCACGGGAAACTTCATTTAAAAGATCCGGTGAGTAGCTATATTCCAGGTTTTTTTCCAACATACAATGGAAAGCCTCAGCGTTTAACGGTGGAGCAATTAATGCATCACACAAGCGGCATTCCCTTTCAATCCATTGCGCTTATCCAGCCAGATACTACAAAGGATGCGTTGAAAAAAACAGTTGATCAGCTGAAATCAATCGAGCTTAATCGTAAGCCAGGCAGTTCCTTTGAATATGCGACCATCAACTATGATGTTCTTGGTCTCATCATTGAAAATGTAACAGGAACATCGTATGAGGCTTATATGAAAGGACTGTTTAAAAGGCATCATCTTGACCAAACGGAGGCTGGGCTAAAACGGATGAAATCCGGCGCTGTCTCAGAAGGGTTTAAATTGCAATTCCTTGCTCCGCATGCTTATAAAGCACCAGAATATCGAGGCAACACTCCGGCAGGCTATATTGTGATGAATAGTCAGGATGTGGGGACTTGGCTGCAATATCAATTGACCGATTCAACTTGGTCTCGCTTTGTAAAAAATCCTGATTACTTAACTGTGAATGTCCCAGAAGAAGGGAAGCATGTCTATTACAATGCCGGCTGGTATATAGAAAAGGCACATGAGCAGGTAGACTCGCTTTTTCATGCAGGCTCTAACCCTAACTATTCATCATTTTTTCTGATCCAGCCAAAAGAAGAGGTTGCGATCGGAGTGTTAGCAAATATGAATAGCAGCTACACAGAGCAAACAGCACGTCTTATTGCCAAAACGATCACGGGTACAAATGAGGAAGTAGAGTCATCAATGGATCCTTTTCAGCTCATTGATCAGTTGAGTCTTGGTGCCACATGTCTTTTTATTTTGCTGCAAATAGTGTCTATCGTTCGTTTTATCAAATGGAAAAAGCGTGTAAGAAACGGCGCTTTCGTTCGCAGGGACATGTCACTTCGCGTCTGGCTGAAAAGTAGCGGCTGGGTGCTACTGCTAATTGGGATATTGATCCTGCCAATCATTGTTGCGCAGCTAGCCTTTAATGGGCTACCTTGGAAAATGACTTTTGTATGGGGACCTTCCTCTCTCATTGAATTAGCGATTTCTTATTATTTGTTTTTCATTTGGTTTTGTACGATTGGTTTCATCAAAGGATTTATGGTGACATCTCCTGCTGGAAAGAGAGGAAAAAAAGATGACCGTCAAACAGATTTCGGGCATTCATCCTTATAATGATTTGTTTTATCGCAGCTGTTTTTTCAATTGCTTTTTTCCAATTGTGAAGCTGCATGATCAAGAAGTTTCTCCATACTTATAATGGGCTGCCTTGGAAAATGACTTTTGTATGGGGACCTTCCTCTCTCATTGAATTAGCGATTTCTTATTATTTGTTTTTCATTTGGTTTTGTACGATTGGTTTCATCAAAGGATTTATGGTGACATCTCCTGCTGGAAAGAGAGGAAAAAAAGATGACCGTCAAACGGATTTCGGGCATTCATCCTTATAATGATTTGTTTTATCGCAGCTGTTTTTTCAATTGCTTTTTTCCAATTGTGAAGCTGCATGATCAAGAAGTTTCTCCATACTTATTAAATGATCAATTTGCCTACGGGCTTACAGAGCACGGCTTGCTACAGATTGACTGGATGTCGGCACACGATCCAGAAAAGATTATGAATTTACAAGGCATTCAAGTAGAAAAAATGACGTATTGTCCCGACCTCATTGAAAAGGTCAAGCAAGATGTGAGGCGTGACCGCCCGGTAATTGTATGGGTAGACCCTTACGTTCAGCGAGGCAGAAAAGAGTATTTGACAACCCATAGCCGTCATTCCATTTTAATTACTGGATTCGATGAAAATCAGCAAATCTTTCACGTATTAGAGAATCGGCATTTAGATAATTTGTCTTATGAGCATCAAGTGCTGTCATTTAAAGATGTACAGAAAGGGTATGACACCTTTCATGATCATTTTCAGCCGAATGATCAATTTCATTCCTATGCGGCCTTCTACTTTGATCCGGACAAGCTCTCAACTGAGTTATTTGATCAAAAAACGACTTATTTCCTGAGAAATATGCATGGTCAGATAGACGTAATAGAAAAAGGAATCGCAGCTCTTGAAACATTTTATGAGCAGCTTCCGCAATGGGATGATATCGAGAAGCTCGTGGCGTCGTTCAATCAGATCATCAATACGAAGAAAGTAGAGCTGTATCGGCTGAATCTCATCAAAGGCGATCTACCTGAGCTGGTGGGATGGATGGAACGTATTTTAGCAGAATGGGAGAAAGCAAGGCATCAGGCAGCAAAACTCCTTTTTTCAGGTGAGATGTCTAGTAGGTACCAAGCCAATATCAAAGCTTCTTTAGAACAGATCATCCAGGATGAAAAACACTGGCTGGAAGCGTTGGCAATCAAATGCAAAAGGGAGTGTGGCGTGTCGTGAAGTTATTTTGCTTACCGTACGCAGGTGGAGCCAGTACCGTATTCAGTACGTGGAAATCTTATATAGACCGGTCGATAGAAATTCATGCCCTAGAACTCCCTGGGCACGGGACAAGAATGACAGAGCCTGTACTAACCGATTTACAGCAGGTCGCAGATGATCTTTATGTACAGGCGTCCTCCTCCTTAAAAGAAGGAGAGCCCTATGCCATTTTCGGTCATAGTATGGGAGCCGTCCTTGCATATGAATTACAAAAAAGAATGAAAACAAGGTTAAACAGAGAGCCTGTCCATGTCTTTTATTCTGGGCGCTTCCCGCCACATATTCCAGAAAAGAAAGTCTATCATCAGCTGTCAGATTCCAAATTAAAAGAAGCGATCATTGCGATGGGAGGCGTTCCTGAGGAACTTGCTGATAACCATGCAGTGCTTGATTTCTTTCTGCCGATTTTAAGAGCAGACTTTCAGCTTTTGGAGACCTATTTGTGTGATGAAGTCGTTCCAGCTGCTTGTCCAATTTCTATTTTTTATGGTACACGTGATTTGCCTTCTGTGCTGTTCGATTTAGACGATTGGGATCAATATACAAGCGAAGATTGTGCGTTTTTCGAATTCGATGGAGATCACTTTTTTATTCATTCATTCACAAATGAAGTAGTTGAAAAAATCAATGTCATTTTAAAGCGAATTGGAGTGTTGGAGAAATGAACACGAAGCACGTAGGCGTGATTGGAGCAGGTGTCATGGGGGCTGATATGGCATTAGACCTTTCAGCAAATGGCTATCAAGTCACATTAGTTGATGTCACAGAAGAAAAGTTAAACGAAGCGCTGGAAAAAATTAAGAAGACCTATCAATTGGTTCAATTTGTGAGAAAGAAGAAAATCTCATTGTCTTTAGAAGATGTATTGTCTCAAATCCAGCTGTCAACTTCACTTGAAGGATTACATGACGCGCATATCGTCATTGAAAATGTGACGGAAGATTGGGAGATTAAAAAACCTATTTATGAAGAGCTACGAGATATTTGTGAGAAAGAAACCATCTATTTTGTAAACACAAGCTGTATCTCCATCACAAAGGTAGGGTCTCTTATGCATCACCCTGAGAATGTCATTGGGGCGCACTTTATGAACCCTGTTCCTCTTAAAGCGTTAGTTGAAGTCATTAGAGGTAAAGCAACTTCTGATGACACAGTGGAAACGGCAAAAGATTTCTTGAAATCGTTTGATAAAACACCAGTTGTGGTGCATGATTTTCCGGGATTTGTTTCCAACCGTGTGCTGATGCTGACAATCAACGAAGCGATTTGGGCGGTGCAAGATCAAGTCGCTACGCCAGCGGATGTCGATAAAATTTTCCGCGGAGGTTTCGGTCATAAAATGGGACCACTTGCGACAGGAGACTTAATTGGGCTTGATACGATTTTGAATTCATTGCTTGTTTTATACGAAAGCTACAAAGATCCGAAGTTCCGTCCATGTCCTCTGCTTGTCAAAATGGTTGATGCAGGCGAGTACGGCAAAAAATCAGGCAAGGGCTTTTTCCAATATGACATGTGAGAGGAGAATAACCAATGGCTAAGCAAATTAAGTGTGTTGTCTGGGATTTAGATCATACATTATGGGATGGAATTTTACTTGAGTCAGATGAAGTGAAGTTAAAACCATCGATGAAGGAAGTACTAACAGAGTTAGATGAGCGCGGCATCCTTCTTTCTATAGCAAGCCGGAACGATGAAGCAGCCGTGAAGGAAAAGCTTTCTGCCTTCGGAATCGAACATTTCTTTCTCTATCCAGAGATTCATTGGAATGCCAAATCTAGTTCATTAGAGAGAATCAGCGAGCGCCTAAATATTCATAAAGATACCATTCTCTTTATTGATGATCAGCCATTTGAACGAGAAGAAGTGAAGGCTGTTCATCCAGAGATTACGTGCTGGGATGCAGTGGATTATCTGTCATTACTCACTGATGATCGGCTGCGTCCAGTCTTTATCACAGAAGATGCTAGACGACGCAGAAGAATGTACTTAGAAGCGGACAAAAGGCAGCAGGAAGAAGAGAAATATGAAGGGCCGCCTGAGAAATTCTTGACGTCTTTACATATGAAATTCGTGATATCAGAAGCAGGAGAACAAGACCTCCAGCGTGCTGAAGAATTGACCGTCCGTACCAATCAATTAAATGCGAGCGGGAAAACCTACGATTATGAAGAGCTTGATTTCTTCCGTCAATCAGATTCTCACTTGCTGCTTGTCTGTGAACTTGAAGATAAATTCGGTTCCTATGGAAAAATTGGACTCTCATTAATAGAAGAAACAGGTGACACATGGCATGTCAAACTGCTGCTTATGTCTTGCCGCGTCATGTCTCGTGGTGTCGGGACCATCTTACTCACAACGATTTTGCAAGAAGCGAAAAAGCGAGGAAAGCGGCTTGTCGCTGACTTTAAACAAACCGACCGAAACCGCATGATGTACATCACATATAAGTTTGCGAATTTCAAAGAAATTGAGAAAGGGGAGGACGGCTATATCTTGTTTGAAAATGATTTAAGCATGATTCAGCCTTTCCCAGAATACGTAGATGTCAATATTGAATTAAATCAGAAAGACCCAGCCAAACAATAAAAAAGCGAAAAGCGAGGAGATTAAATCATGAACCTACACGAACAAGTAAGAGCCTATATCGAGCAAAACCTAGTGGTATTTGATGAGGAAATTGAACTTGGAAATGATGATCATATTTTTGAACAAGGCTTTGTGAATTCTCTATTTGCGATGAAACTAGTGAACTATATCGAGCAAGACTTTCAATTCCAATTAGATAACGAAGACCTCGACATTGCTCATTTTAGTACGGTCAATCGCATTGTCGCCTTAATTGAGAGAAAACAACAGGGGGCGGCTCTTCATGAAAACAGCTGAACAAACGATCAATGCCGTTGAAGAAATTCGCCAGTATTGCGATGAACATATCCGTCCGTTTGCCAATGAATTCGATGAGACGGAACATTTGCCAGAGTCACTGATTCGAGATATGGCAAAAAGAGGCTACTTGGCAGCAGGTATCCCATCTTCCTATCAAGGGCTAGGGCTTGATCCAATCGCATATGGACAGTTCACAGAACAAGTGGGAAAAGCTTGCTGTAATGTACGCACATTATTGACAGTGAATTCACTTGTAGGAGAAGCCATTCTTCGTTATGGAACAGAAGACCAAAAACAAGGCTGGCTCGTTGAATTAGCCAAGGGAGAAAAAATCGGAGCCTTTGCTTTGTCAGAGCCGAATATTGGTTCAGATGCCAATCATGTTGAAACAAGCTATCAAAAGGAAGGGCAATCCTATGTATTAAATGGGAAGAAAAAGTGGATTTCCTTTGGAGCGATTGCCGATTTCTTTATTGTGATTGCAAGAGACGGTGAACAAGTCACGGCATTCCTTGTCGATCGAAATCAGCTGGGTGTAGAGATTGAGAGGATTACAGGAATGATGGCCAACCGAGCGTCATATTTAGCGGAAATCACCCTCGATCATGTTCAGGTTCATGAAGACTGTGTCTTAGGACCAGTTGGAGGCGGATTTAACCATGTGGTGTCACTCGCATTAGACCATGGAAGATACAGTGTCGCTTGGGCAGGGCTTGCCATCGCACAAGAAGCCGTTGATTCTCTTGTCACGTATTCGCGTAAAAGAACACAGTTTAATGAAAAATTGTACAAGCATCAAATGATCAAAGGCATGATCGGAGATGCGGTGACCCAGCTCCATGCAGCGAGAGCCTTATGCCTAAAGGCTGGGGAAATGAGAGAAGCGAATCATCCTGATGCGATCACTGAAACATCCATTGCAAAATATTTCACCTCTAAAATTGCCGTTGACATTACAAATACAAATGTCCAAATTCATGGCGGAAGTGGATTTAGCCGGGAAAACTCAGCTTCAAGACTATATCGTGAAGCAAAGGTGCTTGAAATTATTGAAGGAACTTCGCAAATTCAGCAGCAGGTTATTGCTAACTATGGTTTACGCCATTATTTCGTGAAACATTCTTAGAGAGAAAGGAGATGAGCCCATGGCTTTACAGCCGCAGAAGCTGGATAAACAGAACATTGAAAATATGTTAGGTATCACTACGATCCAAGAAGGACTGCTGTTTCATCATTTAATGGAACCGAACGGAACAGCTTATTTTGAACAACTGCTGATCGAAATAGACGGACCAATAGATCGAGACATTTTTGAACAATCATGGACGAATGTCACCAAACAGCATGAAATGCTTAGAACATTGTTTAGATGGCAGGAACTAGCAAAACCAGTACAAATTGTGCTGAAGGAGCATCAGCCAGACATTCGATATCGTGATTTCACGCAAGCGAAGGAGCCTCTTCATGTGCTGAAAGAAGAGGTGACGGCACAGAACCGAGAAGAACGCTTTGATCTGCAGGAAGTCCCATTCCGCCTGACGTTATGTGAAGTGAATGATGAAGTCAGCTGGGTTCTCATTAGCTTCCATCACATTTTATTGGACGGATGGAGCCTTGGGATTGTATTAAGCGATTGGATGAGTGCATATGAGCGCTTATCGAATGGGGACAAACCTCTTCTGGAACAAAGACCGTCCTACCAATCCTTTGTTAAATGGCAGCAGAAAAACCTTCAACAGACAGAAGCACAAGCCGCCTATTGGAAAAATGTTTTCAACGGATGGAGTTATGCAGAACTGCTTCCGAAGTCAAGCGGCGCATATGAACCTTCAGAAGTGTTTCATCAATATGAACATCAAGTGGATACTTCCATTGCGGAGAGCTTGAGCAAATTCACAAATCAATATGACGTGACGCTGGCATCTGTGATGTATACGCTGTGGGGAGTTTTGCTATCTAAGTATGCGAACCAAGATGATATTGTCTTTGGGACAACAGTATCAGGGAGAAATGCAGATGTCCCTCATATTGAAAAGATGACTGGGCTGTTCATTAACACTTTACCGCTGCGAGTCTCATTCGAACAGGAGCGGCCAATTCTTGAACAGATGCAGGAGGTGAGCCGTGAGATCGCTGTAAGAAATGAATATGAACATACCCCACTATCTGACTTAAAAAAATATGCAGGAATGACTGCAGAGCAATCATTATTCGATTCAATCGTCGTCATTGAAAACTATCCACTAGATCAAATGCTCACGAAAAACGATCAGCCAATTCGTATTCGTGGATTTGAGATGACTGAGCAGACAGAATTCGATCTCACGCTTAGTGTTCAGGCGTTTGATGATCAGCTGCACTTTTCATTGGTATATAACCCTGTCAGCTTTTCAGCTGAGCAAATCGAAAAGTGGTGTCAGCATTTTCTTCATCTCCTGTCTGATGCCTGTGCACATCCGCACAAATCTGCTGCTCAACTACAGCTGCTATCAGAAGAAGAGAAAGAAAAGCAGTTAGCGGTCTTTCAGCAATACGGCGGAGCAACACCTAGCCATGAGCCAACGGTGATTGATCTATTTGAAGCACAAGTGGAGCGAACGCCAGCGGCAGTCGCAGTTGAGTTTGGCGATACGACGGTTACATATGAACAACTCAATAAGAGAGTGAACCAGCTCGCACATTATTTACAAAACAAAGGGGTCAAACAGGAGCAGCGTGTCGGCATTTTAGCAGAGCATTCCATTGAAATGGTGATAGCATGCTTATCGATCTTAAAAGCTGGCGGTGCTTACGTGCCGATTGATCCTGAATATCCGCAGGAACGAATAGAATATCTATTAGAAGACAGCGGAGTAGAATGGCTCTTAACTCATCCAATGAAAGGGCTCACCTATGCCTATCATGGAGAAAAAATTGATATCACGCAGCCGGATCTATACACCGGACCATCAGACAACTTGGCACAAGCCATCACCTCAGACCAAACAGCCTACTGCATTTATACATCAGGAACGACCGGAAGACCAAAAGGAGTACTCATTCATCATCTTGGCTTAGCCAACTATATTGATTGGGCGAAGCAAGTATATGTTCGAGGAGAAACAAGGCATTTTGCTTTGTATACCTCACTGTCCTTTGACTTGACGGTTACTTCTATTTTCACGCCGCTCATTTCAGGAAATACCATCATGATTTATCACCATGAAAACCGGCAGCTACTTGTCGAAGACATCATAAAAGACAACCGTGTACATGTGATGAAACTGACACCATCTCATTTACAGTTTATTAAGCATTTGTCTTTCCCAGACAGCCAAATGAAATGTTTCATTTTAGGCGGAGAGCAACTGGAAACATCTTTAGCGAAATCCATTCAGCAGTCCTTTCCGCAGCCAATTGAAATTGTGAATGAATATGGACCAACTGAAACGGTCGTTGGCTGCATGATTCATCGATATAACCAGGACATTGATCAAGACGTGTATGTACCGATTGGAAAGCCTGCACAGCATACGGATATTCTTCTGTTTGACAGACATATGAATCTCATGCCGGAAGGAGCCGTCGGTGAATTATATATTGGCGGAAAAGGTGTCGCAAAAGGCTATTTGAATCGCCCAGAACTAACCGAAGAAAGATTTGTCGATCACCCTTTCCAGCCAGGAGAAAAAATTTATAAAACAGGTGATGCAGCGCGCATTCTCCCTAATGGTCTCATTCAATTTTTAGGTCGAAATGATGATCAAGTGAAGCTGAGAGGCTACCGGATTGAAACTGGTGAGATTGAATTTTGGTTGAGTGAACAGCCAGGAATAAAAGCAGCAGCTGTTGTTGTAAAGCCAGATGTTTCTGGTACACCATGTTTGGCCGCATATGTTGTCACGACAGCCATACTTGATCAAGCGGCAATAAAACAAGCGTTGGCTGATCAACTGCCGGATTATATGATCCCAACTCACTTTGTTCAATTAGACGATATGCCGCTGACTGCCAATGGCAAACTAGATAAACGAGCTTTACCTGCTTTAAAACAGGCGCAGCAAACGAAAAAACAGGCGGGCTCTGACTATCTTTCTGATACGGAGAAAGTCATTCAAGACATTTGGAAAAAGGTGCTCGGCTTAGATGAGGTAAGTGTTCATGACAAATTCTTTGACATTGGCGGGCATTCACTCAATTTGATCCACGTCAATCAACAGCTCGCTAAGCAATTGAATCAAAGCATTCCAATGGTCGAAATGTTCCGCCGCCCAACGATTAGAGAGCTTGCCGCATATTTAAGCGGCGATTCAGAGCAGACAGCGGCAGACACGCAGCCTGTAAAACAAAAGATAAGAAAAGCCAATGAGCCGATTGCCATTATTGGAATGGCTGGTAAATTCCCAGGTGCGAAAAATGTTGAGGCATTCTGGCGAAATTTGAAGAATGGAGAAGAATCAATTTCCTTCTTTTCCGATGAAGAACTGTTTGAAGCTGGTATTGACCGCCAAACCTTCGAGCGATCCGATTATGTGAGGGCAAAGGGTGTCATTGATGGACCTGATTTATTTGATGCATCCTTCTTCGGCTATTCGCCAGGTCAGGCAGAAATGATGGATCCTCAAATACGTCTCCTGCATGAATACGCCTATAAGGCGCTGGAAGATGCGGGGTATGTACAAGAAGATTATACGGGGAAGGTCGGGTTGTTTACTGGGTCCACTTCGAACTTCCAATGGATTCAGCGTTTTGCCGCTTCCCTTGATAGCAGCATGTCAGAGCTGTTTGAAGTGGGTTCACTCAATGATACGTATACCGTCAGTACAAGAATTGCCCATAAATTGAATTTGAAAGGACCGGCGCTTACGCTGCAAACCGCTTGTTCAACTTCCTTGGTCGCCTTGCATTTGGCCTGTCAATCCATTGCAAATGGTGATTCAGATGTAGCTCTTGCGGGAGGTGTGTCGATCCTGCACCCAGTGAAATCAGGCTACGTTTATCAGCAGAATATGGTGAAATCAAGCGATGGCCACTGCCGCGCCTTTGATGATCAAGCAGATGGAACTGTTGGCGGAGATGGTGTTGGTCTTGTTGCTTTAAAAGCACTTAGTGAAGCCATAGAAGATGGTGACCATATTTATGCGGTTATTAAGGGCTCTGCCATCAACAATGATGGTGATCAAAAGGTTGGTTTCAATGCTCCGAGCGTCGAAGGACAGACACGTGTCATTCAGGATGCCCTGCATCAAGCAGATGTTTCACCAGAGACGATTGAATATGTGGAAACACATGGAACTGGCACATCACTTGGTGATCCGATTGAAATAGAGGCGCTCACAAAGGCTTTCGACACAGAGAAAAAACAATTTTGCCGCATTGGATCTGTGAAAACAAATATTGGACATTTAGATGCAGCGGCAGGAGCAGCTGGCTTGATCAAAGCTGTGCTTTCGCTTCAGCATCACACATTTGTACCTAGTCTTCACTTCAAAAAAGCCAATGAAAACATTGCATTTGAGCACAGTCCTTTCTTTGTAAACACTGAGCTGACCGACTGGAAGCAGCCAGCTTCCCATTTGCGGCGGGCGGGGGTGAGCTCATTTGGAATGGGTGGAACGAATGCACATGTCATCTTAGAAGAAGCACCACAAAGAGATCGTCAGCAAATGCCTCGTTCTGCTGAGCTGCTTGTTCTTTCAGCCAAGAGCAAAACGAGCTTGGAACGAATGAAAGACAAACTCGCAAGCCAAATAGAAAACACACCTTCTATCAATTTGGCAGACGCAGCTTATACGCTGCAAACAGGAAGACAATCCTTTGGTTTTCGTCAGGCATTTGTTGCGGCAAACAGAGAAGATGCTCTAAGAGTATTAACAGAAAAGCAAGGCAAAGGCATTGGAAAGCTCATGCATTCGCATGTGGAAAAGCAAAAGATTATTTTTATGTTTTCTGGACAAGGCAATCAATATCTCAATATGGGATTAGATTTGTACCGGGAAGAGCCTTACTTTAAGAAGCAAATGGATGCTTGTTTTCAAGCATATGAAGAAGCAACGGGACGAAGTCTTGCCCGTATTCTGTACCCATTAGCAGCTGAAACAGAAAAGGCACGTGAACAGTTGGCAAGTACTCAATATGCACAGCCAGCCATTTTTGCCATTGAATATGCCTTATCCATGCTTTTCATTGAATGGGGCGTTCGTCCTGATGCAATGATCGGCTATAGCTTTGGCGAATTAACGGCAGCCGCCATATCAGGGCTATTCAGCTTAAAGGACGCAATGTCCATGGTCGCCTATCGTGCGAATGCGATGCAGTCGTCACCAGCTGGCGTCATGATGAGTGTTCCATTACCTGAGGCAGAGCTAAAACCGATGCTTCCAAACGATATTTCTCTCGCGGTTGTCAATGATTCATCATGTATCGTGTCAGGTCTAGAAGAGGCGATAGGTGAATTTGAACAAGAGCTAAAAAGCAACAGATTGATGTGTATGCGATTAGGTGGAACCATTGCCGCCCACTCACATGTCATGAAGGAGGCAGCGGAGCAATTCGGAGAAAAATTAACGCATATTAACGCCAAGTCGCTTCGTATTCCATTCATTTCGAATCTGTCAGGAGATTGGATGACAGATACGAGTGCGAAGGATATGTCTTATTGGAAAAGGCATATGACCGATACAGTTCGCTTTGCTGAAGGCATCACAAATATTTTACAACAGGACAATATTCAACTAATTGAGATTGGCCCAGGACAAGATTTAAGCGTGATGGTCAACCGGTCGCTGAACGGCTTGAACCAGCATGTATGTCATGTGTTAAGACATGCAAAACAAGATGTGACGGATACTGAATTTTTACTTGGTCAAATCGGACGTTTATGGACAAACGGATTATCCATTGATTGGGACAGGTTCCATCTAAACCGTCAGCCGCGGAAAATGCCGCTGCCAACGTATGCATTTGATCAAACTTCCTATTGGTATGATGCAGCAGATCGTGTGAAACAAGAAAAACCAAAGCAGTCTGGACGAAAGCAGCAAATGGATGAATGGTTCTATACCCCTCATTGGGAAGCGGATCTTTTACCTTGCGTGCCATCAGAAGATACATCTGGCGGAGCCTTGCTTTTGTTTGCAGATCCATCTGCTTTTGGAGAGAAGATTGCGGCTGAGCTCCTGACGAAACGGAACGAGTCCGTAGTGGTTCGTAAAGGAAATGAATTTACGAAGCATGACAAAAATAGCTATACCATTCGGTCACATGAGCCATCTGATTATGAAAGGCTCATATCAAATCTGGCAGATGATGAAATCAACGTGTCGAAAGTTTGTCATCTATGGGGGCTTGCAGAAAGACAGTCATCTCAAACGGAAGAAGAATGGGTGAAGCAAACGCAGCAAGATGCTTATTACTCCTTGCTTTATATCGGCCAGGCACTGAAAAAATATGTGTTGGACCAAAAGGTATCGATTACAGTTCTTTCCTCATTGACGTATGCCGTTGGCGGTGAGCCTGTACTTTATCCTGAAAAAGCGATCCATCTAGGACCTGCGATGGTGATTTCACAGGAAACACCGAACTTACGTTACCGCATTCTTGATATTGATCGCCCAGTGGAAAATGGGGTTCAAGAAAAGAGATTGCTAAAGCAAATAAGCGATGAGCTAGATCGAGCGTATGGACAGCTTCTCACGGTCTATCGACGAAATAAGCGATATGTGAAAAAGTATGCGAATAGTTCAGTTCCTGAAACAGGACAGGCTCATTTGGCTAAAAAAGATGGTGTATACATTTTAATTGGCGGACTTGGGTTTATTGGATTGAATATCGCCCAGACTTTGGCCGAGCAAACGAAGGGAACATTGATCTTAACGAGCAGGTCTGGACTCCCTGATAGAAGCAAGTGGCAAGAATGGCTGTCTACGCATGATGAACAGGATCCAACAAAGAAAAAAATCCAAAGGGTAATGGCACTGGAAGAGACAGGTGCAGATGTTCTCATTCAGAAAGTAGACGTTCGTCACAAGGAAGATATCCAGCAATTGATCAACACAGTGGATGCATCATATGGGCAGATCGATGGCGTGATCTATGCAGCTGGAGTGACAGGCGACCAATCTTTCCAGGTGATGGAGCAAACAGATGTCACTTTTTCGGAGCCGCATTTTGAAGCGAAGATGAATGGTGTGCTTCATCTTGATGCTGCCTTAAGTGATCGATCCCTTGATTTCTGTTTTGTCCTGTCATCTTTGTCACCGATCTTGGGCGGACTCGGTTTTACAGCCTATACAGCTGTGAATCATTTCATCGATGCGTACGTGTATGAACGCAATCTACGTTCAGAAACACAGTGGTCTGTCATTAGCTTTGACGGCTGGGAATTTGAGCAAGGGAAGCAGCTTGATCTTCCAATTGGAGATGATGTCACCGAAACGTTAATTACAGAAAAAGAAGGAAGAATGATCTTTGAACGATTGCTTTCGCTGGATCAAGTGGAACAAATGGTTATTTCGACAACATCTTTACATGATCGTATTCACCGATATGTAGACCGTTTATCCCTTGAGGAAGAGAGCGGCGGAGAGCATGAACAAGATGGCAACCTGTATTCTCGACCAGCGCTTTCCACGAATTATGCGGCACCAGAAACGGAGCTGGAGAAGGCATTAAGTCAACATTGGCAAGCATTCTTTAAGATTGATGAAATTGGCATAGATGATCATTTCTTTGAAATGGGTGGAGATTCTCTAAAGGCGATTACCTTCATTGGCATCATTCATCGTGCATTTAGTGTAGAGCTGACGCTGCCACAATTTTTCCAAATCCCTACGATACGATTAATGGCAGCATATATCGATCAAGCAGATACTGCTGCTTATCATGCGATTGAAAAAGCCGAAGTGAAGGAGCATTATCCACTGTCGTCTGCGCAAAAACGGTTGTATCTCATGCAGCAAATGGATGTAAACAGCACAGGATACAACGAGTTTAAAGCGGGACGAATCAAAGGGAAACTCGATATTAGCAGGTTGGAATGGGCATTTCAGCAGCTCATTAAGAGACACGAAAGTTTGCGGACAGCGTTTGTACTAGAGAATGGCGTCCCTTATCAAAAGATTGAAGAAGAGGTACCATTTGCAGTCACATTATTTGACCTCACTAACGGATCGACACAAGGATCTGAGGAAGATCAAAAACAAGTGATTGAACAATTTTTGACTGCCTTTACGTTAAGTGAGGCTCCATTGATGAGAGTCGGTGTGATGAAGCTGGCAGATGAGGAATTCGTACTCATGCTGGACATGCACCACATTATCTCAGACGGTCTTTCTCAAGATATTTTGGTCAATGACTTTATGCAGTTATATGACGGCAGGACGCTCGAGCCTCTTGCTCTGCAATATAAAGATTTTTCAGAATGGCAAAATGACCTGCTTGCATCAGAAGCACTGAAAGAATCGAGTGATTACTGGAAAAACCGGTTAGAAAGTGCCCCGCTACTTGATCTGCCAACAGATTTCGATCGGCCAGAAGTGAGACAATTCCGCGGCGGACATTATACGTTCCGTATAGAAGAAGCGGAGCTGAACGCGTTTAAGCAGGTGATTTTACAGGAAGACGCCACACTGTTTATGGGCTTGTTAAGTGTATATCAGATTTTACTTCATAAATTAAGCGGACAATCAGATATCACGGTCGGGGTTCCGGTAGCAGGGAGAAAACAAGAGGAGCTGCAGCAAGTGATCGGTATTTTTGTCAATATGCTGCCACTTCGTTTGTATCCTAAAGCAGAGCTGACGTACCAGCAATTCCTGCAGGATGTGAAAGCACATGTCATCGATGATTTCGGACATCAAGACTATCAATATGAACAAATGGTTCAAGACCTCCAGTTAAGCCGGAGTGTCAGCCGGAATCTATTGTTTGATGCTGTGTTCGCCTTGCAAAATATGAATCAGCCAGAACTGAAGGTAGGCGGTTTAACCTTTAGTGATTATCCGTATGAGACAGGAACGTCACGCTTTGATTTACTCTGGATTGCGTATGAGCAGGAAGACGGTCTTTCTTCAACGATTGAATATAATACTGAGCTTTTCACAGAGGAAACCATCGAGCAGATTGCGGGCTTGCTGAAAGACATCATGAGGGCTGTTTCAGTAGATGCTGTAAGAATAGAGGAGATCGAACTGACTTCTTCATTCAAGCAATTAGATGACGTATCTCTTTTCGAATTAGATGACTTGAAAATATAAGTAAAGAGGTGAATGGAAGAGTGATTGAACATGATGATTTTCAACTGAAAGCAGCGGCGAAGGAAAGGGTGTTAGAAAGAGCCTACTGGACATCGATCTTATCAGGTGTCCAGCTTGATGGCCGCATTCCTCATACGGTTTCACATGCCAAGCCTGCTGCAATGAACCGATCGCTTCATTCGTCCTTCCCTGTGGCTATGAATCATTCGTTAAAGCAATTATGTGGAGATTCTGATTTGCGCCTGTTTATCGTGCTAACCACAGCAGCTTTTGGCTTGCTTCAACGTTATAGCGGAAAAACTGAGTTGATGGTGACTGTTCCTACAATGGAACAGTCTGCTAATCAATCCGCCATCAATCATATGCTGCCGCTGAAGGCAGAGATTGAGCCTCATATGAGCTTTAGTGCAGGGCTAGAGGCAGTGAAACAATCGTTTCAGGAGGCAGTGCGTCATCAAAACTATCCTGTTCATATTTTAATGGATGAGCTTTGGCATTCAGCAGGAGAAGACAAGAAGCGTGTCAATCTGGCATGTGCATTTGAGACATTGCATGGGCAAGTTGACAGAGAGCAGCTGCATGCGGATGTGCTTATTGTTTGGAAGAAAGAACAAGATCACCTTCATACTGAAGTTCACTGGGATGCTTCCATTTATGATGACAACATGATGGAGCAGTTCTCCAATCATTTCATGGGATTCACAGAGCAATGTCTCGAAACGTCTG
The DNA here is from genome assembly GCF_030209735.1 of Bacillus sp. lyk4-R2A-2. NCBI lineage: Bacteria > Bacillati > Bacillota > Bacilli > Caryophanales > Bacillaceae > Bacillus > Bacillus sp. lyk4-R2A-2. The sequence continues at coordinate 104,092 of NZ_JARVRK010000012.1, forward strand.
AGCAAACGATGAGCACACACTCATTTTTATCTGATATAGAGAAAAATCAGCTGTTTGATTCGTTTCAAGGGGAGTCGCTCGCTTATCCAGTGGATCGTGATATTGTGTCGTTATTTCAACAACAAGTCCAATTGCATCCAGCGCGAACGGCTGTTGTGTTTGGCACCACCTCCTATACATATGAAGAGGTTGATCATTTATCAGATCGCATTGCGCTTAGACTATCTCAAAGTCAGATAACACGTGAGGCTCCTGTTGGACTCAGAATGTATCGATCTGCTGAACTTGTCATTGCCATTCTTGGCATCTTAAAGGCTGGCTATGCTTATTTACCGATTGATGTTCATCTGCCGATTGAAAGAATTCGGTATATGCTCAAAAACAGCGGCGCTACAGCTATTGTCTCGGATGCAGAAGGACACGAAGGATTGGATGTCGAGGTCCATGTGATTCAAGACATGCTTCAAGAACCATCAATAAAAGAGAATATGACTTGGTCTATCTCGCCTTCGGATATGGCGTATGTCCTGTATACATCAGGTACGACAGGGCATCCGAAAGGTGTCGTTATCGAACATCGTCATGTCATTAATTTGGTATATGGAATGAAAACGCGCTTTTTTGATCTGCTCCCTAATCCTTTGCAAGTAGGGATGCTGGCTTCACACATTTTTGATGCGTCTGTTCAAACATTGTTCCCGGCATTGCTCCTCGGGCATACGCTGCATATTGCCAAAGATGAAGTCCGTATGGATGGGCATGCGTTATGGTCGTTTTACCAAGAACATCACATTCAGCTGTCTGATGTGACCCCCTCTCACTTGAAGCTGATGAACAAGGCAGCAGCGCAATCGAAACAAGACCTGCCAGCATTGAAGATGATGCTGGTGGGCGGAGAGGTGTTCACAAAAGAGCTGATGGATCAATTTTTACAGCATATATCAGGTGAAAAACCAATCATGATAAATGCGTATGGGCCGACTGAATGTACGGTTCAGTCATCATCCTTTTTGATTCCCCAAGACTGGGACGAACAAGTCATTCCTATTGGGCAGCCGATGCCGAATGAGCATATTTTCATATGTGACGCGCAAGGAGAGCCAGTTCCGATTGGCGTCTTTGGAGAGTTATATATAGCAGGCGATGGTGTAGGTCGTGGGTACATCAATCACCCTGATCTGAGCAAGGAGAAATTTATCAAAAAACCAGAGCTGAGCAGCGGGATGTTATACGGTACGGGAGATCTTGCAAGATGGCGGTTTGATGGTTTATTAGAATTTGCCAAGAGAAACGACGGTCAAGTGAAAATTAGGGGATATCGAATTGAGCTAGAGGAAATCCGTAGAGCGATTCTTGATGACCCGCATATGCAAGGACTGATTCAAGATGTCATTGTCATTCCTAAGGAAACGCAGGATCAGGACCAATACATTTGCGCATACATGATGGCAAAACAAGTGATAGATCAGCGTGCGCTTCGTCAGTCTTTAAGTGAAAGATTACCAGGTTATATGGTGCCGAGACATGTCATCCAAATAGAGCAATTTCCTTTGAATCTATCAGGGAAATTGGATATCCAAGCACTACCGAATCCAGAAGATCAGCTGTCAAAAAGTCAAGAGCCTGTGACCATTCAAGCACATAATGAAACAGAGCAGAAGCTTGTTCGCATTTTCGCCTCTATTTTACAAGTCCCTGCTTCGCAGATTCGTATAGATGAACCGTTTTTTGACTTAGGCGGGAACTCTTTTAATATCGTTGAGTTGTCCAATAAAGTGAAAGAGGAATTTCAGCAGGAGCTGACAGTGATGGAGCTGTTCCAATATACAACTGTTTCGCAAATAGCTACGCAATTAAAAAACAAAGCATCAGGGCAAGAGAAACAGATCGAAGATGATGGAGAAAATGAAGCGGATGACTTAGAAAGTGCCGCTCAACTGTTAGGCGGGATGATAGATGAGTAAGTTCACAGGATTAGAGGTTGCAGTGGTTGGGATGGCCTGCCGTTTTCCCGGAGCAAAGAATATTCATCACTTTTGGGACAACCTTGCAAATGGAAGAGAGTCCATTACGTTCTTTTCGAAGGAAGAGCTGCTTGAGGCAGGGGTTGAGAAAGAAGCATTGGATCATGAGCAATATGTACGTGCCAAAGGAGCAGTTGATCAGCATGATCATTTTGATGCAGATTTCTTTGGTTATTCACAGCGTGAAGCAGAAGTAATGGACCCGCAAATCCGCATGTTTCATGAGGTGGCGTGGGAATCTCTTGAAGATGCAGGCTATAACCCTGAAACCTATCAGGAACCGATTGGTTTATTTGGAGCCGCTTCTGCTAATTTATATTGGCAAGCTGCTTCCATGCTGATGAGAACGAATCATTCATCCGAACAATTTGCGGCTGTTCAGTTAACAGATAAAGATTTCATGAACACAAAGGTATCTTATAAATTGAATTTGAAGGGGCCGAGCGTAGCTGTTGATACAGCTTGTTCTTCCTCTTTGACTGCCATTCATATGGCGGCGCGTGCCCTGATTACTGGAGAATGTAAAATGGCACTCGCAGGCGGCGTCACCATTACGACCCCTCACAAAAAAGGATACATGTATCAAGAAGGCATGATCATGTCGCCAGATGGGCACTGCCGGGCTTTTGATGAACAGGCAGAAGGCACTGTTGGTGGTGAGGGCTGCGGTGTTGTTGTGCTCAAATCATTAAAGCAGGCACTAAAAGATAAGGACCATATCTATGGCGTGATTAAAGGGTCAGCCTATAACAATGACGGCGGGCGGAAGGTTGGCTACACAGCACCAAGCATAGAAGGACAAAGCGAAGTGATTAAAAAGGCACTCAACATCAGTCGTGTAGAAGCTGAGAGTATTTCTTATATTGAAGCACACGGCACCGGTACAACTCTTGGGGATCCGGTTGAAATTGAGTCACTAAAGAAAGCCTTTCAAACGGATAAAAAACAGTTTTGTGCGATTGGGTCTGTGAAAACCAATATTGGTCATCTTGACTCAGCCGCAGGGATTGCAGGTTTTATCAAGACAACGCTTAGTCTGTACCATCAGACGCTGCCGCCTAGCCTTCATTATAAAAAACCGAATCCGAAAATTGATTTTGAATCAAGTCCATTTTATGTCAATACAACACCCGTACCATGGATGAAAACAGGGCAGCCGCTGCGTGCTGGAGTTAGTTCGTTTGGAGTCGGTGGAACGAATGTACACCTGATCATGGAAGAGGCACCCGCCGCCGACAAACCGTCAGTAGAAAGAGATCATGAACTAATGGTGATTTCTGCAAGATCGAAGCAGGCGGTTCAAAAATCGGCTGAACAAATGACATCTTATTTAAAAGAACAAAAGCGTGTCACACTATCCGAGGCTGCCTTTACACTGCAAGAGGGACGAAAGCATTTTCCTTATCGACAAGCTTTTCTTGCAGGGCCTGACCGCACATTCCAGTCAGCTGGACAGCCGCAAAAGGCCTTTCAACAGCCGGCAGTTGTCTGGATGTTTTCTGGACAAGGTGCTCAGTATGTGAATATGGGCAAGGATTTATATGAGAAAGATCCTGAATTTAAACAAACGCTTCAGAAATGTTTTGCCATCATTTTATCTTTATCAGGTGTTGAGATCGAGAACGTGTTATATCCAACAACCGAAGAAGAGTTCATAAAAGCAGAACAACTCATACAGCAAACATCATATACACAAATCATCTTGTTTAGTTTTGAGTATGCGCTCGCATCGAAGCTGATGGGACTAGGCATACGTCCGCATTATTTCATTGGTCATAGTATTGGAGAAATAACAGCTGCCTGCGTGGCCGGTATCATACACCTCGAAGATGCAATCCGGATCGTTTTAAAAAGAGGCAGTTTGATGCAAAAAATGCCTCGGGGTGAAATGGCCGGAGTGTCACTCCCTGCCGAAGAGATTGAACATGATCTTCCAGAGGGTGTCGAGCTTTCTGCGGTGAATAGCTCACAATTATCTGTTGTTTCCGGTCCTCCAGAACGGTTACAGATCTATCTCGAACAAGCTGAAAAAAGAGGAGCTTCTGTCCAAACATTGAAAACCTCTCACGCCTTTCATACGAGTATGATGGCTGAAGCGTCCGTACAGTTTAAGAACGCTCTCTCAGAGATCACCTATCAGCAGGGCGAGGTTCCGATCCTTTCGAATGTGACAGGAAGCTGGTTAACAAATGAGCAAGCCTCATCGCCTGATTACTGGGCATCTCATATCAGGCAGCCTGTTTTATTTAGTCAAGGATTAGAGACGTTACTTGGACTTGGTGAAGTGGTTTTCATTGAAGTGGGACCAGGTCATACGTTGACTCAATTTGTGAGACGACATGATGACTATGATGTGAACAAAGCAGCGGCTGTTTCATTGGTGAGACATCCAAAAGAACAAGCTGCTGATGATGAATATATGAAAAAGGCTATAGGGAAGCTGTGGAGTTTTGGAGTGGAACCGAACTGGAGCGCTGTCAGAAAAGAAAAGACCCCATATCGAGTGTCACTGCCAACATATCCATTTGAGCATCAAATATTCCCCTCTCCGCAGTTTAAAGCGGATCAGCTGATGAGCAATTTAGCACCATCAGAAATGGGGGAGACACTCTCCGCTGATTTTCAAGACTGGTTTTACATTCCGGTATGGGAGCGCTCTGCACCTGTACTAAAAGAGCAGCATCATCAAGGGAAGCGTATCTTGGTTTTTGAGAAAAATGGTCATATTGCCGCTTATTTGAAAGAGCGGCATGCAGAGGTTGTCAGCGTCTGTCAAAGTGATCATACGATCAAAGAAAATGACCAGGTGATGAAGGCTGACGTTCATATGCTGTCACACTTAGAGTGGGTGATGGCTGAACTGCAGCAATCTGGATTTATACCGGAAGAGATCATCTGGATGCATGATGAACTAACAGAAGATACAGGTGATCAGCCGAACTACTTATCTGTACTTGATCTCGTCAGGCTGATCAGTCAGCATCATAACACAACCATCCGTCTTCACCTTGTGACAAACCAAGCGCATGATGTTATCGGGATGGAGAAGGTCAATCCTCTTCAAGCAACATGTACTGGATTAGCTCTGACCATTCCTCAAGAATATCAGCATATTGCGTGTCAGCACATTGATTTATGTCAGGAAACAAAGGCGGACTGGCCGCTATTTCTTTCATATGAGGTTGCAATGCACGATCAAGAGGCAGTCGTGGCGTATCGGGGGAACAGTAGGTGGGTTCGAAAAGCTTCAAGTACACCTTTAAGGAAAGAGGAATCGTCCACACAGCCTATCAGGACTCATGGTGTTTACCTCCTGACCGGCGGTATGGGAGGCATTGGTTTCACACTAGCTCAACATTTAGCAGAAACGTATCAAGCAAAACTTGTGTTCCTCAGCCGATCACAAATACGTGAACGCTCTGCATGGCATGAGCTGCGTGATGCGGATGGGAAAGAAGCTGAAACCGTGAAAAAGCTGATGACTCTTGAAGAGTTAGGAGCTGATGTACTAACTGTACACGGTGATGTGTCAGATAAAGACGCCGTGCAGAAAGCGATCCAGCTGGCTCATACATCATTTGGTGATTTACATGGTGTCATCCATGCGGCAGGAGAGGCAGATGGGAAGATCATCCAAGCAAGAACAGCAGACGATGAAATTCGCATGTGTCAGGCAAAAATCAACGGGACCTATGTGCTGGATGAAACACTCAAGGATGAAACGCTCGACTTCTTTTTACTTTGTTCATCCCTAGTGTCCTTTCTTGGAGCGGCTGGACAAGTGGCTTATGCCGCTTCCAATGCTTTTATGGACAGCTTTGCTCATGAGAAGAGGCAGGAAGGAAAGCCAGTGATTTCTTTAAACTGGGATCGATGGGAAAAAGTCGGTATGGCACACAACTCAGCATTAGCGGCCAAAGTCAATGACATGATGACGCTCGAGGAGCAGGCGGGAATTTCACCAGGTGAAGGAATCAAGGCCTTTCAGGAAGTGCTGCGTTTAGATTATCCGCAAATTCTTGTTTCTGTTCGAGACATGGGTGAGAGAATGAAACACCGATTAACACCTATGCAGCAGGAAGAAGAGTCGACTCAACAAATATCGCAGGTCATAGATGATCGTCTAGAAGCATCATTGTGTGATGTACTCAGCTCCTTTTTTCCTCATGAACCGGATGTGAATGAGAACTTCTTTGAAATGGGTGCGACATCCCTTGATTTACTGCAGATGAGCGGTCATATTAAATCAATTTATGGTATAGAGGTTCCAGTGGTCATGATGTATAGTCATCCAACGATTGCGTCATTGGCTGCAGAACTGAAGAAGATACATGGAGTGAAGGAAGAAAAGCAAGCTGTCACTGAGTCATCTAATCTCCGCAAACAGGCGATGGCAGATGGGAAGAACCGCCGTAAACAGAGATTAAAACGAAAATAGATGGGAGAAATGCAGCGTATGTCTGATCAAGAGCAATGGAGCGAATCTGGACTTGAAATTGCAGTTGTAGGATTAGCAGGTACGTTTCCCGAGGCACCGAATGTGCAAGCGTTTTGGGAAAATGTATCGCAAGGGAAAGAATCCGTTACGTTTTTCACTGATGAAGAATTAAAGGCAGCGGGTGTAGATGAAACGCTGCTAAAACGTTCTGATTATGTCAAGGCAAAGCCATATTTACAGCATGCATCATCATTTGATGCAGACTTTTTTGGCTACTCTCCGCGAGAGGCATCTATTATGGACCCGCAAATTCGATTGATGCATGAATGCACATGGCATGCGCTAGAGGATGCAGGCTATGAGCCCGAGCAATACGAAGGATTAATTGGACTTTATGCCGGCGCATCTAGCAATCTATCGTGGATGGGGCAGCATATGTCGTCACTTGCAAAGAACGAAGATGTGTTTCAAATCATGCATCTCAATGACCCATCCTTTGCTTCTCGGATTGCCTATAAATTAAATCTAAAAGGTCCAAGCGTATCGGTGCAAACGGCTTGCTCCACATCGCTTGTTGCTATCCATATGGCCTGCCAAGGATTAATCGGCGGTGAATGTGACCTTGCGTTAGCAGGAGGTGTCACACTCCATCAGCCGCAAATCACAGGCTATCAATACCAAGAAGGAATGATTTATTCTCCTGATGGTCATTGCCGTCCGTTTGATGAAAAAGCAAAAGGAACCATTTTTGGTGAAGGTGCAGGCGTTGTTGTGCTAAAACGATTAAAAGATGCGATAGAAGATGGAGATTTTATTTATGCTGTCGTAAAAGGATCTGCAACGAACAATGATGGGAGCAATAAAGTCGGTTATACAGCCCCAAGTGTGAGTGGACAGGCAAGTGTCATTGAATCTGCGTTAGAAATGGCTGAGACAGAACCAGAGACGATTTCTTATATCGAAGCGCATGGAACGGGGACGCCTGTTGGAGATCCGATTGAGATTGAGGCGCTTACCCGTGCTTTTCAAACAGATCAACAAGGCTATTGCCGAATTGGATCAGTCAAAGCCAATATTGGGCATTTAGATGCCGCAAGCGGTGTAGCTGGTTTTATCAAAACAGTCATGATGCTACATCATCGTCAATTTGCCCCGATGCCGCACTTTGAGAAACCGAATCACCGCATTTCTTTTGATCAAACCCCATTTTATGTTGGGACAGACAAAGAGGAGTGGAAGGCATCTCAATTGCCAAGGAGAGCGGGAGTCAGTGCCTTTGGTATAGGGGGAGCAAATGCTCATGTCATCTTAGAAGAGGCAAAGCCGAGAAAAGCAAACAGCAACGCCTCGTCCAAAGAATTAATCGTGCTGTCAGCTAGATCAACGCATGACATGAAGAACATGACAAAAAACTTAAAGGAATATGTCTCCTCACATCCTGATCTCTCACTTGGTGAAGCAGCTTATACCTTACAAAGTGGAAGAAAGGCTTTCAAATATCGAAAGGCGTTTGTCTGTTCCACGCGGGATGAATTATTAGCGGAGCTGCAATTGCTGAATGAAGAGACAGCAGGCAGAGAAAGTCATTTTTATAAACGGATCAGCATGAAGCTGACGGGGTATCATGAGTCAGGTTTACGTGATTACATCAAGCTGTATGAGAAAGATTCTTCTTTCAAAATAGAAGTGGATCGAATCATAAGCCTCGTCCAATCCGCGGTACCTATCAAAAAAGATGAGCTGTTCCATCCTAAACAAAGCAGTCAATCAGAAGTGGCGATGCTGATCATGACATCGGCTTTTGCCAGCATGGTAAGATCACTCGGAATTGAACTAGATGGATGGGTTGGAGAAGGTAGCGGCGTCTGGACAGCTTTATATGCAGCAGGCGGCCTTGAGCTAAACGATGCGGCAACTATTGTGTACCATCTTCATGATACCGAGACGGTTAATCAAAGGCTGGCTTCCCTGCCTCAGAGGACACTCCAACAGCCTGTTTACTTGCAGCAAACTGGGGAGGAACTAACCACTTTCGACCCATCGTCTGTAAAGGGTCTTCTTACTATGGATCAGCCTGTAAAATCATTAATAGTTGAGCAAGAATCACCAGCTTTGATCATTGACCTTTCAACGAAACAAGGGATTGTAGTTGAAAAGGGAGCAGAAAAAACAACCGAACCACTTGATGGAGACATGCTTCAAATCGCAGGTGTTCTTTGGGAAATGGGGGTCGGCTTAGCTTTCCCAATAACAGATGAGAAGAACAGACAGCGTATTCCGCTACCTGGGTACCCATTTCATAAAACTGATTTCTCTGCACAAACAAATACGATGGCAGCCATTGAACCACAAAAGCCGCAGAATGAACAGCGTGTCTTTGCTTCACTCGCTTCTTTACAAAAAGACATTCACGACATTGTGCAAACTCATTTTGGGTTTGATCAAATAGATGATGAATCGCCATTTTTCGAATTTGGTGCGACATCCCTTGATATTTCTCAGCTTGCAGCGAAAATATCTGAGCATGTTGACAAGCAAATTGACACTGTGCAATTGTATCGGTTTGCGACAGTGGCAAGTCTTGCTGAATATTTGTTTGAAGAACAGTCAGAACAGATTCAAACGCCTGCTTCTAGCCAAGTAAAAAACACGTCTCAGGAGCAAACGGATATTGCGATTGTCGGAATGGCTGGAAGATTCCCGGGAGCTTCATCGCTAGAAGACTTTTGGCAGCGACTTGTGAATGGCGAGGAAATGATTCACTTTTTCACAGAAGAAGAGCTCAAGAAAGCAGGGCTGGATGCGTCTGTCTACCAGCATCCGAATTTCATTGGAGCAAAAGGTCGTTTACAAGAAATCGAAGGCTTTGATGCAGACTTCTTCAACTATTCTGCTAGAGAGGCAGAGCTAATGGATCCGCAGTTCAGGCTCTTGCATGAATGTGCTTGGGAAGCGCTGGAGGATGCTGGCTGTGACCCTGATCGAATGGCAGGGAAAATTGGCGTTTATACAGGAACGAGTCCAAACCATGAGTGGCTGACGCGCTTTGCCCATCAAATGGAAGCAACTGAGCAATTCAGCGCCATGCTGTTAAATGATCGTGAGTTCTTTAGTACACAGCTTTCTTATAAATTGAATTTACACGGGCCTAGTGTGACCATGCAAACAGCTTGTTCGACCTCACTTGTCAATATTGGCATGGCCTGTCAAGCATTATTGAATCAAGAATGTGATGCAGCACTGGCAGGCGGTGTGACTGTTAGTTCTCCAGAAAATATCGGCTACATCTATCAAGATGGGATGATTCAATCAAAGGATGGACATTGCCGACCGTTTGACCAAGAGGCGAGCGGAACCATTTTCGGAGATGGAGCGGGGATTGTTCTGCTAAAACGTTATGAAGATGCGATGAGAGACGGTAACCCGATTCATGCGGTCATCAAAGGGGTTGGTGTGAACAATGATGGCAGCCGAAAAGCTGGTTTTACCGCTCCGAGTGTGGAAGGACAGGCAGAGGTTTTAAAAGAAACGTATGAAAAATCAGGTATCGACCCCGCGTCCATTGGTTATGTAGAAGCTCATGGTACGGGGACAAACATGGGAGATCCAATTGAGGTATCTGCTCTTAGTCAAGTGTTCAAAGGGACAGATCCGCTGACGATTCCGATCGGTTCTGTGAAAAGTAATGTCGGACACTTAAATAGTGCGGCAGGGATTGCAGGTCTGTTTAAAGCCATTTTGGCTCTCCAGCATAAAACGATTCCGCCAACCATTCATTATGAATCACCCAATCAGGAGATTCCTTTCAAAGATACACCGTTTTATGTGAATCAAAAGGCGTTGTATTGGAAGGAAGCAGATGGTCCGAGAAGAGCGGGAGTTAGCTCTTTCGGTATTGGCGGAACGAATGCCCATATGATCATAGAAGAGGGCATACAGGCGAAGCAGAAGCCAGCTTCTAACCAAAAGCAGCTGCTCGTCTTATCTGCAAAAACAGATACTGCTTTGGCGGAAATGACAGAGCGATTAAAGCAGTATGTGATCCAGCATCCTCAAGTCCCACTTGAAGATATTGCTTATACATTACGGTATGGTAGAAAGCAATTTCCATACCGAAAAGCGATCGTACTCGCGTCTGCTGATGAATGGATGCAGCAGAAACAGCTTGAAACGAGTGTGTTCCGAAGCAAAAAATGGCGTAAAGCGACCTTTATGTTTTCGGGTCAAGGCGCTCAGTATGCTGGTATGATGCGCGGATTATATGATGCAGAGCCAGTGTTCAAATGGGAAGTAGATAGATGCTTTAAATATGTAATGGAAACGGAGCAAGTGGATTTAAAGAGCATTGTTTTTTCCGAGAATGAAACGAACGAAGACATCACAAAAACGTCAAATGCCCAGCCGCTTCTATTTATATTTGAGTATGCATTAGCCAAATTGCTTCAGCATAGCGGTGTTGAGCCAGAATCAATGATTGGACACAGTATCGGCGAATACGTTGCCGCTTGTTTGTCAGGGGTCTTTTCTCTCGAGTCTGCATTAACACTCGTGATGGCAAGAGGAAGATTGATGCAAGACATGGAAAAAGGCGCGATGCTTAGTGTGCAATTACCCGAGGCGGAGCTCATCTCAATGATCGATGAATCGCTTTCTGTTGCTGCTGTCAATGCAAAAGACCTTTGTGTCGTTTCTGGAAGAGAAGAGCATATCGCTGCATTTGAAATGAAACTGCAAGACAAAGGAATTGTCACAAGACAGCTCCATACTTCTCATGCCTTTCATTCCTACATGATGGAGCCGATGCTTGAGGCGTTTCAACAATTCGTAGAGAAAGTAGAATTGCACGAGCCGGCGATTCCGTTTATATCGAATGTGACAGGCACCTGGGCGACAAGCGAAGAGGTGATGACAGCATCTTATTGGACGAACCACCTGCGTGGAACCGTTCGTTTTCATGAAGGTCTATCTCAGCTGTTAACGGATGAAGTACGAGCACTCATTGAAGTTGGACCTGGAAACAGCTTGACGGCATTAGCGAAACGTCATGAAAACAAGGAGTCTCATCATGATGTCCTGAATATGGTGAGGCATACGAGAGAACAAGCGGATGACCATGCATATTTCTTAAAGAGAATAGGAGAGCTATGGGCAGGGGGCTACGAGGTCAAAGCGCAGCAACATCCAACTCAAGAGGAACGTCAGCTCGTATCGCTACCGACCTATCCATTTGAGCGGAAACGATATTGGATTGAAGCAGGAAAGCCCGCGTCTCCGCAGCTATCCGCTCCTAAAGAAACGAAGAAAAAAGAGATGGAAGAATGGTTCTACCTGCCTTCTTGGGAGCAGCAGCCGCTAAAACCAGTTTTCGAAAAAGAAACAGAAGAACAAACGTGGCTCATTTTCAAGGAACAGGATGCTTTTCATGAACTGTTTACCCATTCATTTACGCAACAAGGTATCAAGGTCATTTCTGTCACAAAGGGTGAAGCTTATCAAGAGCAAGATGAGTCGTTTACGATCAATCCGGCAGAAGGCCAGCACTACCGAAACATGCTAGATTCATTGTCTAATAGAGGCATCAATATTCAGCGGATTCTGCATTTATGGGAAGCTGCGAAAGAAGATGACAACTCGAATCGTCAAGCCGCTTTTCAGGCGCACATTGAAAAAGGCTATTACAGTTTAATTTTCTTATCTCAAGCGATTGCTGCCCAAAAAAATATTCGAGAATGCCGTCTGTTTACGATCACTAGCGGAATTCAGCCAGTCACAGGCAATGAGTCGATATGTGCAGAGAAAAGTGCAATGCTTGGACCATGTAAAGTCATTTCACAGGAATACCATCATATTAAGTGCTGGAATATCGATGTGGAAGACGTGCCAGAAGTCATTTCTTGGAAGGAACAAGTCCTTGTCGATCTTATTGTGCAGGAAATCATGCAGCCTGGAAAGGACCAGCTTGTGGCGTATCGTCATCGAAAGCGCTGGGTGCAGAGCTACAAGCATTTGCCGCTGCAAAAAGAAGATGGACTTCCGAAGATGATTAGGCCAAATGGTGTTTATTTGATCACAGGAGGTTTAGGCGGTATCGGATTTGTTTTATCAAAGATGCTGGCGAAGGAAGGAAATGTACATCTTTATTTAACTGGAAGAACGGCATTGCCGCCAAGAAATGAATGGGCGTCATATGTTCAACAAGCAAATGCCGATGAAGCGCAGCGCACGAGAATTGAGAAGGTGCTTGAGCTCGAACGATTAGGTGCAACAGTAGAAGCGGTGCAGGCGAATGCAGGAGATCTTGATCAAATGAAACATGTATTTGATGCCATTCGCAAAAAGCATGGCGGCGTTCATGGTGTATTCCATGCAGCAGGATTACCAGGAAGTACATCCTTCCGTGCAATCAAAGATATCCCTTCTACACTGGCGCAGGGAGAGGATCAATTCCAATCAAAGGTGAAAGGGCTCGATGTGCTAGAGCAGCTGCTGGAACAAGAACAAGCAGACTTTTGTCTTCTCTTTTCTTCCATTAGTGCATTGCTTGGGGGCTTAGGATTCTCTGCTTACTCAGCGGCTAACTTATATATGGATGCATTTGCAGCTAGACTTAATCAACATAGTCAAACCCCGTGGATGTGTGTGAACTGGGATGCGTGGAATTTCTGGGGTGAGCTAGAATCCACAATAGGTGAATCGATCAATGAGCTTGCGATTTTACCAGAAGAGGGTGCTGAGCTGTTCCAGTATGTTCTGTCTAGCCGGCAGAATCGACACATGCTCGTGTCCACAGGAAATCTTGATGAACGGATAGATCAATGGCTGTCACTAGAGCCTAAGACCGTAGCGGATGAGGATTCGTATGAAGTGTCTAAGCACGAAAGACCAGAGCTGGGCAATCCATATGTGGCGCCTCGAAATGAAACTGAAAAAGCGATCTGCCAAGTATGGCAGGATTTTATGGGCATGGAACAAGTGGGCATTCACGACAATTTCTTCGATCTCGGCGCAAGCTCGCTGGATATTGTCCAAGTCACCAATCGGTTAAATCAAGCACTTCAAACAAATGAAGCGGTTGTGACGTTGTTTACGTACCCTTCTGTTGCAGAGCTTGCGAAATATATCCAGCCTTCTGAGGACTCGAAGGAAGAAGTGATGGAAGAAGAACTAGCCGTCGTCACTTCAGGTGATCGAAGAGCTCGTTTTAAACAGCAACGGAATAAAAGATTGAGAGGCGGAATCGAGAATGAATGATACAACGAATCACTATCATGGCGCAGAAATTGCTGTTATCGGTCTTGCAGGTCGTTTTCCAGGGGCCAAAAATGTAGATGAGTACTGGGAGAATCTGAAAAAGGGAAAAGAAACAATCTCCTTTTTTACAGAAGAAGAATTACGGCGTGAAGGTACAGATGAAGCTTTATTAAAAAATCCCCGTTTTGTTAAAGCAAAAGGGATGCTAGATGATGTTGATTTATTTGATGCAGATTTCTTTGACTATACACCAAAGGAAGCGGCCATGATGGACCCGCAGTTTAGACTGTTTCATGAATGTGTGTGGACGGCGCTTGAAGACGCTGGATACGATCCGTTTGAATATAAAGGGCAAATCGGTCTTTATACAGGTGCAGGGATCAATACAGAATGGGTCATGAGAGCACTTCAAGGGGCGGCTCAAGGTGAGGATTCGAAAACACTGGAAGCTGCCGTTCTGAATATGCGTGATTATTTAGCGACGATGATTTCATATAAATTAAATCTGAAGGGACCGAGTATGGTGGTGCAAACCGCCTGCTCGACCTCGATGGTGTCGATTCATTTAGCCGTTCAGGCTTTATTAAGCGGCGACTGTCATATGGCTGTTGCAGGTGGCGTGTCCATTCGTCTGCCGCAAAAATCAGGTTATCTTTATCAAGAAGGCATGATCCATTCATCTGACGGGCATTGCCGCGTCTTTGATAACAAAGCCGATGGAACCGTTTTTGGTGATGGTGCAGGAGCCGTTATTTTAAAAAATTTAGAGGATGCCATTGAAGACGGCGATCACATTTATGCTGTCATCAAAGGGTCATCTATTAATAATGATGGAAATAGAAAAGTAGGATATACAGCGCCGAGTACGAAAGGTCAAGTTTCAGCGATTAAGACAGCACTTCGAATGGCTGAGGTGGAACCTGAAACCATTTCGTACATTGAAGCACATGGAACCGGGACAACCCTCGGAGATCCGATCGAAATTGAAGCGCTCAAGCAAGCATTTGATACAGATAAAAAAGGCTTTTGCCGCATTGGCTCTGTCAAATCAAATGTTGGTCATCTAAATGATGCATCAGGTGTCGCGGGCTTTATTAAAACCGTTTTAAGCTTAAAGCATCAAGTGATTCCGCCGACCATTCATTTTGAAACACCAAATGAAAAAATTGAATTTGCCAATTCGCCTTTCGTTGTAAACACAGACTTGACGCCATGGAGCACGCAGGAATCTCCTCGCCGAGCAGGTGTAAGCTCATTTGGGATAGGTGGAACAAATGCTCATGTCATTTTAGAAGAAGCACCTGCTACACGTGTTGCCGCTGATAGCCCTGAGGATAGTGAACTTCTTTTATTATCTGCCAAAACACCAGCAGCTCTTGAAAAAATGACGGATCGCCTTGCGGACTACTTACTTCAGCATCAGCAGCATGTTCGTCTAAGTGACGTTGCCTATACGCTGCAAACAGGGCGCCATCATTTCCCACATAAACGTGTCATTCTTGGAAGTAACACGGCGGATATGTTACAGGCGCTGAATCAAAGGTCAAAAGAGGTGGTCAAGACGGCTAGCTCCCAAACATCGAGCCGTCCAGTCGTCTTTCTTTTCCCAGGCCAAGGATCTCAGTATGTAGACATGGGGCGTCAGCTTTATGACAAATATCCAGTCTTTAAAGAAGCGCTGGATCAATGCTTGAATCAATTCAAACAGCATGTCTCAGTTGACCCATTTCGTATTTTATTCTCAACAGAAGCAAGTGATGATCGTCAGTTGATCAATCAAACAGAATATACGCAGCCGCTTCTCTTTAGTGTGGAATACGCTTTGGCTAAATTGCTGATTCATTTTGGCGTCAAACCGCAGGCACTGATCGGTCACAGTATTGGAGAATATACGGCTGCTGCCGTATCTGGTTTACTATCTGTTGAAGATGCCGTAGATCTTGTGGCTTATCGCGGACAGCTCATTAGCCAGCTTCCAAAAGGCTCTATGCTGAGTGTTCCTTTGAGTGAACAAAACGTGCTGCCATATTTAACAGATGATCTTTCACTTGCAGCAGTAAATGGTCCTGAATTGTGCGTAGTGTCAGGTGAGACCGCAGCCATTGATGCACTTGCTGAGAAGCTGGAGTCTGCTGGACATGGGTGCAGGAAGCTTCACACCTCTCATGCCTTCCATTCTAAAATGATGGATGACATCCTGCCATCATTTAAAGAAAAGGTAGCTGAGTATCAATTCAATGCGCCGTCTATCCCGTATATTTCTAACGTCACAGGTACGTGGATTGACCATGAAGCAGTGCAAGACCCGGCATATTGGGCTAATCATTTGCGGCAAGCGGTTCGTTTCCGTGATGGAGCAGAGACGTTATTAACGGAGCTTGATCCTATTTTCGTTGAAGTCGGACCGGGGAATACGTTAAGTGCCTTTATTCGCCAAGCTTCAAAGGAACATCATCAGCAGCCGATTCCATTGATGCGTCATCCAAAAGAAGAGGCAGCCGACGACCGCTACCTGCTGGGAAGATTGGGTGACATCTGGCTTCAAGGGGTGCCGGTTGACTGGAAAAAATTGCGAAATCAGACATCAAATCAAAAAGTATCCTTGCCGACCTATCCGTTTGAACGACAACGATATTGGATTGAAAAGGTAGATACATCTGCATTATCTTCATCCTCAGGTGTGCAAATGGTGGTGCCAAAGGATAACAAAGGGCAGGAAATAGAAGAAAACAATCAAGTCCATGCCGCCGCATCGAATGACATTGAGGCAACGTTACAGCGGATGTGGAAAGACATTTTAGGAATTGAAAAGGTGGAAAGAGACGACCATTTCTTTGAGCTTGGCGGACATTCGTTAAATGCCACCGGTCTGATTTCTCAAATTCACAAAGAGTTTGGTGTAGAGCTAACGCTCACAGACATGTTTAACAATCCGACAATTGAAAAGCTCCAAGCATTCATCGAAAAGGCAGAGAAGCATCAATATTTCAAGATTGAACCAGTCGAAAAGAAAGACACATATCCATTATCTGCTGCTCAAAGACGGACATTCCTCATTCATCAGCGTATTGGTCAAGTGACCTCTTACAACATGCCGATGGCACTGAGATGTAAAGGGGAAATTGTCGTCGAGCGCTTTGAGCAGACCTTCAAGCAATTAATTGATCGTCATGAAACCTTGCGAACGACCTTTGAATTAAAAGATGGTGAACCAGTTCAGCGTGTCCATGATGACTTCCAATTTGCTGTTGAATTGACAGAGGCTGATGAAGAAGGATTAGAAGCACAAATCGATGAATTCATTCGTCCATTTGACTTAAAGGCTGCACCATTGATCCGTGTGCGTTTTGTGAAAATCGCAGCTAACGATCACCTCTTATTAGTCGATATGCATAATATTGTGGCGGATGGAGCGAGCATGAACATCTTTATTAAAGAATTTACTGAGCTCTATCGAGGGGAAACCTTGCCGGAACTCACTGTTCAATATAAAGATTATGCAGAATGGCAAGACAAATATTTCCGCAGCGAGATGTTTCAAAAGCAGCAGGATTATTGGAAGCAGCAAATTGGCTCAAATGTGCCAACTTTGACAATGCCATATGATTTTGAACGGAAGGAACAATCCTTCTTAGGAAGAGCGATCAAATTCAATATTGAACCGCACATCGTTGAGAAAATTGAACAGCTTGCTGAACAGTATCAGCTGACAAATAACGTTATCTTGTTCCAGCTCTATGGGCTACTGCTCTCACGTTATGCAGATCAAGAGGAGCTGATTGTCGGTTCACTTGTGGCTGGACGGCGTCATGCAGATATCGAGCATACAATTGGCATGTTTACAAACTTCCTGCCAATTAAACTAGACATGGTACAAGAATCAACCTTTACAGAGCAACTGGCGCAGACAAAGCAAGTATTGCTGGATGCGTATGACCATCAAGAGTACCCATTTGACAAAATGGTTGAGCATCTGAATCCAAAAACAAGACCGCATCGCAATCCATTCTTTGATACAATGCTCATCTACCATAATGAGTACGATCCGAATATTAAAATCGAAGCCGATGGACTAACATTCGAAACACATGAGTTTGCAAAGGGAATTTCCAAACTCGATATGAAAATGGATGTTGTCAGAGAAGTAACGGGGGAGTTAAAGTGCGTCCTTCAATACAATCTTGCGCTGTTTAAACATGAGACAATGCAAGCGTTCGTCAAGCACTTCGAGCACTTGGTCGAACAGGCTGTTCAAACACCTGATCAACTGCTCAAGGATTTCGATGTGCTTACAGAGGAAGAAGAACAGGCAGCAAAGGAGAAAAGGGAGCGTGCAGAGGAAAAAGCACCGCTCGTACTTACAGTTAGCTCGACATTTACAGCAGATCCAATCGCACCTTACATTCAGTACTGGACCAAGCAGTTTGATGTGCAGCTTGATGTTCAATTTGCACCGTATGGGCAGGTATATCAGGAATTACTAAATGAGCGCAGCCTTATCTCACAGAAGAAAAACGGTGCGAACCTTCTGCTCATTCGATTAGAGGATATCACGGGTCCAGCTCATCTTTCACTGGAAGAAAAGAAAAAACTGGCTGCAGAGCATGCTGAAGAACTTGCAAACGTTCTGAAATCAAAAACGAAACATAACTTATATTTTGTTGGGATTCTGCCGATAAGTGCTGCTCTTAAAGACACGCTGCAAGATGTGGAACGAGAGTGGATTGCTCAATTATCTGAGATAGACGGTGTTCAATTAATCGACTGCCGTCAGCTTGCGAAGCACTATCAGATAGATGACATCTTTGATGCAAAAGGAGAGCAAGCCGCACATCTCCCATTCACAGAAGTCTTTTGTGGAGCCATCGGTACAAAAGTCGCACGCGAGTTCATTGCATGGCAAGGTGCACCATTTAAGGTAGCGGCCATTGATTGTGATCACACGCTTTGGAGAGGTGTCGTTTCAGAAGACGGTATAGAAGGCATCGATATTACGCCAGAACATCAAATGCTTCAGCGCTTTTTAAAACAAAAGCAAAAAGAAGGTCTCTTGCTTGTCTTAAGCAGCAGGAATAATGAAGAAGATGTGTGGCGCGTGTTTGAAAACCACCCAGATATGATCTTGCAAAAAGACGATATTGTCGACTGGCGGATCAATTGGGAAAGTAAACCGGCACATCTCAAAGAAATGGCAGATTCACTGAATCTTTCATTATCTCAGTTTATTTTCTTAGACGATGATCCTGCTCAGTGCTTGCGTATGAATGAAGAGCTGCCTGAAGTGATGACACTGCTACTACCTGCCAATGAAAAAGCGATCCCATTATTCGCTCAGCATGCTTGGGCATTTGACCGCTATGATGTCACAGAAGAAGATAGAGGGCGAACAACGAGCTACAAGGCTGAAAAAGCTCGTCAAAAGGAGAAAGCAGAATCGCCGTCAATGGAGCAATTTTTACAAGATTTGAATTTGAACATGAGTGTAACAAAGTGGGGAGAAAAGCACCTTGCCCGCGTGGCGCAAATGAGCAGTCGCATTAACCAATTCCGCTTAAATGATCAGCGCTTTGATGAACAGCAGCTGAGAGAGCGGATGGAAAATGAGCTTGTTCAGGGTTGGATTATCGAGGCAGCGGATCGCTTCAGTCATGAAGGAATTGTAGGGGCGATCTTGGCTCATCATGCAGGCGACACCTTGATCATTGATGCATGGATGCTAAGCTGCCGTGCTCTAGGGAAAGGGATTGAGCAAAAATGTCTGACATGGCTCGCTGAATATAGCCGTCAGCACCAGCTTTCTTCTATTGAATTCACATTTGCATCGACTGGACGTAATGAGCTATTCAAGTCATTTATGAAAGAGCACCAGATGCAGGAGATGGGGGAGCAGCAAACATACCGGATACAAGTGGAAGAAATCGGTTCACTGAGCGATCACATTCAGATCGTCGACCACCTGTCACCTCGTCAGCACCCGGCTGAAGAAATAGAGGGTCAAAGGGTGGAGACAGCAAGTCATTCAGCTTCTGAAGGTTACACATGGGAAACGGTTCAAACAGATCAAACGCTGCACAGCGGGTATGTAAAAGCCCTTAAGGTACATGATCAAGAAGGTCTTCGTTCATTATTAAAGACGGAACTAACGCAGGATCAGGGACTTTACGCACAGCCAACCAATGAACGCGAGGCATTGCTTCTTGAGATTTGGTGTGACATTCTTCATGTGGAAAAAGTAGGAATTGACAACGACTTTTTCGATTTAGGAGGAAATTCTTTACTTGCTGTCAAAATGGAAGTAGAGATAGAAAAGAAGGGTTGGTATGTTGATGATTTGAATTTTGCTGAAAAACACACCATTCGAGAATTAGCAAAATATATGAAGAGGGAGAATCAGCATGCATAAAGATGTAAAAGCCATATATAAAGAATCAAAAATTTTAGATGAGGCCACTCATTTATACGGAGTCCAGCGAAGTGACATCCACTTTATCGCAGATGCAGAAAACTATGTGTATGAACTTAAAAAAGACGGAGAGTCTTTCATTTTAAAAATTACCCATACCATCCGCAGATCACCTGATTATATTTTAGGTGAAATGGAATGGCTCCATCACTTAGCGAAGGGCGGACTTTCGGTTGCAAAACCAATTGCTTCATTAAATGGCCGTGATATCGAGCAAGTAGACGATGGGCAAGGCGGTTCATTTTTACTGCGGGTCTATGAAAAAGCACCGGGTCATAAAGTCGAAGAGGCAGACTGGAATGATGAATTATTTTATGCCCTTGGACAGTACACAGGCCGCATGCATAAACTGACAAAAAGCTATCAGCTGTCAGATACGCGATATAAAAGACAAGAGTGGGATGAAGAGGAGCAGCTTAAATTGCGTAAGTATGTCCCAGCCGATCAGACGCTTGTATTCGAACAAGCGGATCGGTTGATGGAAAAGCTGGCAAAGCTTCCGAAAAATCAGGATACGTACGGATTGGTTCATGCGGATCTTCATCACGGAAACTTCCACTGGGATCAAGGCAAAATTACGACCTTTGATTTCGATGATATCGGGTACAACTGGTTTATGAATGACATTAGCATTTTGCTATACAATGTGTTGTGGTACCCAGTCATTCCATACGAAGACAAAGCAGCTTTTGCAGGAAACTTTATGAAGCAGTTCCTTAAAGGCTATCGTGAAGAGAATGAGCTTGGGGATGAGTGGCTTGCCTACATTCCTGACTTCCTTCGCTTACGTCACGTGCTAATCTATGGCTTGCTGCATCAAGCATTTGATTTGGCTACCATCGGAGAAGAAGAGAAGGCCATGCTCGCTAGCTTCCGCTCCGACATTGAGCAAGCAGCACCGATTACGACGTTTGACTTTACAAAGCTAAGTCAATCTTAACATCAAAATCCCCGCCTATGTGATGAGGCGGGGATTGTTTTTTTATGGGCGATAGGTGGACGGTGATTCAATGATATGAAACAGGTTCTTTCCTTGCTTTGTATTATCGATCCAGCCTTGAAATGCTGCTTTACCAGGTCCATATGCATAGACAGGGACATCCTCACCTGTATGAGCAAAGGTTGTCCAGCCTGAGAAAGAACGCTGATCAAAGATGTGTTGAATGCTGAGTTGAATTGTACTGGCCTTCCCTGATTGTGCCGCTTTCTCCACCTGTGAGATTTCCTCATTTGTGAGCGAGAAATCAATATGGGTGTGAAGGACATCACGTACCGATTGTCCGCCTGCGATTTTCTTTGCCATATACACAGGTGTTTTCTTAGCAGCTAAAATAGGTGCTGGGTCCCATTTATATCCAGTTTCACTTGTCATGCCGTCTGCACCAAACGAAAAGCCGCCAGTCGCATGATCTGCTGTGATGACAACGAGTGTTTCTTGATCCTTTTTAGCGAATTGAAGAGCCGCTTGGACTGCTTTCTCAAAATCCTCCATCTCACTCATTGCGCCGACCACATCATTTTCATGTCCAGCAGAATCAATGGTACTACCTTCAAGCAGCATGAAAAACCCATGCGAATTGTCTTGATTTAATTGGGCTAATGCTGACTGCGTCATGGCTTTTAAGGTAGGCACATGCTTTGGACGATCGATGGCTCGATCCAGCTCGTCCTCCTGGAATAAGCCGAGCATTTTCGAAGATGATTGGGAGGTTAAATCATCTTTTGACCTTAGTATGGAATAACCGCTCTTCTCAAATTCTTTCACAAGATCACGGTCTTTTCGGTCAAAATATTGCATGCCGCCACCTAGAAGGATATCAACTTTGTGCTCTCCGCCTATTTTCTCATCAAAAAAGTGGTCTGCAATTTGTTCTTTGTTTTTTCGGGAGACGTTATGTGTGCCAAAAGCGGCAGGTGTAGCATCGGTGATGTCAGATGAGACAACAAAGGCTGTTTTCATTTGTGCTTCCTTTGCTGCTTCAACGACACTTCTAAGAGGTTCTTTTTCTTGGTTGACGGCGATGGCATCATTGTATGTCTTTTTTCCAGTCGCCATGGCCGTGGCTGCGGCAGCTGAGTCGGTAATATTATCTCGAGGATCATCTGGGTGTGTGGTCTGCATCCCGACTAAATACGGGTCCCAGACGGTTTGTGCTTTTGGAGAACCAAGCTTTTCCTGCTTGAATGTGCGGTAGGCTTTGATCACGGGCATCCCCATTCCATCGCCAACGATAAAAATAACATTTTTTGGTGTTTTCGTTTGTTTCTTGTCTGCTGCATTTGTTGAGACGGGAGTGACATAATGTGAGGTCAATAAAGCAGCGAATACGAGTACCGCTAGAATCCCACTCATAAGAAAAATACGTTTTTTACGATCCATAGAGCCCATGAAAAATCCCCTTTTATCATTTATTTCATAATTTGTATTTTATTTGAATGAGGGCAATGGTTCAACCCCTTTTCCCATAAAAAAAGGGATGAGACTTTTGCCTCATCACCTTTTATACCGTATCACACTTGACGCCAACGACGCCTTCTAGATCTTTAATATCAAAATACACATCGGTTGTATAGCGATCTTTATGCACGCGTACACGTACTTCCATAATCGGATAGTTCTTTTCTGTTAAATCATCAATACGAACAGAATGAATGCGAATGTTGAGGGCTTTTATTTCTTTTAAAATATCCGTCATACGGTTTCGATCAGAAAGAGACATTCTGATGCGGATTTCTTTTTCCTGTAAGCGAATCGGTCCGATCCGCTGGAAGAGCCATGGTAGAAAT
Source organism: Bacillus sp. lyk4-R2A-2 (assembly GCF_030209735.1). NCBI lineage: Bacteria > Bacillati > Bacillota > Bacilli > Caryophanales > Bacillaceae > Bacillus > Bacillus sp. lyk4-R2A-2. The sequence continues at coordinate 127,055 of NZ_JARVRK010000012.1, forward strand.
TCGACACTAACCAGAATAAAGAAAAGACTGAGGAAGGCTTCTTTATAAAATCCTGCACCTGTTGCAACCCCAAGTCCTGCTGCTCCCCAGATCATCGCAGAAGTCGTAAGACCTGAGATGACATCATTGCTTTTTCGCAGAATCACACCTGCTCCAATAAAACCAACACCAGATATAATTTGCGCCGGTAACCTGAGTGGGTCCATTTGAAGCCTAGAGACTCGAGGGAAATTGTAGGCTGCATCAATGCTGATGATGGTTAACACGCAGGAGCTGACAGCAATGACAATACACGTTTTTAAGCCGAGTGGCTTTTTCTTCAGCTCGCGTTCAAGCCCAATAATCAAACCGATTAAGGTGGCCACGGCTAATTTTAAGACTGTATCCCATTCAATTGTCCAAAACATGCGTATCGCTCCTTCACTTCATGTACGTTTCACATCATGTATATGATCTTCTCACAGCCCATATGGCTGCACAACTCTTATTTTATTCAGAATCGGAAGAAAGAAAAGCTTTTTATTTAATTTAAAAAGAGAGTCATCCGCATAAGGCAGACGACCCTTCATGTTCTTTATTTTGTTTCTTCTTCAAGATGATTTTCCATTTTGTTAAATAGCTGTTTTGATGCTTTTGACGGCTTACTTGTCAATAAGCTCACAATAATGGCAGCTAATCCACTTAACGTAAAGCCAGGAATCATTTCATAAATACCTGTTGCATGGTTAAGGCCTGTCGTGATCCATGTGAGAACGACTATCGCCCCAACAATCATCCCGACAAGGGCACCATGATGATTCATTCGCTTCCAGTATAGGCAAAGTAAGATGACTGGACCGAATGAAGAACCAAATCCAGCCCACGCATAACCGACAAGGTCAAGAATGGTATCACTTGGATTAAGTGAAAGGCAAAGGGCAATTACAGCGACAACGAGTACAGACATACGGCCAATCATCACGAGCTCTTTATCAGATGCTTTTTTTCTAAAGAACGTTCTGTATAAATCCTCTGTCATCGCACTTGCCGTGACAAGCAGCTGAGACGAAATTGAACTCATAATCGCCGCTAAAATGGCAGAAAGTAAAAATCCAGTGATATATGGATGGAACAGCACCTTAGAAAAGACGATAAAGATCGTTTCAGGGTCAGCAAGGTTCATACCCGTTTCATGAACATAGGCAACACCGACTAAACCGACAGATAGTGAACCAATTACTGAAATAATCATCCAGCTCATTCCGATGCGGCGTGCTGGTTTTAAGTCTTTGACGGACGTAATCGCCATAAAGCGCACGATAATATGCGGTTGTCCAAAGTAACCTAGTCCCCAAGCGAGGAAGGATATAATGCCAATGACGCTCGTTCCTCTAAAAATATCAAGCAATTTAGGATCAATCTGTTGAATATCTTGGAATGTAGCAACAGGTCCGCCTAATTGTGTAAAGGCAACGATCGGCACGAGCACTAATGCTAAAAACATGATAGCTCCTTGGACAAAGTCCGTTAAGCTCACTGCCAGGAATCCACCAAACAATGTATACAAAATAACAATACTTGACGTCAAAATCAGTCCAAACATGTAGTGTGCACCAAATGCTGACTCAAATAAACGTCCGCCTGATACCATCCCAGACGATGTATACAGCGTAAAGAAAATTAAAATGATGACAGCTGATACAGCTTTTAATAAAGAAGATGATCCTTTGAATCGTTTATCAAAGAAATCAGGAATTGTAATGGCATCATCAGCAATTTCTGTATAAGAACGTAAACGGGGTGCAAGAATGAGATAGTTTAAGTAAGCACCGACGATGAGACCAATCGCAAGCCAGGTAGTCGATAAACCTGTTTTATACATTTCACCTGGTACACCCATCAGCATCCAGCCGCTCATATCCGCAGCACCTGCTGAAAGAGCTGTAACGAATGGACCAAGTCCGCGTCCACCAAGCATATAATCATTTAAATCATGTGTTTTCCTGAATGCATACCAACCGATGGCAAGCATCCCGATAAAATAAATAGATAAGGAAATTGTAACTTCAATACTCATTTTGTGTTCTCACCTTTTTCGTATAAATTTGACATCACCTCAATCAAAATATCCAGAAGTGTCAGGGCTAGTTTTTTGATTGAATGCCCTTCTCACTGCTATGGTTACTTAACCTAACAGAGTATTCCCAAGTGATCAACCTTCTTAAACCTCCTCATTTTGAAGAAAAAATGGACAGATCGGTGATACGAATCAGTTTGTATACGCTTACAAAAGTAAATAAAAGTAAAAATTTTCTGAAAATAAAAGGTGGTCTGCATGACTATTTTCTTTATCTGTTGGATCACTATGATGCTTCGAGAGAAAAGGGCTCTTGCTGCGCCTGTGTAAAGTTGCTTTAGAACAGTAAAATTTGATATGATAAAGTGTATATGACTTATGATCATGACCACGAACACGTATCATTTTTGGAGGTGAACCTGCATGTCTAGAATTTCAATAGAAGAAGTAAAGCACGTGGCGCATTTGGCACGGCTTGCAATTACAGAAGAAGAAGCTGAAATGTTTACTGAACAGCTTGATAGCATCATTTCATTTGCAGAGCAGTTAAACGAGGTAGATACGGAAAACGTTGAACCAACAACACACGTATTAAAAATGAAAAACGTCATGAGAGAAGATGTTCCGAATAAAGGTCTTTCCATTGAGGCAGTCATCAAAAACGCGCCTGATCATAAAGACGGCTATATTCGTGTGCCATCAATTTTGGACTAAAGGAGGCCTGAGGCATGTCACTGTTTGATCACAAAATTTCTGAATTAAAAGAGCTTTTACATAAAAAGGAACTGTCTGTTTCTGATTTAGTGGACGAGTCTTATAAACGAATCAATGAAGTAGACGGGAAAGTACAAGCATTCCTTGCACTGGACGAAGAGAAAGCTCGTGCGTATGCAAAGGAATTGGACGAGGCAGTTGGTGAAAAGGACGAGCTTGGTCTATTGTTCGGTATGCCAATCGGTGTGAAAGATAACATCGTCACAAAGGATTTACGTACAACAGCATCTAGTAAAATCCTGCAAAACTTTGATCCTATTTATGATGCAACGGTTGTCAATCGTTTAAGAGATGCGGAAGCAGTCACAATCGGTAAATTAAATATGGACGAATTTGCAATGGGATCTTCTACAGAGAACTCAGGCTACAAAGCAACGAAAAACCCTTGGAATTTAAACACTGTTCCAGGAGGATCAAGTGGTGGCTCAGCAGCTTCTGTTGCAGCAGGTGAAGTGCCATTCTCACTTGGATCAGATACGGGCGGTTCGATTCGCCAGCCGGCATCATTCTGCGGCGTTGTGGGCTTGAAGCCGACGTATGGCCGTGTATCTAGATACGGCTTAATCGCATTTGCTTCTTCATTAGATCAAATCGGGCCGATTACGCGTAACGTAGAGGACAATGCATACGTTCTTCAAGCGATTGCTGGAGTCGATCAAATGGACGCAACGAGTGCAAATGTCGACGTCCCAGATTTTCTTTCTTCATTAACTGGCGACATCAAAGGCATGAAAATTGCAGTGCCAAAAGAATACCTTGGAGAAGGTGTTGGCGAGGAAGCAAAAGAGTCTGTTCTTCAAGCGTTAAAAGTATTAGAAGGACTTGGTGCCACATGGGAAGAAGTGTCTCTTCCGCATTCTAAATATGCGCTTGCGACTTACTACTTGCTGTCTTCTTCAGAAGCATCTGCAAACCTTGCGCGTTTTGACGGCATCCGCTATGGCTACCGTACAGATAATGCAGAAAACCTGATTGATTTATACAAAAATACTCGTTCTGAAGGCTTTGGAAACGAAGTGAAACGCCGCATCATGCTTGGCACATTCGCTCTTAGCTCAGGATATTATGATGCATACTATAAAAAGGCGCAAAAAGTCCGTACATTGATCAAAAAAGACTTCGAAGATGTTTTTGAAAAGTATGATGTCATTGTAGGGCCAACAACGCCAACTCCTGCATTTAAGATTGGTGAAAAGACAAGCGATCCACTGACGATGTACGCGAACGATATTTTAACGATCCCTGTGAACCTTGCAGGCGTTCCAGGAATCAGTGTGCCTTGTGGATTTGCAAACGGTCTTCCGTTAGGACTGCAAATCATTGGTAAGCACTTTGATGAAGGAACGGTTTACCGCGTGGCTCACGCTTTCGAGCAAGCAACAGATCATCATAAAGCAAAACCTGAACTGTAAGGGGTGAATCAGAATGAACTTTGAAACGGTAATTGGACTTGAAGTCCACGTTGAGCTAAAAACACAATCAAAAATTTTCTCCAGCTCGCCGACACCTTTTGGTGCAGCTGCCAACACGCAAACAAGTGTCATCGACCTTGGATATCCTGGCGTACTGCCTGTATTGAACAAAGAAGCGGTGAACTTTGCAATGAAAGCAGCAATGGCGCTAAACTGTGAGATCGCAACAGATACAAAATTTGACCGTAAAAACTACTTCTATCCTGATAACCCAAAGGCGTATCAAATTTCTCAATTTGATAAACCGATCGGTGAAAACGGCTGGATTGAAATTGAAGTAGAAGGCAAAACGAAACGAATCGGTATTACGCGTCTCCATTTGGAAGAGGATGCAGGTAAACTGACACACACAGGCGACGGATATTCACTTGTTGACTTCAACCGTCAAGGCACACCGCTTGTTGAAATCGTATCTGAGCCAGACATTCGCACACCAGAAGAAGCGTATGCGTACTTAGAAAAACTAAAATCTATTATTCAATATACAGGCGTATCTGACTGTAAGATGGAAGAAGGCTCACTTCGCTGTGATGCCAATATTTCACTTCGTCCGATTGGCCGTGAAGAGTTTGGAACGAAAACAGAGCTCAAGAACTTGAACTCATTTGCTTTCGTACAAAAAGGTCTTGAATTCGAAGAGAAACGTCAAGAGCAAGTATTGCTTTCTGGCGGCTTGATCGAACAAGAAACTCGCCGCTATGACGAAGCGTCTAAAAAGACGATCCTCATGCGTGTCAAAGAGGGCTCAGATGATTACCGCTACTTCCCAGAACCAGATTTAGTGGAGCTGTACATTGATGACGAGTGGAAAGAACGCGTAAGAGCATCGATCCCAGAGCTTCCAGATGAGCGCCGCAAACGCTACATCGATGATCTAGGGCTTCCTGCATATGATGCGATGGTGCTGACGCTGACAAAAGAAATGTCTGATTTCTTTGAAGCAACCATTTCAGAAGGTGCAGAAGCGAAGCAAGCTTCAAACTGGCTGATGGGTGAAGTATCTGCCTACTTAAACTCAGCTCAAAAAGAGCTGGAAGATACAAAGCTAACGCCGCAAGGCCTGGCTGGCATGATCAATCTCATCGAAAAAGGAACGATTTCTTCTAAGATTGCCAAAAAGGTATTCAAAGAGCTGATTGAAAATGGGGGAGACGCAGAAACAATCGTCAAAGAAAAAGGACTTGTCCAAATTTCTGACGAAGGTGCCCTGCTCAAACTTGTCACAGAAGCACTTGATAACAACCCGCAATCCATCGAAGACTTTAAAAACGGAAAAGACCGCGCGATTGGTTTCTTAGTCGGACAAATCATGAAAGCATCGAAGGGACAAGCAAACCCGCCGATGGTCAACAAGATTCTCCTAGAAGAAATCAAAAAACGCTAATGAACAATAGCAAAAACCGCCTCATGAGAAGAGGCGGTTTTTTTTGCTTGAAATGACAGGGTCTTATAATAGATTCAGACCACCGCCGTATATCAATTCGGAGATTCTTTTCTTATAATGAAGTATAAGCGAAAGTGCACATTCGAAGGGGGATAAAGGTGAACGAACCGGAAAAACAGCACGTAAAGTTATGAAAGAAACAGCTTCAATTGTTCGACTACTCTTATGACAGCAGGGTCCTCACACTTTTCTAAATTCGTCAGCATCCCTTGAATGACTGGCTTACGAGGCTCAGCTTTCGCCAGTTCTTCTTCAATGACTTCAATGGATACAAGGGTATCATCAGAAAGCAAATGCTCAAGCTTTAACAAACGAAGCTCCTCTTCTAGGGATGCAGCGTTCGGCGCTTCATCGTCCCAAATGGTTGGCTTTAAGATCGGTTTCGTCTGAGAACGAAGCATACCTTGAACCAAATCATCTAATCGTTCGAGTATAAAGGAAGAGAGCTCATCAAATGATAATTGCATCTGATCTTGTAAAAGCAGCACCTGCACATACGATTGGATGATTCCTTGAATCATGACTGACAGGTCAGTTATAAATGGTTCGATCTCCTGTCCATAAGTGGTCAAGATGGAAATTTGAATTTCATCATTCATTTGCTTTTTCACAGTTTTTGAATACTTTTTAATTTGCTGGTTTTCTGGAATAATGTTCTCGCTGAGGATCAAAATGATAAAATCCTTGTTCTCAGCAAAATGCTGAAACTGTTCAGCGATTTGCTTCTGGAAGATCTCTCTCGGTGCGAGATGCTGATTCTCTTTTCGAATCGTTTCAATAGTTTGCATAGAAGTGTCGATATAATATTCGAACGCTCGGTTGAAAAGCTGTTCTTTTGATTTGAAATGCAAATAAAACGCGCCTTTCGATATTCCGCACTCATCTGCTATTTCCTGAATGGTCGTAGAAGAAAAACCCTTTTTCGCAAACAACTGGATGCTTGCTTTAATGATTTTTTCTTTTTTTTCGTTCATGAAATAAGGCCCCTTCAGCTTTAGAATGTTACGTCAAACGCAAGAGAAATGGTTGACGGCATTGTATATCACCGTTTATTATGATATAGAATGACCAGTCAGTCAATACATAAAGGAAAATGGAGGACATAATGAATTCGATCATCAATTTTGTATTAAAGAATAAGTTCGCTGTATGGCTCATGACAATTATCGTAACAGTTGCTGGTCTATATGCTGGATTGAATATGAAACAAGAATCAATCCCGAATATCAACACTCCAGTCATTACGGTTTCTACAACGTATCCTGGCGCAACGCCGGACGAAGTATCAGATAAGGTGACCGATCCAATTGAGAAGTCTATTCAAAACCTAAACGGAGTCAATGTGGTCACATCCAATTCTTTTGAAAATGCTTCATCGATTCAAGTCGAGTACGATTATAACAAAGACATGGATGAAGCAAAAAAGGAAATTGAAGATGCAGTTAACAACATCAATTTTCCGGAAAATGCAGAAAAACCAAAAATCGCACGCTTTAGTATCAATGCGGTTCCAATATTAGCACTCAGTGTATCTGGTGATAAAGAATCATTAGAAAACCTGACGAAAAAAGTGGAAGGTGACCTTGTCCCTTCACTTGAAGGATTAGACGGTGTATCTTCCGTCGAAGCTTCTGGACAGCAAATCAAAGAAGTAGAATTTTCGTTTAAACAAAAAAAATTGAAAGAATACGGTTTAGATGAAGAAACCGTCCAAAACATGATCAAAGGCTCTGATGTGAATGTGCCATTAGGTTTATACACATTTGGCAACAAACAAAAATCAGTTGTCGTGGACGGCAATATTTTAAGCGTCAAAGATTTGAAAAACATGCGAATTCCTGTCACACCAAGTGCAAGCAGTGGAGCTGGAGCACCATCTAGCGGCGCTGAAAACCCAGGTGCGCAAGGTGCGGAGCAGCAGGCTGGAAATGCAAGTCAGCAGCAAGCAGCAGCCCAGCAGAAACCTAGTGGAAGTGCAGCGAGCGATCAATCTGTAGAGCTGCCGACAATTAAGCTTTCTGAGATTGCGGATATTAAAGTCGTCAAGAATGCAGAATCGATCTCTAGAACAAATGGAAAAGACAGTATCGGTCTGCAAATTGTCAAAGGCTCTGATGCCAACACAGTAAGTGTAGCAGAAGCAGTCACAAAAGAACTTGAGAAGTTTAAGAAAGATAACAAAGGAATCAAAGTAAGTACCACATATGATCAAGCAGAACCGATTAAAGAGTCCGTTAGCACAATGCTGAATAAGGCTATCATCGGAGCGATTTTTGCGATCATTATCATTATGTTGTTCCTTCGAGATATCAAATCAACCTTAATTTCGGTCATCTCCATTCCGTTATCTCTGTTGATTGCTGTTTTAATATTAAATCAGCTGGATATCACACTAAATATCATGACACTTGGTGCCATGACCGTCGCCATTGGGCGTGTTGTTGATGACTCCATTGTTGTCATAGAAAACATATATCGACGAATGGCATTAAAGGATGAGCCATTAAAAGGAAAAGAACTCGTTAAAGAAGCCACAAAAGAAATGTTTATTCCAATCATGTCTTCGACGATCGTCACAATTGCGGTCTTCTTACCGCTAGCACTTGTGGGTGGAATGATTGGTGAACTATTCATCCCATTTGCATTAACGATTGTGTTTGCTTTAATGGCTTCACTCCTTGTCGCCATTACGATTGTTCCAATGATGGCACACAGTCTATTTAAAAAGAACCTGTACGGCACAGCGAAAAAGGTAAAAGAACATAAACCAAGCAAGCTTGCTGGCGGTTATAGACGTGTACTCAATTGGACATTGAACCACAAATGGATCACATCAGGAATTGCCATTCTTATGCTTGTCGGAAGCTTATTCTTAGCACCACTTGTCGGTGTCAGCTTCTTACCACAGGAAGCAGAGAAGACGGCGATGGTGACTTATACACCTGAACCTGGACAAACGAGAGAACAAGCTATCGATGAAACGAAAAAAGCAGAAGAATATTTGATCAAACGTGACCATGTCAATACTGTTCAATATTCACTAGGCTCTTCAAATGCCTTGACAGCAAGTGTAGGCGGCAATTCTAACGGTGCGTTATTCTTCGTACAATATGATGAAGACACGCCAAACTTTGATAAAGAAAAAGATAAAGTGGTCAAAGCCCTGCAAGACAAAACGTCTAAAGGGGAATGGAAATCACAAGACTTCTCATCTGCTGGCGCAAGCAATACAGTAACGTACTATGTCTACGGTGACAAAGTAAGCGATATTGAAGGCACAGTAAAAGATGTCGAGAACATCTTAAAAGATGAGAAAAACCTGAAAAATGTCAGCACAAGCTTATCTGAGAAATACGACGAATATACGTTTAATGCAGATCAAGAAAAACTGGCGAAACTGGGTCTAACTGCTTCACAAATCGCTCAAGCGATTGCTCCTCAAAATAGTGAAACAACACTGACGAAAGTAACTGAGGACGGCAAAGAACTTGATGTGAATCTTCAAACGGAAAAAGATGAATATAAGAGCAAAAAAGATTTAGAAAATAAAAAGATCACAACACCAACAGGGCAAGAAGTCCGAATTGGTGATGTCGTAAAAGTAAGAAATGGTACGACAGCGAATACGGTGACAAAACGTGATGGAAAAATCTACGCAGAAGTGTCTGGAGACATGACAACAGATGATGTCTCAAGTGTGACACAGGATGTTCAGAAAAAAGTCGACAAGCTTGATCTGAAATCTGGCGTAACGATTGACACAGGCGGCGTAAGTGCGGATATTGAGGAATCCTTTACACAGCTTGGGCTCGCAATGCTCGCAGCGATTGCCATTGTGTATCTCGTTCTCGTCATCACATTTGGCGGAGGTCTTGCACCATTTGCAATTCTCTTCTCGCTTCCATTTACAATTATTGGCGCGCTCGTTGGATTGTTTTTAGCAAAAGAAACCATCAGCTTAAACGCCATGATTGGATTGCTCATGCTGATCGGAATTGTTGTGACAAACGCGATCGTCTTAATTGACCGAGTCATTCATAAAGAGAAAGAAGGACTCTCAACAAGAGAGGCATTACTGGAAGCTGGTACAATAAGAGTACGTCCAATCTTAATGACGGCACTTGCGACAATTGGGGCACTTCTTCCATTAGCATTAGGATTTGAAGGCGGAAGCCAAATTGTTTCAAAAGGACTTGGCGTCACAGTCATTGGTGGTCTCGCAAGTTCAACATTGTTAACACTGGTTATCGTACCAATCGTATACGAAGTGTTAAGCAAATTTAAACGCAAAAAGAAATACGTAGAAGAAGATTGAGATGGGGCCCCGCTTTGATGGCGGGGCTTTTTTATGTTGAAATCTGACAAACAGCTCTTTTCATAAGCTCTTCAAATGCTTGGAAAAATGCGTCACGATCGACATGATCAATCACTTGAATTGATTTTCCATCTGTATGCTCTTCGGTACGTCCTTGCTTTGGCGTTTCGGTGTAAACGATCGCATTCATTTCCTTTGAACGAGTAAATGATGAGGAAGCAAGAGTGATCGTTGTCAGCACGTCCCATAAGTAGTAAGTCGAGTTGGTTTCGTGATGAATGAGAGGCGGGCAAAAGGCGTAACACTGCCCAATAAAATCAATCCCGATATGAGAACGAAGGGAAGCCCACCGCTGACGAATATCAGGTGTAAGCGGAACTTGATTTGTGCTCTCAAGTGCGACCATTTCAATAGGAAAGCGTTCCTTGAAGACGGTGCTGACAGCATAAGGGTCCCAAAATGCATTCCATTCTGCTGTCCCATCATGCTCGGGTTCCTCCACATTCCCTTTCTCAAGAAATGTACCGCCCATCCATACCAATTTTTCAATTTTATTAGAGATTGAAGGATCTTCTTCTAAGGCGCGTGCAAGGTCTGTGAGCGGACCTGTAAAGAGCAGCGTGACAGGTTCTGCAGACTTTTTAACAGTTTCGATTAAATGAAGATGTGCTGGAAGCTTGGACACTTTTGTATCAACAGTGCCTTTCTCGTTTAAGATAGGTAAGGCGTCTACATAAAAAGCATGCATGCGCCACTCTTTTGGAAAGGGATTGACGCCTCTAGAATTTGAAGCAGCGACTTCAATTTCATATGGGCTAAATCGATCAATGATTTTTTGAGACGCACTGAGAGCAGGCTCTAAATAACAATCAGCAGGAATCACAGACGTCCCAATCACTTTCAGATGTTCCATTTGAAGGAGAAGAAATAACGAGACGAGGTCATCAACACCACCATCATGATTAAAATAGACAGGCTTTTTCATCGCAAACCATCCTTTACAGCGTTTTCTTTTATCTTATCAGAATGCTTTTTTGCTGAGGGAAATGTGGCAGGAGATTTGTCTTATTAGGGTGTTGTTCTGTTGCCATTTTCAAATCTCATAGTATAATTAAAGGTTGTTAGTGGTGAAAATAGATTGCATAATGAATATAGGATGATGATGAATGAAACGTGCTCGAATTATATACAATCCGACATCTGGGCGTGAACTCTTCAAGAAGAATTTGCCGCAGGTTTTGCAAAAATTTGAACAAGCCGGCTATGAAACATCTTGTCATGCAACGACATGTGCAGGAGATGCGACACAAGCAGCTGAGAATGCCGCACAGAGAGACTTTGATTTAATTGTAGCAGCAGGTGGAGACGGCACGATCAATGAAGTCGTCAATGGACTAGCACCGCTTGAAAAAAGACCAAAACTAGGAATTATTCCGGTTGGAACAACAAATGACTTTGCAAGAGCACTTGGAATTCCACGAGAAGGTGTTTTAAAAGCAACAGATGCCATTATAGATGGTGTAGCGAAGCCGCTTGATATCGGTAAAGTCAATGGCCATTATTTTATTAATATTGCAGGCGGCGGCCGGTTAACAGAGCTCACCTATGAAGTGCCTAGTAAGCTGAAGACAATGCTTGGACAGCTTGCTTATTATTTAAAAGGCATGGAGATGCTTCCTTCTATCCGCCCGACAGAAGTCGAAATTGAATATGACGGCAAATTGTTTCATGGAGAAATCATGCTGTTTCTTGTTTCACTCACAAACTCAGTAGGCGGCTTTGAAAAGCTAGCGCCAGATTCTGTTTTGGATGATGGCATGTTTGACCTGATTATTTTAAAGAAGGTCAATTTAGCAGAAGCCATTCGAGTAGTCAGCCTTGCACTGCGAGGCGAGCATATTCATGATAACAATGTCATCTACACAAAAGCGAATCGCGTGAAGGTAGATGTAAAAGATAAAATGCAATTAAATTTAGATGGCGAATTCGGCGGCATGCTGCCAGGTGAATTTGAAAACCTGTATCGTCATATTGAATTTATAGTGCCAAAAGCAACAGCTGAAAAAATAGGGTAGAGATTGAACTTGGTTCCTTATGGCACCAAGTTTTTCTTTGCAAATGAGGTGATAAAATTGGTGAAAATGAAACCGCCTGTTGAAAAGAATGAATACTACAATGTAACCTTCGAAGACTTAACGCACGAAGGTGCAGGTGTAGCGAAAATTGAAGGATTCCCTGTCTTTGTACCGAATGCACTGCCTGACGAACAAGGGAAAATCAAAGTCACACGTGTCAAAAAAGGATTTGCTTTTGGGCGACTCATGGAGCTGACAAAGGAAAGTCAGCATAGGCAAGATGCGCCATGTCCTATCTATAAGCAGTGCGGCGGCTGTCAAATTCAGCATATGAGCTATGAAGGCCAGCTGCTATTTAAACAGAAACAAGTAAAGGACGTTTTAGAGCGGATCGGCAAGCTTGATATGAGCCGTGTAAAAGTTCATCCTGTACTCGGCATGGAAGACCCTTGGAATTACAGAAACAAAGCACAAGTTCCAATTGGCGAACGCGAAGGCGGACTAGTTGCAGGATTTTATCAGCAGCGTACCCATGAAATCATCGATATGGAAAAATGTTTGATCCAGCAGTCAGAAAATGACGAAGTGGTACAGGCAGTAAAAGACATATGTAATGCGTTTGGCATCAAAGCATATAACGAAGAGCGGCACAAAGGCTGGCTGCGTCATGTGATGGTTCGCTACGGCATTGCAACAGGTGAAATGATGGTTGTGTTTGTTACTAGAACGGCTGACTTTCCGCAAAAGCAGCAGGTGATTGAGCAGATTATAGCACGCTTCCCACACGTTCGGTCAATTGTGCAAAACGTGAATTCAAAGAAAACAAATGTCATTTTCGGGGACGAAACGACCGTTTTATGGGGTGAAGAATACATTTATGACACAATTGGCGACATCAAATTTGCCATTTCAGCCCGCTCGTTTTATCAAGTGAATCCAGCTCAAACAAAGGTGCTTTACGACAAAGCGCTTGAATATGCCGAGCTGCAAGGAGAAGAAACTGTTATTGATGCGTATTGCGGAATCGGGACGATCTCTTTATTTCTCGCACAAAAAGCAGGCAGAGTATATGGCGTAGAAATTGTGCCAGAAGCAATTGAAGACGCAAAACGCAACGCTGCCTTAAACGGGATCAACAACGTCGAATTCGCAGTCGGCGAAGCAGAAACCATCATCCCAAACTGGTACAAAGAAGGCATCAAAGCAGATACCCTCGTCGTCGATCCACCAAGAAAAGGCTGCGACGAAGCACTGCTTGACACCATTTTAAAGATGAAACCAAACCGAGTTGTTTATGTTTCCTGTAATCCAGGGACGCTTGCTCGTGATTTGCGCATTCTTGAAGATGGTGGGTATGTGACAGAGGAAGTGCAGCCTGTGGATATGTTTCCGCATACGAGTCATGTGGAGTGCGTGGCAAGTCTTGTAATCAATCATTAATTGAGATATCCCGATTTCGTGAAAAATATCGATATCGGGATATTCTTATTTTTGCTTCCCCTCCGTTAGAATGAAAAATTCGCTTGAAATGCTATTAAAATAAAACTCTATAGACATATGAATATAGATAGAAAAAGCTATGAAATGAATAAAACCCCTTCTCCATTATTGGATAGGGGGTTCTTCTTCTATATTTTGATTCTTTTGATCAAGCGCAGAGGATATGATATCAAGTCCGATGTATAAAAAGCTAACAAAGAAAGATAAAATCAATACACCATTCCCCCATATAGAAACTTCAATTATCTTCAAATTTAGTACATATTTAATCGTGAAGTAAATAAGAGCCCACGAAGCAAAAAATTCTAAAATATAAGTTATCCAATTTGGGATCTTCAACAAAAAAGTGATTCCTTTCCCTATAAATAAAACGATAAATGACCAAAAAATCACAATGATGCTAACTAACAACGAGAAGGTAATCATAGAAAAAAATGAATCATAAGTGATGTATTCACCGAAAAGAAAATTCACTCCCAATGATACTAGATAAAGCATGACAGTTGGAAGGGCAATAACTAAACTTAGGGAAAAAAATATAAGCAAAATAAGAAGAACGGCAGCAATAGCGCCAGGGGCTTCATCTACAACGTTTTTCTTTCTTAAAAAAGTATAGAGTATGATAGACACTAAAAGGAGTATTAAAAAAGTCAATGAAATCACGTAAGAAAAAGACATGAAGACCCTCCATAAAAAAGGGCTATTAGAAACTAATAGCCCTTTTTTTTATATTTAGATAAGAGTAATGATGAATTTTGCCAAAGTTTTAGCAACATCTCTAGGGGCACCCATCTTAATAAAAGCATTTGTGAACTGTTTTTCTGTCCACTTTTCCCCTTTATCCATTACTTTTGCGATTTTGGCAGAATGTTTTCTGATCCAAGCAGCAGCTTTTAAGAAAATCACTTTTATCTATGCGATACACAAAAATTGTAACAAAAACCATACTAAGAATGAATTGTATCTTAGTACTGTATTTTATCAGTTTAACAATTTTTTCTGTGTTATTCGCTGCCGGTTGGTCGCTTGATAAAATCATTACTTCTAACACTCATCATGTAACAGAAAAGGCAATTACAATATAAAAAAAGCCCCTGCATAGGGCTTTTTTTATTTGAATATCTTTTCATTAGTTTGCCGGATGCTATACCTGCTGCCATTGCATAACACGTTTCCCAGTAGTGCCTTTTTGAACGGCGTTTACGTCTTCTCAAATTTTTGATATTTTATAAAGTGCTGATAGCATTTTGTTATTGTTCATTTTATGCTCCTTTTGCGTTGAATCCTAACTAAAGTATATAATGATAAAAGAAGGACATGCCCTAAAAGGCGCTATGTCATGAGAGGAATTGGATGAAAGATGAGTAAAAATTTCTGGCGTGATTTGCCGCGGCCATTTTTTATATTAGCACCAATGGAAGAAGTGACAGATGTTGTGTTTCGTCATGTTGTGAGTGAGGCGGCGAGACCGGATGTGTTTTTCACAGAGTTTACGAACAGTGAGAGCTATTGCCATCCTGATGGGATTCAAAGTGTGAAGGGACGTTTAACTTTCACAGAGGATGAGCAGCCAATTGTTGCTCATATTTGGGGAGACAAACCTGAGAACTTTAGACAAATGAGCATTGGAATGGCGGAATTAGGGTTTCAGGGGCTTGATATTAATATGGGCTGTCCTGTCCCGAATGTCACGCAAAACGGGAAGGGCAGTGGATTGATTCTTCGTCCAGACGTTGCGGCAGAGCTGATTCAAGCGGCTAAAGCTGGGGGACTGCCTGTCAGTGTGAAAACAAGACTTGGTTTTACAGAGGTCGATGAATGGCGCGATTGGCTCAGACACATTTTGGAGCAAGACATTGTGAACTTATCGATCCACCTTCGTACTAGAAAGGAAATGAGCCAGGTGGATGCGCATTGGGAGCTCATTCCTGAGATTATAAAACTTCGTGATGAAGTAGCACCTGATACGCTTTTGACGATCAATGGTGATATTCCTGATCGTCAAACGGGCTTAAAGCTCGCTGAACAGTATGGAGTGGACGGTGTGATGATTGGGCGCGGAATTTTCCATAACCCATTTGCTTTTGAAAAAGAGCCGAAGGAGCATACGAGTGATGAACTGCTTGGTCTTTTAAGATTACATCTTGATCTTCATGATCAATACTCATCACTAGGCTTGCGTCCATTCAAGGCATTGCATCGTTTCTTTAAGATTTATGTAAAAGGATTCAGAGGAGCGAGCTTCCTAAGAAATCAATTAATGAATACATCATCAACAGATGAAGTGCGTGCAATGCTGGATGAATTTGAAGCGAGAAAACAAGAACAATCATGATGAAAAAGAGGAGGGGGAAGCCCTTCTCTTTTTTCTATGAATAGGACTATTAAACTAGTGGCTCTAAATGGTAAAATGAGATAGAAATAACAATTGGAGGTATTTTATTTGAAACCATTTTGGGATACAGACATAGAAAGTGAAGAGACATTTAAGAAAATCAATGAGAAAGGCATTGCAAAAGCGGAAAAGAAGCTAGGCGTCATCCTGCCTGATACATATAAAAAACTGATTCTTGAACAAAATGGCGGGTATACCATTCATAATGCTTTTCCAACAGACCAGCCGAATGGATGGGCAGAGGATCATGTACAGTTAAACCATCTAAGAGGAATTGCCAAAGGCGAAGGCATCATGGACAGTGATTATTTAATAGAAGAATGGGAATTGCCTGAGGGACTTGTGCTCATTTGTGGGGATGGTCATACTTGGATTGCATTGGATTACAGAGAAACAAAGGAGCATCCGCCAGTTCATTACTTTGATCTAGAATATGAGACGGATTTCAAATTAGCGGATTCGTTTGATGAACTGATTGCTGGGCATTATACCGCAGAAGATAGCGAAGAAGATGGGATGTCAGATGAAGAGTGGCAGGCTGAATATGAAAAGCAGAATAAACCATTATCAAAAGAAGAAGTGAAAGATATCTTCTTAACCAAAGACCCTGAACAGCTTTCAAAAATCGCGAATTTCCAAGTAGAACAAATTGATGATATCAAGTGGATCTTTTCTGAGGTAGAAACGTATATGGACACCCTTCAGAACGAAGAAATGTTAACGACTGCTGGCTGGGCAATCAATACGATCTTTATAATGAATGATGAAATGATTAAGCAGCATGCTGATGTTGTCGAGCATGCACGTCGTTTTGCTAAGCATTTGAGTCAATCAGAAATAGATGAAATGCCCCAAATTGCCTTTAATATATCAATCGCATTGGAATTTGATTTAGAGGAATAAGTATCTATCATTTTAAAAATAGACCCCCTTACCAGGGGGCCGACATTTCCTTACTCCGCACTCTCCTCAACCTCACGGCTACCCTCTGTTTCACCTATATAAATAGGGCCGTTTGCGTGGTCGAGTCGGATTGGCCATTCGTATGGAACTTGCAGGCGTCTAGCAATGGCTCTCCAGAATTTTGTTGAATCCAATTCGAATTCTTGGAAGTCTTTTAATAAGTCTTTGTAAGACGAGCCATCAAATTGAATGAACATATCTTGAAGGCGCATGAACGCGACATGTCTCACTTCTAATGCTGCCGCAGCTTCCATTTCTTCTTCTGTTGCTTCTCCAATGATTGTTCCTGCGGGCGGAAGCATGTCGTATACGTTAAATTCCTCTTCTTCTTCTTCGTGTGCTGCATTGTGCTGTTGATCTGACATTTCTCTTCACTCCTTCTAGTTTTCATCAAAATTTGATTCGTGCTTACCTCTATTATCGGAAGGAAATGCGAAATGTGGAATAAAAAAGAAGTAGATTCACAACACTTGCTTTTTCTTCTTGAATCTTTTATGATCAATTACAGATATAAAAGGTCTGTAATAGATAGAAAGGGATGTTCCTATGAAATATTCTAAAGCGACCAACTATGCACTGCATACGATGGTGTTTTTAACTCTTGCACCAAAGGGGAAAGCAATAGGCGTTGAGCCTCTCGCCAAGATGCAAGACCTTTCATCCACTTATTTATCCAAAATCTTAACAAAGCTTGTGAAGGCAGGATTGATTGAATCAACACCTGGCGCAAAAGGTGGCTACGCCATTATGAAACAGAAGGAAGACATTTCGTTTTTAGATGTGATTCAGGCTGTAGAAGGACAAACCAATTTATTTCGTTGTTCCTTAGAACATGATTCTTTCATGCCTCATGATGGCTGTTTGATTGAACAGGTCATGCAGGATGTTGAAACGAAAATGCAGGAAACGCTAAGTCAAAAGCGGTTAGTTGATATTGCAAGTCAAATAGAGCAGACAGAAAAAAATCCATTTTTCAACATGTGATTTTTTTGAACCTATTATAGATATTAAGAGTCTTTAAAGTCTTGAATAAAAAGGAGAGATTGACATGTTATTAGATTGTGCCATTATTGGAGGCGGGCCAGCCGGATTAAGTGCAGCACTTGTTGTGGGGCGAGGCAGAAAACAGGTCATTGTATTCGATGACGAGATGCCAAGAAATCGAGTGACTCAGGAATCACATGGATTTATTACAAACGATGGAATGACACCGTTTGAGATCAGAAAAGCGGGTGAAGCAGATCTTCAAAACTACCCCAATATCCAAATCAAACGAAGTAAAATTGTTGAGGTACAAAACAATGAGGACAACTTTGCCTTACTGACACAAGAGGGAGAAAGATTCGAAGCGAAGAAAATCATATTGGCAACAGGACTAGAGGATATACTGCCAGAGATCAAGGGGATGCATGAAGTGTATGGAAAGACGTTGTTTAGCTGTCCTTTCTGCGATGGCTGGGAGCTAAAGGACAAGCCGCTTGCTCTCATTGCTGAGAATCCACGCGCCTTGCATATGGCTAAACTTCTTTCCAATTGGACAAAGGATTTGATCGTGTTTACGAATGGACAGCAAGTGTTTGCTGAAGAGGAGAAGGCATTGCTATCAGCACATTTTATCCAAGTCATTGATGTACCAATTATGTCCATTCATCATGAGAATGGGCAAATGCACTCTATTCACCTTGCGAATGGGGAAACGGTGAATAGAGAAGGCGGATTTGTCGCAAGTGAATTCAAGCAGTCAGCTCCATTTGCTGAAACACTAGGCTGTCAAATGACGAAAAATGGCGGTATTGAAACAGATATTCTTGGTCGTACAACAGTCAGCGGTGTCTTTGCATGCGGTGACAATTTAGGCGGCCCTGCTCAGCTTGTCCTTGCAGCAGCAGCTGGAAGCCAAGCAGGAATGGGCGTCATCCATGAACTTGTGCAAGAAGAATTTCAACAAAAAACATCTCTATGAAAAGAGATGTTTAGCGATGAACGGTTTTCCTTTTTGCTAAGACGTGAGCTGTCCATTCAAAAAGTGCGTAGATGACAAAGAAGATCAGAATCCAGCTGCTGACATCGACCCATACATTGGTGATATAAATGATGTTCACCTGATCAAGTCCAGCCTGTATCCACATAGTGATCAATGCTGTGAGGAACACCTGTAAAAACCATTTTTTCAATTGGTCACACCTCCATCTCTTTCTATCATATAAGAAATGACAGTTTATTTCCAATTATAATTCCATCAGCTTCAACGGTAAAATAAGAAATAAAACCAATGGAAGGATATGACATGAGCGATCAAACCGATAGTTTTTTAAAAAGTCATTTTCCTAATCTTGTCCTCACGCCGCCTCTTTTTTATGGGTGGCATTTTGGGCTTCGCTTTGAAGTGGCAGATTGGTCATTAGGAGAAGAATCAGTTGTATTAGAAAAAGCAGGGGATCGTGCTTTGAAAATTGTCAGATATGCTTTTGATCTACAGCACTGGCTATTAGACTATGACCGCTCTCAGATGGATCAGTTGTTTACAGAGAAATAAGAAAACCGCACTTGTCGACAAGTGCGGTTCTGTTTTATGCTTCTACTTTATTGAAGAACTGTGGTAAATATTCTTTGTGTGCTTCTAGCATTTCATCTAGGATGCTTTTTGCAATGGCATCTGATGGGACGAGCGGGTTGATCGTCATTGCGACAAGTGCTGTGTTGTAATCGCCTGTCACGGCTGCTTCAGCGGCAACACGTTCAAAGGATTTAATTTGAGAAATAAGTCCTTTGACTGCGACTGGCATTTCGCCAACAGCGATTGGTTTAGGGCCGTCTTTTGTGATGACACAGTTCAGTTCAACAGCAGAATCATTTGGAATGTCACTGATGGCACCATTGTTGATCGTGTTCACAGGCTGAATGTCATGCTTGTCGTTATAAATGGATGCAATCAAGTTACAAGCCGCATCACTGTAGTAGGCACCGCCTCGTTTTTCAAGCTGTGGTGGCTTGATATCAAGATCAGGGTCTTTGTACAGCTCGAACAGGTCATTTTCTAGTGCACGAACGACTTCTGCACGAGTGCCCTCATTCTCTGCTGCTTTCTTTTCTTCAGTCAGCATATCACTTGTTTTGTAGTAGTAGCGGTGATATGGACATGGAATCACGCCAAGCCCTTTTAAGAAATCAGCATCCCACGGAATGGCATGAATGTTGTTCATCGACATCGTGGAGTTTGGATCTGCCATGTCTTCGATGACTTGATCCATGATACTTTTGCCATCTAAGAATACATTGAGTCCAAAGACCATATGGTTCAATCCAGCAAAGCTGACCTCGACTCTGCTTGCGTCGACATCAAGCCCTTTGGCAATTCCCATGCGAATGCCGATTGGCACGTTGCATAAGCCCACGACTTTGCGATGGTTTGAATAGCGAAGTACGGCTTCTGTAACCATACCCGCTGGATTTGTGAAGTTCACAAGCCATGCGTTTGGGCACAGTTCTTCAATATCTTTCACAATATCAAGAATGACTGGAATGGTGCGAAGCCCTTTGAATAGACCTCCTGGACCATTCGTTTCTTGACCAATGACATCATATTTTAAAGGAATGCGTTCATCCTTCATACGTGCTTCAAGAAGTCCGACACGGAATTGTGTTGTGACGAAATCAGCGTCCACAAGCGCTTTCCGGCGATCTAATGTTAAATGGACCTCGATTGGAAGTCCTGCCTTTTTCACCATTCGTTTTGCAAGATCTCCGACGATTTCAAGCTTTTCTTTTCCCGCTTCAATATCGACAAGCCAAAGCTCGCTAATCGGGAATTCATCGTACCGTTTAATAAATCCTTCTACAAGCTCTGGTGTATAGCTTGATCCTCCGCCAATTGTGACAACCTTTAATCCTTTTGCCATGTTCTGCACCTCCGAATAATGTAACGCGCAATGTTATAATAGAGAAAAGCCAATTCTTTTGTTTGTACATCTATAGCTTATCGTGAGAGCAGCTCGTGCGTAAATGACTTCAGCGTCTTTAGGCAAGGGTGCCCTATTTAGAGACTTGTTACATAAAAGAAACACATTGTGACATGCTGTTGGAGAAAGGGGAAGTCAGATGTTTTCAAGTGAGGTTATTTCCAGCTTTAATGAACTAGAAAGCGCTTTATACCGATACATCATGGAAAACAGTGAAAAGGTCGTGTATATGAGAATTCGGGACTTAGCAGATGCTGCCCATATATCCACCTCGTCTGTCCTTCGCTTTTGCCGAAAAGTAAATTGTGAAGGCTTTTCAGAGTTTAAAGTGAAGCTTAAAATGTATTTAGAAGCAGAGCAGACACCTACTTTAAAAAGCACCCAGCACTTTCTGTATGAATTTATTGAACGAACACTAAAAGGGGACTTTGAGGGGAAAATTAAAGAGGCAGCAAGACTCATTGCCGATGCAAAAAATGTGCTGTTTATTGGCACTGGCAGCTCTGGCATTTTGGCGCAGTATGGGGCGAGGTACTTTTCAAGTCTTGAGAAATTTTCATTTTACATCAATGATCCGTTTTTCCCGATGAATATGCAGTATTTAGACAATAGTGTCACCATTGTGCTGTCTGTATCAGGGGAGAACAGTATTACGATTGATCATATTTCGAAGTTAAAAAGAGAAGGAAGCAAAATCATTAGCATTACAAACAATCAGCACTGTACGGTTTCGCGCATTTCTGATTTAAATATTGCTTATTACGTGACAGACGAACGGGTTCACAGAGCTAATATTACGACACAGACGCCCGTTGTGTATATTTTAGAAGCGATGGCGCGTGATATGTTCGCAATGTTAAAGGAAAAGTAAAAGAGCCGCTGCATGAATCAGCCGCTCTTTTTTTTCTGCCTCATAAAAGCGAGGATGGCAATCCCGGAACAGATGAGCACAAACAAGCCGCCCAGCAAATACACAGTCCTCGCTCCAAATGCATCTGCAATCAATCCAACAAAGAAAATAGATAAACCGACAGATACAGAGGAAAGGACGTAATGAGCCGAGTACACCTTAGATAAATCTCGGACGGGCGTTTCCGTTTGAAGAATGGTTTGCTGTGAAACATCACGAATTTGATAGGCAGGCCCCATCAAAATACAAAGCAGCAAAGCAAGCCACGGCAGGCTGTTCAGTGAATAGACAATGGTCAGCACTGCATAAATGAATGAACCAGCTGCCATAAAGAGAAGAAGCTGCTTTTGAATGAACCGGCTTATCCACGCAGCCAAGAGCCCGCCTAGAATGGCGCCGGTATAATAAGCGGCATTGATAAATCCCCACCAATCCTCACTTTCGTTTAAATCTTGTGTGACAAAGGCAAGCGTAATTGCCCCAATCCACACAGCGCCTGCTATATTTTCACACACATCCATAAAGGTCAGGGTGCGAATTGTTTTATTTGTCCAAATGATCGTCCAGCCATCCTTGAAACTGTTCATCTTATTTGCTTTTCGAACGGTGTCTTCTTGCTTAAGAAGAGGAAATAAAGGGATGCAAAATAAATAAGACAACACAATCATCAAACAAGTGATCCACATTAAATAAAAGGGACCAATGAACAGAACGAGCATTCCAGTAAACGAATAGCCGGCAATTTGAACCGTTTGTTGAAAAATGGAGGCTGTACTGTTCGCTTTCACAAGCTGATTTTCTGGCACAAGCATCGGCATGATGGCCTGCAATAAAGGGCTAATGAACCCGCCTGTGATGGAAATGAGAATGAGCGCACCAAACAGCCAAATCATATGCTGCTGAAAGAAATGAAATTGAGCTGTAAACACGATGAGCATCCCAAGACGTAAAAGCGGGACCCATTTCAACAGCCGGCCCGCTTGATAGTGATCTGCCAAAACAGGAGAGATGAGCCCAGCTAATAGCTGGCATAGCGTTCTTATTAACGGAAATAAAGCCGCATACGCAACAGATTGTGTATCTTGATAGATCACAAATGTGATCGTCATGACAAATAGAATATCACTTAGCATGAGAAGGCTTTTACTGCCTGTATAGTACCAAAACTTGTTTCCCATATCCAACCGGCTCCTTTTCAAAAACAAGTTCAGTATAGCATGGTGAAGAAGGACCCAGTGGCTTTTCATTGAAAAATACATCTTAAGGATGAGAGGATTGTGATAAGCTAAATGAAAGAC
The DNA here is from genome assembly GCF_030209735.1 of Bacillus sp. lyk4-R2A-2. Taxonomy (NCBI): domain Bacteria; kingdom Bacillati; phylum Bacillota; class Bacilli; order Caryophanales; family Bacillaceae; genus Bacillus; species Bacillus sp. lyk4-R2A-2. The sequence goes on from NZ_JARVRK010000012.1 coordinate 150,216, forward strand.
ATCGTAAGGAAAGGGGTTCAAATCAATGAAAGTACTGCCAGCACATGAATTCTTGAATCAGCACAGCATCCCATATGAGATCAAAACATTTTCTTCCGAAACAGAGAAGGGAGCCGCAAATGTAGCAGCAGCCCTTGGTTTTCGCGAGAGACAAATGATTAAGACATTGATTTTTGAAACAGGGGAAGGAGAGCAGCTGCTTGTGATGGTTGGCGCTGACCAGCATATTAAGTCAGGGAAACTAAAGAAAGCGGCTGGCTCTCGTAATATTAAAATGGCATCACCAGAGAAGGTTCTGGAAGTGACAGGCTACCGAATTGGCTCAATACCGCCGTTTTGCTGGCAGCCAGAAGGCTTCCGCACCATCATCGAAGCTTCGCTATTAGAGGAAGAAGTATTAGGTGTTGGAGCAGGTGAATGGGGAAATGAAATACTGATCACACCAGAACAATTAGTGAAAGCCTCAAAGGCTGTACCGTATGACATCGTGCAGCCAGCAGAATAGAAAAAAGTGCCTGTTTCTCATGCAGGCACCTTTTTAATTTGCAGTAGGCTCCTTAAATGGACCGATATCTTTCATTTGCAGGAAGGCATCCACGGTTCTATTCTCTTCAAGATCATTCGCCCGTTTGCAGATCACAACAGGTCTGACGATTTCTATGCCTTCGATATATACACGCCCAATCTCTTTCCGCTTGAGACTGCCTTGAACCGCATCACGGGGAACAAGTGTGATCCCATAGCCAGCTTTAATCATTTGAATCGCTTCATGAACACCGCTGAATTGTAAATCAACAGTCGGTTTTTTAATTCCTTTCGAGGTGAACAGGGAAAAGAGCTTATCTCTAGTGGAGCTGCCTTCTTCACGCATTAAAAAGGGCTCCTGACTCAGGTGCTCTAGCGGAACGGTTTTTCCGTTCAACAGATGGTCTGCTGGCACAATAAAATCATAGCTTAAATTCGTCAAATGAGAGGTAACGATCTCCTCATGATGCAAATCTTCAATTACAGCGATGGCGACATCTGATTCATATTGAAGCAGGCTCTCTATCACTTGAGCGGAATTTCCGCTTTTTAATTCGATTTCTGACTGTGGTGATGACGTTTTAAAAGCAGCCAGCCAATCAGGCAGTAAAAAGTTGAGTGGTACATAGGTAGAACCGATGCGGAGGCGCCCCTTCTTCCCGTTTTGTAATAGCGTGATCTGATATTCTACTTCCTTTTCAGCCTCAAACACTTGCCGGGCATAAGGATACAGCATCTTTCCCATTTCTGTGAGCGCAATGCCCCGACCGTTTCGTTTAAAAAGGCGAAACCCGATCTCTCGTTCAATGCTTCTAAGCTGAGCCGTCACAGCTGGCTGTGTCAAAGATAGTGCGTCGGCAGTTTGTGTGACGCTTTTTGTCTCTGCGACCTTTGCAAAAATCCGAAGGGCATGTAAATTCAACTTCGCACCACCTATCAATTATTTTGATAAAACAATTAAAAACATTCATTAGATTTATTATAAGGCATCCCTTATCGTAAAGGTAGCGAAGGGGGAAGAAAAAATGGATCGTCGTCAAAAGCAAGTTGTGTCAATATCGCTCATCACAGCATTTGCACTTATTGGGGATTCAATGCTCTATATTGTTCTCCCGGTCTATTGGAAAGAGATTGGTTTATCATCCATTTGGGAGGTCGGGTTACTGCTGTCCATCAACCGATTCATTCGTATCCCGCTAGCACCTGTCGTATGGTGGCTCTATCGCTATATCCCAATGAAGACGGGTGTATTGATCGCGATTTTGATCGCGTCAGTGACCACGATATTATATGGGATGAGCGGCTTTTGGCTGCTGCTTATCTGCCGCTGCGCATGGGGTCTCGCTTGGACATTACTCCGAATGAGCGGGATGAGGGTTTTGGCTGAAATGGACGAAGGCTCACAAGGACATTTGACGGGGCTTTATAATGGGCTTTACCGGCTTGGCAGTTTATTTGGCATGTTATTTGGCGGAATCTTTGCTAGCTTGATCGGCTTCCAGTCCATGACGCTAGTCTTTGGTTTACTTACATTGATGGGATGCATTTTTTATGTATCGTTGGATGAAATTGAAAAGAGAGAAGGCACGCAGGTGTATCATGGCATCAAACAAAAGTGGTTTACACGAGATGTTGTAAAAGTACTGATAACAGGCATGCTGATCGCACTGATCATTCAAGGTTTATTCGCATCCACGCTGAGTCATGTCATTGAAGCAAAGATTGACCAGGATCAATTGACTCTGTTTGGCTTTGTCATCGGAGCTTCGGCTTTAAGCGGTGTGATTCAAGCAATTAGGTGGGGATGGGAACCATTTGTGGCACCGAGAACGGGCAAATGGTTTGATCGGCTTGTGATGAAGGAACGAATGCTATGCTGGATGTTTCTTTCATTTGGAGGGCTCAGTTTTCTTGGGGTCATGCTGAAGGTGAGCGGCTGGTTCCTATTGATGCTGCTTTTGATTCAGCTGCTGGCAACGATTGTCACAACGTTCACCGATACACTTGCCTTTCAAAAAGCCTCTGCTCAAACAGATAAGAACCGCTTTCTCGCCAGCTATTCTTTTGTTCAAGATATGGGGGCTGCTTTAGGGCCTTTGTGCGGGTATACGTTGATTCAGTTTTTCGGAACAAACAGCGTCTTTTGGTTGATGCTCATCATAAGCTTAATGCTTGTCAGCATGTGGGTAAGAGGCGGGCAGCATGTTTCTTCTAGTGCAGTGTAAAAAATAAAGCGTTATATAAAAAAACTGCCTCATGCAGCTGATCGCAGGAGGCAGTCATATTCTCTTATTCTAAGTCTGAATCGTAGGCTTTTTGCGTGAGCTGGCTGACAACCTCTTTTAATCCATTTGGTTTATGGAATTCAACAGGTGTGCTTCCTTTTTCGAAGACAATTTGGTCTGCTTCGACGAGCACGACATATCGATTGTTGACCTTCGCAATATGGATCGAGTGGCCAAAGTCCGCTAGAAGTCCTTTGATTTCTGTTTCACCTAGACGCATTTTCATTGTGATGTCAGGGGTTTGTTCCACAATGTGAGAAGCTGCTAGTGTGACCTGTTCTGTATCGAGTGTTTCTCTAATTTCTCGTTTTTCACTCGCTTCCCATATTTCAAGATCCTCTTCGAACTGCTTTAATTCTTCACTTTCATCCTGTAATGTTTCAAATACTTGTTCCTGCACCATGTTCATGACCTGTGATTTCATGATTTCAGGCATAGATTCTCCGTATTCGACGAATTTCAGAAAGTCCTCAAAATAACGAGCATGTGAGGATTGGTGAATTTTCACTTCAGCTTCCTCTGTCATGCCCTCTTCTGGCATAAAAGGGTATTGAATTGATTTCATGTTTTTTGTTGTAATAGCCATTTCTACTTTTTTGATCAAGGTAGATGTATCAGCGATAGAAGCAACTTTCTGTTCAAAATCGCATTTCATAATAAAGACAAAGGAGTCATCGAAGTACTTTTTAGGAACGGCAGACGCAACTAAAAAAACGCCGCCTCTGACAGCACTTGTATCTAAATACGTGCGAACAAACTGTTCACTGCATTCATTAAATACTTCTTTTGTATCGGCAAATCTCGTCTGATGAAATAAATTGTAGTTTGGATTTGAATCGAGTTCATGACCGGGTTCGACAATGAACCGGCCAATTTTGGTTGGTACTTGTTCAGATTTAGGGTGTCTGTCCACTTTTCGTTTGACGATTTTTTTTAGCTCACCATCTAAAAAGTCCTTCAGCTCACTTTGTTCAAATTCCTCTTGATCTAATGTTTGATAATGCTTGAACCGTTTATTTGCTTGTTCATCTTTGCCTTCGATTTCTACGACAAAGAATGATAGAAAACGTATCGTAAAATCCATTGATTGGTCACCACTTTTTCTTCTTCGGATATGTTGAGTATAGAAAAAGGAGTGAAAATCGTCAACGAATGGAGAAATATCGTGTCATTATTTCCCGAGAAATGTTTATGGAAAAACACTTGATAATAATTATCATTCTTGATAGAATGATAAAAGAAAAGAAGGAACCTGCCAGTTCCTTCATCTCAGAAAAATCACTTATTTTGTTTCAAATGTTTCGCAATCAGTTTCAGTATTGCGAGTCACATCAGTCATTGTGTTTTTACCAATTTTAATGGTAGAAGCCGTACAGCTGTTATCAGCCCAAAAACGGCAAGAGTTCACTTCACAAAGTACGTTTTGTGCCATGGGATTTCACCTCCGTGATTCATATTGAGAATGAAGCAAGCTGCCACTTGAATTCATTCCATCTAGTAGTCTCTTGATAAAAAGAGGCTGTTTGTGCTGTTGATGCACATGTTTATCATACCATCTACCCTGATAATATACAATTTAAACTTAGAGCAAGAATACAAAAAATCCATCTTAAAAATAGATGGATTTTTTGTATTCTATCACTTAGATGATTCATATAAAAGTTCAATATCATCAAAATAATGAATTGGTCTTTTTTCATGATTTAGAATGTAAAAGCTGTAACCTTCTTTAGTTGTCTTAATCTCTTGTTGTTCTTTAATTGATAACATATGAGATGTTTGTAAATTAAAGGTGATGTTATAGTTTAATTGATTAAAACTAAAAGTCCTCTGTCCTGGAATCAAATCTGTTTCTTGTTCTTTAATAATTTCAGATATTTTTTCAGGTATGTTTATTAAAAAGTAATATTCGCTATTGTGTACATTTAGAATAAAATGTAATTTGCTTCGTAAAGTATAGTCAATTGAATATTCTACTCCTAATGGACTTGTTTTAATTTTGAATTTATTTATTTCAAAATTGGGAGGTGTAAAGTTTTCTTCTAAAGGAAGTGCAATTGCATCACTGTCTTCTTTCTGAGTTTTCATATTATGACAACCTGATAGACTGATTATCAACATAAAAAATAAAAAAGTGATACACTTTTTTCCTAAGTTCATTTTTTAGCTTTCTTTTTCGTACTCCATGATCCAAAAGACCACGTGGCTGAAACCGATTTCGAGCTAACTACTTTTCCTGCATTCCATTTTTTTACTACTCCAGATCCCTTTACAAACTGAGTACCTGCAGTCAGTATATATTTGCTTTTGGGTGGAATGGACCAAGTTATTGTGATTTTTTCTGTTTTTGATTGACCTAAGCCAATTTCGGTTTTTATCCCGACCTCGTGAACCATAGCTTTTAAAGTATAAGAAGCACTGAAGTTAGCAGTTGTAGATTTTGTAGTACTTACCGAATAACTGACTCTATCAGTTTTACTACTGGTATTTGTGGCAGTATGAGTAAAAGAAGTTTTTTTGCTCTTAGTGGCGGTCCTATGTACATACTCTGTACCAGTCATATCACTTGCGGCATAAGTCGTTGTTCCTAATCCTAATGTGAAAATAAGTAATGAAATACTAGACAATATAATTTTTTTCATAAAAATCCCTCCTATAGTAAAATTAAACCACTCATGTTAATTTAAATCAATGTAAAAATAGGTAAATAACCTTAAAATAACCTTAAAAATGAAATATTTAAGAAAAATAGTTAAATGCTAGGTGGCACCCTCTCTCATTTCGACATATGAATAGAGTAGATTCAAAACCTGATGTCGGACAAAGTATGAGGGTACATGTACTGATTTTCCGCATAAAGATAAGGTTTTCAATCAAAAATTTTTCATAGAGAGATGAGGGGAGAAGATGAAAGCAGTCATTCTCTGCGGAGGAAAGGGAACGAGAATGAGTGAGGTCACACAAGCGCTTCCTAAACCACTTGCTATGATCGGAGATCGGCCTATTCTATGGCATATTATGAAAATCTATCAGTATTACGGAGTAGATGAGTTTATCTTATTGCTTGGATATAAAGGAGAGAAGATCAAAGAGTATTTCCTGAACTACGACTGGCGGCATCACAGCATGAAGCTAGATATGGCGACAGGGGAGATGAAGCTTTTAGGAAAGTCAGAGAACTGGAAAATCACTTTTTTAGATACAGGCGAGAATACGATGACAGGCGGACGGTTAAAGCAGGCACAGGACTTCATTGGGGATGAGACATTTATGATGACGTATGGTGATGGACTTGCCAATGTCAATATGTTTCATCTGCTGAAGCGTCATCAGGATCTTGGGGCAGCTGCGACTGTCACAGGAATTGAAAAGAAGTCACAGTACGGGACGTTGAAGGTATATAACGGGATGGCACAATCCTTCTCTGAGAAGACAGACAGTATCGGGATGATCAATGGAGGATTTTTTGTGTTGTCTCCAAAGGTATTTGACTATTTGACAGACGATGATCAATGCGTGTTTGAAGCGGAGCCTCTTCAAAATCTGGCGAATGATGGAGAGCTTGCGGTTTATGAGCACCACGGATTTTGGACAGCGATCGATACGTATAAGAACCTGAAGGAAATCAATGGCATGTGGACAAATGGAAAACAACCATGGAAGGTTTGGTGACGGCATGAGCGGATTTTGGAATGGGAAAAACGTATTTGTGACTGGATGTACAGGACTATTGGGAAGCTATCTCGTCAAGGAATTGATTGATCAAGGGGCAAACGTGACGGGACTTGTGCGTGATCAGGTGCCAAGGTCGAATTTATATCAAGGCAGTCAATTTGAAAAGATGAATGTGGTGCAAGGTGCATTGGAGGATATGCAAACGATTGAACGTGCGTTAGGAGAATACGAAATTGATACTGTCTTCCATTTGGCGGCGCAGGCCATTGTTGGGGTCGCAAATAGACACCCTGTTTCTACATTTGAAGCCAATATTTTAGGGACATGGAATGTACTCGAGGCGTGCAGAAGACAGCCGCTGATCAAACGAGTCATCGTGGCATCAAGTGACAAAGCATACGGCGATCAGGAGCAGCTTCCATACGATGAAGACATGCCGCTAAATGGGAAACATCCGTATGATGTATCAAAGAGCTGTGCAGATTTAATTTCTCACACGTATTACAACACATACGGTCTTCCAGTTTGTATTACGCGCTGTGGCAATTTATACGGGGGCGGGGATTTAAATTTCAACAGAATCATTCCGCAAACCATCCAGCTTGTGCTAGAAGGAGAAGCGCCGGAAATTAGAAGTGACGGGACATTTATTCGTGATTATTTCTACATTGAAGATGCGGTTAAGGCTTATTTGCTGCTAGCTGAGAAGATGGAGGAAAAAGGGCTCGCTGGAGAAGCCTTTAACTTTAGTAATGAAATTCAGCTGACGGTTCTTGAACTCGTGGATAAGATTTTAAAGGCAATGGGCAGTGAACTGAAGCCTCGTATTTTAAACCAAGGAACGCATGAGATAAAGCATCAATATTTGTCGGCAGAAAAGGCGAGAAAGCTGCTTGATTGGAAGCCAGACTACTCGATTGATGAAGGTTTAGAGAAGACGATTGAATGGTACCGCGAATTCTTTCAAAAATAGAGGTGTGAGTAGATGAACAGCATATATTGTACGGTTCTATCAAGTGGAAGACTTTATCAAGCCATTGCGTTTTTCTTGTCATTGAAGCAAGTAGAAGATGATGCTGTCATCAAGACGTTATGTATGGATGATGCTGCATTTGATCTGCTTCAAAAAATGAATTTTCCTCATGTTGATCTTGTTCATGTACGGGAGCTCGAAACGCCGGAGCTGCTGGAGAAAAAAGAGGAACGGGATGCCTCGGAATATTGCTGGACATTAAAGCCGATGTGGATTGAGTGGTTATTTGAACAGGAGCAGGCAGAAGGAGTAACCTATCTTGATGCGGATTTATTTTTTTATGAGAGCCCGCAAGTGATTTTTCAACATCAGCCGGATGCCTCTGTTTTACTTTCGAGAGGGGATATTGTGATTCCGAGCTTCGATCCTGAGGAAGTGAAAATGCTTCAAAAGCTTTTAGGTCGCTATAATTCTGGCTTCCTGCATTTTAAAGGAGATAAAGCCGGACGAAAATGCCTCAGTTGGTGGAAGGAAGAATGCTTGAAGGAATGCAAAAATGCACCGGGAGAAGGCAAGTTTGGCGATCAAGGATATCTCGATCATATGCCGAAGCTGTTTGAAAAAGTGGAGGATATTCAAACAAAAGGCGTGAATATTGGTCATTGGAATTATGGACAGCATTCCTATCGAGAAGAAAATGGACGGATTTTGCTGGAGGATGGGCATCCGCTCATTTGCTATCATTTCAGCGGCTTTCGCATCGTGAGCAAGGAAGAGATGCAGCAAATTCATGAAAAGGGGAGAGATGATCTGCCGTTTTTCCAAGAAGCCTATCGAAACGTGCTGCGCCATGTGATTGAATCTGTTGAGCAGGTCGATCCGCTGTTTAACGGCTATGCCAAATTGGAGGAGGATGACGCATGAATGAGAAGCCAAAGGTAAGCGTCATTATTCCGAGCTATAATGCCAAGGAGCGTTTAGAAGGGAGTCTTTTTTCTTTAACGCTTCAGAATACGGATATTCCGTTTGAGGTCATTGTCGCCGATAATGGGTCAACGGACGGCACGATGGAAATGCTTGAGAACATTGAGGTGAATTTCCCGTTTAAAAAGGTGCGTATTCCTGTCAATCAAGGGATAGCCAAGGGGCGCAATCATGCCATTCGCGAGGCGGAGGGAGACCTGCTGATATTCCATGACAGCGATATGCTGGCAGAGCCGCAATTTATTCAAAAGCATGCGGAGGCACATGCTGATCATGAGGACCTTGTCATTTGTGGTGTATGCTGGAAGCGGATTTATCGTTATTTTTACGAAGCATTTGATCAGGATCATATCAATCGGTTGAAAAAGCAAGGCCTGTATAAGCGGAAAATGAATGATAAAACGCCTCTTTTATCAATGAAGGAAGTTGAAAATGGTGCATTTCTAGAGAAAAGCTTCGATTTGCAGTCTGAGTTTATTGCTATCCTCAAAGACATTTTGCGCACGTACAACTATGATTTAGGCTCTTATGAGCTGCCGTGGCGATTTTTTATTACGAATAACTCCTCTGTCAAACGCAAGCATGTCATCGCGCTCGGGATGTTTGATGAACAGATCGTTCGGTACGGGTTTGAGGATTATGATTTAGGAATTCGTCTGCATCAGCTTGGTCTCTCCTTTGAATTGCGAGAGGATATCATGAGCGTGCATCAGGAGCATCCAAGTAATTTAACGTCATTTGATGACATCAAATATAACATTTTGTATATGTGCGAGAAGTACAACAATATTGATGCCATTGATGTCCATTTGGCTTTCTCTGGTCCATTTTCTCACACCGTCACAAATGACATTGTGAAAGAGGTTCGGCAGCTGCGTGAAAATCCGGTATTCGATGGTCTGCTCTCTTATTTTTTAGAGCTGCTTCATTTGATCACAGAGCGGAACGTAGGCATCAAACGCGATAATAAAGATCAGCTGACCGCTAGACATGTCCCTTTGAAAAAGCTGTCCGAGGCAGCACAGCTTGCGCGGCAGGAATATGGCTGCACAGTGGTTGTAGAAGCCATTCAAGGGCTGACAAAAGAGTTATTACGCGTTGATTTGTTTCAAGTGGATGTGTTGTAGATGGCGTGTTATCATTTTACAACCATTGTGTCGAATACCCATGTTTTTAAGCTTTTGGCGCTGCTTCATTCGCTTGAACAAACCGCTCATTCATTCAAGTTGTCAGTTTTATGCGCAGATCCTTTGGCTTACAAGGTGTTAAGTGAATTCCCGCATCCGCACGTTCAATATGAACAGCTTGAAGACATTGAAGATGACACGCTACGAAAGGCAAAGGATGATCGGACGTTCCATGAGTATTGCTGGACGTTAAAGCCCGTTTTTTTGCTCAAAATCCTTGAGTCCTCAGAAGCGGATTATCTCGCCCATTTGGATACGGATTTGTATTTTTATCATGATCCAGAGGCGATATTTGCAGAGAATCCACTCGCTCATTTATTTTTGACGGATCATATGAATTCCAAGCGGTTCTATCACTTTTATGAGTTATCTGGCCGCTTCAATACTGGATTTGTCGGCTGCCGCAACACAGACGTTGCCAAACGGGCGGTCACACAATGGAAGGAAAACTGTCTTGCACACTGTACAGTCGAAATGGATACAAAAAATAAGACGTATGGAGATCAGCGGTATGTTGAAAGATGGATCGATGATTTTGAAGGGGTCCATGTGGTGACATCTAAAGGAGCCAATGCCGCGATTTGGAATATTGAAAACTACAAGCTTTCAGTTGTGAAAGGGGAAATGTATCTCGACGAATGTCCACTCTTGTTCTATCATTTTTCTGCCTTTACGATCATTGATGAGAATACCTTTAATCTGAATTGGTATTACTATATGACAGAACAAAAGCTTGTGGATCATTTATATATTCCATATGCCGATTTGGTTCATCAAAAAATCAAACAGGTGCAAAAGGTCTTTCCGGAATTCCAGCAAGGGTTTATTGCAAAGAAGCATGTACCTGATACGCATTTTTATGAGATATGAAAAAACCGCTCAATCACTGAGCGGTTTTCTCCTTTTTATGATTCATTCCATTTGGAGATGGTTTGATCGCTAGGTAGTAAGAATGCAAGGATGCCTAATATCGGTAAAAAGGCGACTCCGATCATGGTAGGCGTTAAACCGAAGGCATCAATGAATGAGCCTAGAGCGACCGATCCGATTGCACCCATACCAAACGCAAGTCCAACCGTTAAACCAGACATTGTGCCAATTTTCCCGGGAAATAGTTCTTGAGCATAAACGACTGTGACAGAGAAGCTTGACGTCAGAATGACTCCAATCAGTCCAAGTAAAACATAGGCAAAAACAGGTCCGGCAAATGGCAGCAGCAAGGCAAGTGGAAAGGATGCCAATAAGGAAATTAAAATCACCGTTTTCTTGCCGAAGCGGTCTGCAAGCGGTCCGCCTAAAAATGTCCCAATTGCACCTAGAATGAGAAATAAGAAAATATAAGTCTGTGATTCTTTAATCGTCAATCCATATTGTTCAATCGCATAAAACGCATAGAAATTTGATATCGCATTTCCATACCAAGAGCGGGCAAAGATGAGAAAGACGATAATGCCAAGTGCTGTGAGTGCTGACTTACGGTGAAGTTCAGATCTTGCAGCTTTTGGTGGAGCTTTTTTCGCTTGAGCTCGAATGGTTTGAAGTCTTCCTGCGTACCATCTTGAAATATAAAGAAGGAAACCGACAGCCATCATTCCAACAATCGTAAACCAAGCCACGCCTGGCTGACCGAGAGGGACGAGCATTAAAGCAGCGATCAGCGGAGCAAAGGCTTGACCTGTATTTCCGCCTACTTGATAGATAGATTGTGCAAGTCCTCGTCTTGGACCAGCTGCCATGTTGGCAACGCGGGAGCCCTCTGGATGAAAAATGGCAGAGCCGAGTCCGATAAAGACAACGCAAAGCAAGATGGTGGCAAAGGAAGGCGCAAACGCAAGCCCGAATATACCGACAGCACTAGAAAATAAAGCAACCGGGAGTGCATAAGGCATCGGCCTTTTATCTGTGTACCACCCAATAGCGGGCTGCATCACGGAGGAGACCATATTTAATGTAAAGGCAATCAGCCCTAATTGTGTAAAGGTCAGCCCCATTGAGCGTTCTAAAATAGGGAACATGGCAGGAATAACGGCTTGCAAAGTGTCATTGAGCATATGGCAAATGCCAATAATCAATAAAATGGGATAAACCGTTGATCCAGTGACAGAATTTTGAGGTTTATCCTTTGTACGAGCAGCAATAGCCAATGAGACTTCCTCCTTTCATTCAACTGTTTTCTATTTTGCATTCTTCTCATTTTATTCATAAGGTGAACTATAAAACAATAGCAAATTGTCATGATTTAGAAAAAAGAGACACAAGCGCTTGTGTCTCTAAATGGTTACTTATAAAAAGTTGCGATGACAGGCTTCATTTTTTGAATAACGAGTCCACTACCACCGCGATTTTTTACACCTTCAATCATGCCGACGAGGACGTAATCTTCTTTTTTAGGATTAAAAGCAAGTAAAAATCCATTTTCAGAACCGTCTGTCGCTCCTTGTTTGCTTTTCAGCTCTGCCGTTCCTGTTTTAGCGGCAATGTCAGCTCCTTCAATTTGTAAGGAGTGAGCTGTACCGTTTGGACTCGTCACGACCTGAGTGAGCGCGTTTTTCACTGTATTTGCCGAGTCTTCTTTGATGATTTGTTTTGGTGATGCTGTTTTCTCATCTTGAACGACTCGAGGATAGACAAGCTTGCCTCCTGTTGCAAATGGAGAATAGGCATGTACTTGTTCAATCGGTGACATGAGTAATTCGCCTTGACCATATGCTGAGTCAGCAAGTAAGATGTCCGATTGAATGCCGTCGTTTGATACTTGTGCTGGTTTCATTGTAAATGGCATGTGCAAATCTTCACCAAATCCAAATGCTTTCACTTTTTTTCCATAGGTGTCTTTGCCAATTTCCAGTGCTTCCTGTCCGAAGTAAATATTATCTGAGTACACGAGGGCATCAACCATATTTACGTTTTCTTTATCGTGAACTCGTGTAATTCGATAATTGCCCCAAGATTGATCCTTTTGCCATTTCAGTCCATGGATGGTGCGTACTTTATTAGGCTTTGTGACACCTGTTTCCAGCCCGATGGCTGCTGTAATGGTTTTGAATGTAGACCCTGGTGCATACCGGCTCGCATACCGGGCTTGGAATGGGAGATCTGGGTTTTCACTGTATGCCTGATATTGCTTAGGTGTGATCCCATTTGTCATAAGATTGACATCATAGGAAGGGGCGCTGACAAGCGCTAATAGATCCCCCGATGATGGATTCATGATCGTGACGGCCCCTTTTTCACCTTTCAGCTGTTCATAGGCTTTTTTCTGTAAAGAGGCATCAATGGTCAGCTTCACTGTTTTTCCATCTTGTCGATCTGACTTTTGCAATGTTTCTTCAATGCCTGTTTCATCATGGACGATCAAAATGCTTCCGCCATCTTGTCCGCGCAAGTTTTTGTCAAATGTGAATTCAAGACCGGTTTTGCCAATGATTTGATCTGCTTTTAATGCCGGATTTCTTTTGATATCATCTGCATTTGCTTTCCCGACATAGCCGGTGAGATGGGCGGCGGCTTCGTTATAAGGATAGTAACGCATTTCCTTCGATTGATAGGTGACGCCTTTTATATCCTTTGGAATCAGCTTCTGTTCTAACATTGATTTGAGCGGGACAAACGTGTCGTCTGTGACCCATGCTTGTTTCAGCTGATTGTCGATTAGTTCTTCATCTAAATCAAACGCCTTGCTGATTTTTTTGATATTGCGTTCTTTTTCTTCCCCTGTGCCAAGCTTTCCTGGGATGATGCCAAGTGCGCTTCCACCAGTTGTTTCTGCTAGGGTACGCCCTTTTCGATCGACGATGTTTCCACGGACAGCAGGGTCTGATTTGACCTTGATGGTATCTCCCTTCTCCATTTGCGGGAAGATGAGATTTGGCTTCCAGTCGACTTTCCATTTGTCATCTTCTTCTGAGAGAACGCCCTTGTAAGAAAGCTTGTGCAGCTTGCCCAATGACGTTTTCATTGTCACATCATAGGAAAATTGATACCCATTTCCTTTGTCCTGTTTTTCGACGTTGAGCTTTGATATGTTCAGATCATAAGCACCAATTCCGTTAAAGATATTGTCGTATTTTTCGGCTAGTTGTTTTTTTGAGAAGTCATTGGCTTTCAAAGACGCACTTGTTACCTCTTCAGCCAGCCTTGTAAAGTCTTTCTTCTCCATTTGTTTCGTAAAGGATTGAGCCGCTTTTAAAGCTTCTTTTTCTTTTGAGAAAAGAGAATCTTTTAAGAAAAAGAAAGCAGCAGCAACTACGATGATACTAAGAATGGGGATCATGACTTTTTTCTGTTTCCAAAATGATTTTCGTTGATCCGTATACAATGAAAACACCTCAATTTTTGATTAGATCCTCTATATTTTACAGTGATTGGTCGTGATTTGTATAGTTTCTCCTATGAAAATAGACCAAGGCACGATGTCATGGTTTTGGGAAAGGGACGAAAATGATAGCTTGTTTCTATGAAAGATATCTTCATTTTTTCTTATGATTTAAAGGATTTCTTAAGAGATCATCGAATGTGAAAAAATAGAAAAATATACAAACGCTTTCAATAGGGGGGGATTGTTATCGTTTATAAAAAGGTGAATGTGATTGGACTTGTTCTTGGACCGGCACTCTTCTTGCTCATTCTTTTTCTCATACCTGAAAATGAATTGACCTATGCTGCGAGGGTAGTCTTGGGCATTACCGCTTGGACGGCTACATGGTGGGTGACAGAAGCACTGCCCATACCTGCAACATCTTTATTGCCCATCATCCTACTGCCGACACTTGGCGGGCTTTCTATGGAACAGACATCAAGAGCTTATGGAGATCCGATCGTTTTTATGTACATGGGAGGATTTATGATTGCAATTGCCATTGAAAAATGGAATTTGCATAGAAGAATGGCCTTACACATTTTAAGGGTGATTGGCACACGAAGTGACCGCATTGTATTAGGTATCATGATTGCGACTGCTTTTTTATCTATGTGGATTTCAAATGCAGCGACAGCCCTGATGATGCTTCCGGTGGCACTGGCTGTGATTAAAGAGGTCAAGGCTAATGACATCTTAGCTGGTCCATCTCTTGAGCGATTCAGTAAAAGTATTTTATTGTCGGTTGCGTATTCAGCGTCAATTGGTGGTTTGGCAACACTTGTTGGGTCTGTGCCAAATGCTGTGTTTGCTGCAATGTCAAAAAAGCTATTAGATCGGGAAATTATGTTTTTTGAGTGGTTTTTGTTTGGTTTTCCTGTTGCGATGATTCTGCTCATTCTCTTATTTCTGTATTTGACCAAGGTACAGTTCAAAGTAGAGCACACAGGTGAAATGAGTGTAACGTTCATTCGAAAAGGATTAGAGAATTTAGGAAAAATGAAACAAGAGGAGAAATGGGTGTTTGGTGTTTTTCTTATGACGGCGTTTTTGTGGATTTTTAAGCTCTTTTTGTTTGGAGGGATCACCGTATCTGATACATCTATCGCCATTTTCGGTGCCATGCTGTTATTTCTCATTCCAGCAACAAACGGAGAGAGAATATTAGAATGGCAGGATATGAAACAGCTACCATGGGGGCTGTTGCTTTTGTTTGGAGGTGGGCTTTCACTCGCTACGGGCTTTGCAGAAACCAATCTAACAGGATGGATCGGGGAAAATCTACAGCATTTAAATGGGCTTTCGTATATCATGCTATTGATCATTTTAACGGGAGCGATTTTGTTTATGACTGAAATTATGTCAAATACAGCTGTTGCCAATATGATTATTCCGATTACGGTAGGGCTTGGGCTTGCGATTGGCATCGAGCCCTATGGGTTAATGGCTGCGGCTGCTTTGGCTTCCTCATGTGCGTTTATGCTGCCGATTTCCACACCGCCAAATGCCGCTGTCTTTAGTGCGGACGTGCTGAAAATATCTGATATGGTCAGGGCAGGCTTTTGGTTAAATATCATGAGTATTGTGGTGATTGTCCTTGCGGTGTATTTTTGGCTCCCGATTGTGCTTAAAAGCTGAGCGGGTTAAGATGATGGCTTTGATCGAATCGAGACTGTCGGTGTTTTTGTTTCTTTTGGCTTCGGTGGTGGTGCTGATTTTTTGATGTGCGTGTCCTTTGGCGTGTAATAGGTTGCCCCAATATTGAGCCTGCCTTGAAGCTGATCAATGGAAAGCTCCCCAAACTCTAAATGGTAATCAATTTTGTCCACATGCAGGGATTCGATATGAATGTGTGTATCCTCTGAGACAGGAGAAGCTGGTGCGGACATTTTTTGCTCGAGAGCGGTGAGCCTTTTCTCCAGCTCGGTGACAGAGGGGGATGGACTGGATTCAGTTTTTTTAAAGAGTGATAGAATGAAATGTTTCAAGTAGACCACAACCTTTTCTTCTGCCTTGATCTAGTCTATGGAAAAGCTGTGAGATATATACTTATAGAGATGACAAGAAAGGGGAGACGCACATGCTGCCTACTCAGATTCACATTGCTCATATGAAAACGAATTCGATTGGCACAGGATCATCCATGACGTTTGGTTCGACGTTTGTTCGCAATCATTGCAGTACGATCAAAAGGAACAATGGCTTTGGGGAACAGAATGCTGATGGCGTGATCACGATCCTTCCGATTGAATCGATTGATGATCGTGATCAAATCGACGCCGTGAGTATCAATATTCGTCATCTATGATAATAGCAGTCGCTTTTCCTTCATCCTTTTGCAGCCTGATATAAAGTACACCGTCTTTAAAGGCCGCATTCATTTGTCCAAGAATCATTTCTGGAAGCCGGATTTTCTTTTCAAACGGACCATACTTCCCCTGCTTTTGGCGAAAATCCTGCTCATTAAAAAAGGAAAGACGCTGTCCTTTCACAACCAAATATTCACCATATGATAACACTTGTACATCTTCCTTTCGGTAGCCAGGTAAATAAAATAAGTACTGAATTTCTGTCGCGGTTTCCACCATGTCGATTGGTGGAAACGACGCGTCTGGGCCGCGCTGATCCTGCTGAGTGAATGTAAAGGGAGATGGACCATTTGCCATAAAGGGAGATCTTTGCTCATCATCGAAGATCATTTTCCAAAAATCATCCCCATGCATTTGCTGGGCAATATCCATCCACTGCTTCATTTTTTCGAAGTCCATGTGAAGACCTCCTGTTAACATACTTGATGGGTGCTTGCATATACCTATAAAAAGGAGGTTTATCTGTGGTTCAACCAACTCCGTATATCAATATTAATATTTTCATGTTAAAAATTAATTCCTTTGAAAATGCATCGGCGGTGAATGTCGGACAAAATTTGTTAGCAGAGTGGCAAAACTCAGATAAAAAAAATCAGGGGTACGGACAAAATTTTGGAGATGCGAGCGGTTTTGTCGGGACAAAAAGCCATGTAGATGATCGAGATCAAGTGGACTCACCTGCCTCTTTTTCACCAGCAGCTAAACCCATTCAAAGGAAGTGACGTGTGATGTTATTCTCACCCTCAGTCGTCAATGTCGGTGCTTTTAAAATCAATGCAATGGATCGGGGTGCATCACTGACGCTAGGTCCTTATCAGCAGATCGATTATTTTCTCTCAATGAAATTGAACCAAGGATTTGGAGAGGACAATGGAGATTGTTCACCGCTTGTCATTCCAATTTCAAGCGTGTTAGATCCAGATATGGTGGACTCAAATTCAGTCAAAAACAGCGTGGTTTAAGCAAAAAAAAGAGACCGGGAATCCCCGTGTCTCTTTTCTAATGTGTTTCATTCAGATGACTTTTTCGTCTTGCATAGGTGAAATAAACAACGACACCAATGGCCACCCAGATCAGGAAGGCTCTCCATGTCTCCCATTTCAGTGTAGCAGCCAATATCATACAAATGACCGCACTAATAATGGGAAGGTAAGGTACAAAAGGTACTTTAAAAGCTGTCTTCATATTCGGATGTTTTTTCCGTAGTACGATCACAGCGATAGAGATCACCGTAAAGGCTGCAAGTGTACCGATGCTGACTAAATTCGCTAGCGTAGATAAGTTAACGAATCCAACGATACATGCCGCAACAGCACCTGTGAGCCAAGTGTTGGCAACCGGTGTTTTCGATTTTGGATGAACGTTTGAAAAGATTTTCGGCATGAGTCCATCTCGGCTCATGGCAAAGGTTAAGCGAACTTGAGCATAAACAAGTGCAATTAACACTGTCGTAATCCCGATAATAGCACCTGCGGATATAATGCCCGCCACACTATTCAGGCCAACAACTTGAAGAGCAAATGCGACAGGGTCACTGACATTCAGCTTCGTATAGTGAACCATGCCTGTTAAGACGAATGAAACACCAATGTATAAAATCGTACAAACACCGAGCGCACCGATGATTCCGATTGGCATCGCCTTTTGAGGATTTTTGACTTCTTCAGACGCATTAGCGATTGCATCAAATCCAAGGTAAGCAAAAAAGACAGTCGCCGCTCCAGCAATCACGCCGTGAAAGCCCATCGGCATAAAAGGTGTCCAGTTTTCAGGTTTGACGTAAGCAAAGCCAGAAATGATAAAGAGAAGGACGATGGCAATTTTAATCAGCACAATGATGTTATTCAGCTTCGTGCTTTCTTTGACGCCTCTTGAGACGATAAAGGTGATGAGCAAAATAATGAGTGCGCCTGGAAGGTTAAAGACGGCTCCATCAGCGGCTCCAGGTGCAGCTGATAATGCCTTCGGTATGTGCAGACCGAATCCACTGAGCAGTGATTGAAAATAGGACGACCATCCGCTTGCTACAGCAGAGAGCGCAATGACATATTCAAGCATGAGATCCCAGCCCATTAAGAAGGCGAGAAATTCCCCAAGTGTTGCGTAGGAATACGTATAGACGCTTCCTGACACAGGAATGGACGAGGAGAATTCAGCGTAGCAAAAAGCAGCAAGGGCGCATGCGATCGCAGCTAAAATAAAAGATATAATAATCGCAGGTCCCGCATCTTTCGCAGCAGCAACCCCCGTAATCACAAAGATACCAGTCCCGACCACGCAGCCAATGCCAAGCAAGATTAAATCAAACGTATTTAACGATCGGCTGAGCCGCTTCGTTTGACTTTCAAGCATGAGCTGGTCGAGAGACTTTTTTCGAAATAAAGAACTCATGTTGACCTCCTAATGGATAAATCTTTTCGTAAGACGAGTGTTAGTATATGCTTAAATGATAATTTAGTCAATTGGTTGGAGAACGCTTTAAATCACTAAAGTATTAAACGCCACAATCGAATTTGTGCTTAAAAAGAGACATCCGCCAAGAGATGGAAGGCGGATGTGGCGATAGATAGTCTATGTCTATTTAGTAAATATTTTTTCATTATACAGCACACTTGGATGAGTGGGGTTATGGGCGGCGGAGGCAAGGTGATGTGTTTTGGCTTTCTCCAAATTGCCGAGCTGATAATAACAATAGCAAAGCTGAAGGTGAGGATACCACGTTTTATACTGTGTGAGTGTGAAGGCTGCTTCGTTTTCAGGAGCCTTCAGCGCCTGCTCATACCAAAAGATCGCTGCCTGATGTTTATTTTGAATTTTTAGATGATCCCCGATCCGGCAGCAAAATTCTGGCCGAGGCTGATCATATAAGAAAGAACGTAATAATGAGGATAAAGCCGCTTCCTCGAAACCTACCGCATAATAGCAGTCGGCTAAATATTGGCATGCGCGAATTTCATCCTCAATCCAGCACTGTTTTGTCGCTAAAAATTCATGATAAAAACGAATCGCTCTGACATGCTGCTTGTTATCTCTTAATTCATTGGCAAAGTAAAAGAGATCACGGGGTGTCATGTTCTCTCCCTTTGCCAGCATATCTTCATAAATTCGCAAGTTGCGCCCAGGCTCACCAGCGGTTGTTTTCTTACGCTTTTGGTGTGTGACGGCGATATCGGCTGGAAAGATGTTGCCATACACTTGAAGATACTCATGAACGGCTCCGTACCATTGAAAGTTTAAGGCACGCTTCACTAGGCGATTTCTTCTATATTTAAAATTCACCCGACCGTCTTCATCAAATCCCACATGATAAAACATCGAGACGGCATCTACCGAAGGATCGAGTGTCTCTTTGAGCTGAAGAAATTTTTGACGGTCTTCTTCTAGCAGAACATCGTCTGCATCAAGCCATAAAATATACTCTTTCGTTGCACGTGAGAAAGCGAAATTGCGGGCTTTGGCAAAATGCTGAACCCATTCGAAATCAAGTACCTGTGCTGAAAAGGAGTGAGCAATCTCCTTCGTATGATCTGTTGAACCTGTATCAACGATGATCATCTCATCGACAATGTCTTGAACAGAGGAGAGGCAGTCCGCTAACACCTCCTCTTCATTTTTCACGATCATACATAAGCTAATGGTTACCATCTTTAGATCACCTCTTCATAGTGTATCGAGCAGCAAAAGGAAACATTCTTTTCAGCAGCAGGTTTTTTAAAACTAGTTTTCTGCTACTGGCTGATTTAGAATAAAGGAAGAATCTATGTAAGGGCTGATAAAAATGAGTTTATTGAATGTTGAAGGATTATATAAAACCTATGGCGAGAAAACGCTGTTTGATCATATTTCTTTTCATATAGAACCAAAGGAACGCATCGGATTGATTGGACCAAACGGAACAGGAAAGTCAACGCTCCTAAAGGTCATTGCAGGACTTGAATCGTTTGAGGAGGGTGACATCACGAAGGCAGGGACACTTGATATCGAATTTCTTGAGCAGGACCCTGAAATGAACGGGGATGAAACGATTCTCGATTACATTTTTTCTGGAACAGCACCCATGATTCAAACGATGAAGGCATATGAACAGGCACTCGCTGATTTAGAGCATGATCCGCAAAATGAAGCAAAACAAGAGGCGCTCATGCGCATGCAAAATCGAATGGATCAGGAAGACGCATGGGATGCGAACCTGTCAGCCAAAACGATTTTGACAAAGCTTGGCGTCAAAGATGTGAGCCGTTCTGTTCATGCCTTATCAGGCGGACAGAAAAAGCGTGTCGCGATTGCTAAAAATTTAATTCAGCCTGCGGGATTGCTGATTTTAGATGAGCCAACCAACCATCTCGATAATGCAACGATTGAATGGCTCGAAGGATATTTGAGTCAATACAGCGGTGCTGTCATTCTGGTGACGCATGATCGTTATTTCCTCAACCGGGTGGCCAATCGAATTTATGAATTGAATCAAGGACAGCTTTATACGTATAAAGGAAATTATGAAGTCTTTTTAGAAAAAAGAGCGGAACGAGAAGCCGAAGCTCAGGTAAAAGAAACGAAGCGTCAAAACTTACTCAGACGCGAGCTTGCATGGCTGAGAAGAGGGGCAAAAGCAAGAACGACGAAGCAGAAAGCACGCATCGGCAGAGCCGAAGAGCTGATGGATCAAAAAGGGCCTGATGCGAAGGGAGAGCTGGATTTCGCCATCGGTTCCCATCGCCTAGGAAAACAAGTCATAGAGGCAGAAGACTTGTCGATTTCCTTTGCTGGCCAGAACCTTGTGGAGCGGTTTACAGACTTAGTCGTGCCGGGCGACCGGATTGGATTTATCGGACCGAATGGAGTCGGAAAAACGACGCTTCTCAACTGTCTAGCGGGTAAAATTGAACCGACTTCAGGACAATTGACAATTGGACAAACCGTTCGTATTGGCTATTACACGCAGGATCACAAGGAAATGGATGAAGAGCTGACGATCATTGAATACATCAAGGAAACAGCTGAAATCGTTAAGACATCTGATGGCGCCATAGTGACAGCAGAGCAAATGCTGGAGCGGTTCCTATTCCCAAGATCCATGCAGCGGACGTTTATTCGCAAGCTGTCAGGGGGAGAACGCCGCAGACTGTATTTACTGAAAGTCTTAATGGAAGAACCGAATGTTCTCTTTTTAGATGAGCCGACGAACGATCTTGATACGGAGACCCTCAGCATTTTAGAGGATTATTTAGAACAGTTTCCTGGCGTTGTCATGACCGTATCGCATGATCGTTATTTCTTAGACCGAGTGGTTCATCGTCTGCTTGTCTTTGAAGGAAATGGCCGCATTTCACACTACCAAGGTGCTTACAGCGATTACATGGAGCAAGAAAAAGAGGCGAAGCGGACAGAGACAAAGCCTGCTGAGAAACAAGTAGAAGCGGCGCCTAAAAAGAGAAAAAAACTTTCTTATAAAGATCAGCTTGAATGGGACGGAATTGAAGACCGGATTCAGGCATTAGAGGAAAAACATCAGCAGCTTGAAGCCAGCATTGCAGAAGCAGGCAGTGATTTTGGGAAAATTCAAGAGCTGATGGACGAACAAAAAGCCGTTGCTGAAGAACTAGAACAAGCAATGGACCGCTGGACAGAACTGTCGATCATGATTGAGGAATTAGAGGGTTAATCCTAATATGAAACCTGTAGAACATTCTACAGGTTTTTTGCTTTACATCAAAATACGAGAGAATCAAGAACTTAAACATTTACGTTTACGTTAAGGTTATAAAGGTGTATAATAAATCATGAATTGATGAGCAGGAGGCACTGGCAATGGAATGGATGAAAATTGATCAAGTGGCGAAAAGAAGCGGGCTGACGAAACGGACGATTCGTTTCTATGAAGAGATTGGTTTATTATCAGCACCAAAGCGGACAGAGGGCGGTGTCAGACTGTACTCAGAGGACGACATGGAAGAACTAGAGAAAGTGATGCAGGCAAAAGAGGTACTCGGCTTTTCTTTACAAGAGCTTCAATCGTTTATGGAAATAGGAAAACAGCTAGAGCTAAATAAAGAAGGCTATTTGCTGTCGCTTGATCCGAAGGAACGATTAGAGAAGCTGTTAGATATGGATGCGCAGCTGACTGTGCAGCATCAATTGATTACAAAAAAGCTTGAAACGATTCAATCCTTTAAAAAGGATCTTGAAACGATGAAAGATAAAGCGGCTCATGCAATTGAGCAATTACAAAAATAAACACCTCTGTGTGTTTATTTTATTTTGTCAACATTTGAAGGAAAGGTTCTGATGGAATGAAGGAAGAAGAAGTGTTAAAACAGCGTACAAGTCTGCTTAGACAGCCGAAGGCCGTCTGGGCTGTTGCCTTTGCATGTGTGATTTCATTTATGGGGATAGGACTTGTGGACCCGATTTTGCCGGCCATTGCATCACAATTAGATGCATCTCCAAGTCAGGTCTCTCTTTTATTTACGAGCTACTTACTTGTGACCGGCTTTGTGATGTTTTTTACCGGCTTTCTCTCTAGTCGGATTGGTGCGAAATGGACGTTATTAATCGGACTTATTTTTATTATTGTCTTTTCTGCTTTAGGCGGTACCTCTTCAACAATTAACGAATTAATCGGCTTTAGAGGCGGATGGGGCATTGGGAATGCCTTATTCATTTCAACGGCTCTCTCTGTCATTGTTGGCGTGTCTGTTGGAGGAAGTGCGAAGGCCATTATTTTATACGAGGCTGCACTAGGTCTTGGGATTTCGGTTGGACCACTGCTTGGGGGAGAGCTTGGGACGATCTCTTGGCGCGGACCATTCTTTGGCGTTGCGGTATTAATGCTTGTTGCTCTTTTAGCCATTACGTTTATGCTTCCACCGATGCAAAAACCTCAGAAAAAGGTGAAATTATTCGAGGCTGTCGGGGCGTTAAAATATAAAGGGCTTTTAACGATGGCATCTGCCGCTTTCTTATACAATTTTGGTTTCTTTGTGCTTTTAGCATATTCGCCATTTGTGCTTCATCTGGATGAGCATGGTCTTGGTTATGTCTTTTTTGGATGGGGACTATTTTTAGCTGTGACATCCGTCTTCTCAGCGCCGGTCATTCATCGCAAGCTTGGGACATTGACTTCTCTTGTGGTTCTGTTTGCTTCGTTTGCTGTGATTTTATTCGGTATTGGGATCTGGACTTCACATGTAGTCGTCGTCATCTGCGGAATTGTCATTGCTGGGGGTATTCTTGGCATGATCAATACTGTGCTCACGACCGCTGTGATGGGATCAGCACCGGTTGAGCGTTCCATTGCTTCATCCTCTTACAGTGCTGTACGGTTTATTGGGGGCGCGATTGCTCCTTGGATTGCTGGCGTACTTGCTGAATCTTATACAGCAAGCACCCCTTACTATGTGGGGGCGGCTGTCGTTCTGTTAGGCATGATCATCCTGCTGATTGGTCGTAAGCATCTCATCAATATTCAAGCAGGTCATTAAATAGAAAAAGCCTTATATCTGCATCAGATATAAGGCTCAGCGTGTAGACAAACCCTCGCATTCTTTGTCAGGACTGCGTTCCGGTGCTCACGAATGTTCAATTCGCTCCACTCCGGTACTCGTCCTTCCTAGACTTCAAAGGTTTTCTATCATGCTGAAAAGAAGACAAAGGGCTAAAATAAAGATCATTTTAGCCCTTTGTCAACAATCTGAAGCCTATAATACTTTGGTCGTCCAAGATTCGCAATTCCAAGTTTCAGTGGCTACATCTTGATAAAATTCAGGTTCGTGAGAGATCAATAAGACACTCCCTTTGTATTCCTTTAATGCACGTTTTAGTTCTTCTTTTGCATCGACATCCAAGTGATTGGTCGGCTCATCGAGAACAAGTAAGTTGGTTTCTTCGTTGATCAGCTTGCAAAGACGGACTTTTGCTTTTTCTCCTCCGCTTAATACAGACACGCGGCTTTCAATATGCTTTGTCGTTAATCCGCATTTTGCAAGAGCGGCTCTCACTTCATATTGCGTGTAAGAAGGGAAGGTGCCCCATACCTCTTCAATACAGGTGTTGCTGTTTTGCTCTTTTACTTCTTGCTCAAAGTAGCCAATATGAAGGAATTCTCCGCGTTCCACCTCACCCGAAATTGGCGAGATTTCTCCAAGGAGACTTCGCAGCAATGTCGTTTTTCCGATCCCGTTAGCGCCGTATAACGCAATTTTTTGCCCGCGTTCCATTTTCAGATTTAATGGACGAGAGAGCGGTTCATCATAACCAATGACCAAATCTTTTGTTTCAAAAATCAATTTCCCAGAAGTCCGTGCCGTCTTAAAGTGGAATTCAGGCTTTGGCTTTTCTGCTGCGAGTTCAATCATATCCATTTTATCCAGTTTCTTCTGACGGGACATGGCCATATTTCTTGTGCTGACACGTGCTTTGTTTCTTGCAACAAAGTCCTTTAATTCAGCGACTTCCTGCTGCTGCCTTTTATAAGCTGCTTCAAGCTGCTGCTTTTTGACTTCATACACTTGTTTAAATTGATCATAATCACCAACATAGCGCGTGAGCTCTTGATTTTCAACATGATAGATCAAGTTAATGACGCTGTTTAAAAACGGAATATCATGTGAAATGAGGATAAACGCATTTTCATATTCCTGTAAATAGCGCTTCAGCCACTCAATATGCTGCTCATCTAAATAGTTGGTCGGCTCATCGAGAAGGAGAATTTCTGGCTTCTCTAACAGCAATTTCGCAAGCAATACTTTTGTACGCTGCCCGCCGCTCAGCTCCGTCACATCACGGTCCAGCCCAAGATCCGTTAACCCAAGACCTCTGGCTATTTCTTCAACCTTGGAATCAATGATATAGAAATCATTGTTTGTGAGCGCATCTTGAATAACGCCCACTTCCTCTAACAGTTTTTCCAGCTCATCAGGATCGGCTTCACCCATTTTGCCGTAAATGTCATTCATCGATGCTTCCATGGAAAATAAATAGTGGAATGCATCCTGAAGGACTTCGCGGATCGTTCTTCCCTTTTCTAGCACAGTGTGCTGATCAAGGTAGCCAACACGGACATTTTTTGCCCACTCGACTTTTCCTGCATCTGGCTCCAGCTTACCAGTAATAATATTCATAAACGTTGACTTTCCTTCACCGTTGGCGCCAATTAAGCCGACATGCTCGCCTTTTAATAAACGGAAGGAGACTTCGTGAAAAATGGCTCTGTCGCCAAAGCCATGGCTTAAATCTTTAACAGATAATATCATTTTTTACACCTCAAATAGATTCAAAACGGCTAGTGCCTCTCATGATTATATCGAACTGTCCAGCTCGATAAAAGCATCAAAAGAAAAATTGCGTTTCAAAGCTGATTTTGAGATACTAAAGGATAGATTGAATGAGGATAAAGGAGATCGACATGATAGAAAATTGGGCATTTTTGAAAGAAGCAAAGCCATTTATACAAGAGAACTTCCAAGCGGCTGGCTTTGAAAAACCAACAGCTATACAAGAAAAAACAGCAGAATGGATTACGGAGAAGCGTGATGTGATTGCAGAATCGCCTACGGGAACGGGGAAGACACTGGCGTATGTGTTGCCGCTTTTAAATAAAATCGATGTGAATATCAAGCACCCGCAAGTCTTAATCTTGGCACCTTCAAGAGAGCTTGTGATGCAAATTTTTGATGTCGTGCAAGAGTTCAAACAAGGATCAGACATCAAAGCGATCTCCTTGATTGGTGGAGCGAACATTAAAAAGCAGCAGGAAAAACTAAAGAAACACCCGAACATCGTTGTCGCAACACCTGGCCGTGTACAAGAATTAATCAAAATCAAGAAACTGAAAATGCACGAAGTCAAAACGATCGTGCTAGATGAAGCAGATCAGCTTCTTGTGCCAGAGCATATGAAAACGATCCAAGCGATTATTAAATCCACATTAAAAGAAAGACAAATTCTTTGTTTTTCTGCAACCCTGAAAGACGAAACGGTTCAACTGATTAAAGAAATGACAACTGAACCAGAAGTATTGAAAATTGCCAGAAGCGAGGAAGAAGCGCAGAAAGTAGGACACTATTATCTGTTATGTGACCAGCGTGACAAAGTGAAACTACTGCAAAAGCTATCACGGCTTGAGGACATGCAGGCGCTCGTTTTTGTGCGTGATATTACGAATTTAAGCATTTATGCAGAGAAATTAGCATATCACCATGTCGACCTCGGTGTCCTTCATAGTGAAGCGAAAAAAGCAGAGCGTGCTATCATCTTAAAGGAATTTGAACAGCGTGAATTCCCTCTCCTTCTTGCAACGGATATCGCAGCAAGAGGCATCGATATTGACGATCTGCCGTATGTGATCCATGCCGACCTGCCAAACGAAGAAGGCTATATCCACCGTTCAGGCAGAACCGGTCGCGCAGGAAAAGAAGGGGCTGTCATCAGTCTTGTCACACCTCAAGAGCAATCAATGCTGAAAAAAATGGCGAAAAAGCTGAATCTTTCGCTTCAGGAAATTGTTTATAAGCAAGGCCAGCTGCATCTTGCGCCAAAGCAAGCATAGAAAAAGGACCCTTCCACATGGAGGGTCCTTTCTTTTTATGAAATTTTGACAAGCTGTTTTCCGACATTTTCCCCTTTGAATAGTCCGAGGAATGCATCAGGAATGTTGTCAAAGCCTTCAATGATTGTTTCTTTGTAAGTCAGTTTGTCTTCTTTTACCCATTGTGCGAGATCTCTTGCTGCTTCTTCAAAACGATCTGAATAGTTGGCAACAATGAAGCCTTGCATCAATGCGCTTGTTTTAATGAGTTTTGTTTGCACACGCGGTCCGATGTCCTCGCTTGCGCTAATATTATAAGACGAAATCGCGCCGCACACTGGAATACGTGCGAAGCGGTTCAAATGATTCATCACAGCATCAGATATTTCGCCGCCTACATTGTCAAAATACACATCGACGCCGTTAGGGCATGCCTTTGCAATAGCATCATCTAAGTCATTTGTTGTTTTATAATTAATCGTTTCATCAAAACCCAGTTCTTTTAAATAAGCCAGCTTATCATCAGATCCCGCAATCCCAACGACGTGAGCGCCTTTGATCTTAGCAATTTGCCCAACAACGGAACCAACAGCACCTGCGGCCCCAGAAATGACAACGGTCTCGCCTTCTTTTGGCTGACCAATCGCAAGAAGACCGAAATAAGCGGTTTGTCCTGGCATGCCTAAAATGCCTAAATAATAGGACAATGGCGCAATGGATGGATCAATTTTAGTCAGAGATTCAGCTTTGGCCGTGGAATATTCTTGCCAGCCAAGGAATCCAAGAACAAAATCACCTTTTTCAAATTGAGACGATTTAGACTCGACAACTTCTCCGACAACACCGCCCTGAATCACTTCATTTAGCTTGAATGGAGGTGTATAGGATTTTGTATCCTGCATTCGTCCTCTCATATAAGGATCTACAGAAACATATTTCGTTTGAATCAAGACTTCACCATCTTGCGGCACAGGTATATCGACTGTTTCAAAATGAAAAACATCTTTTGTAGGTAATCCTTGTGGACGTTTGGCTAATTGAATTTGCTTTTGTTGACTCATGTCAAATCCTCCCTTTCACTTGCAACCTAGATTTACATTAACATGATGCTTCTTTTCATTCAAAACATACGGTCTATTTCAAGCACATACAAAAAAGCAGCCGCCATCTCAGAGATGAGGACTACTTTTTTGGAAGTCAACAGAGAGGAGCGGTGGCAGACAGCCAAACAGCTGATACACGTCCGCATCACGTTCTTTTAATAAATATTCGTTCGCATTTTGCATGGAGGCTTTCATCATATCGCGCGTCACAAAAGGAAAAAGGATATTCAAGTATGAGGACAACAGGTCTTGTGGATCTTGTTCAATTGACTCGATATCTCCAATGTTAATAATGATGGAAAAGAGATAATCAATGGAGATGCGAAAGTGCTGTTCAGCAAACAATGTAAGCGGCTTTGCTTTTGCTTCTTCAGGATTCCACTTTTGAAAAAGCTGTTTCACCAAATCACTGACAACCCAAGCATTAAACTGCTGCTCCGCTGAAAAGTAATACATCAGCTCTACCTCATTTCTAGCCTCCAGTACAAGAATTGTACACCAAAATAGCAGGGATGAACATAAATATTTCTGAAAATTTAGTCATTTTTACAGGGTTTTTGTCAAAAATAAGTCAATAGGCATGGCTAGTACACAATGTAAAATGGATGTGCTCAAGGAAGGTTTAATGATAAAAGTGACGGGTAAAAGATTCGTAAGACGCTAAAGGAGGAATATAAAATGAAACCTGTTGTAAGAGAGTATTCAAATGATGAAACACTTCAAAGAGATGTAGAGCAATTAAAATCACTCGGTGTTGCAAGAGAGGACATTTATGTTCTGTCCCATGACGATGATCGTACAGAGCGTATTGCTGGAAACGCAGATGCCAATACGATAGGTCCAAGAGAAGTTGGACTGAAACATGCTGTTGGGAACATCTTTAGTAAAAAGGGCGATGAGCTCCGAAATAAAATCCATGAAATTGGTTTCTCTAAAGAAGAAGCTGAAACATTTGAAGAACATTTAGACGAAGGGAAAGTCCTTCTCTTTGTGACAGACCATGAAAAAGTGAAAACTTGGGCTTAAACGCCAACTGAAAAAAGTCTCTTACTTTCGTAAGGGGCTTTTTTTCATGCCTTCATCTCTGAAGGAGAGGAAGCATCTTTTTTCCTATATTAAGAAAAAACAGCAGATTGGAATAAACAGTAAATCATCTAATTGAAAATGCAGATATACCAAAGAAAATGATAGGAAATGAGAAAGGAATAGTCAAAATATCACAAAAATCTATTCGGGAAATAATTATTGTATCTTTCAATTTTGTTTCAAAATGTAATGGGAATCTTGTGTAATTTAGTAGATAAATTTCTTAGTTCTATTGGTTTATGTTGTGTTTTTATGTAGAAATAAGTGTTTTGAGGTCAAAAAACCACGAAAAATACCTGTATTTTCAATTAGAAAATTCATTTTAATGTTTAGGAAATAATTTGTTGACAAAATAATCTAAAAACAATATATTTGGCTTATTCCAGTTGTTATGGAAGTAGTTGTTAAATTTCTGATGGGTTTATTCTAGGCACACTCTAGTGATAGGTGGTGGCATAAAACCAAGGTAAAAGCACTCGGGAAATTTCTACTAAAACACAAGAAAATGGTTTTTTACATGAAGAAGAAATGATAGTCGATTTAAACAGTAGATGATCTTTCTAATATGATCACTTTGCAAGAGATAATTAAAAGACGTCGTATTCCTGCACAATAGAGAAAGCGTTTTCAAGAAAGACAGTGAGTTGATCGAACGGTGAAGGAGGTGAACTCATATGAAAAAAAGAGAGAACAAGCTGAGGCGCTGCAGCTGTCAAATGGCTGCATATGAGGATGCATGCTGAAAAAGAAGAGTGAACATGTGGGATGCTTCTCTTCTTTTTCAGAAAATAGATTTCCTAAAAAATCCATCTTTCATTTTAACATAAGGTGTTTGGCTTGAAAATGACCTTTGCCCGGAAAGTCGATTTTAAATAGAAGGAGGTCCTGTGATGAAAAAGGCTTTATACCATGAAGACAGTGGGTTGTATCTAGAAAAAATGCGAATGGCATTTCAAGAACATTATGAGAAAAGAACAGATATGTGGTCTACTGATCCATCTTTAACAGATGCAGCCGTGGTGTCACTAAAGGCATGGCGTTCAAGGGAAAAGAATGCAATTGCTTCTGTGCTGGATATCGGGTGCGGGAACGGCCGGGCACTTGAACATTTAAGTGGGCTTTCCGCATATGTCGGCATCGACCTGTATGAGCATGAGGAGTGGGTAGGATTACAGAAAAGAGAAACGGTTCCTGTCCATTTTGTTCATCAAGATTTTATGTCCTGGTCGATGGGCCAGGGTCGAGGGATGCAGTTTGATTTAATTTTAGATCATGGCTGCTTTCATCACCAGCACCCTGATGATCATGAGCGTTATTTAAAACAGGTTTCCTCTTTGCTTCATGAAGGCGGCGTCTTCTCACTTGTTGTATGGGGAGAAGAGTGGAGAACAGGATTAATCGGAGAGGATGGCCGTTTCCACTTTTCGTTTTCAGACTCTCAGCTTGGAGAAAGAATTTGTTCATCAGGTCTGGAGCTTGTATCGATTACACCATTAAAAGCAAAAGCCGGCATTAGCCAGCATCATGTCATTGCCGTCAAAATCTAGTACAAAGGTGATCACTCAAACGTAGCAGAGGTGTTCATTCTAAAAAACAGCCTGTGCGCATCATGTAAGGGAAAGGCGTTATGAACCAAGAATTCTGCTCCTTTGTACTGGAAAAGACCTAGATTGACATATCGCTAGAATAGGTGGAATCAAGGTCTGAAGGATAAGAGGAAACGCACATCCATGTTCTTTTAAGCCATGAGTGCAGGCACATATTCATCACCATCACTGCGCTACGTGAGTCGATTTGGGTGCAGCGATGAATAGGGGGGAGACAAATGAACAAGTTTGTAGATGAATTGCAATCAATGATTCATCATTTTACCTTTCAAGAAAAAAACTATTTGCTCGTGGGGCCAGTGAACCTGCCAATCTCCATTCAACATGAAGAAGTGCCATTTAAATGGTATGCCTTCGCACCTGTTGAAGGGGAGACAAAACCAACGATCGAATCTATTGTCCAAATGAGTACCGCGCAGCAAACCTTTTCCTCTTGTCTCTTATTTGGCGACTTTGAAAATGAGGTGCCGCCGCTTGTGCGAATTCATAGTGTCTGCCAAACAGGGGATGTGTTTGGGTCACTAAAATGTGACTGCGGTCCACAGCTTGCGTTATCGCTGAAGAAAATCACCGATTACGGAAAAGGCATGCTCGTCTATATGGCCAATCAAGAAGGGCGGTCAATTGGGCTGATGGCGAAAGCATTGACGTATAAATTACAGGAAATGCAGCTGGATACTTTTGAAGCCAACCGTCTGATTGGCTGCGGAGATGATGACCGGATTTACGAGGAGGCAGCGGCTGTTCTGCACTATTTAAACAAAGGGAAACCAATGCATCTCCTAACGAACAATCCAGATAAAGTCGATTCCATTGCTGCCTACGGTCTTCCTGTTTTGCGGTTTGATCATACGGTCGAAGCCTCTCTCTATAATGAAGCCTATTTAAAAGCAAAAGCAGCCTCAGGGCATATGGTCGATGAGAAAAAATTAATTAACCAGTAGATGAGTTTACTTTAAAGAAGGCGGGAGAAAAGCGTGAAACCTGAAATCAATTGGATTCAAATCCCAAGCGGCTATGCAACAATCGGAAGTAATGAAGAAGATATGAAAAAGGCATCAGAATTCTGGAAGGACAAGCTTCTCAATCCAACTTACGGCCGTGAGAAAAAATTTCAAAAATGGCTGTATAAAGAATTTCCATCCTATCAGTCGTATATCAATGAATTTTTCATTTCAGATACGGTCGTCACCAATGAATGGTATCAAAGCTATTGTGATGAAACAGGCCAGTCGTACCCAGAGAGCTTAACGAATCAAGAGCTTGGCGGCGGGAAAGATCATCCGGCGTGGGGCATGGAGATCGAGGAAGCCTTTTCATTCTGTCAGTGGCTGAGCGGGAAACTTGGGATAGACGTGTCGATTCCTACTGAAGAAGAATGGGAATATGCTGCCCGGGGTAACACGAGAAATCAATACCCGTGGGGAGATGAGTTTGACCCTTCTTCCTGTAATACGTACGAATCAAATATCGAAAAAACGACGCCTGTCCGCCATTACGAAAAGGGCAGATCCTTATTCGGTCTTTATGATATGGGGGGCAACGTCGAGGAATGGGTCAACACCAAATATCATGTGTACGAAGGCGGCATTGAGGTCGTAGATGATTTAACGGAAACGCTTGGCAGTGATTACTACATTTTAAAAGGCGGCTCCTTTGCAAGAGGCGGAGATTTATGCAGAGTCGCCAGAAGACACGGAAAGCACCCAGACCCTGTTTTTCGATTTACTGGCTTTCGTGTAATAACTCGTCAAAAACAACATATAAAGGTGGGAGTGTAAAACTATGCATAGAGGACCAATTACATCTGTTTTATCAACTCAGCAGGACCAAATTGTTTACACTGGCGGCTATGACCGCTGTATTTATCAGTGGAACCGGGCGACAGGAGAAGGAACGTTTATTGGAAGTCACGAGCATATCATTAACTCTTTATCTCTTTCTGAAAACGGAAAGTATTTAGCGAGTGCATCGTCAGACTATACCATTCAATTGTTTGATACAAGTACTCATACTCGAATTCGCACCCTGTTTGGTCATGCGGATGATGTAGAAGCCGTTGCTTTTGCGAAGCAGGATACGTTGCTTGTATCTGTGTCTAGAGATAGAAGATGCTTAGTCTGGGATATCGAAACAGGAGCCATCCTAAGAGAATTTCATGGACATAGCAAGGATGTATTAGCTGTATGGATACATGGCGATAAAGCTTATACAACAGGTGATGATGGCTATGTTCTTGTGTGGCTGTATGATACAGGAGAAATTGTAGGGGAGATCGGTCCGTTTGATTATGAGCTGGACACAATCAGCGGCAGCAATCAAAAAGAAGTGTTCGCACTTGGCAGAGACGATGGCACCGTTATTATTTATGATGCGGTGACTTTACAGGAGAAAAAAATCATCAAAGCTCATTTACAGGGCGTCAAGCGTGTGAACTTTTCTCCAAGCGGCAATTACTTGCTGACAGCAGGCTATGACCATTTAATTAAGCTGTGGAATTACGAAACAGGGGATTTGGTTGATACTCTTCTCCCTCATAAATATCAGTGGGAGCGCTCGCTTGTCTGGACGGAGGATGAGAAATCCATCCTAGGAGCCAGCTTTGGAAAAACGTATTGTGAATGGTCTATTGAAAAGGGGAAAGTGGTATCAGATGAGATCGAAATGGCGACACCATCTATTAATGATATTGCACTGACTGATGCGGGAGATATCATCACAGCATCAGATGACGGAAAATTCAGAAAGAATGGGATTGAAATCGCTAAATCGACAGGCGTTTTAACAAATGGAGTGGCTGTCGCACGAGATGGAAGCTATTATGCTTGGGGAGATCATGCAAGTCAGGTGCATATTGTTCATGAATCATTACAGAAAATGGTTTCGTTTGATCTCAATACAGGGCCGGTCAACAGTGTGTATTTCCACGAGGAGGATCGGCAATTTTATATTGGAACTTACGGCGGCTATGTACATGTCATTTCGACGGAGCATTTAAAGGAAGTTGGTCGTTCCAAAGCACACGATTGTGCTGTGAAAGCACTAAAAGTAGAAGGAGATCGTATCATCACAGCTGCGGTAGAAGGAACCATCTGTCTTTTAGATAAGAAGAGCTTGTCTTTAAAAGCGAAATATATCGGGGCGACTGAGCTATTAAATGACGTATTCATTGATAGCAAAAGAGATCGTATTGCCATTGTCAGCCGTGACAAGAATGTGAGATTGTTTGATTTGCATACAGGAAGAATTTTAGACCAGCATAATGAACACCAGTATTCGATTAAATCGGTCTCTGTCACAGACTCTGGCTATATTGTGAGCGGAGATTATTGGGGCTATATCGTTGTGTGGAATCCAGAGCTCGGGGTCAATACCGGCCCAATTAGAATTGCCAAGAATGGAATTAGTGCCATCAGACAATTAGGCAATGATGTATACGCAAGCTCGTATGATGGTGGGATTTATCATATTCGAGAAGATGGCACGTATACCGAAGTACTGCGCTTATTTGAACAATTTCCAAAAGAAGTAATCTCTCATTAAGAAAAAGAATGTAAGCGGGGGATTCTCATGATAAGTGTTTGCAAGGAACATATGAAAAAAGGTCTGACTGTACTCAATTGTCCGCATGTGCTCCTCATTAATAAATATGAATGTCGCAAATGCTGTTTTTGTAAACAACGAGCATCATATAAACTTTTTTATTCCTTGCCTTACTATGATCGTTCTGAAAAGAAACGGATGGAAAAAATATGAGAATAGAACTCCTTCATTTCCTGAAGGAGTTCTTTCCCTTGAAAGAGAAGAAAGGAGACTCACATGAAAGACGATGTGTTTTATATGAAACTGGCGATTGCCAACGCAAAGGCAATGAAAGGGCAAACCTCCCCAAACCCGCTTGTCGGTGCAGTCATTGTGCAGCAAGGTGAAATTGTTGGAATGGGTGCTCACATGAAGGCGGGCGAACCTCATGCTGAAATTCATGCACTGCACATGGCAGGAGAAAAGGCAGAAGGAGCTCATCTGTATGTAACGCTCGAACCTTGTTCGCATCATGGGAAAACGGGTCCTTGCACAGAAGCGATTATCAAAAGTGGTGTGAAACGAGTAGTCATTGCGACGCAAGATCCGAATCCGCTTGTAGCAGGGAAAGGGATTACCGTGTTGAAACAAGCAGGGATCGAAGTAGATGAAGGAATATGTAAACAGGAGGCGGATCGCTTAAATGTGCCTTTTTTCCATTTCATTCAATCAGACCTTCCCTACGTCATCTTAAAATCAGCCATTTCATTAGATGGGAAAATTGCCACAGCTCAACTTGAAAGCAAATGGATCACAGGAACAGAAGCGAGGCAAGAAGTGCAGCAATTGCGCCAAGAAGCAGATGCTGTGATAACAGGTGTCGAAACGATTATTCAAGATGATGCAGGTCTTATTGTGAAAGATTCAATCATGACCCAGCCCATTCGTGTCATTTTAGATTCCACATTAAGAATTCCGCTTCATGCCAAATGCTTAACAGATCACATGGCGAAAACCATTATTTGTACATCACAAAACTACGATCAAAAAAAGTATCATCAGCTGATACAAAAAGGACATCAAGTATTTGTCACAAGCGGAGAACATCGGACAGATCTTCAGGATGTGTTACACATGTTGAAGAAGCGCTCTGTGATGTCAGTGCTTGTTGAGGCAGGAGGCAGTGTGAGTGCGTCATTTTTAGAAGCATCATTTGTGAACGAAGCCGTTATCTATATGGCGCCTTTATTGATCGGAGGGAAAGACGCACCTACTTTCTTTGAAGGAGAGGGTGTGAAAAAACTAAAAGAGGCGATCCGTCCAGCGGATATTGAATATAGTATGGTAGGAAAAGATTTAAAAATGACGATGAGATTTCAATGAAACAAAGACCTTGTGTATGGAGCGCAAGGTCTTCTCAACTTTTCTAAATAAAAATAAAAATGTACATACACCTTTCACTATGAGGTTGAATACGATGGATGGGGGTGATTCTATGAAAAGATGTAGACAATGCGGAAAAACCTATCCCTCTCATTCTAAAGGCCATTACCAAAAAGGAAGCTGGTATGATGCGTATAAGGATGATGGATGGGAATGTGATAGCTGTAAGAAAGGAAAGTCAGGAAAACCAGTGAAAAATCCTTGCTGCGGAAAAGATCCTTGTGTTTGTGTCATTCAAGGTCCGCCAGGCGGGAGAGGAAGGAGAGGCCCAGCAGGTCCGGCGGGTGCAGTTGGTCCAGCGGGTCCAGCAGGCCCAGCAGGCCCGACTGGAGCCACGGGTGTAGGCTTAACGGGTATCGTGGCATTTGATCCAGCGGTAGCCCCAACCTATCCAGTAGGTCAAGTGGTGACATTCGAAGGTGGGACGTATATCGTGAATACAGCACCACCAACAGGTACGCCAGGTACGTCGCCAGATTATACCTTGTTAGCAGCAGCTGGTGAAACTGGTGCAACCGGTGCTACAGGAGCCACAGGAACAGGAGCGACTGGCGCCACAGGAGATACGGGAGCAACCGGAGTAACAGGAGCCACGGGAGCGACCGGAGCAACCGGTGCTACAGGAACAGGAGCAACCGGCGCCACAGGAGATACGGGAGCAACCGGAGTAACAGGAGCCACGGGAGCGACCGGAGCAACCGGTGCTACAGGAACAGGAGCGACCGGCGCCACAGGAGATACGGGAGCAACCGGAGTAACAGGAGCCACGGGAGCGACCGGAGCAACCGGTGCTACAGGAACAGGAGCAACCGGCGCCACAGGAGATACGGGAGCGACCGGAGTAACAGGAGCCACGGGAGCGACCGGAGCAACCGGTGCTACAGGAACAGGAGCGACCGGCGCCACAGGAGATACGGGAGCAACCGGAGTAACGGGAGCAACAGGAGCCACGGGAACCGGAGTAACAGGTGCTACAGGAGATACTGGGGCGACCGGCGTCACTGGAGCCACAGGATTGACCGGGGCCACAGGTGTAACAGGAGATACCGGAG
>NZ_JARVRK010000007.1:0-132438 GCF_030209735.1 Bacillus sp. lyk4-R2A-2
GAGCAACGGGTTCAACGGGAGTAACTGGCCCGACGGGAGCAACGGGTTCAACGGGTTCAACGGGATCAACTGGTCCAACCGGATCAACGGGTTCAACGGGATCAACTGGTCCAACCGGAACAACGGGTTCAACGGGAGTAACTGGTCCAACCGGATCAACAGGATTAACCGGAGTAACAGGAGCAACAGGTCCAACCGGTACAATTGTAACCGCTAACTCAATGTACGCGTCTAATACGTCGGGAAGTACAGTGCTTGTTGTCCTAGGCGGGACAGCGGTTTCTTTGCCTAATAATCAGAGTTTAGATGGTTTTACGGCAAGTGGTGGAAATACGATTTTTACAGTGCCAGTCTCGGGTCGCTATTTCATCACTTATCAAGTGAACACAAATGCAGCGCTACTTGCTGGAACAAGGCTGGTTAACAGCGGATCTGCCATTCCCGGTTCTATATTAACACCCGTTTTATCGGCATCTACCTACAACGTATCACTCATTACAACACTTGCAGCAGGTAACCAAATTTCTCTCCAAATTTTCGGTTTAGTCGCAACAGTGGTGTTACTTGGGGGAGGTTCTGTTGGAGCGGCACTTACCATCATACGATTGGAATAAGTACAAAAAGCCCCCAAAAAGGGCTTTTTTCATTTCATCCCGAGATGATTGTTTATTTTAAAACCGAAAAAAGGCGGAATTTTTACGCAAACATCATTGGTTAGAAAAAAGAAAAGCTTTTTCAAAGGAAACGGTTATTGAAGATTTAAGTGATTCATATTAAAATGATCTCGAATGGACTAATTAGCAATTGCTAATAGAAGTTCCATATTTAGTGAAATCATGTGATGCAGCTGAAGGTGATTGGGGGTGTAGAATGAGCAAGATTCCTGTTGCGGAATTGGCATCATTATTAAATGACTGGAACATGGAAATTAAAAAAGATCATGCAGATGAGGCAGAACGGCTATTTGCTAAAGCGAAACAAGCAGTAGAGGAAAT
This sequence comes from Bacillus sp. lyk4-R2A-2, assembly GCF_030209735.1. Classification (NCBI taxonomy): domain Bacteria; kingdom Bacillati; phylum Bacillota; class Bacilli; order Caryophanales; family Bacillaceae; genus Bacillus; species Bacillus sp. lyk4-R2A-2. The sequence goes on from NZ_JARVRK010000007.1 coordinate 996, forward strand.
TGATGATGCGGACATCCTTATGTACTATTCTCTTCTTGAGAAGAGGCATCACATTCTCATGTACAATTTAAGAGGTCAAAAGGGCAGTGTTTCAACGAAAAGTATGGAAGGTCTCCACGGGAAAAAAGAGGATGACTTATCTAACCGCCTTGCCTACTATTTTGATTTTTATGAGGGTGTGTATGAGCAGCATCAAGGGAATTACGAGGTTGCATTGCAAATGTATCAAAGTGCTGAAAAGCTCTTAGATAAAATTCCAAGTGAGATCGAACGTGCTGATTTTGATTTTAAGGTGGCCTGGCTTTACTACCGGCTTAGTCATATCATGCTCTCACTAAGCTATATCAGGAGAGCCCTTCACGTTTATAAACGGCACAAGCATTATGAAAGAAGAACGGCACTTTCATATTCCCTCATAGCGGCGAATCAAACAGAGATCGGCCGGTATGAAGAGGCGCTTGAAAATTATCGTTTGGCGGAAGAGGTTTTGACAAGCGAGCAGGATGATTTTATGCTGGCTCAGCTTCATCACAATGTGGCCATTTTATATTCATTTTGGAATAAACCGAAAGAATCAATACGTCATCTTGAAAAAGCATTGTCCCATCAAGAATATTACGAGTCGGATTTCTTTTTCCATTCTACGTATCTGATGAGCCGGGAACTCTGTGTGATTGGTGAAAAGCAGCGTGCAAGCCACTATATAGAGGCTGCGTATGCGAGAATAAAAGATGCTTCTCATGAAGTGTTTCAGCTGAAAATAGGCATCGTCCATGACCTTTACTTAACGAATGCACCACAAAGATTTCAACAAATTGATGAGAAATTAAGAAAGTTAGAAGAGAAGAATGAATATCATGAAGTAAAAGAGCTTTCACATTTTGCGGCTAAGTATTGTGAAAAGCAAGCACTTTATGAGCAGTCTGTTTTTTATTTGAACAAAAGTTTAGAAGCGGATTTACATATGAAAAGAATGGGGTTGATTTAAGATGAAAACAGGTTTAAAAGTATTATTCGTTGTAGGTTTAGCGATCGCTGCGTCAGTTCTGACTCAAAACGTTGCGGGTTCTTTCGAAGTAGCAGAAAAAATCATTGGTGGTTAATCCACCATTTATCTCTTGCCCTTGTTGATTATCGTCAGCAAGGGTTTTTTGTCTTTTAATAGGCTCTTCTTATTAAACGCTACAAGAACGTTTAATAAGAAGAATTCGCAACAAAGGGGGTGTGCAAATTTGTTACCTGCCTCATTATTCTAAATAAACATAGGGCAGAGCAACAAGTTAAAAAGGTCACCTTTCTTTGCTTAATTTAATTTTTTGCAGGACTTTTCATTCAAATTTTCTCAAATTGGTCTATTGTACATAGAAGTAAAAGAAAAAGCGGGAACACCGCTCCATTTGTCATGCATATGATGAGATGAAGTGTATCTAGAAGGTAGGTGATTGTATGGACCCACGGGTGTATGGAGGATTTCACGGAGGCGGTTTTAGCGGAGGAGCAGTGGGCCCTCATATCGGCTTTGGCGGGTATTATGTGAGCCCAGGTGTGTACTCTGGTCTAGGCGGTTTCCCTGGATACGGAGGATTTGGGACATTTTCTGGATACCCGTACGGCTCCACGTTCATTATGGGGCGTCCTCCTGGTTTTTATGTAAGAAGTTATTAGTGGTTTCATTACAGAGATTGAAATAGCCATCTTTCGATTGGCTATTTCAATTGATGAAAGTGCTTGAATGCAGCAGTGATCACAATGACCCCTAGGATAGAGATAGGCAGCCAAATGATGATAAACGGATCGAATGCATCTGTGTATGCCGCTAATGCAGCACCTAGGCAGTAAAAGACAATAGAGCCTATTCGCATGAAACTGACATGCTGAATGGGAGCTGTTCTTTTTTCCCGATGTGAAATGCGCTGAGCCAAATCCTCAAATAGGTTGGCGAGTGTATTCGTTAGAACCGTTGTGGAAATGCCAGCCACATTTAATTTGCGGGCGGCCGCTGTCTGCAGGCCCATGGCCATGCTTAAAAGGATAATGAGCATAAAATAAGCACCTTGTGTATAAGGGAAAATGGTCATGAGAACAAATAGAAGCAGTATCAGGACTTCTATGATAAAGATACGTGTAACGGCTTTCGGCCAAAATGTTTTCTCATGCTTTCCGCCTATCACAACAGCAAGTAAAATCCCTAATACAAATCCACTCAGTGCGGTGATGGAATGAAGGGCCGTAAGCTGCAAGGAGCTTCCTGCTGCAATGCCAAGTAGCACAATATTACCTGTCATATTGGCTGTAAATACATGCCCTAAGCTCAAATAGCCAATCACATCCACAATACCTGCTGCAAGGCACAAGAAAATAAGTGCTATATTTCGAAATGAATGTGCGGTCAAAATGGTCATCCCTTTCTTACTCTCTAATGAGTAAGTGTAACGCTTAATGACCGCGTATGTCCATCTTATGTGCCGGGATAATGTCCTCAAGCCGGTGCAAAACTTGTCTGAAAGTGTCATCATTTGCAAGGTGCCTCATGCGTCGGAATGGATCGCCTTTTTCCTTTAGACGCTCTATCACAGCTGGCATGGTAAACAAAGAAGGATGAAGTCCATCTTGATGGAGTTCGTCCCATTCAAGCGGTGTTGCTACAAGTCCAAGCTCATTTCCTCTTGGTGAATAGGGCGCAATGATTGTTTTTCCAGCATCGTGCTGAATATAGTCTAAATACAAGCGCTTGCCGCGTTTTTTCTTAAGACGTTCCAAAGTAAATAGCTCAGGGGCTTGTTCACATAAAAATTGGCATATAAACGCGGTAAATGTCCTCGTTTCTTCATATGTGAAGGCATTTTTCTTTAATGGAATATAAACTTGCAGTCCTTTACCACCGCTTGTTTTAATAAAGGCTGTGAGAAAGAGACCGTCTAAAAGCGTTTTGATTCGCTTGGCAGCTTCTATGGCTAGATGAAACTCGTTAACAGACGGCGGGTCTAAATCAAAGACGATTTCGACCGGCCGGTTCGTATCCCTTGTTTCAAAAGGAATATGAAATTCCATTGCAAGCTGGTTGCCGAGCCAAAGAAGCGTCTGAGGGTCATTACAGACCGTGTAAGCAATATCATCAGCTTGATCGGTCAACACATAATCTGGCGCATAATCAGGTGTCGACTTTTGATAAAAGAATTCATCCCCGGCACCATGAGGAAACCGAATTAAAGTCAGCCGTCTTTCACGTAAAAAGGGCAAGAGATAGGGAGCGGCTTGTCTTAAATAAAGTAAGTAATCTGCCTTGTTCAGATGAAGAGCTGGCACAATCGGTTTTTCGGGATGAGTGATGTCAATCACAGCAGGGAGCGGATATAGCTGTTTGAGCATTTGCTGAAACGTACACGTCGTTGGATCAGTATCTAGTAAAAAGGAAGAAAAACGCGGCTCTCTTAAGGCGGATCCATCAAAGGAGATACAAGCAATGCTCGCGACGATAGAAGGTGGGATTTCATATCCTGATGCCCCTGCCTGCTTGCCTTTTGTTTGAAAGAGCGTACGAAGCGTTTGTTCTTCTTCTTTAGAAAATCCATGCTTGAATTGGACAACCTCAGTGAGTTGATGATCTTGATAAATACAGCCTTGAAAGTAGCCATTTTCTTTATCAAAATGAGTCACTATGACAGAGACATATCGCCAGTTTTTGACTTTCAACCATTCTTTTGACCGGGTATTGTCGTGCCATTTACTCGTTCCTTTTTTCGCAACGAGTCCTTCTGCTAAATACGTCGTCATCAGCTTTTTCATATGTTCAGGATTTGTGTCTGTATGAATGAGTTGAAGAAGGGAAGGGTGTTCAAGCTGTACAGATGGCGGAAGTTTTGCTGCTTGGAAAACTTGCTGTAACTGTTTTTTCCTTTCTATCAACGGTAAATCAATTAGAGATTGCCCTTTGCATCTTAATAGATCAAATGCGATCAAATGACATGGAAACCGCTCAGCCTGTTGCTTAATCGCCTCTTTGTTTTTCAGCCTGCCTCTTTGCTGAACCCTCGCAAAATCGCTTTGCTGTTCATCCAGTAAAAAGACCAATTCCCCGTCAAACGTCAGAGGTAAAAAAAGAGCAAACTGATCCCTTAATTGTTCGCACTGTTCAATCACCTCAGGAAACTGTTCATTTAATCGTTTTCCGGCTCTGCTTTCTAAATGAATTTTGTTTTGCTCCCACGTCAGAATGGCTCGAAAGCCGTCATATTTTAATTCATACACCCAGTCTGCACCGGTAGGAACCTCATGTGCAGTCGTTAATCGCATAGGTTTCATTTGTGCATGTCACTTCCTCGTATAATGTGTTCTTAGAGTGGGATGAAATTTTCATTCACATACATAAGTCTAACGAAAACATTGCATAGTAAGGAGAAAAGAACGGAGGCGACGCGATGCATACAGTTTGGAAAGGCGGCATTAGCTTTGGACTAGTCAATATTCCAGTGAAGCTGTTTACCGCTACAGAGAACAAAGACATTAAATTAAGGCAGCTGCATAAAGAGTGTCACACGCCCATTAACTACAAGAAAGTATGTGCCAATTGCGGTGAAGAGGTAGCGCCAGAACAAATTGTGAAGGCGTATGAATATGCGAAAAATAAATTTATTGAATTGGACGAGGAAGAGCTTGAAAAACTGCGAAAAGAAAATGAAGAAAAAGCCGTTGAAATCATTGATTTTGTGAAGATAGAAGAGATTGATCCAATCTATTATGAAAGAAGTTACTTTTTATCACCAGATACCGGCGGAGCGAAGGCTTATTCATTATTAAGAAAAGCTTTAGAGGAATCGGGGAAAATTGGTGTGGCAAAGATTATGATCCGCTCAAAGGAGCAATTAGCAATCGTTAGATGCTATGAACATATTTTACTGATGGAAACCATTCATTTCCCTGATGAAATTAGACAGGTATCAGATGTACCGAATATCCCCCAAGAAGAAAACATTGTAAAAAAGGAGTTAGATACAGCGCTTCTTTTAATCGAGCAATTAACCACAACTTTCGATCCAGCTGCCTATCAGGATGAATACAGAGAACAGCTGATGAATTTAATTGGAGATAAAATATCTGGAGAACATACAGTTCAGCCAGAAACGACAGGCAAAAAAGATCCTGCATCCAATGTGACCGATTTAATGGCAGCTCTACAGGCTTCAATCGACCGATCAAAACCAGCCAAAGCGAAAAAGACAGCACCTAAAAAAAGAAAAGCACCAGCGAAAAAAGAAAAGAATGCATAAAATAAGACCGCTTTTGAGCGGTCTTACTGCGGTTTTAACACATCCTGAATGTTCCCATCTTTTCTATGGATAACAACAGAAGTCCCTTTATTAGATGCAATCTCACTTGCCCGGTCGATGGCTTCTTGTTTCGTTTCTTTGACCTCACTTGCTCGTTTTGCTTTCTCTGTTTGAACCGCCCAGCCTTCTTCGTGTTTGACGACATGCTGCGCATGATCCATAAGCTCTGGTCTTGCGGAACTGCTGTCTTTAGATGGCGTGACAGAACCATGAGCTGAGACATTCTCGATCTCTTTCTCCGTTGCGTTCTTTTTCCATTCTTTCGCTTGACTGATTGCAATTGGGATGGCTCTACTTTCGTCATAGCCTTCCTGCATCATTTTGTTCGCAATCTCAAGCGCTTTTTTTCGAATGACGTTGTCTAATGATTTAAATGAAGCAGGATAATCATTCATCGTCCAAGGCATATAAAGCGCTCCTTTCTTTTATTTGAACAACTTCCCCCATATGTAATCGATCAAACATATCATTCTTCTCAAACCAATGAAGGGGATAAAATACATCGTTTTGCTGAGGCAGAATCTCATCAATTCCCGCAGAATAGAAGGTAGAAAAGGAGTGATTTTGATGATGATAAAAGGTTTGTATGAAGCCCATTTACCTGTGAGTGACTTAAAGACATCTATTGCGTTTTATGAAAAATTGGAATTGACACTTGCTCACGCAAATGAACGAGTTGCTTTTTTATGGATTGAGAAAGGGAAGAGCTGGCTTGGCTTGTGGAAAGTAGATATCAATGACTTCCCATATCATCCCTCGACACGGCACGTTGCTTTTCAAATTACAACCTCTAGTATCGAACAAATCAAGGCTTGGCTGGTTGAAAAAGGCATCAGCATTCACCCAATGTTTGGCTTTTCAGAAGAGAAGCAGCCTTTAGTTCTCGATAATCCGCCGCAATTTCATGCAGCGATCTATTTTCTTGACCCAGATGGAAATCTGCTTGAATGCATTGCCCCGCTTGAGCTTGATACAGAAGAAGACTACGATATCATGACATATGAGGACTGGGATCGAAAGAAAAATCCGTTTATTGATTGACAAAATCACTCGTTGTAACTATATTGATTACAACGGTGGTGAAAGATTGTGAAACAAATTAGCAACAGGTATCCGATTGCTGTTCATATTGTGTCATTTATTGCAGGTGTTCCAAAAGAGTGTACAGGTGATTTTATTGCAGAGAGCGTGAATTCAAATCCAGCCATTGTTCGAAAAATGATGGCAATGCTCAAACGGGCAGGTCTCATTGAGATACGCCGCGGAGTAGGTGGTGCTTACTTAAAAAGGCCGGCAGAGGAAATCACGCTGTTAGATGTGTACCGTGCTGTCGATGTAAGCGAGGATGAAGAATTGTTTAACTTCCATCAGCCAGTCATCGCATGTCCGATTGGTCAAGCGATGGATACAAGACTGCGGCATGAACTAAAAGAAGCACAAGCTGCACTTGAGAATCACCTAAAGCAAGTGACAATTCAGCAATTATTGACAGAGGCGGAATAAAAAAGCTCATACATTGGAGCTTTTTTTACACTTTTGTTGTAACCATTTTGATTATAACGTATGCACATCACCGTGAATCACAAAATGAGGAGGTCAAACATTATGAAGTTATTAGTAACAGGCGCAACAGGACAGCTTGGATCGCTCGTCGTCCAGCATTTACTTAAAAAGGTACCAGCTGAACAAATTGCGGTGAGTGTTCGAGATCCGCAAAAAGCAGCACATTTAAAGGAAGCCGGGGTGGATGTACGCCGCGGAGACTTTACTCAGCCAGACACCCTTAAGGCAGCCTTTCAAGGCATTGACCGCCTTTTGATCATTTCAACTGCGGATGGTGACCGCGTGCAGCAGCATACGGCTGCCATCCAAGCGGCCAAAGCAGCCAGTGTATCCTTTATTGCTTATACAAGCGTTGTGAATGCAAGAGAGAGTCAGCTTGTCCTTGCACACGACCACGCAAAAACTGAAGAAGCCATTGTGGCCTCTGGCATTCCTCATGTGTTTCTAAGAAACAACTGGTATGTAGAAAATGAAAAAGATACGATACTAGCAGCCGTTAGCGGCGCACCATTTTTAAGTCCAATTGGTGATGGCAAGGTTGGCTGGGCAACAAGAAATGACTACGCAGAAGCGGCCGCAAATGCGTTAACACTTTCTAAACATGACAAGGAGATATATGAACTGTCAGGCCCTCTTCGGACACACACTGAACTTGCTCACATTGTCAGTGAGGTGAGCGGAAAAGAGATCAAAGTGGAGCAAATTGATGTCGACACATTTGGGGAATTTTTAGCTTCTAATGGTGTACCAAAAGAAGCTGTGCCATTTGTCAAAGCCATTCAAAGCGGAATTCGCGATGGTGCCTTAGCCGTTGAAAGCCATGATTTCGAAACCTTATTAGGACGGCCGTTAACACCTATCGACGAAAAAATTCGTGAAATGATTACAAAATAAATTTTCTCAAACGTCCTATCAAAAGGGCGTTTTTTTCATTCAAGCTACACGAGCACTTCATTGAAATTGCAGGAAGTTGGGACTAAAATGGAATTTAGGCTTATTATTTGTTTATTCTTCCTGTTTAATTGAGTAGGTGTACCCTAGCATAGGGAAGCTAATAATAAGGTTAGATTTTCAATTAGTTCTTCTGAATAATGGACGTATATAATGGTTATTACTCTTTCTTAACATATGCAACCTTTTAAAATCTACATAAGCAGGATGTGACGAAATGTTACGAAAAGCCTCCCTTTCTTATCTTATTGCAAGCATTATAACAATAATAGTCATTTTGATTGAAGTTGGTATCCGTTCAGCAGTTGTTTCTCCTTTTGTTCTACTTGATTCGAACAAAGCTAACAATCCAAAAGTATTAATCTCCCATTCTCTTTATCAGGGTGATTTTTTATTAACCTATCAAGATGATGACTCCAAAGATCGTTCAGAAGCAGCCTTTCAATTGGGGGGAAAGCAAGTAAATTTCACGGAGATTTCATCTAGGAATAGAGTTAGCACGATTGAAACTAACAAATTAATGAAAGAAAAAGCAATGGTTTTTCTAAGAAGTGGTTTTGTACTTATTCATGATGATAAAATTAAGATGGAGCAGGTAGCGCAAAATCCTTTTTTCTCTAAATACAATCTAACGAATCTAACAGAAAGTACTAAGGTCAAAACAAGTTTTAAGCATAATACCACATATATTATATTAATTACTTTAATAGGAATTGTTTTTCCAGCTATGTTATTTTTATTTTTTAATCTTCATGAATCTATGAAAAACCTATTCACATTATTTATTCCCTTTGTTCTAGCCATTTTTCTTCCCTTGGGATTAAATTATTTTTTCTTAATGGGATATGCGCTATCAATAACAGGCTCTTATGTATTAAGCATCATTCTCTCTATACTTGTACCTAGTTTCCTGTCAGTCTTATTGACAGCTTATTCATTTGAGTATACTACAAAAGATACGCCTGAAGGTTTAGAAGAGAATGAAGGTGCGTCAGGAAATTCGTTTTTAATGAATGTTAGGGAGCAAGTCGTTTTGTTTGGTGCTGCCACATTATCCTTGTTATATTTCGGATCTTATTTATTACTTCCTTTGTCATTTCAAGCGAAGATCATGGATAACCTTTTTCTATTCTGTGGTTGGTACTTCGCCCTAATCATATTATTTATTTTTGGTTACTCAATCATTCAAAAAATAATAAACAAATATGAAGTTTTGAATACAGAAGCATTCATGTATATTCGCAAGGATATTGAGTATAAGACAAACCAAAAGGTGAATATTTGGGTGAAAAAAGACTCAAAACAGGATGTGAATGCCTGGATATATTCATTTAAACTTCCATTTAAAAGAAGAGTTGATGTGTATGTGACAGAAGGGTTGTTAGATAAGTTTGAAAAAGATGAAATTCGTGCCATCTTATACCATGAAATGGGGCATGCGAAGTTAAAACATGCGCATTATACCATGTTTCTAACTTTGATCGTAACATTATTTATGGGCATCAGTATGTATTATGCCAGACAGGTTATGCTTGCTAACGGATGGTGGCAATATGTTCTTATTTTCCCAGTAGGAGTAATTCTCATGATCTTCATTACGGAATGGCTGCCAAAGAAAATCAGCCGGTTATTTGAGATTCAGGCTGATAACTTTGCTGTTTTCCACCTTGGGAATAAAACACTGTATCTCAATACTTTGATTAAATTAAGCAGCCTTATTGAAGAAGAAGATGGAGATTATGGAAAAAAGTCTGAATGGCGTGAAAGTCATCCCTCTTTCGAAAAAAGAATTGAGAACATAAAGAAAAATTAGGCCATCTCACTCCTATCGACGAAAAAATTCGTGAAATGATTACAAAATAAATTTTCTCAAACGTCCTATCAAAAGGGCGTTTTTTTTTCATTCAAGCTACACGAGCCATATGTCCAAATTTAGACAAATCACCTCGTTGAAATTTCAGAAATTTGGGATTAAAATGAAAATAAGGCCTGTTATTTCGTCATCAGATGACCAAATTGATGAATCAAATTGCAGCAAAGAAGGGAAGTTCGCCGATGAAAGTCCATTTATTCGTTACTTGTTTAATTGACACCATGCAGCCAAATGTAGGAAAGGCCACAGTGGAAGTATTAGAAAGGCTCGGTGTAGAAGTGGAATTTCCAGAGGCACAAGTGTGCTGCGGGCAGCCAGCCTTTAACAGCGGCTATACAAAAGAAACCATTAAAGCAGCAAAAAACATGATCAAAGCCTTTGAATCAGCTGAATATGTCGTGACGCCGTCAGGTTCTTGTAAGGCGATGTTTTTAGAATATCCTCATCTTTTAAAAGAAGACCCAGTGTGGTCAGCAAAAGCTAAGGCACTTGCTGAGAAAACATATGAATTAACCGAGTTTATTGTTGATATATTACACGTCACAGATGTCGGAGCGAGCCTGAAAGGAAACGCAACCTATCACACATCCTGTCATATGACGAGACTGCTGCGAATTAAGGAAGCCCCTTTCACACTGTTGTCAAATGTCAAAGATTTGACGATGACACCATTGTCGCGCGCCGAAAATTGCTGCGGATTTGGAGGAACCTTTTCAGTAAAAATGACTCCTATTTCTGAGCAAATGGTCGATGAGAAAGTCCAAAGCATAGAGGAGACACAAGCTGAATACATCATTGGTGCTGACTGCGGCTGCCTGCTGAATATTGGCGGGAGGCTGAATCGTCTTGATAAGCCCATTCAAGTGATGCATATCGCAGAGGTATTAAATAGCCGCTGACTTTAAGAGGGGGAACGGCACATGAGTATGAAAATTGGAGAGAAGGCCTTTAAAGAACGAATCGGGGAAGGGTTAGAAGATAAAGTCATGAGAGGTGCTGTTTCCTCAGCACAGGAACGCCTGTATGAAAGGCGGCTAGCTGCGAGCGAAGAGCTTGGCAATTGGGAAAAGTGGCGTGAGCTTGGCGAGGAAATCCGCCAGCATACGCTGACGCATCTTGATGACTACTTATACCAGTTAAGTGAAAGTGTTAGTGCACGCGGAGGACATGTCTTTTTTGCAAAAACAAAGGAAGAGGCATCGGCGTATATTCAACATGTGGCACAGAAAAAGGCGGCCCAAAAGATCGTTAAATCAAAATCAATGGTCACAGAAGAAATTGAAATGAATCAAGCCCTTGAAGAGATCGGCTGTGAGGTGGTGGAAAGCGATCTTGGCGAGTATATTCTGCAAGTAGATGATCATGAACCTCCTTCACATATTGTGGCACCTGCTCTTCATATGACGAAAGAACAAATACGAGAAGTCTTTCACGAAAAGCTCGGATATGAGATGTCAGAGACACCTGAAGATATGACGAGTTTTGTGAGAGCCATCTTACGTGAAAAGTTCCTCGAAGCAGATATTGGTGTCACCGGCTGTAATTTTGCTGTCGCCAATACAGGTTCCATTTGCCTTGTGACAAATGAAGGGAATGCGGATCTTGTCACGGCTATCCCGAAGACACATATCGCCGTTATGGGCATGGAACGGATTGTTCCAACGATGGAGGAGCTGGATGTCCTCGTTGGTCTTTTGTGCAGAAGTGCAGTCGGTCAGAAATTAACGAGTTACATTTCTGTCGTTGGACCAAAAGGAGAAGAAGAAGTGGATGGACCAGAAGAATTTCACTTGGTCATTGTGGACAATGGGCGGTCCAATATATTAGGTACTGCCTTTCAGCCTGTTCTCCAATGTATCAGGTGCGCAGCCTGCATCAATGTGTGCCCAGTTTACCGGCATGTGGGCGGACATTCATACGGATCGATTTATCCGGGGCCAATTGGTGCTGTTTTATCGCCGCTTCTTGGCGGCTATGATGACTACCAAGAGCTCCCCTTTGCATCCAGCCTTTGCGCGGCCTGCACAGATGCTTGTCCAGTAAAGATCCCGCTTCACGAGTTATTAATAAAACATCGTCAAGTCATCGTGGAAAAAGAGGGGAGAGCGTCTAAAGCTGAAATGATGGCGATGAAAATGTTCGGAATGGGCGCTTCGACTCCCGGGATGTATCAATTCGGAACAAAAGCAGCTCCTGTATTGATGAATCGTATGGCTTCAAACGGACAGATTTCAAAAGGAATAGGTCCTTTAAAGAATTGGACAGATATTCGTGACCTGCCAGCTCCAAGTAAAGAAAGATTCAGGGATTGGTTTAAAAAGAGACAGAAGGAGGAACAGTGATGAAGGGAACCATTTCTCACCGAGAATCGTTTTTAGCTCATATCCGTAAGCAATTAGGGAAAGATTCCTCCTCGTCTGCATCTATTCAGCGTCCAGTTTGGAAGCATCAAGTTCAGTGGGAAACAAACGGACTTTTGTCTAAAGAAGAGCTAGTCGAGCAATTGAAGGTGCAATGTCAACGAATTCATACAAGAGTGGTCGAAACAACACCAGAGGAAGCGCCCTCTGTATTACGATCATTGATGACAGAGTATGGAGAGGGTTCTGTGATGACATCGGGCGATCATCGTTTTGAACAATATGGATTTTATCCGATGTTTGACACCTTGCAGCACGAAGGATTCGCAGTCACCAGTTGGAATGCTGAGGCTTCAAGGGAAGAAAATATCAGGCTGGCAGAGCAAGCGGCGTATTCGGTTGTATTCAGTGATTACACCTTAGCAGAATCAGGTACAGTCGTCCTTTCATCCCATCAGGGCCAAGGAAGAGCGCTCCATTTTTTACCGATGATGTATATCGTGTGTATCGAAAAAAGCACGGTGGTTCCGCGGATGATTCAAGCTGTTTCGGCTCTTAATCGCTCAGTAGAGGAGGGAGAGCAGGCGAAAGGTGCTATTCATTTCATATCAGGTCCGAGTAACTCTGCGGATATCGAGATGAATTTAGTAGTAGGGGTTCATGGTCCAGTTCGGGCGGTTTATCTATTGATAGATGATGAATAGGGCTTTCGAGAAGAAAGCCTTTTTTCATGCAAAAAAGCGTACATAAGTTTTAAAATCATCTTGCCTCTAGCGGATTGGACATAGTAAGATGACGACATACAAGATGAACTTCTCATCTACTGCTGATGTAAAGGAAGCTGCTTATGGACATGAAGTCAACTGCTCAAAAGAAATCAATTGCACTACCGCTTGTGATTTCAATTATTGCCATTTCGTTTTCTGCTATCATTGTGAAATGGTCAAATGCACCTGCTGCTATTTTAAGCATGTATCGAATGATCTTTGCCGCGATTTTTATGCTGCCGTTTATTCTGCCACGAAAAAAAGAATTTCTCTCGATTCAGCGAAGAGATTGGTTTTTCTTATGTATGTCAGGCTTCTTTTTAGGACTCCATTTTGTGTTGTGGTTTGGCTCACTGAAGCTGACGACTGTGGCAAGCTCTACTATTATCATCGCCCTTCAGCCGATGGTCTCCTTATTAGGCGGCTTTCTCTTTTTCCGTGAACGAACCACGCTTCCTGCACTCTTGACGATGTGTGCCGCAATTGTTGGTGCACTTATGATTGGGTGGGGAGACATAGGTCATAGCCAGGAAGCCATCCTAGGAGACTTTTTATCCTTTTTAAGTGTGATCGCGGTTGTTTGTTATTTATTAATAGGTCAACAGGCTGTCAGAAAGATATCTCATTGGATTTATAGTTTTTGTGTGTTTGGTTTTGCCGGTCTTTTTTTAATTTTATTCAATTTGATTCAGCAAACGCCTTTTACAGGCTATCCGGGTAAAGAGTGGGGAATCTTTTTATTGCTTGCGATCATTCCCACCATGTCTCATGTCATTAATAATTGGCTTTTAACCTATGTCAATGCCACAACCATTTCAATGAGTATCCTTGGCGAACCTGTTGGAGCCACGATTCTTGCTGTATGGCTGCTTGGAGAGAAAGTCACGCTGCTCCAAATGTGTGGCGGTTTTCTTGTCCTTTTAGGCGTCTTTTTCTTTTTGATGCAGCAGCGGCAAGGGATTGTGATGAAACAAAAAAAATCCGGTTAAATTCCGGATTTTTTACTCTTTTAAATCGTTTTTTTCAATCACTTTGTTCAATCTTTCCTCAACCTTCTTCAATTCCATTCGTTTTCTTCTGATCATTCGAAAAGCGATGACAATGATCGTCACGATAGCAGCAATGAATAGAAGAGAGAACACTTGAAATAGAAGATCACCAATATTAAATGCCATATTCTCCCCATTAGACATACGTAAAACCTCCCTTTCTATCTATATATTACCATAATCGATAAAAGATTGAGATTTATCCATCATTTATCTATAATAGGTAAAATATCACTTGTTAAAGGAGAACCAATATGAGAACTTTAGTCCTTTTACGAGGTCTCCCAGGCGTAGGGAAATCAACTTGGATCAAAGCCCAAGGCTTAGAGCCTTACACATTATCAGCGGATCAGATTCGTCTTTTGACCCAGCCTCCGCAGTTATCTGTCAATGGGAAACCAGAAATTTCAAGCAAGCATGACCACAAAGTCTGGTCTTTATTATTTGAATTGCTTACAGCACGTATGGAACGCGGAGACTTTACTGTGATTGATGCCACGCATATTTCAAGCAAATCGATATCTCAATATAAATCGCTGACCACATCGTATCGTTACAGGGTGTATGTCGTCGATTTCACGCAGGTGCCGCTTGAAACAGCTCTATTGCAAAATCGCTCACGGGAAGCTCACAAAGTTGTGCGGGAGTCTGTTTTATATCAAATGAATGAGCGGTTAAAAACAGAAAAGGTCCCATCATGGGTGACTGTCTTGCAGCCTGAGGAATATCCGCAAGTGATGACCTATCAGCCTCGATCCTTCGATCAATATGAGGCCATTCATGTTTTTGGAGATATTCACGGCTGTCATACCGCTCTGACCACCTATTTGCAAGGAGATATTAAAGAAAATGAACTTTATATCTTTGCAGGTGATTTGCTTGATAGAGGTATAGAAAACAAGGAAGTATTAGAATGGATGCTCGCACATAGAGAATGCCGGAATGTCATCGTGATTGAGGGAAATCATGATCAGCATTTATACCGGTTTGCACATGGTGAAAAAGTAAGAAGTAATATGTTTAACCGGCATACTGCACCTGAGATTGAAGCAGCAGACTTTGATTTAAAAGAAGTACGAAAGTTTGTTAGGACATTTCATCAGCTTACTTATTTTACGTACCATGGCAAGACATTTCTTGTTACCCACGGGGGGCTTGCTCATTTGCCAGAAGAGCTATTGCATGTCTCAACACAGCAACTCATCCACGGTGTAGGTGAATATTCAGATGACATTGATCATTTGTTTGTTCAAAATACTGCTGGATTAGATGTCATTCAAATTCACGGGCATCGCAATTTATACAGGCTGCCTATTCAAGCAGCGGAAAGGTCTTATAATCTAGAAGGCCAGGTTGAATTCGGGGGACAGCTGAGAGTGTTGAAAATCACAGCTGACGGGATTGAGACTCATGAAATTGACAACCCAATCTATAGAGCTTCTGAGAAAAAACCATCAGCCACTATTCAACCAGATATCTCACTAGATGACTTTTTAGCTCACTTAGATCAGCATGAGTATGTACAGGAATTAAAGCTTCCGCACCATATTTCATCTTTTAATTTTACGAAAAAAGCGTTTAGTGAACGGCAGTGGGATGATGTGAATGTGAAGGCAAGAGGTTTGTTTGTCAATATGGTGTCAAAGCAGATTGTTTCAAGAAGCTACAACAAATTTTTTAACATTGATGAGCGTCCGGAGACAAAAATGCATCATCTAGTGAACCACCTTCAATTTCCTGTCACCGTCTACGATAAAGCAAATGGATATTTAGGGACGGTTGGGTATAACGAAATGGAAGATGAATTGGTGTTTACGTCCAAATCGTATACATCTCATGTGAAACAAAATCAGCATGCTTCCTGGGTCGAGGAGTTATTCTATCAGACCTTCGGAGACGTGCAGGTCGACTACATCAAATCATACGTACGTGACCACAATGCATCTCTTGTGTTTGAAGTCATTTTGCCAGAGAAAGACCCACATATTATCACATATGATCATGATCAACTCATTTTGCTTGATATAGTGAAGCGTCAGCTAAGCTATGAAAAGGCACCATTTACTGAAGTGAAAAGAGTAAGCGAACAGCTTGGAATATCCAGCAAGCAGGAAGTGGCTGTGTTCCATGATTGGACGTCTTTTTATAAATGGTATCAGGCCGTTTCTCATGACGACTCGATCAAAGAAGAGGGATATGTCATTGAGGATGATCGCGGCTTGATGACCAAGCTCAAGCTTCCTTATTATCAATTCTGGAAGCAGATGCGCGCGATCAAACAGCGCGTTGCAGAGAAGCGTTCCACGCATAAATATATGCAGGCATTGCAAACAGCGGAGCAAGCTAGATTTTATACGTGGCTTCTTGAGCAAGATGCCAATGCTGTCAGAAATAGCTCCATTATTGAGCTGCGCTCACATTTTGAGCAAAGCGATGCAGCCCAATTGAATAATGATGGAATAAATGCATAGTCTAAAAAGGAGTCTTTTCTAAGGAAAAGGCTTTTTTTGATGCAATTGAAAGGTGGACCCTTACATGCCTGACCATATTGAAGTCATTTTACGGACGATGTTTGCTTTTGCGATTTTATTTGGTGGAGCACGTCTTCTTGGAAAGCAAACCATAGCACAAATGAATATTTTTGATTTTATAGCAGCCATTAGCTTAGGTTCAATTGCGGCGAGTCTCGCGTTTAATACAACGCTTCCGTTTCATCACACGACGATTTCCTTTGTCACGCTTGTCATGATCATTTATGTGATTTCGCTCATTGCTTTAAGGAGCCGAAAATTGAGAGGATTTATGGCCGGTAAACCAACCCTTGTCATACAAAATGGCAAAATTCTTGAAGAGAATATGAAGGGAATGAGATATACCCTTGATTATTTAAATCAGCAGCTGAGAGAAAAAGACATTTTTGATATTAGCGAAGTTGAATTTGCCATAATTGAAACAGATGGACATATGTCAGTGAAAAAATATCCTTCGTTTGAAAATGTCACTCGAAAGGATCTTCAATTGTATATGAAGGCAGAGGGCTACATGCCTATTGAAGTGATCATGGACGGAAAGCTCATTTTGAAAAACATTCATGAAAATCAATTAACGGTGGAGTGGATAGATGAAGAGCTTAAGAAAAGGCAGCTCTCCTTAAAGGACATTGTATACGCAGTCCGTTCAAGTAATGGCAGCTTATATATTGATACATATGACGACCACATTCACTCTCCGATTGATCAAGAATGAAGGTATAGTGCGGAGGTCATCCGCATGACACATATCCGTCAATGTTTATAAGTCGTTTGGATGCTGTCTGACTAGGCATCATTTCTCAATTATTATTATTTTCAGAAAATGTGATGACGGAAAAAAATAAATGTGTTTAAGTGTATATAGAACAAATTAAAATATTAATATAATATACCGTTTGCGGAATGAACGTTCATTCCTGTGGCGAGGAGGGGATGAAGTGCAAGCAGTGACTGATAAACAAGAACAGATCATGAAGGCTTCACTAGACTTATTTATTGAACGGGGCTTTGATGGGACCACGATGCCAATGATTTCAAAAAGAGCAAGCGTCGGAGCGGGAACCATTTACCGTTATTTCGACAGTAAAGAGGCACTCGTCAATATTTTGTACCAGCGCAGCCTTTCTGCATTTATCGAAAAAATGAACACAAACAGTCCAGATCCAAAGGCGAGTATTCGGGCGTACTTTAAGCATGTATTTTATTGCTTGGTTTTATTTACAAAGGAGAATCCAAGCGGGCTATATTTCTTAGAAATTGATAAACGATCCCATTACTTAGACGAGACGAGCAAAGAGAAAATGCAGCATTTGTTACATGAGCTATTCCTTATCTTTGAAGAAGGGAAAAAGGATGGGATTCATCCAAATCTTTCAGGTAGAACCATTTTATCGATTGTATTTGGTGCCTTTGTACAGCTGCATAAACAAATTCTTGCAGAAGAAATAGAGCCAACGATTGAATTTCTAGAGGACATTGAGCAAAGTTTATGGCGCGCTATCAGCGTCGCATCTTAATGAATGAAAAGGAGTGGGCACATGCAACAAACATCAATCATTCCAAAACCAAAAACATACGGACCTTTTAAAAATATTCCCCATATCAAAAAGGGGGAGCTTTCTCAAACCTTTTGGCGGCTGGCAGATGAATTAGGACCGATCTTTCAGTTTGAATTTTCAAAAGCAACAAGTATTTTTGTTTCTAATCATGAACTTTTCCAAGAAATATGTGATGAGAGCCGTTTTGATAAATACATTGGGACTAGTCTCAATAAAGTAAGAGCATTTGCAGGGGATGGGTTATTTACGAGCTGGACAGAAGAACCGAACTGGAGAAAGGCTCACCACATCTTGATGCCGGCGTTTAGTCAGCAGGCCATGAAGGGCTATCATGAAATGATGCTCGATATTGCCACACAGCTTGTACAAAAATGGCAAAGAACAGGCCGTGATGAAGAAATTGAAGTAGCAGAGGATATGACAAAGCTTACTTTAGATACGATCGGACTTTGTGGTTTTGATTTCAGGTTTAACAGTTTTTATAAAGAAAATCAGCATCCATTCATCGAAAGTATGGTGAATGGTTTAAGCGAAGCGATGGATCAGGCGAGCCGGTTGCCGGTTGCAGATAAGCTAATGATCAAAAGAAGAAAAAAATTTGAAGAAAATGTCGATTTTATGAAGCAATTAGTAGATGACATTATTCAAGAACGGAAAAAACAAGATAAAACGGGCGATGATTTACTGTCCCTCATGCTGCATGCAAAGGACCCTGAAACAGGAGAGCGCCTGTCAGATGAAAATATTCGCTATCAAATCATTACCTTCTTAATAGCTGGGCACGAAACAACAAGCGGGCTGCTATCCTTTGCGATTTATTTCTTATTAAAGAATCCTGAAAAATTAAAGAAAGCTGTCCAAGAAGCAGATGATGTGCTGCAAGGCGGACTGCCAACATTTAAGCAGGTACAAAAACTAAATTACACACGTATGGTTTTAAATGAATCTCTTCGCCTCTGGCCAACAGCGCCTACGTTCTCTTTTTATGCGAAAGAGGACACCGTCATCGGAGGGAAATATTCGATTAAAAAGAACCAAAGTGTCTCCGTGCTGCTACCTAAGTTACATCGTGATCAAGCGGTATGGGGAGAGGATGCGGAAGAATTTAAACCAGAGCGGTTTCTACACCCTGAAAAGATCCCGCAGCATGCCTACAAGCCTTTTGGGAATGGACAGCGTGCATGTATCGGCATGCAATTCGCCCTTCATGAAGCCACAATGGTACTGGCAATGGTCCTGCACAACCTGGAATTGATTGATCACACATCATATGAACTTGATTTAAAAGAATCTCTGACGATTAAGCCAAACGATTTTAAAATCAAAGTGCGGCCAAGAAAGCAGCAACTCTTTATGGCACCACCGAAAGAAGAGGCGAAAAAAAGCACAAAATCTGATGAGTCAAAAGTGGAGAGTCATGGTACACCATTGCTTGTTTTATATGGATCAAATCTTGGCACAGCGCAGCAAATCGCAAACGAATTGGCTGAAGAAGGAAAAGCAAAAGGGTTTGATGTGACCACTGCTCCGCTTGATGACTATACACGTCAATTACCAGATAAGGGTGCAGTCTTCATCGTGACCGCTTCATATAATGGACATCCGCCTGACCATGCGAAAAAATTTGTGGATTGGGTCACGCAGGATAAAGAGCAGGATTTAACAAACGTGACGTTTGCTGTGTTTGGATGCGGAGATCGAAATTGGGCGAGTACGTACCAGCGTATTCCTCGTCTCATTGATGAAGCACTTGAAAGAAAAGGTGCGAAGCGTGCAGCTGATTTAGGAGAAGGTGATGCAGGCGGAGATATGGATGAGGATAAAGAAGCATTTCAGAAAACGGTCTTCAAGCAGCTCGCAAAAGAATTTAAGCTCACCTTCCAAGAAAAAGGTAAAGAAAACCCAAAGCTATCAGTTGCTTATACCAATGAGCTAGTAGAACGTCCTGTGGCGAAAACATATGGTGCCTTTTCAGCTGTTGTACTGAAAAATGAAGAATTACAATCTGAAAAAAGTGAGCGGCAAACAAGACATATAGAGCTGCAATTGCCTGAAGGGAAAAAGTACAAAGAAGGGGATCATATCGGAATTGTTCCGAAAAATAGTGATGCACTCGTTCAGCGGGTGATCAATCGCTTCAATCTAGATCCTAAGCAGCACATCAAGCTTTCTTCTGAGAAAAAAGCAAATCATTTACCTTTAGATCAGCCGATTCAAATGAGAGAATTACTTGCGTCGCATGTTGAGCTTCAAGAGCCTGCAACACGTACGCAGCTAAGAGAGCTCGCCGCATATACAGTTTGTCCGCCTCACCGCGTGGAGCTTGAGCAAATGGCTGGTGAAGCGTATCAAGAAGCTATTTTAAAGAAACGAGTAACCATGCTTGACTTACTAGATCAATATGAAGCATGTGAGCTGTCATTTGTGCACTTTTTAGCACTTTTACCAGGTTTGAAGCCGCGCTATTATTCTATTTCTAGCTCACCAAAGGTCGATGAAAAAAGAGTCAGTATCACAGTGGCGGTTGTGAAAGGGAAAGCGTGGAGCGGCCGCGGAGAATATGCCGGAGTCGCATCAAACTATTTATGCGGTCTGCAGGAAGGAGAAGAAGTCGCCTGCTTCCTCCACGAAGCGCAGGCAGGATTCCAGCTGCCGCCTTCATCTGAAGTACCGATGATCATGATCGGACCGGGTACAGGAATCGCTCCATTTAGAGGGTTTGTTCAGGCAAGAGAAGTATGGCAGAAGGAAGGCAAGCCACTAGGCGAAGCTCACCTATATTTTGGCTGCCGTCACCCTCATGAAGATGATCTGTATTTTGAAGAAATGCAGCTTGCAGCGCAAAAAGGAGTTGTCCACATCCACCGGGCTTATTCTCGTCACAAAGAGCAAAAAGTATATGTCCAGCATTTGTTGAAAGAAAACGGCGACATGCTGATCAAGTTACTTGACCAAGGTGCGTATCTTTACGTGTGCGGGGACGGAAAAGTCATGGCACCAGATGTAGAGGCTACACTGATCGACCTCTATCAACACGAGAAACAATGTTCGAAGGAAGCAGCTGAAAATTGGCTGACAACCCTTGCGAATAATAATAGATATGTAAAAGATGTATGGAGCTGACAAGAGGGAAGACCGCCAATTAGGCGGTTTTTTCTGTTTCATCAAGAGAGGTGAGATCGATAGAATGAAAGTTTGAAAGATACAAAACACCTAATTTGAAAATGAAATATTTTGTAAAAAATAAGAATATTCTCTCATTTACTCCAATATGGAACAATCGTATCATTTTTGATATAGGACATAAAGGAGGAATATGATGAAAAAGGTGAAAATGTTACTCCCTTCTCTACTCGTTTTTGGTGCTTTAAGTGTGCCTAGTTTTGCCCATGCCGCATCGGATTCAGTACTAACATCTGATTATGACATGGTGACTTCTGATGGAAAGGTGATCTCTTCAAGTGATTTCCACAATGATTCGAAATCCCCCTCATCCTTTGATAAAGTGGATGATCTATCTTCAACTGTTGGTGAAAAAGTAAAACCACTATCAAAATATGTAAAAGACTTTCAAACTAAAGTCGTCATTGGAGACGATGGTAGAACAAAAGTAGCAAATACAAGAGTAGCACCATATAATTCAATTGCTTATATTACATTTGGCGGCTCCAGCTGCACGGGGACACTCATTGCCCCTAACAAAATTTTGACAAACGGACACTGCGTGTACAATACAGCATCGAGAAGTTATAGTGCAAAAGGATCGGTGTATCCAGGGATGAATGATAGCACTGCGGTAAATGGGTCAGCAAGTATGACAGAGTTCTATGTACCAAGCGGATATATCAATACAGGTGCGAGCCAATATGATTTTGCCGTGATCAAAACAGATACGAACATTGGCAATACAGTCGGTTACCGCTCCATCCGTCAAGTGTCAAACTTAACTGGAACAACGATTAAAATTTCTGGATATCCAGGTGATAAAATGAGATCGACTGGCAAGGTGTCGCAGTGGGAGATGTCAGGTCCTGTGACAAGAGAAGATACGAATCTCGCATACTATACGATTGATACATTTAGCGGAAATTCAGGCTCAGCGATGCTAGATCAAAATCAGCAAATCGTTGGGGTTCATAACGCAGGGTATTCAAACGGAACGATTAATGGCGGTCCAAAAGCGACAGCTGCCTTTGTTGAATTTATCAACTATGCAAAAGCGCAATAAAAGCTAGAACATAAAGCTTGTTTCCTTCATAGGGGACAAGCTTTTTTATGTGGATACAAGTGTCTATCTGTCTATGCTTGAAAGATTCATTGAGTTTTCAGCCTCTTCATTTTTTTCACATGTCATTCGTGAACGACTCATACATTAAAATGACACATTTCCTTTAAGTCAAGATTCTACTTGAGAAAAATGAGGAGGTCACGCATTTTTGAAGATGAGAAGAGGCTGGATTACTGCTGTCGCCTTATGCTTTGTGATATGGATGGGCACGCTGCTAGGTGGATTTGGGGAGGAACATGCGGCAAAAGGTGCGGATCGATATGATCATGTTATTCAATTTCCAAAGGAACGGTACCCTGAAACAGGCAGTCATATTCAAGAAGCCATTCGAAAAGGGCATTCAGATGTGTGTACGATAGACCGAAATGGAGCAGATGCCCGCAGGCAAGAATCATTAAAAGGCATTCCGACTAAGCCTGGATTCGACCGAGATGAGTGGCCGATGGCAGTTTGTCTTGAAGGAGGAAAAGGGGCGAGTGTTCAATATGTCAGTCCGTCTGATAATAGGGGAGCGGGCTCATGGGTCGGACACCAGATGAGCGGGTA
Source organism: Bacillus sp. lyk4-R2A-2 (assembly GCF_030209735.1). NCBI lineage: Bacteria > Bacillati > Bacillota > Bacilli > Caryophanales > Bacillaceae > Bacillus > Bacillus sp. lyk4-R2A-2. Next base: position 23,810 of record NZ_JARVRK010000007.1, read on the forward strand.
TCCTGATGGGAAAAGAATTTTATTTATTGTGAAATAAAACTAAAAGAGAGGCGCCTGTGAGTAGGTGCCTTTTTTGATGATGATCAGAGCGTATTGGAGCTAGCAGGGGCAAAAGATTCAGTGGTACAATGGATGCTATAAGGTACAAAGACAGACAAGAAGAAAATGTGAAGGGACATATGCTTATGGATAAGAACCGTGCATTATACGATTATTTCATGCAACATGCAGAGAAACTGACTGAAACTTGGTATGATTCAATTGAAGATGATGATCCAGAATCAATATATCGTTCAACAGATTCCAGCATCATATCAGAGCTAAAACGGCAAAATCAAGATTATTACCAGCATTTTATACGTGCTCTTATTGAAGACAAGACGTATTTACATACTGAGTTTAAAAAGTGGTCTGAAGACTTAGCCAGTGACCCAAAGCATTTAAACACACCATTAGATTATGTTGTGAGAGAATACATGTCCAATCAAAGAGTGGTCCTTCATTACTTAAAAGAATTTATTAAACAGCGTCAAGAAGAAATTGATATTGACCGAATTTTTTATTGGTATGATTTAATTTCAGAGGCGTTTAATATTTCCATTCATATGTTCATCCAGCAATATGTGAAAAATACAACGAGGAAGCTCGTGGCACAAAGAGACATGATTTACGAGCTGAGCTCACCTGTCATTGTCTTAAAAAGTTATATTGCGTTATTGCCGTTAGTAGGTGATATTGATACAGCGAGAGCAAAGATTATTTTAGAAAATACGCTAAAACAGTGCTCACAAAAAGGTGTACAGCATTTATGTATTGATTTATCGGGCGTTGTCATTATTGATACAATGGTGGCTCATCAAATCTTTGATCTTGTCACATCACTTCGGTTAATTGGAGTAGAGACAACTATTTCAGGAATCAGACCAGAAATTGCCCAAACCGCTGTGCAGCTCGGGCTTCCTTTTAATGAATTTCGCACGGCATCATCACTTGCTCACGCCTTAGACCGCATGACTGAATTTACTTCAATATAAAAACCAGGCCGATTGAATGGCCTGGTTTTTTATTTAGATAACAGCGTCAATTTTTGTGACTTTCCAATCTTTTTGTCCTTTTTCGAACGTAACCGTTCTTTGTACTTTGCGTCCATCAAGTGTTGGGACAGTGAATTCATATGTGCGGACTGTTTGCTTTTTAGAGACAAGTTTAGGTGTCGCTTTATCCCAATTAAGCATATTGTCTCCGTCGCCGACTGGAACAGCCATTTTGCCTTTATGAACAATGAACTGGTAGTCTTTTAAACCTTGATTGATGGCTTCTTTTGTGAAAACTTGAGATAGGTAGCTGTTTAGTTTTTTCTTTGTATCAAATGTTTTAGAAAGATAGTTGTAAGTCATGTCTTTATAGCTAAATGATTTTAATTTGTAATCAGAATGTTCATTAATTTTGTAGCCTGACATCGCACTCCAAAAGTGTTCCCGTGCATCAAGGGCAATATGTAACGCTTCTTTATTTGTCAAAGTGGCTGGTTTTTTAGAAGCGGCCAATGTTGTAGATTGTAATGAGACCATAAGCATAATAGCAGTTAATAAAACGAATAATTTTTTCAAGGCGATTGCCTCCTTTTCTCAATGAAAACTTCTTATGTTACAAATGTTACAATAATTACAATGATATTACAAGTATTAAATTGAAATGTTTTTTATTTCTTTTCTTTCTATATATATAACGTTTGAGGGTGGCAAAAAGTTTTCATTTTTTTATTTTTTCTTTATATCTACTATTTAACCGTTCTAAAGAAGAACAAAACGTTTTTTGGAAAAGTTTCTGTTTGGACGTTCAACACGCTTTTTCATTTATGACATATACTATCGTGATGAATGTCTAAGAAAGTGGTGTTGAATATGTATTATCCGTATGAAGGTATGTGGAATGGGTACTCATATGATAGGCAGATGCAAGGTTGGCCGTCGCTCCCTTCTCAAGTTGGAGGATTTCCAGGGTTTCCAATCGGAGGAGGAGGCACTGGGCCCGGATCTAGTGGATCAGCCCCGCCAGCCCCACCACAGCATATCGTTTCGCAATATCAGCAAGCATTATCACAGCCTCAAAGCATGCAGTCACTTATTTCAGGGCAAACAGGTGGAGGTCAGCAATCGGTTCAATTTGCCGCGGGATGTAATAGAAGGTGGACGATTGTGTTTATGAGAAACGGTCAAGTATTTTTAATGTATGTTCTATCTTCACAGCCTTTCGGGAGAACAACTGGCTTTATTTGGCCGAACTTTACATTTGGTTCCTTCCCAAGCTCGAGTATTCTTGCCTATTCTTGTTCATAAAAAAAAGCCGGTTCTCATCATTAACTGATGAAATACCGGCTTTTTTTAGTGAATATTTCTAAAGACGCCAATCACTTTACCTAGTATACTTACATTCTGTAAAATAATCGGTTCCATAGATGGATTTTCTGGCTGTAATCTAAAGTGTGTATCTTCTTTATAGAAACGTTTCACTGTCGCTTCATCTTCCTCTGTCATGGCGACGACAATATCTCCATTGTTAGCAGTGCTTTGCTGACGCACAATGACATAGTCCTTGTCCAAAATTCCTGCGTCAATCATACTTTCTCCCATAATTTCAAGCATAAATACTTGTTCATCTGGTGCTGCAAAAGTCTCTGGAAGAGGGAAGTACTCTTCTACATTCTCAACAGCCGTAATAGGCAGGCCTGCTGTTACTTTTCCGATGACTGGTACGTTCATTACAGCACTCTTTGGAATATTCATTTCCTCTTCATCTAGTACTTCGATCGCTCTAGGTTTTGTCGGGTCTCTTCTAATTAAGCCCTTCGTTTCTAGTCTAGCTAAATGTCCATGAACCGTTGAACTGGATGCTAGACCGACAGCTTCTCCAATTTCACGAACGGATGGGGGATAGCCCTTGCTTTTTACTTCTTCTTTGATGAATGTCAGGATATCGAGTTGTCTTTTTGATAGCTTCGTCATCTTTTGCACCTCAAAACGTCAATTTTAAAGAAATTATAGCATGTTTTTCCTAACAGTACAAACATAGGTTCGAAAAAAACGTTTGACAGAAACGTTTGTTCGTATTTATAATAAGTGTCAGAAAGAACGAACACACATTCTATTAGGAGAGATGACATTATGAGGTTAAAAGAATCTATTATTTTTATTGGGGTATTCTCATTCATCGTTGGCATATTTCTCTCACTTATTGCAGTCACAAGCCATAATGATCCAAATCAGTATGTTAAAATAGAAGTTCAATCAGGGGATACTCTTTGGGGGTTAGCTGATCAAGTAAACGACAGCAAATCAATCGATAAAAATGCGTTTATTGACTGGGTCACTCAGCACAACGATCTTGCTTCAACAGAAATCCAGCCTGGTGACATCCTTGTCATACCAGTCAAAAAAGAGCATCCAGTCGTATATCAACTTGCAACAGTACAGTAGAAAGGTCGATTGAAGACATGAATGCAATCATCTATGCGAGAGTAAGCACTGTCAAAGAAGAGCAGGAAACCTCACTGAAGAGACAAGAAGAAGAATTGCTAGCTTTAGCTGCTATGCACAAGATGAATGTGGTTAAAGTCATTAAAGAAAAAGCAAGCGGGTATGATCTAGATCGCGATGGTGTGTTTGATATGCTAGCTACACTAAAAGAAGAGTCAATTGATGCTGTTCTTATCCAGGATGAAACACGTCTCGGAAGAGGGCAAGCAAAAATTGCGCTTCTTCATTGTCTTTTTAAAGAGAATGTGAAGGTGTACAGTACGTTTCATAGAGGCGAACTTGAGCTTTCAGAAGCAGATGAAATGGTGATTGAGATCGTAGGAGTCGTTGAAGAGTATCAACGAAAAATTCATAACCTGAAAATCAAGCGGGGAATGAGAAGAGCCGTTGAACGAGGGTATCAGCCCGAACTGAATTTAAAACAGCAGGATCATGCGCCTGGTCGTGAGCGTATTGAAGTGCCGATTTCAGAAATTGTTCGATTAAGAAAAAATAACATGACCTTCGCAGAAATCGCAGCAACTCTTCAGGCACTAGGTTTCGACATTTCAAAAGCAACGGTCCATAGAAGGTATCAAGAATATGAAAAAGGTCTGACCACCTAAAGCTTGATTTGTTGTCAAAATGATTGATATTTAGTAGTATGTAGAGAAAATGCTTTAAAGGAGTTAGTCATGATTTCTAAAAATCAGCTTGCAAGAATCAATGAGCTTTCAAAAAAGTCAAAAGAGACCGGTTTGTCAGACGCTGAAAAAACAGAACAAAAGCAATTAAGAGAAGAGTATTTAAAAGCTTTTCGTTCTTCTATGAAAAATACACTTAAAACCGTGAAAATCGTTGACCCTGAAGGAAACGATGTCACACCAGAAAAATTAAAAAGAGAAAGAGATCAAAACCTTCATTAAGTTTTCGGTTTCTTGAATTTTGAAAAGATGGGAAGGATATTCTCATCTTTTTTCATATTTGCATAACTTTTTAGGTGATCGATAAACTAAATGTGACAAAATCACTCTTTTTCAGCGTGAAATAGTTGTGAAAAAAGGACAGTAGATTTATGATAATGGTGTACACAAGATACGGAAGGGGATTTATATGGAAACGATTGAATTGAAATCTATTGCAACAATACGTACTCTCTCCATAGACGCAATTGAAAAAGCGAATTCCGGCCACCCTGGAATGCCGATGGGTGCTGCGCCAATGGCATACGCTTTATGGACGAATCACTTAAACGTAAGTCCGCAAAACCCAAATTGGTTTAACAGAGACCGTTTTGTATTATCTGCGGGACATGGTTCTATGCTTCTATATAGCATGCTTCATTTAAGCGGATACAACCTGAGCATCGATGATCTAAAACAATTCCGCCAATGGGGTAGCAAAACACCTGGACATCCTGAATTTGGACATACAGATGGCGTCGATGCTACAACAGGTCCTTTAGGACAGGGGATTGCCATGGCAGTTGGTATGGCACTTGCAGAAAGACATCTTGCGGAAACGTATAACAAAGACAACTTTAATGTTGTAGATCACTATACATACAGCATTTGCGGAGATGGAGACTTAATGGAGGGAATTTCCTCTGAAGCTGCTTCCCTTGCTGGTCATTTAGGCTTAGGCCGTTTAATTGTCCTTTATGATTCAAATGATATTTCTTTAGATGGCGACCTAGATCGTTCATTCTCTGAAAATGTGAAGAACCGTTTTGAAGCGATGAACTGGGAAGTTCTTTATGTGAAAGACGGCAACAACATTGAAGAAGTGACGGCTGCTATCGAAAAGGCAAAACAAAGCACAGACAGACCTACACTGATTGAAGTGAAAACAACAATCGGTTTCGGATCGCCAAACCGTGCAGGAACTTCTGGTGTGCATGGTGCACCACTTGGCAGCGACGAAGCTAAGCTGACGAAGGAAGCTTACTCTTGGACGTTTGAAGAAGATTTCCATGTACCTTCTGAAGTGTACGATCATTTCAAAGAAGCTGTAAAAGACGCTGGTCAGAAAAAAGAAGCAGCTTGGAATGAATTATTTGCGCAATATGAAAAAGAATACCCTGAGCTTGCAGCTCAATTGCAGCTTGCGATTGAAGGAAAGCTTCCTGAAAATTGGGATCAAGAGGTTCCTGTTTATGAAGCAGGTTCAAGTCTTGCCTCACGCGCTTCTTCAGGCGAAGTATTAAATGGCATTGCGAAGCAAGTACCTTTCTTCATTGGCGGGTCTGCTGACCTTGCAGGTTCAAACAAAACAACGATTAAAAACACAGACGATTTTGGTAAAGATCATTATGCTGGTAAGAACATTTGGTTCGGCGTCAGAGAATTTGCAATGGGTGCCGCGTTAAACGGTATGGCGCTTCACGGCGGCCTTCGTGTATTCGGCGGAACGTTCTTTGTTTTCTCAGATTACTTAAGACCAGCGATTCGTCTTGCTGCCTTAATGGGACTTCCAGTCACTTATGTCTTTACTCATGACAGTATCGCTGTTGGTGAAGATGGTCCGACGCATGAGCCGGTTGAACAGCTTGCTTCATTACGTGCGATGCCGAACCTTTCTGTCATTCGCCCTGCGGATGGAAACGAAACAGCTGCAGCGTGGAAACTTGCTGTGTCTTCAACGGATAAACCGACAGCACTAGTTCTGACTCGTCAAAACCTTCCAACGATTGACCAAGCACCTGAGAAGGCGTATGAGGGAGTAGAAAAGGGTGGATACGTCGTCGTTGAAGCTGCTGATGCGCAGCCAGAAGCACTTCTACTCGCATCTGGATCTGAAGTCGGTTTAGCGATTGAAGCGCAAAAAGCACTTGAAAAAGAAGGAATCCGCGCGTCTGTTGTCAGTCTTCCTGCATGGGATCGTTTCGATCAGCAGTCAGACGAATACAAAGAATCAGTCCTTCCTACAGCAGTGCGGGCTCGTATTGCGATTGAAATGGGGGCTTCACTTGGCTGGGAGCGTTACACTGGTCTTGATGGTGACGTAATTGCCATTGATAAATTTGGCGCTTCTGCACCTGGTGAAACCATTATTGAGAAATACGGCTTCACGGTCAGCAATGTCGTCAGCCGTGTGAAAGCGAAGCTGAACAAATAACGAAGTCTCCAAGCATCATGCTTTTTTTCATCTGTTTGCAGAGCATTTTCATCCGCTCTGCAAACTTTTTTCTTTTTTCTTGTTTTTTTGACAAAACTAGTTTCTTCTTGCTTCATATATAGACAATTCTTTCTTTCACATTTTTGTATAATACAAGCAATATACGAGATTGACGAAATGTGAAAGGAAGGGATAGACATGGAACGCCATTATTATATTTATTGGATTGAGGATGAATTTGCGCATCATTATTTTGGCAGAGAATCAATTTTGTTTCATTTGTTTGAGTCGTTACACTGGACGAACCGCACGGAAGATGAATTGGTGATGCTTGTGAAACAAGTGGATTACGTGACGAAACGAATCCCTGCTTTTCATATGCATCAGCGATTAATGAACAACTTAACGAACGTTCACTATACACAAATTGGCTCGATATACAGCGCTTCCTTACCTAATGGAAAAGGAACGGCTGCATTTATCATAAAAGATCGTTATATCCAAATGTCTGCCACCGGTAGTTATGAAGCAGAAGCAGTGTTTTTTGAAGTGCTGAGAAAAATTAGTCCTTGCTTCCTTGCGATGGACTTCGGTTCAAAGAAGCACGGGTGGCTCAATCCGGTAAAAGTGAGGAATTTTGTTTAAAAAAATAAAATTGAACGTGAAATGTTGTATAATAGCCTTTTGTTTAGTACACTTTATACGAGACAACATGAAGGAGGAAGAATTATGGATTTATGGGTTGTCATCCTTGTAGGCGTTGTTGCACTGCTTGCAGGAGTTGCACTCGGATTCTTTATTGCTCGTAAGTATATGATGAGCTACTTGAAAAAGAATCCACCAATTAATGAACAAATGCTTCGAATGATGATGATGCAAATGGGCATGAAACCGTCCCAGAAGAAAATCAATCAAATGATGAAAGCCATGAACAACCAAGCGAAATAATACGTACGATATTATGATCATAGATGGAACATGGTTATAAAGAATGGACAAGCGTTGTCCTTTCTTTATTGAATTCACCTTCATCAGACGCTTTAAAACCACTGTACTTGCCTAAATGAAGCAGGGAAGGTGGTTTTTATTTTGGCGTCAGCTTCCTGTAAAAAAACAAAAACCCCTGTTATCAGAGGTTTTTGTTTCGTTTATGGTCACACATATCAACTGTTCTAAAAATCGTGCAGCATGATAAATATCATGAGATATGATTAATTGGCTGAGTTTGAGTGTAAGTGTCGTTGATATTGTAAGAGGAGATGATCTAGCTGCTGGCTATGTTCGATGGTCACTGTTGATGTCATCCCATTGTGCATCACAACTTTCATCAGCTCTTCTCTTTTTTCTTCGATTTGAGTTAATAATGATGTTTTTACCAAAGTCATGTTCCTTTCATGCAAATCTTGATAAAAAGAATCGATTCTATTATATCCATTTTCAGGTTTATTTTCAAATTTAAAGGATTCGTTATCTCGATGTCAAATTAAATTATATAAGGTTTTAAGAGAATAGACCATCTTTATTGAGAGGATGTAAAAAAAATGAAATGATTTTGTCATCTCTTATTGTATATTGTAAGAAGGGGGTGTTCTTTTGACAGATTTGAATTACTTTTTAGCTTTCGGAGCAGGATTCCTTTCTTTTATCTCACCGTGCTGTCTGCCGCTTTATCCAGCGTTTTTATCTTATATTACGGGCGTTAGTATGGATGAAGTGAAATCTGAGAAGGTGATGCTGAGAAGAAGAAGTCTGCTTCATACCTTATTCTTTTTAATTGGTTTCTCTATTATCTTTATTGCGATAGGCTTTGGGACATCGTTTGTTGGGAAGTTTTTTGATGATTACCATCAAGCGATTCGCCAGGTTGGAGCTATCCTCATTATTTTCTTTGGTTTTATGACGCTTGGTGTATTTCAGCCTTCTTTCCTCATGGGCGAAAAGAGAATGCAGTTCAAAAACCGACCTGCTGGTTTTTTTGGATCGATTCTCATTGGAATGGGCTTTGCCGCTGGTTGGACACCTTGTACAGGACCTATTTTATCTGCTGTTATCGCACTGGCGAGTAACAATCCTGAGTCGGCTGTGCCTTATATGATTGCGTATGTATTTGGATTTGGCGTTCCCTTTTTTGTTCTCTCCTTTTTCATTACGAAAATGGCGTGGATCAGAAAGCGTCAGCAACTCATCATGAAAATTGGCGGGATCATTATGATTGTGGTAGGGATATTGCTGTTCTTTGATCTCCTCACATGGATTATCATCATGTTCTCATCCTTGTTTGGCGGATTTACAGGCTTTTGAAATCGTTTTCTACAGTCGCGGCGAATGGTTTTTTTTCGTCAATTGGAGTATATTATACATAGGCTGACCTTAAAGAATAAAGGAATGATTTGATATGATGGTCTTAATCTCTTCTATAATTGCAATATGTATGGCGGTAGCCGTCATGTTTATTCGCATTAAGTCATCTGCAAAACCGGCAACCGCGAAAAAAATTATATTACCTCCTATTTTCATGAGCACTGGAGCTTTGATGTTTTTTGTTCCTATGTTTCGAGTAACTGGAGCTGAATTTCTTGAAGCGATCACAGTGGGGATGTTTTTCTCCATCTTTTTAATCAAAACATCGAAGTTTGAAATTAGAGGGAACGAGATTTACTTAAAGCGGTCAAAAGCATTTGTATTTATTCTCATTGGACTTCTTGTTCTTCGTATCGGGATGAAGACGATCCTGAGTTCTTCTATTGATTATGGCTCTCTAAGCGGAATGTTTTGGATACTTGCCTTTGGTATGATTGTACCTTGGCGCGTTGCCATGTATTTGTCGTTTAGAAAGCTGTCTAAGCAATTAGATCCGCAGCAGGTTCAAATGAATTAAACCCAGATTGTTGACAAAAGGCTAAAATGATCTTTATTTTAGCCCTTTGTCTTCTTTCTTTTCAGCGTGATAGAAAACCTTTGAAGTCTAGGATGGGTGAGCACCAGCGCACAGACTGACAAAGAATGCGAGGGTTTGTCTACACGCTGAACCTCCTTTTTATAAAGGAGGTTATTTTAATAACGCCTCATATGGCGTATGATCGATGTTTTTTTCTTGAAGGCGCTTCAATAAAAACTTATGATCACGCTTTGGTGTAGCGATAATATAGCCGCGAATGATTAAGTCTAAATTAATGCTGGCAGCTTGTTCTTTTAAAGCCAGCTCGCCAATTTTTCCTGCAATTTTTTCTTTGGCGACATCTCTAAACAGCTCTGGAACAGGTAATACAAGCTCATTTAAAAGCTGTTTGTCTTCTTCCCGCCATAGGTGGAGGCTCTTTTGAATATATTCATCCTGCCAATCAAGCTCTGATTTCCCATCTTCCTTCGGCAATCGTTTTAAAAATTTGCGAAACATAAAAAAGCCACCGATTGCGAGTAATCCGATCATCACCGTACCCCAAAATAAAATGAACCACAAAAACCAGCCGCTTAACATGTTCTCACTCCTTATACCCCTCGTCTCTCTATCTTATTTTACATGAAGCGATGATAGAAGAAAATAACAAAAATGTATGTCTCTCATCTCTATGAACGCCTTTTTTCATTCATAACTGCCCATTTACTAGAAAGACCCAAACCATCTAGTAGAAAAAGAATACCTTATCATATAGCGACTCTACTATTTGGCCATGGTGGTTCGCAAAAGGTATTGACTTGACACGAACGGAAGAGAGCCCACCAAATGAAGGTGGGCTCTTAATGTTTGAAGTGCGGGATTTGAAAGGAAAATGCCTCGCGTGGATGGTCGGAACTTTTTTTAATTCTTATCGAAATGATTCGGTTTTCGTATTCTGTTTCAATCTCTTTGTCGTTCAAATAAAAAGGGAGCATGACACTTTTTTCAATTGGCTGTTCGCCTTCAACATTTGGCTTTTGTACCGTGCAACAGAGAGTCAGCTCATGTCCAGCGAAGGTCAGCTTTACATCGGTGATCGATAGGGTGGAGACATCAATCTCAATAATATAATCACGGCTTGTTTCATAAAGGTCAATTGGGAGGTGTTCATCATACCAGGCAAATGGATCATCCATTAAAACATTGAGCCAATCATCTATTTCTAGAAAATCAGAGGAATTCGATTGCTTTTCATTCTCCATAAACACTCCTCCATCACATCTCATAATAAATGATATGTTGAGAACTGAAATGTGTGAAAGACCTAAAACATCCCGTTTTGCCACGGGATGAGAGGAGAATGTTTACATATCGTGATGAGAATTGTGCTTTTGTCTTGTATGGTTGCGGTTTTTTACTTTTTTACTGCCTGATAATGGCTCAGGCTGTCCGCCCCGATGCTCCTTAGGCGAGTTTTGACGGATGTCTTTTCCTGTGTTTTTATTCGTCATGATGCTTGCTCCTTTCCTATTGGTTTTTTTTACGTTTTTTATTGTTTTGTCTTTGTTCTTCTGTTAAAACGAGTTGGTCATTTTCAATATAGCCTGCACCATTACCTTGGCTTTTGGCTGCATTCATGCCGTCAATCACATGATTTGCTTTACGTTTTGTCATGTTCTATCACCTCATTTGTAGTATGAGCCCGCCCCGCTTCGTTTATGAAGAGTAATCATTTCCTGATGATAAGTTAAACTTATTGAATTTAATAAAAGCATTGTTATTTACTTATGTATGAATTTGTTTTAAGATGAAATTGTGAGAAAATTGTGGTGAAATACGACGATTTTTCTGAGAATTGAAATTGATCTTGATCATCAAAAGGGGGATTTTGGATATGTCGAAACAGCAGCAAGTCGCTAAACAAGACGCTTTTCAATCTAGAAAAACGTTTTCGACAAATGGGAAAACGTATCACTATTATTCGTTAGAAGCACTAGAGAAACAAGGAATCGGAAATGTTTCTAAGCTGCCTTATTCCATTAAGGTACTTTTAGAATCAGTGCTTCGCCAAGTAGACGGTAGAGTGATCAAAAAGGAACACGTTGAAAACTTGGCAAAATGGGGAACTGCCGAGGTCAAAGAAATTGATGTTCCATTTAAACCTTCTCGTGTTATTTTACAAGACTTCACGGGTGTACCAGCTGTCGTTGACCTTGCTTCATTAAGAAAAGCAATGGCAGATGTAGGTGGGGATCCGGATAAAATCAACCCTGAAATTCCAGTTGACCTTGTTATTGATCACTCAGTACAAGTTGATAAAGCTGGAACTGAAGATGCATTAAACATTAACATGGATTTAGAATTCGAACGTAACGCAGAGCGTTATAACTTCCTTAGCTGGGCAAAGAAAGCGTTTAATAACTATCAAGCTGTTCCGCCTGCAACAGGGATTGTTCACCAAGTAAACTTAGAGTACCTTGCAAGTGTTGTTCATGCGATTGAAGAAGATGGCGAGATCATCACTTACCCAGATACATTGGTTGGTACTGACTCTCATACAACCATGATCAACGGGATCGGCGTACTTGGATGGGGCGTTGGCGGTATTGAAGCGGAAGCTGGTATGCTCGGTCAGCCTTCATACTTCCCAGTACCAGAAGTCATTGGTGCTAAATTAGTTGGAGAACTTCCAAACGGAACGACTGCAACTGACCTTGCATTAAAAGTGACACAAGTTCTGCGTGAAAAAGGCGTAGTGAACAAGTTCGTTGAGTTCTTCGGACCAGGTGTTGCACAGCTGCCGCTAGCAGATCGTGCAACGATTGCGAATATGGCGCCTGAATACGGGGCTACTTGCGGATTCTTCCCAGTAGATGAGGAAGCTCTTGCTTACCTTCGCCTTACTGGACGTGATGAAGAGCAAATTAATATCGTTGAAGAATATTCTCGCGCAAATGGCTTATTCTATACGCCAGATGTAGAGGACCCAATTTTTACGGATGTTGTGGAAATTGATCTTTCTAAAATTGAATCAAACTTATCTGGTCCAAAGCGTCCACAAGATTTGATTCCACTTTCAGAAATGAAAGAGACGTTCCATCAGCACATCGAAAGCCCAGCCGGTAACCAAGGGTTTGGATTAGAAAAATCAGAGCTGGATAAACAAATTGAATTTGATCTAGCAAATGGTGAAAAAGCTGTGATGAAGACAGGTGCGATTGCGATTGCAGCGATTACGAGCTGTACGAATACATCAAACCCTTACGTCTTAATCGGAGCAGGTCTTGTTGCGAAGAAAGCAAGTGAGCTTGGCATGAAGGTGCCAAACTACGTGAAAACGTCACTAGCGCCAGGTTCTAAGGTTGTGACAGGATACCTCGTGAACTCAGGACTTCTTCCATACTTAAGAGACCTTGGATTTAACATCGTTGGGTATGGCTGTACAACATGTATCGGTAACTCAGGACCGCTTGCGCAAGAAATTGAGGATGCTGTCTCTGAAAATGATCTGCTGATCACTTCTGTTTTATCAGGTAACCGTAACTTTGAAGGACGTATCCATCCGCTTGTGAAAGGAAACTACCTTGCATCTCCACCATTAGTTGTGGCGTATGCACTTGCTGGTACGGTCAATATCGATTTAACAAAAGACCCTATCGGTGTGGATAAAAACGGTGAGAACGTTTATTTCAATGACATTTGGCCATCAATGGACGAAATCAACAGTGTCGTGAAAAGCACAGTCACACCTGAACTCTTCCGTTCAGAGTATGAAACTGTATTTGACAGCAATGACCGCTGGAATGAAATTAAAACGACAGATGATGCTTTGTATAAATGGGATGAAAATTCCACATACATTGACAACCCGCCATTCTTTGAAAACCTATCAGTGGAACCTGGTAAAGTTGAACCGCTTAAAGGCTTGCGCGTCGTTGCGAAGTTCGGTGACTCTGTGACAACTGACCATATTTCTCCTGCTGGAGCGATTGGTAAAGACACACCTGCGGGCAAATACTTGCAAGAAAGAGGCGTATCGCCTAGAGACTTTAACTCATATGGATCTCGCCGTGGTAACCACCATGTCATGATGAGAGGTACTTTTGCAAACATCCGTATTAAGAACCAAATCGCACCAGGAACAGAAGGCGGATATACAACGTACTGGCCAACTGGTGAAGTGACATCCATCTATGATGCATGCATGCGTTATAAAGAAGATGGCACAGGTCTTGCGATTTTAGCAGGTAAAGACTACGGAATGGGTTCTTCCCGTGACTGGGCTGCAAAAGGAACAAACCTTCTTGGAATTAAATTCGTTCTTGCTGAAAGCTTTGAGCGTATCCACAGAAGTAACCTTGTCTTCATGGGTGTACTTCCGTTACAGTTTAAAGACGGAGAAAGTGCAGAAACTTATGGACTAACAGGAACAGAAACATTTGAAGTTGAAGTTGATGAAACAGTTCGTCCACGTGATCTTGTCACTGTGAAAGCAATTGATACAGATGGCAATGAGAAAACATTTGAAGTGGTTGTTCGCTTTGACAGTGAAGTCGAAATTGACTACTATCGTCATGGTGGTATCCTTCAAATGGTACTTCGTGAAAAATTGGCAAGCAACTAATACTCATACAGCAAAGAAGAGAAGGCGCCTAGACAGCTTTCTCTTCTTTTTTAAAATAGTGGAGGATCAATCATGTGGAAAAAAGGAATAGCAAGCGCTGTTTTACTTGTATTGATTGGTTTACTTGTGTGGAATTTACTTGAACCAAAAGAGCCCGCAATCGGTCTTGAAAAAGGGGATCAAGCCCCTGATTTTGAACTTAAAACCCTTGATGGTCAAACGGCCTCGTTATCTGATTACAAAGGGAAAAAGGTGCTCGTCAATTTTTGGGCGACATGGTGTAAGCCATGCAGGACAGAAATGCCGGATCTAGACGCGGTTAGAAGCGAATATGATCAGGTCGAAGTACTTGCAGTGAATTTAACGACCACTGAAAAAAGTGAAGATCATGTTGCAGCATTTGCAGATGAATTAAAGCTGAGCTTTCCTATTTTATTGGATCAAAAAGGCATTCAAGCACGATATCAGGTGCTTTCATACCCCACGACATACATATTAGATGAAAAAGGACGCATCATGTCTGTGAAGCATCAAATGCTGACAAAAAAAGAAATTGAGCAAGAGCTGGATCTATAATGATTCAGCTTTTTTGCTTATTTTCTAAATGTTTTGGCGAAAATGAAATACAAACACTGGAGGTGAGTACAATGAGAAGAAGAAAACGCCGTACATTTGAAGAGCTTGTACTTGAAAATAAAAAAGAATTATTAAGCAATGAGGAATTTTTAAACCAGCTTGAAGAAAAGTTGGAAGAGCGATTTAGACAGAAATAAGTTATGAATTATCCTTTTTCGTTCATCCTAAAGAGGAGGGAGGGATGAATGATGGGTAGAGAGCATGATAAACAAGCGCAGTTTACACCAGACCATTTAGGGACAAAACCTGTAGCATACAAACGCAATAAAGGTAAAAAGATGCATAATAAATCAAATGAACAGCCTGATGTGATCCAGACGAAGGGCGAATAAGGAGGGAATCAAGATGAATGGAAAGTCATATCAATCCAATCCAGATGATCGTTCTGATAATGTTGAAAAGCTGCAAGATATGATTGAAAACACCCTTGACAATATCGATGAATCTGAAGCAGCGATGGCCCTTTCGACAGATCAAGAAAAACAGATGATCAAGCAAAAAAATGAAAACCGAAAAATGAGCATAGATGCGATGCGTTCTGAAATCAAGGACGAAGAAGCAGCAAGAAAAAATGGCTATACTGAATAAACCAGGGATCCCTGGTTTATTTTATTGCCTCCTTTTAGAAGAACCATTTCGATTGTGGTAAAATGGCAGAGATCTTAGGTTTTGATAGGAGAGCGATGAAAACGTGTATGTATCTAAAAAAGAAATAGAAGTCCGTTATGCAGAAACAGATCAAATGGGCATTGTGTATCATGCCAATTATTTAATCTGGATGGAAGTCGGCAGAACAGCACTGATTAAAGAATTAGGATTTTCCTATGCGCAGCTAGAAGCAGACGGCGCTCTTGCACCCGTTATAGATTTGCAGGTGAAATATAAAAAACCACTCCTGTACGGTGAAACAGCGACCGTTCATACTTGGATTGAAGAATACAATGGACTCAAAACGGTGTATGGCTACGAAATTCAAAAGCCTGATGGACAAACAGCGATTACAGGGACAACCTCGCATATTTGTGTAGACAAAGACACCTTTAGACCTATTCAATTTAGAAAAGCATTTCCTGCCTGGCACAAAGTATATGAACAGTCGAAGAAGCAGGTTTAACTTATGGCGTTTGGTCTTAAAAGAAGCGATCTAAATGCGTGGAAATCAGCTGTTCAGCAGGGAAAAATGGCCTTTTTAACTCATTATTGGCTTGATGACCGTTTCCCGCATGCTAATACCGTCACTAAAGCAGCCTGTCAGGATATGAAGCAGTTAATTGAATGGGGAGAAAAGCATGGACTTAAAAAAGAATGGATTCATGACCGCGCAGGGTTTCCTCACTTTGACTTGATCGGTGAACCACAAAAAAGAATCCTGCAAAAGGAGCGGTCTTTAGGAAACATTCAGGAGTATGGGCTATATATTGAAGGATAAAACAAAAAAGATACCCGAGGGATGAGGTATCTTTTTTGTTTATTCATAATGGAATTCTGGTTCTTTTACAGACTCGTTATAATCAATATGCAGATCATGGTTGTCAAAATACCAAATATCACTTTCTTCTACAAAGAAAGTAATACCTTCTATTTCAGCGGTTGCGCCGGCATTTTGAGGTTCATCTTTTGCGACGCCGAGAGAAAAGCCTTTTTGTACATTACTGCACCCGCCATATCTCACAAAAAAGCGAACTTGATCACCTTTTTCTAAATCTAATTCATCCTTGTACCAATTAAGTGCATCTTCTTTTATCGTTAATTTCAATGTGATCGCCCCTTTTTGAAGTCATGCTGTTTTTTAAAATGCAGGATGCAAAAAACAGCTTTTCTTTACTTTTACCACAGAATGAAACTTATGAAACGGCTAGAGCCATTTGATTTTCGGTTCAGTTTTGTTGAGGATTCGTTTGAGGTTGGCGATGTGTCTGTAGATCACAAAACCAGCAAGAACGGCAACAACAATGATTAAGAATACGTCTTTGGTGAATATGCTGTAAATGAATGTATAGATGCCGGTCAGCATAGATGATAATGAAACATATTTACTAATGTATAAAAATAAGAAAAAAGCAGCGATCATCGTGATAAATAAGAATGGGGCATAAAATAATAACACGCCGCCAGATGTAGCGACTGCTTTTCCCCCTTTAAATTTTGCAAAGATAGGAAAGCTGTGACCAATAACAGCAGCAACCCCTACTAATAAGGGATGAATGTCCAGTTGCATGAAAAACGGTAAAGCAGAAGCGAGAGTCCCCTTTAAAATATCAGCAGAAATAACGATAGACCCTGCTTTTACGCCAAGCGTACGAAATGCATTCGTCGCACCTAGGTTGCCGCTGCCATGTTCACGGATATCAATACCCTTTGCAGCTTTCCCGACAATGAGACCGGATGGAATACTGCCGAGAAGATAAGCCAAAATAAACATCAAAGCAATTAACATCTGCATAACTCCTTTATATTCTCCCTCTTGTCTTACATTTTAACATGATCTTATGAAAAACATGGGGATCTTTTTTTGAAAAAATCAAAAGCAGATGGATTCAGCTTTGTTTTTAAGCAGAAGTTCGCTAAAATAGAGGAAAAGGGGTGTTTGGATGAATCATCCTTCGAAACAAGAAATTGGCCGCATATTAAAAAGCAGTAAACGAATTGCTGTTGTTGGTTTATCAGATCAACCGCACCGAACGTCATATATGGTGTCTAAAGCGATGCAGGATGCCGGTTATGAGATCATTCCGGTGAATCCAACAATCGATGAAGCACTTGGTGTGAAAGCAGTCGCTTCACTAAAAGATATCAAAGAGCCTGTTGATATCGTGAATGTTTTTAGACGTTCAGAGTTTTTGCCCGAGGTAGCAGAAGAATTTCTTGAAATAGACGCACCTGTTTTTTGGGCGCAGCAAGGCATCTATCACGAAGAAGCGAAAAGGCTGATTGAGGAAAATGGCAAGGTCGCCATCATGGATGTATGTATCAAGGTGGCTCATGCAATGACAAAAACTCATTAAATCGTCAAAAATCCTTGGTTTTCAAGGATTTTTGCTTTTTTGTTACAGAAATATATTTGCGATTCTAGAAGAAAGCGATAAAATAAGGCGACAGGGACATATCGGTGATCTTGCATAACAAACAAAAGAGCGATAAGATAAAAAATAGAACATTTGTTCCGTTTTGTAAAAATCATCATATGATTGCATTTGGCTTATCAAACAGTCTTGTTTATAATGGACTTCTAGTTCTCATTGCAGAATGTAGAACATTCTCATAGCCGTGCAAAGGAGCATGTTTTGTTGAACCATACATGCATGGTGATGATGCAGCTTATTAAAGTGGACAGTAATGAGCAGCATGATCATCATTAAAATCTAGAGAGATCATTTGATGGTTTGCCGGTTATGTTTGTTAGTGAAAGGGGATTAAGCATTTGGTTAAAAAGCAGCAAGTAGATTATAACGATGATTCTATTCAGGTGCTAGAGGGGCTTGAAGCGGTCCGTAAACGTCCAGGAATGTATATTGGGTCAACGGATTCACGCGGTCTTCATCACCTTGTCTATGAGATTGTAGACAACTCTGTCGATGAAGTACTCGCTGGCCATGGAGATCATATCGTTGTCAAAATACATAAAGATAATAGCATTTCCGTCCAGGATAAAGGACGCGGGATGCCTACTGGTATGCATAAGCTTGGAAAACCGACACCTGAGATCATTTTAACGGTCCTTCATGCAGGCGGAAAATTTGGTCAAGGCGGATATAAAACAAGTGGTGGGCTTCACGGAGTTGGGGCATCTGTTGTAAACGCGCTGTCAGAGTGGCTTACTGTCACAATTGAACGTGATGGCTTTATTTATCATCAGCGCTTTGAAAACGGTGGAAAGCCTGCCACATCACTTGAGAAAGTCGGAAAAACGAAAAAAACCGGAACACTGATTCATTTTAAACCAGATCGATCGATGTTCAGCGTTACAACCTATAATTTCGATACATTATCAGAACGTTTAAGAGAATCTGCCTTTTTATTGAAAGGATTAAAAATAGAGCTGATTGATGAACGACATGATGTACAAGAAACCTTTTATTATGAGACGGGCATTGAAGCCTTCGTTGCTTATTTAAATGAAGAAAAAGATGTTCTGAGTGAAGTGGTCTCATTTGAAGGAGAGCATCAATCAATCGAAGTAGACTTTGCATTTCAATTCAATGACGGCTACTCGGAAAATATTCTTTCTTTCGTCAATAACGTGAGAACAAAAGATGGCGGTACGCATGAGTCTGGTGCCAAAACGGCGATGACGAGAGCCTTTAATGAATATGCGCGCAAAGTAGCCCTTTTAAAAGAAAAAGACAAAAATTTAGAGGGCACTGATATTCGCGAAGGGCTGTCAGCTATTATTTCTGTTAGAATTCCTGAAGAACTGCTTCAATTTGAAGGCCAGACAAAAGGAAAGCTTGGGACAAGTGAGGCTCGCTCAGCTGTTGATGCTGTTATTTCTGAAAAGCTGGCTTATTTCCTTGAAGAAAACCGTGAAACAGCGACTCTTCTTGTGAGAAAAGCGATTAAAGCGCAGCAGGCAAGAGAAGCTGCTAGAAGAGCACGTGAAGAAGCAAGGAGCGGCAAGAAACGGAAAAAGTCCGAAGCAACACTGAGCGGTAAATTAACACCTGCTCAATCTAGAAACCCAGCAAGAAACGAATTGTACCTTGTAGAGGGCGACTCAGCGGGCGGGTCAGCAAAACAAGGACGTGACCGTAAATTCCAAGCGGTGCTGCCGCTTCGTGGAAAGGTCATTAACACAGAAAAAGCGAAACTTGCTGATATTTTCAAAAATGAAGAAATCAACACCATTATTCATGCGATCGGTGGAGGCGTCGGTGTCGATTTTAATGTAGAAGACATCAATTATGACAAAATCGTGATCATGACAGATGCTGATACGGATGGAGCGCATATTCAAGTGCTTCTGCTCACGTTCTTCTACCGCTATATGAAGCCGCTGATTGAGCATGGCAAAGTGTTTATTGCACTACCACCTTTATATAAAGTCAGCAAAGGCTCAGGAAAAAAAGAAGTTATTGAGTACGCATGGTCTGATGAAGAAATGGACGACGTACTGAAGAAAGTTGGAAAAGGGTACACGATTCAGCGCTATAAAGGTTTAGGTGAAATGAACGCCGACCAGCTATGGGAAACGACAATGAATCCAGAATCGAGAACACTTGTCAGGGTTAAAATCGACGATGCTGCACGTGTGGAACGCCGCGTCACGACATTGATGGGTGACAAAGTAGAACCACGTCGTAAATGGATTGAAAAGAATGTCGCCTTTGGACTTGATGAGGAAAGCAACATTCTTGAAAATGAAAACTTGTCGCTAGCTGAGGAGGTTTAAACATGGCACAACAAGAACGATTTCATGATTTACCATTAGAAGAAGTAATCGGAGACCGGTTTGGTCGCTATAGTAAATATATTATCCAAGACCGCGCGCTTCCAGATGCGCGAGATGGACTAAAGCCTGTACAACGAAGAATCTTATATGCGATGTACGCAGAAGGAAACACGCAAGATAAAAACTTCCGTAAAGCCGCGAAAACAGTCGGTAACGTGATTGGTAACTATCATCCGCACGGTGACTCATCTGTTTATGAAGCGATGGTGAGAATGAGTCAGGATTGGAAAGTACGGAATGTGCTCATTGAGATGCATGGAAATAACGGGAGTATCGATGGTGATCCGCCTGCTGCCATGCGTTATACGGAAGCAAGGCTATCTGCGATTGCTTCAGAGCTATTAAAGGACTTAGACAAGGAAACGGTCGAGTTTGTCGCAAACTTTGATGATACAAGCAAGGAGCCTGTTGTTTTACCAGCAATGTTTCCAAACCTTCTCGTGAATGGATCAACAGGGATTTCTGCTGGTTATGCCACTGATATCCCGCCGCATCATCTAGGAGAAGTGATTGATGGTGTCATTAAACGAATCGAACAGCCGCATTGTACGGTTGAGGACTTAATGACGGTCATCAAAGGTCCAGATTTCCCAACAGGCGGTATCATTCAAGGGATAGACGGCATTAAGAAGGCCTATGAAACAGGCAAAGGAAAGATCATGATTCGCGGAAAAGCGGAGATTGAAACTATCCGCGGCGGGCGCCAGCAAATTGTGATCACAGAGATTCCTTATGAAGTGAATAAAGCCAACCTTGTCAAAAAGATGGACGAGTTCCGAATTGAAAGAAAAGTGGAAGGAATTTCAGAGGTTCGAGACGAGACTGACCGGACTGGACTTCGAATCGTAGTAGAGCTGAAAAAAGAAGCAGATGCAAATGGTGTTTTGAATTTCTTATATAAAAACTCAGATCTGCAAATCCCGTATAACTTTAATATGGTGGCGATACATAATCGTAGACCAACCTTAATGACGCTGACAACTATACTTGATGCATATATTGCTCATCAAAAAGAAGTGGTGACGAATCGCTCAGCATATGAGCTTCGAAAAGCGAAGGAACGCCACCATATTGTAGACGGATTAATTAAGGCGCTATCCATCTTAGATGAAGTCATTGCCACAATCCGCTCTTCTAATGATAAGCGAGATGCGAAAAACAACTTGATGGATAAATATGACTTTACAGAAGCACAATCAGAAGCAATTGTTTCCCTCCAGTTATATCGTTTAACGAATACGGATATTACGCAATTAAGAGACGAAGCAAGTGAGCTTGATGTGCGTATAGCAGAACTTGAAGACATTTTAGGTAACGAGAAAAAGCTGCTAAAGGTCATTACAAACAGTTTGAAAAAGCTCAAAAAGACATATGCTGATGAGAGACGATCTGTCATTGAGGAAAAAATCGAAGAAATTAAGATTAACCTAGAAGTGATGATTGCCTCAGAGGATGTTTACGTCACGGTGACGAAGGATGGGTACATCAAACGGACAAGCCAGCGCTCCTATGCTGCATCTAACGGTAAGGACTTTGGCATGAAGGATACAGACCGCCTGATTCATCAGTTTGAAATGAACACAACAGATGTCCTTCTATTGTTTACGAATAAAGGGAGCTACATTTATTGTCCTGTGCATCAGCTGCCAGACATACGATGGAAAGACATGGGGCAGCATATTACGAATATCATTTCTATTGATCGTGATGAATCCATCCAAAAAGCCATTCCAATTAAAGAATTTGATGAAACATCGTATCTGCTGTTTTTTACAAAGGGCGGAATGGTGAAAAAAACAGAACTTCTTCAATATAAAGCGCAGCGCTATTCAAAACCACTTGTCGCCTTGAACCTAAAAGGGGACGATGAACTCGTGGATGTCCATGTGACAACAGGACAGCAGGAATTGTTTATTGCGACGAAAAATGGCTACGGATTGTGGTTTGATGAAGAAGAAGTAAGTGTTGTTGGTCCGAGAGCGGCTGGTGTTAAAGGCATCAACTTGAAGGACGGGGACGAAGTAGTCTCTGGCCAGATCATTGATCCGAAAAACGATGTTCTTGTGTTGACGACACAAAGAGGGGCTGTGAAGCGAATGAACCTCTCTGAATTTGATAAAACATCTAGAGCCAAACGCGGAGTTCTGATGCTAAGAGAATTAAAGAAAAACCCGCATCGTATTGTGGCTGTCATTGCTGCATCACTGCACGACACACTTGAAATGGATACAGAGAAGGGTGCAACGATTCCGCTTGATATCTCTACTCTCAGAGCGAATGACCGTTATAGCAATGGATCATTTATTGTAGATGAGGAAGAGCAGGGAGAAGTAACGCATGTCCTTGTCACACCTCAACCTGCACCAGATGACAATAAATAAGCAAACGAAAACCCCCTGCGATAAACAGGGGGTTTCTTTTATATACGGGTCATTTAGCTCTCGTGGCTGCCAAACATGTTTGTAATGGCGTGCACTACTTCAATTCCTTGGTAGACGAAAAGAGAAAGTGAAGTGACAGAGAATAGACCTAGAATGAATACTCTTAAGAAAAATAACATCGTGTAAAACCTCCCAATTTTTGTTTTGATTTAGATGGTTGGGTTAAACACGAGATAGTCGGAAATAAGAAGATTGATAGAACACTGCAAGTAAATGCTTCTTTTTCCGGTCATATTGATCAGTATGAGTGATGCGTGCAAATCCAGCTGTCATACTGCCAATCATCAGCAGTACTGTAAATGCGGCAAATACTGCGCTCACATGTTTTTGTTTCTTTTCATCGCCCATGGTCTGAGCGATTTTCATCTCATGTGATTCTTGATCGGCAACCACCTTTGCATGATGGTATACCTGAACGGAATGAGGCATTGAGAACAAATGAAAACTTGCGAGTGCTATGAATAAGACAGCTAATTTTAGCAGCATATTTTTTTTCATTTATCTCACCCCTTCCTGTTTATTTTCATGATCTTACCACGTTTTCTGTTATTTGAAAAGTCTTATTTTTTTACTTTCCCTCTTTAAAAAAGCGATAAACATCAGGACATTTATAGGACTGTTTCACTTCATGAAAGGTTTCAATTTTATTTTTTAATTTAAAAAAAGTGCCATGATCGAGGATCAGACACTTTTAGTGAACTTGTGATGTACGCGGTTTTGCGACAGCTTTTGTAAAGATTCCTGCAATACATATGGCGAATAACACAAAAATAAAGGCATGAAGCAATCCTACTTGATTGGCAAGCAGCCCTAATATAGGCGGTCCAGAAAGAGAGGCGGTGTAACCTGATAAGGTCACAATGCTGACGCGTTTCACGGCGTACCGGCTATCATCACCAGCTGCAGAAATGGTTAGCGGGAAGCCTAAAGAAGCGCCAAGTCCCCATAAAAAGATCGATATCATACATACCACAAGTGAAATCTTTAAAATGACCAAGAATAGTCCAGCAGCAGCTGATACAATCGCAACTCTTAGCAATAACACCCTGCCGAAACGGTCGATCAAACGTCCGCTGATTAATCTGCCGCTAATCATCCCGCATAAAAATAATGCATAGATGACGGTACTCATGGAATGTGAAACCTGGTATCCATCCACCATTGCAAGTGGAATCCAATCATTAGCAGACCCTTCGACAAACGCAAGACATAAGGCGATCATCGCAAGAGAGACCGTACGTTTATTCAGCCATGGCGTTTGAGTATCATCTATTGTATCTGACTGCGACTGCTTCTCATGCTGATCCATTCCAGTCCCATGCGGAATATACCGGGTACAAATTAGGATGCTGAGAAAGAAGAGAAGGGCAATGACAAGTAAATGAATCAACACAGAGACCCCTAGATGAATAAAAAGAATGCCAGCACCTGCTCCAATTAAAGTGCCAATGCTAAAGGAAGCGTGCAATATAGGCAAAATGGTTTTCTTAATCCTGTATTCAATTTCTGTCCCTTCTAGGTTCATCGCCACATTGCACATCCCTGAGCCTGCTCCAAAAAGAAATAGCCCGGCCGTGACGACAAAGATAGAAGAGAGGGTCGAACCAATAGCAAGAGTGGTGAATCCAAGAAACATCAAAAAAGCACTAATCACAATCGCCAATCGTCCGCCTTTTTTTCGAACAAATACATTTGAAAGAACAAGCCCAACAATTGAACCAACGGATAATCCGAGTAAAATGAGTCCCATCGTTCCTGTATTGGCTTGTAATAAATCTCTCACTTCTGGTGTCCGTGAAAACCATGTGGAAATGGAAATACCAGACATCGTGAAAATGATGATGATTGCTTTATACCACTTTAATTCCATGTAATCCCTCACATTTAAAGATGTATCTGTTACTGAACAAATCTACTCGATTATAAATGAGACGGGTCGATTCGTAAATAACTTATGGCAGGAACATGGCCAATTCTATTCAAAAGAAATCATGCCTTCACAAATTCTTCTGAAGAGAAGGTAAAATAAAGAAAAAGGGGAGGAGAGGATCAATATGAAAAGTGAGAAGGAAAAAATGGTCCAAGGAAAACATTATGTATCTAGTGACCAAACCTTGATCGCAGATCGTGAAAGAGCGAGACAATTGACCTTTGCATACCAGCAAACCAATCAGCCATAAAAAAGAACAGCCATTTTATTAAAGGAATTATTAGGCGCTTGCGGAAATGATGTCGTTTTGAACCAATAGAACGTGCAAAAGGCATTAAATTTGGCAAGTTGGCGGAAATCCTGCGAAAATCATGAAATATCTAGATGAATCAAAATCTGGCGAATAAGCGAAGGATTTTGATTTTTCCTTTTTTGTCTCAATAAGATAAGTATACTTAGATTTGAGACATGAAAAATGTATTCGTTGTTTAACTTCCTAGAATATATATTATGTAAACTAAGAAATGAAAATAAACAGACGCAATGCAATTGTTCTGTACTAGAAGGTAAATGTGAATCCATTGTTGTACACTCCCTCTTATCCATCTCCAACTGCCCTTTTGTATGTAATATCAAAAACCTCTATGTCCAATAAATTATTTTGAATTTAATTATTGTTACCTAATTGCCATCCCTCGACTTCACCCACATATTAAAAAATGTTTTTAAAACCTTGTTATCTTTATTGAAATACTTAACTTCAAAAGGCCTTTCGCAAAGGGTGGATCGCCAGTTAAACAAGCCCTTTCTGTCTCAAAAATCTCTGTTAAAGCCTCTTTCCTAGTATTGGGCTTATTATCACCAAATAACTCAAGACCAAAATCAATTTGTGATCTTTTAGTCGAATTAAAGAACTCTCGATTTTCTTCAATACCGATAAATTGGAGTAGTGAATTATCTGAAATAAATACAGCGCAGTGGTCACTTCCGGACCTAACTGCCCTTCCCACCCCCTGTAATCGTTTGAGCAGTTTGTGCACATCCCTCTCGCACAATAGAATTATATTGTTCTCTTGCTGTGTATGAGTTAGGCTTACCATCAAGCACGAGGATTCTGCAAGAATCCCCTGCCAGATCTACTCCATGTCATATACAAATTATCCAGTCCAATATAAACTAGACGTACTTCACATGGGACGTCTATCATGGAAACAGCTGCACTCTTTAATTTGCCTTCTGATACTACGCTTTGGGACTGGCAGCGTATCATGGAAACACAAGGAGAAGACGCCCCCAAATCAATGAAAAAGGGGCGTCCGTCTATGAAAAAAACAGGAAAGCAAGCACCAGCTAAAGGATCGATGGAACTTTGATTTAAGGCATAAATACCCGGTGAAAGCACTGCTTAAGATCGCAGGTATTCCGTGTAGTACCTACTACTATTTGGTGAAACATTGGAATCTTCATAACCGAGATGTCCATCTGAAAAAATGATTCAAAATATTTACTAAGAACATCATGGCCGATACGGATACCGCCGTATTCGTGATGAACTAGTCAATCAGGGGAAAATAGTCAATCACAAAAAAGTACAACGCATCATGAAATCACTAGGTCTAAACGCATGGTTCGAATGAAGAAATATCGTTCATACAAAGGCTTAGTTGGCAAAGTAGCGCCTAATATTTTAGCTCGTCACCTTCAAGCTGATAAGCCAAATGAGAAATGGGTCACAGATATGACTGAGTTCAAATTATTTGGGCAAAAGCTCTACCTTTCGCTCATATTAGATCTATTTAATGGAGAAGTGTATTAAGTATCTTTAATATGTTTTATTTTTTTATCGCATGAATGTAATGAATCGTTTCAAAAGCAGATAAGTAATCATTACGATTCTTAAAATAAAGTTCATGAATTTGAGCCGGTGATAGGTGTTCGTAAATTAATAAACCGGATTTCTCTAACATCTTCTCAATTTCAAAGTAAGAAAAACATGATTTCATTGGTTCCCCGCCTATTGAAGCCATTTTCAACATATTTTCAACTCTATTAGAGGTTCCTTTTTCTTCGAATAGTTTCTCGTCTGCATAATCAAAAACGATTGAACTTCCTGATGGAACCTTGGTGAATAAATAATCTATTAAGCTTGAAACTTCCTCTTTAGTTAAATAGTATGAAACACCTAAAAGACTAAAGAACGTCTTTTTGTTATCAAATCCTTTACCTGTTAGGTTTTGATAGGACAATTTTTTTGTGAAGTCCATAGAAACAAAATGAAGATTACTTGGGATTTTTAAATTAGCCTCGTCCAGTTTTTTCTTTTTAAATTCCTGTGTAGTAGGATAATCAATTTCGAATATTTCTAAGATGTTTTCCAATTCTGGATGTCGAAAACTAAAAGTATCTAATCCAGCGCCAAGTATGACATATTGTCTTAAACCTAAAGCTACCTCATTAAGTAATACTTTTTCGCAATACGCAGCACGTGATAAGGTTATTGGAGAAAGTTGTACTTGTGTAATCCATTTTAATATTTCTTCTGTATTCCCCTCGAATTTTTGTGCGATATCTTTGTTGAAGAAATGTATGCCTTGAACCATATTCTCTTTGATGTCATTAAATTCTTTTTCGGAAATTAAGTCTTTAGCTAAATAATCATTAAAGATTTTAGGGGTATCATCAAATTGACTATGATAGGATCTGCCAAAAGCTGATATTAACGAAGTTACACTTGACTCATCTTTCTTCATACAAACACTCTCCTTTATTATAGAACAAAAAAATAGGGTTCCCCTGGCCAGGAGAACCCTATTATATAACCGAAAAAAACAAAAGTAAATTATAGCACAAATAAAAATTTTGTCAAGCGTAAATCGAATTTTTTTGTTTTATTTCGTAACCTTAAATGCTTTAACAAGGTCAATACAACTTTTCGAAATATTGTTTTATTGAAGGGAAGCTACCTTTTGGAGCACCTAATAGTTTTTCATAAATCTCGTCAATCGCATCTAGTTTGGCAATGAGCTGTTCGTGAGTCAATGAGAAAAGGCTGGGATCAAGCATAAAATGGAGTCCGACTAATAAGAATTCCGTAATTTCATCTGGAAAATCCGTGTGAAATACACCTTCTTCTACTCCTTGCTTCAAAACAGATGAAATAATTGGTACATATTCTTTTATCATGCAAACTTTCATTTTCTGATGTAGAAGAACGTTATCTTTGTGATGTAAATGAGTCATTAATCCATCACTGAAATGATTTGATGTTTCCTGTGAAAAAAACTGAATAATATTTATAAACTTCTCTATTGCTTTTAAATCGGAGTTATTATTAATTTGTTTAAACACTTGAACACTTGAATCAATAGAGTCTTGAATTACTGCGTCCGCAATTTCATCTTTTGACTTGAAATAATGATAAAAAGTGCCTTTTGCAACTCCAATTTTTTTAATAATATCGCTAATCGTAGTATTCTCGTACCCATTAGATGAAAACAAATCTTTTGCGACGGAAATAATCTCGCTTCTTCTTTCTTCGGGTTTTTTGACAATTCTTTTCATGGAACTCCCCCCTCGAGACTTATAATTGTCTTTTAAAGATACATCATTGACCGACCGACGGTCAATGATGTATTATTTATTTACTTTTAACATCTTTAAGGAGTGTGAAGAGGTGAAGAATGGAAACCAAGTGCGAAAGTATGAAGAGGAGCGCATTCGTATTGTTTTAAGAGAAATTGAAAAAAAAGTCGTTAAGTTGGATCATGATTCTGGTGGATTAAAGAAAGATGTCATTCATCTAAAGAAAACCTTTTGGGATGATGTAAAAATAAATCTAGATAATCCTGAAGATGCTGGTGAAACCTTATCAAGCATTAGACAGCAGGCGGAGATGCTGTCCGAGAGAGAAAGAACGCACCGTCAGCTAGATAAGCAGAGGAAGACCTTATCTCGATTAAAAGATTCTCCATATTTCGCCCGTGTTGATTTTCTCGAAAATGGTAAGGAGACAACAAATAACGTGTACCTTGGAGTTTCGAGTTTAATGGATGAAAATGAAGAAACATTTCTTATTTATGATTGGAGAGCCCCTATTTCCAGTATTTATTATGATTACTCTCCAGGATCAGCCCAATACGAAACAGTAGAAGGGATAATTCAAGGAGAAATAGAGTTAAAGCGTCAGTTTATCACGAGAGATGGGCAAATCAAAACGATGTTTGATACGGATGTTACCATTGGCGATGAACTTTTGAAAGAAGTACTTGGCAATAATGCGAGTACCAATATGAAAAGTATTGTTGCTACCATTCAGAAAGAGCAAAATCAGATTATTCGTAACGTGAAAAGCAAGTATTTAGTTGTACAAGGGGTTGCTGGAAGTGGGAAAACCTCTGCAGCTCTTCAAAGAGTTGCTTATTTGCTATATCACTACCAGAATGAGATCACGGCTGAAAATATTATGCTTTTTTCACCTAATTCTTTATTTAATCGCTACATTGCTTCTGTCCTCCCTGATTTAGGGGAGGACAATATGCAGCAGCTCACATTCCAAGAATATGTGGAGAAGCGTCTTGGAAAACAATTTGATGTTGAACATCCGTTTACGCAAATGGAATATATGCTTACATGTCAGGACCATAAAAAGTATCCTGCAAGAAGAAAAGGAATACGGTATAAAGCGAGTAGCGATTTTAAAGCTTTGATTGATTCCTATGTTGTTATTCTCTCGAGTGAAGAGCTTATCTTTAAAAATATTTCTTTCCGAGGAGAAATGTTGATTAGAGCTGAACAAATTAAAAACTATTTTTATTCACTAGATGCATCTATCTCCATTCCAAATCGTATGCAGTTAGTAAAGGAATGGCTTCTAAAAGAGTTAGGAAAGAAAGAAAAATTGGAAAGAACCAAAGATTGGGTAATAGAAGAAAGTGATCTGTTAGAACTTGAAGAGTATACAAAAGTTTATAGTGAGCTACTGAAGGAAGGAAGATTTTCTGAGAATACGTTCGACGATTTTGAACAGGAGCAAAAGAAAATAGCTAAAATGATTGTCAAAAAACACTTTAAACCAATACGAACAGCTGTAAAGAAACTAAAGTTTATTAATGTAGCGGCGATTTACTGTCAACTGTTTAAACAGAAAGACAACATCCTTCAAAAGCTTAAAGATACACTTCCTGAAAGTTGGGAAGAAATTTGTTCGTATACATTAAAAAAGCTGCAAAGAAAAGAAATGACGTATGAAGATGCAGCGCCTTATTTGTATCTCCAAGATAAACTTGAGGGAAAAAGAATAAACACAAGAATACGCCATTTATTAATTGATGAAGCACAGGATTATTCACCCTTTCAGTTTTTTGTTCTTAAGCAGCTTTTTCCTTATTGCCGAATGACGATTCTAGGTGATTTTAATCAGGCGATATATGCCCATACTCTAAATGCACCAACCTTACTATCAAGCGAATTATATGTAAAAGAAAATTTTGAGAGAGTAGAGTTAACGAAAAGCTACCGTTCAACTCGTCAAATCGTTGAATTCACAAAGGGAATTATAGAAGAAGGAGAAACTATTGAAGCTTTTAACAGAGATGGTCAGAAGCCTACTTTTACGAAGGTTGAGGATCTTGACACCCTTCAATCTCGAATAACACAGAAGATTCGTCAACTGCAGTCAGCAAACCATGAAACAATCGCTGTGATATGTAAAACGGGAAAAGAATGCAAGGAATCCTATGAGCAATTGAGTAAGCAAATGGATCTCAAGATGATTGAACAAAGTGCGATTTCCTATCAAAAAGGTATCTTAATTCTCCCTGCTTATTTAGCAAAGGGAATCGAATTTGATGCTGTGATCATATACGATGCTTCTAATATAAAATATGGAAGAGAATTTGAAAGGAAACTCTTTTACACTGCATGTACGAGGGCTATGCACGAGCTTCATCTTTTCTCCGTAGGGGAAATGAGCACGTTTATGAATAAGATTCCTGAAAATTCGTATGAGATTACAGTTTGAGTATAATTTCAATGAGGAATTGCTAAGCGTTTAAAAGCCGCCCTATCACTTCAATTCCTGCCAGATTTGCGGATGCTTCTTTTTCTTTGACATTAAATATGAAAGCCGATGAATCCTTAGCGTAGGAAAAATCGGCTTTATCCATCTAGAAATTGTCTTAGCGTATGTTTTCCGCGTTTGGCTGGTAGGACCCCAAAAAGAGCTGGCTCTTTTTTAAGTCATCAACTATCTGTAACTGTACGAAGTCTACATTTCTTTACTAATTTCGGAGTCAAATGATGAAATAATCTTGGAGGAATGTGTAGGTGCCGAATAGCTAACAATTTTCACCTTATAATTCCATGGTGTTTACACTTGGTTTGCTAGGAGAAGAAAACTTTGCTACTTCTTATCTTTATTTTGATTTATTAGTCGTTTATTATGGATCCACTTTTAACTTCTATGAAAAGAGTATAAAAATTGGATCCATTAAATTATAGAATCCTTATTTCACTAGTGTCAATGAAGCATTCAATGGATCTATATTTACCTTCTTGTACATCTTCCCTTCTGTGCATCATCTCAAAAACCTCTACGTCCTCAATTAATTAAACCAGTCATAGAGGTTTTTGAGTTAAATGAGCTGTCATATGACAATTCTTAATTTTAAATAAAGCTTATTGGCTCATTTTGTTGATGAGCTGACTCCATTCCTTCTGCCAGATAGAGAGCGTTCTTTTTATCTATATCATCATCAGGCCAATTGTGGATCAGTTGACGTAATCTAACTGCAACGGTCCTACAAACATCTGGCATTAAGTAACTATCAGAATCCGAAAGTTCCAGCAAAGGAATGATGTCATCTGCAAAGTTCTCAATCGGTGTAAGACCAATGTGCTTCGCAATGAGTAAAATCCAATCCCACGAATCATTCCTCCGTTTTCAAATTGTAATGATCAATGTTTTCAACACTCGCAAACGTCACTCCTGATTGATCATATAATAGGTCACGAGGCACGCAACTCTCTGTTCTACCTGAGTTCTGCGTGATTTTCCCCTAAGGTTATTTTGATTTAATCCCTGCACCACAAAGAGGTATGACAATGGTTTCTTCTGGTTCCTTTTGATATTTCATGTAGCCAGCAAAATTGACTGCAGATGTCACTTCGACATAAAATCCTTTTTCACTCAGTTTAGATCGTGCATTTAAGATCTCATCTTCTTCAATATCAATAAATGTACCATTCGTATCTAGTACAGCTTCTAAAATTTGTTTGGAGCGCGCCGGGGCAGCAATGGCGATCCCTTCTGCTAAGGTCCCTTTATTCGTCACAGGTGCTGCTGATTTTTCTTCATTTTGATAAGCTTTCACAAGGGGTGCACAGTTTTTCGCTTGTACGGCAACGATTTTCGGTATGTTATGAATGAGACCATTTTCAAATAACTCTTTAAAACCATAATACGCACCTAGGAGGAGAGTACCATTTCCAACCGGAATGATTAAAGCATCAGGTGCTCCTTTTAGTTGCTCATAGATTTCATAGGCGTATGTTTTTGTTCCTTCAAAAAAATAAGGGTTATAGACATGGCTTGCATAAAAAACGTCTTCGTCGTCTACTGCTTTTTGGGCTGCGGCTGCAATATCCTCTCGAGTACCACGAATTTCTTTAATCGTTGCTCCATGGGCTTTTATTTGAGCGACCTTTTTAGGAGAAGTGTCATCGCTTAGATAGATGTCACAGGCAATCTCGCAGCGTGCTGCATAAGCTGCAATCGCCGTTCCTGCATTCCCACTACTATCAGCAATCACTTTTGATACCCCGAGTTCCTTAGCCTTTGTCATCAAAACAGCGGCTCCTCGGTCTTTAAAGGATAAGGTCGGCATCATATAATCAACTTTGACATAGGTGTTTGGCTCATTAGGATCTAGAACGATTAAA
This sequence comes from Bacillus sp. lyk4-R2A-2, assembly GCF_030209735.1. Classification (NCBI taxonomy): domain Bacteria; kingdom Bacillati; phylum Bacillota; class Bacilli; order Caryophanales; family Bacillaceae; genus Bacillus; species Bacillus sp. lyk4-R2A-2. Next base: position 56,338 of record NZ_JARVRK010000007.1, read on the forward strand.
GGGGTTTGACCCTCCCCCATTGTGACAGTTTCCCAAGTCTTAGAATCTTTTGAAAATGGCATGGTTTCAACATAACGCCATAATGAGTTTGGATAGTGATCCCAAGCTGCGATATCTATGTTCGGGGTATCTTTCACTAGGTTTAATACTCCATCACAATCACATCTCCATAGAGTTGGTGTCATCTCATACTTTTTCCCGCAATGGTTACAAATCAATTGATTCATCAATCATCAACCCCTTCAAATATTTTTTTATACGAAATATATTTTTTTATATAGAGTAGGCAAAAAAAGATCTTAAATATATGCAATGGCATCAATTTCAATTTTGAAACCAAAATGTAATTCATTCGTTGGTACAATAGTACGTGCTGGTTTATGTTCACCAAAAAAGTCAGTATAAACAGCATCAACTTTGTCCCATAAGTGAATATCCGAAATGTATAATGTCATGCGCAAAATCTTCTCTTTGTTACTTCCAGAAGCCTCTACAATCATCTCTACATTCTTAAGCGCTTGTAATGTCTCTTCTTCAATGGGGCCGAACTCTTTTTCTCTCGTTTCGGGATTGATGGCAAATTGTCCTGAAACATAGACCATGTTTTGATGAATGGTTGCGAATGCATAGTGTCCGTTTGATTTTAGATTTCCTACCTCGAGTATGCTTTCCATTTTGACTCTCCTTACCTCGATTTATTTTTGATTTCATCCAAATAGCTATAGACGGTTACTTTGGAAATGCCTAACATAGATGCGACCTTCTCAACAGATCCTTTCATTAAAAAAATGCCCTTTTCATCCATGAATTTAATTAGTTCAATTTTTTCATGACGTTTCATGACTGGATGAACACTGTTTTGAATGATTTGTTGAATCAATTGATCTACTATTTCTTCCACATTTTCAAGATCATCATTTGATGTTGTTTCTTTCTCTGGAGCTTCCACTTGTGTAGAAAGAAAAGTATCCATAAATTGCTGCATTTGATTCAGTGCTTCAACATCAAAGTTGATACAGAAAGCACCAATCACTTTTTGCTTTGAATCACGTATTAATGAAGTCGAAGAACGAATCGTACGCTTATCTTCTGTAACAAATGTATAGCCAGCCAGATAATCTTCTTTAAAATCTTCTGATTGTAATACAGTCTTTACTAGATGATCAAATGATTGGCCGATTTCTCTTCCTGTCACATGGTTATTTACTGTAAACATGACAGATGCTTGAGGGTTCGTTAAATCATGAATAACCACTTCACAATTTGGTCCAAACATTTTTGCAGTAGATTTTGCTAAAGGAATATAACTCTCTAATAAGTTTTTAATATGTTCCATGCCTAAGCACCTCATTTTTTTATTCCACTAGATTATATAATTTTTTATATATAAATACAATATATAGATTTATTTATATATCATGATGCTCACAAGATCATAAATGTGAAAATCACCATATAAAAAAAGCAGCCATTGACTGCTTTTTGCTTGTGCTCCTTTCTAATTGATTTCTTTCTGGATTCCATACAAAATGACGTCAATTCCCCATCGGAACCGTTCCATTGATACGGTATCACCTGCAAACATTTCTTCTTTTACACTATGAATGAAAGGAAAACGCGTTTTGTCTGCATCATGAAATGATTTTTTAATGTCTGAAATCTGCGAAGAGTCATGTTTCTTCCAAGAGACCTTTTCGTAAGCTACCGAAGATACGTATAACAGCAATAGGTCTACTCCCCATGCAGCGGATGTAGATTTGATCCCGCCTTCATGCAATGCAGCGAGAATACGTTCGGTCAACTGAAGAAAGTTCGTTCCTTGTGGAATGGTGGAAAGAGAAATTTCAGCAAGACCAGGTTTTTCGAATAGCAGTAGGAAATAAGTATGCAATATGTCAAATAACTGTTCTTTCCATGTGCCATTCTCTGAATCTGGGTAAACCATTTGGCCGAGACCATAATTCAATACGTAAGCACTGAGTTCTTGAAAATTGTTCACGTAGACATACAAGGATGCAGGTCCCGTATCCAATGCTTTAGCCACCTTACGCATACTCATGCCCTCTATCCCTTGCTCCTTAAGAAGCTCATAGGCCGTTTTCACAATGAGCTCACGGCTTAAGGGCTCTTTAGCCGGCCGAGACCGGCGACTTATAATACGACGATTTGAATTGTTCATACTCTCTTTATAACATGTCAAAGTAAAATAGTAAATTGAGCATCAATCACCGTTTTCTTGAAAAGAATTCATCATATCTGCAAGCTTGACCGCAGCGTCTTTTGAAAAACACAGTTTTAAACTATTCTCCGATTCATGTGCCTTTTCCGATGAATATTCGTACATCATGTCTTCGTATTCCTCAATGGCCTTTTCAATATCATGAGGATGTCGGACAATAGCAAGTGCTAGCTCCCTTGCATCAAACATCGCCATGTTTACACCCTCGCCTGCGAATGGTGACATGACATGAGCTGCATCACCGATAAGCGTTACTCCTTTATGACGGTTCCATTTAAAACCGGTAGGAAGCGTATAAATCCGTCTTGGAATGATGGCATCTTCTGCATAACGAATATACTTTTTCAGCTGATCATCCCAATCACTAAATAACTCTAATAATTGTTCTTTTGCTTCTTTCGCTTGATGAAACGGTATACCACAAGTCTCGATCCAGCTGCGTTCTACCATAAGGCTTGCATACACTTTGATTCGTCCATCTCCGTTTAACTGCCCAATTATCCCTTTGTGATCAGCTAAAGCAAACATCTTACCACGTTTATTAAATTCAGCTAAATCAGGGTGGTTCGCCTCTACGCTTAGGACATTCAATTCCAGCATCGTGAGCCCAGAGTATTCAATCTCAATATCTGTTAACAGAGGACGCACACGAGAAAATGCACCATCAGCCCCAATCAAAAGATCAACTGTCTCGACAAACCCGTTTTCAAAATGAAGCTCCGTCATGCCGTTTTCTAATGAAACGCATCTTTCTAGTTTATATCCATATTTGATGTTTGCAGCATCAATTTGATCTAACAGCAGTTCGCACAACACACCACGATCAATTTCTGGACGAGTGCCTTTTTGATCTGATTTCGTTTCTTCATCTAAATAAATTCTTCCTGATTTATCAAGTAATCGGAAATCTTCTCCTTCATAACGGGCATTCCTTTGAAATTTCTCATAAACTCCTGCTTCTTTTAAGGCTTTTTGGCCTGTTTCTTCGTGAATATCCAGTGAGCCTCCTCGTTCAAGACTCTTGTCATGCATCTCCCGTTCGTAGATAGTTGTTTGTATACCGTAATTTTGCAGAATTAAGGCGAGTGTTAGCCCCCCAGGTCCTCCTCCAATAATAGCGATTTGCTTTTGGTTCTTAGATAATGCCGTCATCGTATGCATCTCCTCTTCTTTTATGGAAATCGTTTAAAACTACATCTCATTTATATTATAACGAACATTGTTCGTAAAGAACAGTGTTCGTTTAAAATCGTTTGGTTCAAGATTGTGTTTTAATGAAAAGAAACCACTCGCCTGCTATCATATGTTACACTCCATCTAGGAATGTTAAAGGTTTCCATTGTTCAAATTCTAAGTGTAAGAGGTGTTTCTATGAATAAATTATTGGCAATGTTGATATTAGGATTGGGCTTTAGTGGTGCCGCGCTCATTCTTTCTGTCCCTTTGTTATTCAAATCCAAACTAGAACAATCTGGGCTGATGTTTGCTGCTGGATCAGCAGGCGCTTTCGCAGTTTTTGCTATCTCATGCCTAGTTCTTCGAAAACGATTCAATCGCTAAAAAACCTAAACACAATCTATCATTGGAACAATGGAGATGTGTTTAGGTTTTTGTGACTCACCTTAATATGAACTTAAAGAATGTGGTATAAGCTGACTCATATCACAAAAGGTCCATTAAAAAACATAAAGATTAACACACGAAAAAAGAGAGGTTGTTGACTGCTCTTTTTGCTTATGAATTAAATAAGTTATTCAACTTTAAACTGACTCTTTAAAAGGCTGCTATCAGCAGCTTCCCCTATCTCACTTGTTACTGGTTTTCTTGATTAAGTCTACACCTTCATATGACAGGTTTTCCACACGTACAGCCTTTTGCAGGATATAATGATCAAAAAAGGTCTTCGTATAGTCCGTCACAAGATTTCGCATCTCTAATGCATCCCTTGTGCCTCTAAGTTCCTCATCTACGCCGGTAAACACGATGTCACAGTAATCTAAATGTGCAGCACGATCAACGGAGAAATAATAGGTTTCCATGCTGTTGTTAGCGCCAATGATCGCATTCATATAATAATTCGGTTCAGAAAACAGGAGCAAAAAGGGTTTATTGAGGTCGCTGTCGAGAAGGCCGAATGCACCACTATCTAAGCCAACCCCGCAGACAAACCGGTCGTCATCCCGGCAAACAATAGCCGCTGTAGGCCCGCCATAAGAATGCCCGGCGATACCCATGCCCGTGTCGAGTAGCAGTCTGTTACGAAAGATAGACTTCCATTCTCCAGAGTCTAGTTTGTGAAGATAATCGGCTACGTACCTTACATCTTCTGCCTGTCGTTCACTATATCTTGTTAACTCGTTAATGGTTGGCAAGGTAAGGACGTTACGGCACATCTCAATAGCCGTTTCATCGTCAGGCCGCATTTTCATCTTACTAGCCAGCGCCATCATCTCTGTATCTTCAGAAAACGTCATCATGACATCCGAAAAATCCTTTGAGACATTCACCAGCTTCCCATCTTTCCGTTTATACATGGTGCTATCCTGATGGCCGATACTGACGACAACATACCCTTGGCTTGCCATGTCTGTACAGATGGCTGTCCCCCATTCTGGTGAACCACCCCCGCCGCAAACATAGAATAACACTGGATAGCGCTTTTCCTTCCCGGAAAGAGCAAGATCGTCATAACAATGAGTCTTGATATCGGTAGAGAAGAAGTTTATTTCCTTCAAATATTCAGTGACAAGTGGCTGCTCATGAAGCATCTCGTAGACTTCAGGAAACATGTACGTTGATGCAGTCTTCCCTTCGCTGCTATCAGATGGATAGTATATAAACGCGGTCAATTCTCTTTTTGAGTGATCTGATGCCGTATACTCAAAATCCATCTGGATTCGGCCGGCTATATAGCTACCGATTGGTTCTGGGAATGTGTCATACCTTTTCATTCTTTTATGCCCCTTTCATCTTGAAAATGGATATCTGTTCTTTGCTGGGTGAGTATCGTTTTGTGATATAATCTTGAGTCAAATACAAGTGATAAGAAAAATGAAATGAACTTGCTGAATGGAAATCATGATTGTAAAAAATTCTGAAGAAATGATAGGGTGATAGCGATGAGAAGACTTGAGTCTGGTATATCAATAGACAACGAATCATTTTCTGATATTGCCAGGTATGAACACGAAACAATCAGCAGAACGACAATCATCAACTCAAATGTTCGTTCTCCTTTTTTTTGGAGCTGTCACCTGGATCATCTTGTATTTGATACGTGTGATCTCACGAATGCAAGATTTTTTGCCGGTAGTACGATTGATCATTGTACTTTTAGTCGTTCCGACTTGCGTTCTGTGGGCATTGGCAAAAACGAAGCTGTCTTCACCAATTGCGTATTTTCTTCTTGCGATATGAGGGGAATGACCTTGGAGAATGCTACGTTTATCGATTGCACTTTCTCTAAATGTAGATTCAATGACCGCGTTTTACAGGCAGCGAATATCGTCAATTGTACCTTTTCTGGTAAGCTAATAGATATAACGTTTGAGGGAAATGGCAAACAAAAGCTGATCGCCGATTTTGAAAACTGCACCCTTGACGGTGTTCGTTTTACAGGCTGTGACCTGTCGGCATGTATTCCGCCAACATCCAAAAACCATCTCTATGTTGAAAAGGTATCTGCACGAGTGAAAAAGGCTTTGGAGAAGGTAAATGATGACCCTGCTCTTTCTGACGATGAACGGAAAATACTAGTGCGCAGTCTGCGCAAGCTTGAGCATATGGAACAGTATATTTTTAACATGAATCATATGGAGAAAATATATGGGGTTGCTTTTGTTGAGCGATTTTTCAGTCATCTTGGATGCCGCAAGGATCACACTTAACGTTTGCTGCATCCCTTTTCCTACTTTATCTTTATGTGGTACATCAGCTTCGAGTATATTTGAGCGGAATGAGTTCTTCGATTTTCACCTTGACCAGCTCCCCAGCCATCTCGATGATGACAAAACATGCTGGTCCGAAGTCTGAAATGAGCTCTCGGCAGATGCCGCAAGGGCTTACTACCCTAATTTTTCTATCTTCTTCATCTGAATAGGGGTGTCTCACTGCAACAATTGTATCAAAATCCTTATGTCCATTCGATAAAGCACTGCCAATCGCAATGGCTTCTGCACAAACAGTTACCCGTCCGATATAGGCTTCTATATGGACAGCCGACATTATTTCTCCTGTTTTCATGCGGATCGCTGCCCCTACATGGTGTTTATCATCTTCATAAAGACTGATAATCTTCTTTTTTGCTTCGTCTATTAATTCAAGATCTTCTTGGGATAAATCAAAAGTTTCCAACGTGTTCTCCTTCCCCTTCCATGCTCGTATCTATTATACCAAACATTAGGTAATGAACTGTTTGCCCGAAGATGAGTGGAAACAAAAATAAAGCTTATGTTTGCAGGCATAAGCTTCTTTATGCTTTTTTATAGCGTTGAATCATAAATTGGATGATTTTTGTGATGAGAGAGGTACACATGCATAGAAAAGTCATTGCGACGACCCAATACATATTCGACAAATCGAACCCCGTATAGGCAAAGATAAAAACGGTTGAAGCTGCAAATGTGATCACTAGAACGACGTAGACCCGCTTAAAGATGAAATAGCCGACAATCCCCCATATCAAAGATAACAAAGGCAATGTAAACAAGATCAGAGCCATAGGTTGAAGAAAGGAAACAATCATCATTCACTCTCCTTTACTAGCCGTCATTTATTTAAATCCAATGAAGAAGCGAACAATCATTATATTAATGGGAAATACGATCGTTGTAAACAAAAATTGGAATTTAAAGAAGTTTAATCTGTAGTGAGTTGACATTCTGGATGTATTTCAAGTTGAATTGAAAAAGGCTGCTTTCATGAAAGCAGCCCATTCACTAAACTTTCGACTATTTCAATCAAATCATTCTATATTTCTTAACGATTGATCACCTGAATGATTTTCTCTTGAGCATCTTGTGCCTCAGGGATTGGCATGACAACAAATACATGAAGCATTTCGGGATAAACAAAGGTTTTGATGTCAATTCCTTGTTCTGTTAGTTTTTCATCGAGCTTTATGGCATCTGGATATAACATATCATGTGTTCCAATGAAATGAGTAATCTTCGCAAGTCCTTTGAAGTCACCGTAAATGGGACTGATCATTGGGTCAGTTACATGTTGATCAGCTATCCAAATCTTTGCAATGGCTTCCATTCCTTCATAACCTAGAATCGGGTCCTTTTTTGCATATTCAAACATGAGAGGATTGCTTAAGCTCATGTCGACACATGCAGATAATAAAATAATATCCTTCGGCTGTGGCAGATTCTCCTTCTTTAAAAGGTGCGCCAGACCAAGTGAGATGTTTCCACCAGCTGAATCTCCCATAATCGTCAATTGATTGGCACTTCCGGCAGTTTTCAGAAGGTCTTTATATAGGTTAAGAATTTTCGGATACGTATCCTGATAGCTATAATGAGGCACTTTTGGATAAATAGGAGCGACCACTTTCGCACCTAGTGATTGCGCCATTTTATCCATGAACCACCAGTGGACATTCAAAGGCTGATTTGTCCATGCACCGCCATGTAGATAGAGAATGACTTTTTGATTTTGTGATGCTTGTTCATTTAATGTGAAAACTTGCATGCCTTCGAATGTTTGCTCTTGTACCTCACTCATTAACTTCACATCATCTCCAATGGCATAAGGCTGCGTATTTTCAATTCCTTTTTGCTCAAGAAATTTTTTTGTGTGCTCGATACTAGAAAAACTCTCTTTATTACTTTGCGAAGCGAATAATGTTTCAAATTGAATACTTTCGTCAGAACGTTCACCTTGATAAATTTCTACACTCATTTTTTTCTCTCCTTTCACTCAATATGAGGATTGATCATCCTGGTTTGGTACACGAAATGATTCCAGGTAGACTTGTACTTTTTTTTCAGGAGTTTTTAATAAGTTAGATAAAAGGTCTTGAATGAGACGAAGGCTTTTGATTTTCCTTTCAATTTCTTCATGTTTAAGATGGACAATTTTTCTTAGCGTATCAAGTTCTATGTCTTGACTTAGCATGTCCATGATTTCAGCTATTTCCTTTAATGAATAACCCAATGTTTTCGCATCTTTGATCAATTGAATCTTCACAACATAGTCTTCTGTATAGAATCTGTAACCGTTTGAACGTCGTCTTGGAGCAGGTAATATGTTGTGCTCTTCATAGTAACGAATTGCGGCAGGACTTATTCCTGTTTTTTTGGCAAGTTCTCCTCTAGTCATCAACTCCATCGTTACTCCTTTGTCATTATTTTGTCTTACTATATATATATTATAAAGGTTGAACTATACTTCAAGGTCAAGGTGAAACATTTATTGGCTTGCTATGACATGATTTGGGTTTCTTTTCGGTAAACAAATAAAACACCATCGCACCCGGCAAATAAAGGCGGGCGCAATGATGTTTTCATCATTCAATCTGGATTATGATAAATCTTCTCCATTTGTTGCAATCACATTTTTGTACCAGTAGAAGGAATCTTTTCGGTAACGATTTAATGTACCATTCCCTCTGTCGTCTTGATCCACATAGATCAAACCATAGCGTTTACTCATTTGAGATGTTCCGCAGCTAATTAAGTCGATGCATCCCCAAGGCGTATACCCCATTAAGTCGACACCTTCTTTGACTGCTTCTTTCATTTGTTCAATATGTTTTTTCAAGTAATCAATTCGATAATCGTCGTGTATTTCTCCGTCTGGTGTCAATGTATCTCTTGCGCCAAGTCCATTTTCACATACAAATAAAGGCTTTTGGTATCTGTCATACAGCTTGATTAATGAAATGCGGAGTCCCATCGGATCAATTGGCCAATCCCATTGTGATAGCTCCAAATGCTCATTTTTGATTGGACTATCAAATGTACCCGCTAACTCAGCCGCATCTTCTCGCGCTTCTGCAACGTGGGACATATAGTAGCTGATTGCCACAAAATCAACAATGCCCTCTTTCAAAATTTGTTCATCCTGCTCTTTGATATCCAGCTTGATGTCGTTGTCTGCAAAGTATTTTACCATGTATGTTGGATATTCTCCTCTAGCTTGAACATCTGGATAGAACATATTCAATTGGTTCGATTTTACCGCTTGCAGCTGGTCCTCTGGCTTTGTTGTTTTTGCATAGGCTTCAATTTGGTTAATCATACAGCCAATTTGTGCATGAGGAATGATTTCTTTTGCAGCCTTCACTGTGAGAGCGCTGGCGATAAATTGATGATGTGACGCTTGATACGCAGCCTGTAATTTATGGTCTACTAGGTCCTCTAAAATTCCAGCACCGGTGTAAAGGCTGTTGAGGTTCATATTCATTTCATTGAATGTAATCCAATACTTCACTTTATCTTTATATCTTTCTAAAATGGCGCGGGCATATTTTTCAAACAACGGCACAAGCTCTCTACTCATCCATCCATTATATTTCTCTGTTAAAGTAATCGGCATTTCATAGTGAGACATCGTGACTAACGGTTCAATTCCATATTTCGCACATTCATCAAATACTTGATCATAAAAAGCCAATCCTTCTTCGTTCGGCTTTTCCTCTAAACCAGTTGGGAAGATTCTTGCCCATGATATAGACAAGCGAAACACTTTAAAGCCCATTTCTGCAAATAGTGCAATATCCTCTTCATATCGATGGTAAAAATCGATTCCGCGTCTTTTCGGGAAATCAAATTCATCAGGTTGTTCCTTGTATCTTTTTAATTCAGCTGAACTAACATCGAAAGTAAAGTTGTTCACTTTTCCTTTTTCATAAGGATCTTTATATGCAGCAAAGTCTGACGTCGATAAGCCCTTGCCACCTTCTAAGTACGCGCCTTCTATTTGATTGGCAGCAGTTGCGCCACCCCATAAAAAATCATCTGAAAATCCTTTTTTTACATTCTTCATTTCAATCATCCCTTCTCTTTATATTAGTGAATAAGCATTAAGAGCTTATTTTGACCTGCGGTGACATGAGCGTCACCTGTATGAATCACATCAAGGTATTGCGTTGAATTTGTGACGATAATAGGTGTCACTACATCTAAATGGTTTGATTGAATTCCTTCTATATCAAACGATAATAAATGATCCCCGGTCTTCATCTCATCGCCCTCTTTTACTAGTACATCAAAGAATTGGCCATTTAGGCTGACGGTATCAATCCCCACGTGGATCAATAATTCAATTCCATCATCTGAAACGAGTCCGATGGCATGTTTAGTAGGCGTAACAGTCACTACTTTTCCTGAGAACGGTGCTTGTACCACCCCCTTATCAGGCAAAATTGCGACTCCCTTCCCCATCATTTCACTTGAGAACACTGAATCATTCACTTCAGATAAAGGAATGACCTTTCCACTCATAGGTGCTTGAACTTCGAATGGGCTTGTTTGCTTAGACATTTGTTGATTCTCTGTACTCACAGTGTGATTTGGCTTTTCTGCTGCTTGCTCGTGAACGGCTGTGACAGACTCCTTAAATCCAAGGAAAATGGTGACGAGAAGTGACACGATGAAGCTCAAGGCGATTCCAATCAGAGCCAGCTGGAAATTATTCGTCCCTTTCATAATGTAAGTGGGCAGTGAGGTGATGCCTGGAATCGAAAAGGCTGTCGTTTTAACTGAAAATAAACCGTAAAAACATCCACCGACTGCGCCGCCAATTAATGAAGCATAAAAAGGTTTTTTTAGTCTAAGTGTGACTCCATAAATGGCTGGTTCTGTGATACCGAAGAAACTAGGAAGCAATGTTGAAAGTGCTAAAGACCTTGTTTCTACCCGCTTGGTGCGGATGATGACACCTAACACAGCGCCTGCTTGTGCCATATTCGCAATGAAATTCATCGGAAGCAGCATGATATCGTAACCCACTTTTTCAAAGCTGGCTAACGTGCTTGGGAAGAATGCGTAATGCATCCCAGTTAACACAATGAGTGGCATCAAGCCGCCCATTAATAAACCGGCAATCGGACCAGCGAAATTGAACAAAGAAGTGAAAAAGATTTCTAAATACTGCCCGGAAACGTTTCCAATAGGAGCTATAAAAGCCAGTGTAAGAGGAGCCGTGATCATCAGGCTCAGTACCGGTGTAAATACGATACTTAAGGATTTTGGGATCGCTTTTGTTATCCACTTATCGACAAAGCTTAGTAATAGCACACCTAAAATAATTGGTAATACGGAAGATGTGTAATTATTTAGTGGAATACTTAACCCTAAAAAGCTTAACGGGTCTGCTCCTTTTGCTGCACCTTCGATCATCGTTGGATATAGTAAAATTCCTGCTAATGCGAGCGCGAGAGATTCTCTTGTTTTAAACTTCTTCGCTGCCGAATAAGCAATGAGGAAAGGTAAAAAGTAAAAGACAGCATTTGAAAAGATTTGAAGCACTTGATAGGTAGCGCTTGTTTCCGTCAGCCAGCCTAAGCTAACAAGCAGTGCCATGATCCCTTTGATCAATCCACTCCCAACAATCGCTGGCAAAATAGGTGTGAAAATCCCGCTGATCACATCGAATACGACTTCAATTGGATTCATCTTTGACGTGTTTTTAACAGGAGCAGATTCATTGCTGCTATGACCAACCAGATGATCAATTTCCTCATAGACCTCTGCTACCTTTGCTCCAATAATGACTTGGAATTGTCCACTTTGAAATTGTGCACCTAAAACCCCATCTAATGTTTTCAGCTCATCTACTTTTACTTGGCTTTCATCGTTGAGATTAAATCTTAGTCTCGTGATACAATGCCAACTTTGAGATATATTTTCGGTTCCACCGATTAAATTCACAATTTCTTGAGCCAATTCTTTGTTTTCCATGCCTTCACCCCTTCATTTTCACAAAAAAAACCTAAACAAAATCCGCCATGAGAAAAGATCATTCTTCTTCATGGAGATTTGTTTAGGTTAATGCTTTTTCATAACACGCCTAAAAGAAATCAGTTATTTTTTTGGTGTTCCTTTGTGATTCTTTCAATATGGATGACTAAAAAAACAAGTTCGTCTTCTGTCACTTTCCAATTGAATTCTCGTTTTAACATTTCTTTGATAATCAATCCGCAGGCATAACTCTTCATATAACGATCCTGAATTAATTCTTTTAACGAGTCATCCATCTGCTGCGGTGGTTGATTGGTTTCCTGCCTCACAATAAAATATCTCAAGTGTGTGATAAACCTCGAATAATTAATGGATGATTTATCCAATATCATCTCGAAAATATTTTGAATAATTTTGACGATTTCCTTCGTGAGGTGAGTCATCTTAATGGTGTCTCCCATAGACTGACCATCTATTTGAGCGTTTACAAAATGCAGGGCAATGAGTGAAGCTTCAGTATCTTCAAAAGAAATGCCCATCATTTTTTGAATAATTGTCAGTGCTTTTTTCCCGATTTGATATTCTTGAAAATAGAGATGTGGAATTTCCCACACAATGGGGTTTTCATACGCCATTTTTTCTTCGTGCCTTTGAATAGCAAAGGTAAGATGATCCGATAGCGAAAAGAGCACGCTGGAACCTAACTTCTTATTCAACATCTCTTCGCCCACACGAATGATTTTTTCAGTTAATAAAAGGATATCAGTTGGGATAGCGGCAAGTTGAGATTCTAATGGAGACGTCTGATCAGAATAAAATGTCTTACTGACAGCGCTCTCATCAAGAGTATCACCTTTCTTCTTTTTAAAACCTATTCCTGTTCCAAAAACAACGACTTCATTTTGAGCATCTGTTAGAGCTAATACGATATTATTATTTAAAACTTTAACGACGGTGAACATCCTCATCCCACCTTACCTAAAATGCTAAAAAAAGCATAAAAAAACACCAAAATCTCAGCAAACAACGTACAAAATGTACAAACTGTTTACCTGACTTGGTGGTGCCTGATCATATCAGTGACACTCCTGCATCGGTTACGACTTTATTTTAAACAGAGGGATGACCAAAGTCAACTATTTTTTCTGAAAAAATAGATTGAAATACCTATAATCATTTTATCTTTCATTGATCATTTTACGGTTTAACATTTTTAAGGTTGCTGTAAGGTTCGGATTAATACAAGTTAAGGTTGAGGTTGTACAATGGGGTTGTAAGGAAGTGAGGGATGAGTCAAATGGTCCCCTCTTCTAAATCAATCATAGAGGTGAAAAGGTTTGAGAGAAAATAAAATTTTGTCTTCATTATGTTACTTCAGTATCTTTTTTGCACCGTTTCTGTTTCCAATTATCGTCTATTTCTTAGGAAAGGACGAAGTGAAATATCATGCGAAAAAATCGCTTTGGACGCATTTAATTCCTTATTTGATTTTTGGCATCGGTATTGCCGGTTCAGGGTTACTTGGCATGAACGATATCAGTCATGCTGGTCCGTTCTTAATTGCAACGTATGCTGTGACATTCCTTGTCGCGATCTACTTCTTCATTTGGAACATTGTGAAAGGCATTAAAGTGTTTTCAGAATAATAGTTGAAAAAAACGGTTCTGTGATTGAGCAGAACCGTTTTTTTGTATGTCCGTTCATGCGGGTAATTGGATATCAATCGTTGTTCCTTCCCCAATCATACTTTGTATCGTAATATCCCCGCCGTGTTTTTTGATAATATCCTTTGCAATCGCCATTCCAAGACCAGAGCCTGCATGTGTCCCTCCTGTATTTGTCCCTCTATAGTAGCGGTCAAACACTTTTTCTAGCTCTGCCTCTTCGATTCCTTTGCCGTTGTCTTGAATCGTAATGTGGGTGTTTTCTTTTTGTTCAAGCTGTACAATGATTTTCACATCAGCATCATTGTGAACAAGGGCATTTAAAATGAGATTGGTGACCGCTCTTCGTATGAGGATCGTATCAATATTCAGCATAAGCTTGTCTACATTCGTTTGCAGCTCAATGGTCTGATCTGCATATCTCGAATCGTTGAGGATATCAATTAACGTTTCACGCAGCAACGGTACAATGTTCACCAGCTCTTTATGCAGCATCACGTCGTTATTTTTCAGCCTTGTTGTTAAATTGAGATCCTCCATGACATCTTTGATGTACAGTGATTTATTCTCTATGATGCTGGCATAATGTTTGATGTCTTGATCTGAAAGAGGATAATTTGGATCTTTCATGATTTCTGCATAGCCTTGAATGGAGGATAATGGTGTTTTAATATCATGAGAAATATGGCTGATCCACTCTTCCCGCATTTGCTCTAATTTGTCTTTTTCTTTTTGGCTTGAAGCGAGCTGTTCTGATAAGTGATTGACATTATAGAAGACATCTTTATATATCCCCTTAGTTGGCAGCTTCGTCGTATAATCTCCGTTTGCGAGCCGCTGGATGCCATAAATGGCACGGCCGAGCGGTTTGATGAGCTGCCGGCTGAATAAGTATCCAATGACTAAGGCAATGATGGCATCAATCGATAATAAAATCATCGTCCCGATATTGAATTGCGATATTAAGTCTTTCGTATTGAACGAAAATAAATATTTTCCGATGGAAGGGTCCTTAAATCCGATAAAGTAGCTGTATTCCTTACCCTTTCCATTTTTCCCCCCAGCATAGATAGTCGACATCAATTGCTTATCTTTATATTTATGTAAGTTTACGATTTCTATAGGTGTGTATTTGCTCTTTAAGCCTTTAGGTGCTTGTGCATGATAAACATCTTGTCCATTTTCGTCTAATATTTGAATCCATGCATTTTGTTGTTTTAAGGCTTGCTGTCCTTCTTTGCTCACAGTGATATCTTGATTGGACAAGGTGATGTATTGTTCAAATGTTCTTGTGAAGGTTTCCGGCGTATTTTCTTCGTTTTGCTGGCTGCTTGCTTGTAGTACAAGCCAAATCATGAATCCAAATAAGTTAATAAAGACCGTGATAATGGTCACGATAATGACAGAGACCATATATCTGCCTGTTAATCGCCATTTCATCTTTACGCATCCTTTACAACGAATTTATAGCCAAGTCCTTTAACCGTTACGAGAAATTCTGGTGTAGATGGGGAATTTTCTATTTTCTCCCGAAGTCTTCGTATATGAACCATCACCGTATTATCAGAACCGAAGAAATCCTCTCCCCAAACCGTTTGATAAAGCGTTTCTTTACTGATCACGCGATTCGGGTGCTGCAAGAAATAGGTCATCAGCATAAGTTCTTTCGGAGTGAGCTCAATCGCCGCTCCGTTTTTCGTCAGTTCGGCTTGCTGCTCGTTTAACTCAAATGGCCCTTTTTTGATGATGGGTTCTGCTTGAGAAGGCTGTAAGTATGACGACCGTCTAAGCTGGGCTTTTACCCGGTAGGCGACTTCTTTTGGACTGAACGGCTTTGTAATATAATCATCACCGCCAATGGCAAGTCCTACAATTTTGTCTGATTCCTCTCCCTTTGCTGATAAAAAGATAATCGGAACATGCGAGACGTCTCTGATTTGTTTGCAAATATCGTAGCCTTCACCGTCTGGTAGCATAATATCCAGTATGACGAGATCGGGTTGTTCTTGATGGAATTGCGAGAGCCCATCACGGGCAGTTGAAGCTGTTATCACCCGGTCAATGCCTTCTCTTGTTAATACGGTATGGATTAATTCCAAGATTTCTTTTTCGTCATCTATAATCAATACTTTGCTTTGAAGCTTTGGCATTATGATCACTCTCCTGAAGTCATTGTTATTATTATACCCAAAGTGGAGACGTCGTGAAAAATCAACTTTCTATTTACACAGAAAAAGCCAATTTTCTTTGTTAATGAGAAAATTGGCTTTTGGTGTTTTTTAGCGTTTGACCACAAATGTTGTCACACTTTGAGCAGGGAGATGAGCCCAAAATTGATTTCCTGATATGTTTAAGTCAGTTCCAGGCTGAAGGTTACTGTTGCTGCTCGTGATCCATCTTGACGCTTGTGAAGCAGTTCCGTTTTGCATGACAAAGTGTTGATTGACTCCTGTATTGTTTTTGTTAATCGCGACAATGACGACCTGATTGTTTCCTTTATAGGCTGAGACGAAAACATTCGGTTCAGGGCTTTTCGTTGCATCAATTCTGACGTACCCTGGACGCACAAACTTGGAGAAATGCGCCATGTTGTATCCGCGCTTGCTAATCATTCCATCTTCTTTCATAGGACCGTATGATCTCCGGATGTACCACCACACATACGCCTGAAAGTCCCCTTCCACCATTGAATGGTGAATATGCTCTGATACCCCTAATGCCTCAGGCCAGCGGTCCGCTGAATTGTTATCACTATTCGGGTAGTAGACCTCTGTCATCCACAGCTCTTTTCCCCCTCCTTTTTGTTTGAAAAGAGGATACGGAAGCTGGCTGATTTGGGTTCCGTACAGATGGGCACCGAGAATGTCCATATTACTAAGCGCCTGCGGATCGTTTAAGATAGGATCTGAGATATTTTTAAGGTATTGAAAGGATTCTGGTGCAATCACACGTGCATTTATGGAGCCGGCATTTTCTCTCATGAATCGCAGGATTTCCTGAGGTGTCCACCATGTCCATTCATGTGCATAATCAGGCTCGTTTTGTACGGAAATGGCATAGAGATTGACGCCATTATTTTTCATGTATGTCACAAAATCATTCAAATGCTGAGCATATGCGGCGTATTGATTGTATCTCAGCCGCTTTGCAGACGCACCATTACGGTTGAAAGTCTCTACCATATGGCTTGGAGGATTCCAAGGCGAAGCGATCACCAAAGCGCCATGCTCTATCGCTCTTTTAGCGGTGGCGACTTCTCTGTGCCAATTATTTCTGTTCTCGTCTACATAAATCCGTAAAATGGAGAATCCTAACTGATTCTGTCCATTGCCAAAGGCGGTTTCCCTTTGAGGTCCGGTCAAATCACCAATCCAGGCCGGGTGGTTCATTCCGCCAAAGCCGCGGATCACTTGTCTTTCCGCGTTGACATTAATATTCGCATCTGCCGCTGACACCTCAGTTACCCCAGGCCCTAAAAACATGACAGACAACATAGTGAAGCAGACCAATAAAGTGCAAATTGGTTTTTTGATTATGGACATCAAATTTTCCCACTCTCCCATCAACCATTAATCGA
Organism: Bacillus sp. lyk4-R2A-2; assembly: GCF_030209735.1. NCBI lineage: Bacteria > Bacillati > Bacillota > Bacilli > Caryophanales > Bacillaceae > Bacillus > Bacillus sp. lyk4-R2A-2. The sequence goes on from NZ_JARVRK010000007.1 coordinate 73,726, forward strand.
TGCCGTAGCATCAGATTTTGTTTACCTTTGAGTAAACTGCCAGGAATCAAATTGGAATAGGTTGGCACCATTTCCTTTGAAGACAAAAAATACGTTGTGTACTCCCGTTGCCCCGTTTACTGCCGCTTCTATTTCTCGCCAGTTTCCGCCTGTGGAAGGGACATTGAGTGTTCCAGCAATTCTACCGTCTGGACTGCCGAGACGTACTTCAATTTGTCCGCCTGAAGCGGCTGCTACATTGGCTTTAAAGGTTCTGGCACCTCTCGATCCGAAATCGACATTACTGACAGCCACCCAATCGCCGTTTTGAATGTTTGTGACGTGCTGGTTATTGGCTGGCCCACCAGGTGCTGAGGAGGCCTCTGTTAAAATGCGCCCATTCCAAGCGAATGTTTCAGCTTCTACCCGTTGATAAGGATTTAAGTTGGAAAGCTGTTTAACGCCTTCAAAATTGGCTGCGACCTCTCGAAGGGAGCCGTCAGCATTATGCACAAGCTTATTAATGTGGGGAGATCTGTAGCCTTTCCCTGCTCCGTATAAGGCAGAGCTCACCGTTTGTGTGTGATACACGACATACCACTCGTTTTTAAAATTGAACACAGCATGATGGTTGTTACCGCCGCCACCGAAAAATGCACCCGGATTTTTCAAGAAGTGTCCTTTATACGTAAAGGGACCCATAGGACTTGAGCTCGTCATATAGCCGATCTCGCCTGGTGGTTTATCTGCTGGGTGAGAGCCGCCAAAATTGATGCAATAGGAATAGTAATAGGTACCGTTATACTTATGCATCCCTGAATCTTCAAACATGAAAGGAGCATCAATGGTTGATGCACTACCGACCACACTTGTCATGTCAGGCCCTAGCTTCAGAACTCTTGCTGTTTTAGGATTGGCCCATTGTCCCTGCGTTGGATTTGAACCGCCTGGAACGCCTCCACCAGCATATAGATAACCGGTCCCGTCATCATCTACAAATACGGCTGGATCAAACAGCCATACAACACCTGACATCCCTGGTGTATTTGGCGTGACGAGCGCTTTTCCGATAGGATCTTTCCAGGGACCAATCGGGCTGTCCGCTGTCAGGACGCCAATCCCTCCACCGCTGTTAGCAAAATAAAGGAAAAATTTATCCTTCCCATTGATCTTCTTCACCGCAGCGGCTGGAGCCCAAGATGCGCCTGCCCATTTGGCAATCCCTTTCCCGCCATTGGCCCCATTGGCACCTGCTACTGGAATCGCTCCGTGATCTGTCCAGTTCACCATATCCGCCGAAGAGATGACAAAAACCCTATTCAAATTTGCAAAAGAATTGTCCTTAATCGTTCCATTGCTGTGATACTCATAGTCATCGCTCGACATATAAATGTACACTCTTCCGTTATAGGTGAGCGCAAACGGATCTGCCCCCAGGTGATGGTCTATGAGCGGATTTGCATTTCCTACTCGTTTTGCAATGGGGGTACTTGCTGCACTCGCATCATATACGGGTATACAGCTCAGTACCAAAGCAAGAATCAAAAAACCTACACCGCACTTCATCCTCTTTCTCATCGTGTCATTTTCCTCCTGTTTTCATCTTCCTAATCTTGGGGTTTACGCCCAATTTCAAATTATGTTGATAGACGCTGATGAAGAATGAATACAAAGGATGATTTCTTGGGAGAATCGCTGCTAAAACAACGATGAAAACCCTTACTTTTTGACTAGGAGACAACAAAAAAATGCAGTTCTCCTTTTGGAACTGCATTTTCTTAGCTTATTCATGATTGTTGATCACATATAACGCGCGGTCACCATTTTCTTTCTTGTGTAAAACTCTACTCCGTCTGTTCCATTCGCGTGCAAGTCCCCGTAGAAAGAATCCTTCCAGCCGGAAAACGGGAAAAATGCCATTGGTGCGGGAACACCGATATTGACGCCGAGCATCCCTGCGTCGATGTTTTCGCGAAATTCTCTGATGCTTGATGCACTGTCTGTGTACAGGCAGGCACCGTTCGCAAATTTTGATTGATTGGAAAGGTCGATTGCTTCTGTTAGTGAAGAGACACGAACAATGGATAAGACTGGGGCGAAAATCTCGTCCTGCCAAATTTTCATTTGATTTGTCACATGGTCAAAGATCGTTGGTCCAACGAAATACCCTTTTCCATTTGTTTCGTGATCTTTCCTGCCATCACGAATGAGACTTGCGCCTTCTTCAATCCCTGACTGGATGTATTGAAGCGTTCGTTCTTTATGTTCCTTTCGAATGACTGGACCAAGAAAGACCTCTTCATTTATTCCATTTCCAATGACGAGCTCGTTCGATTCATCAACTAATTTTTGAATGAGCTCATCTGCCACTTCTTCTTCCACTGCGACAACGGCCACAGCCATGCAGCGCTCTCCTGCTGATCCAAAGGCAGCACCAATGATTTGTTTCGTTGTCGCGTCTAAATCTGCATCTTTGAGAACAATGGAGTGATTTTTTGCTCCTGCAAGTGCTTGGACACGTTTGCCATGCTCTGTGCCTTTTTTATAGACGTATTCTGCGACTGGCTGAGAGCCGACAAATGAAATGGCTTTGACCTTTTGGTGTTCAAGCAGACCATTGACGACATCGTGAGCCCCATTGACAATGTTGAGAACACCTTTTGGAAGACCTGCTTCTTCAAATAGCTCGGCTAAACGCGCGGCAAGAATCGGCGTGCGCTCTGAAGGTTTTAAAACAAACGTATTTCCGCACGCAATGGCAAGCGGGAACATCCAGCAAGGGACCATCATCGGAAAGTTAAATGGTGTAATCCCCCCGATGACGCCTATTGGATAGCGGTACATGCCGGATTCGAGTCCAGATGCGATATCTGGTAATTGTTTTCCCATCATTAAGGTTGGTGCACCAGCGGCAAATTCGACACATTCAATCCCGCGCTGCACTTCTCCTTTTGCTTCTGTTATGCTTTTTCCGTTTTCAATCGTGACGAGTTCAGCCAGCTCATCCCATTTTTCAACGAGCAACTGCTGATATTTAAATAAAATGCGGGCACGGCGGGGAACGGGGGTTTTCGACCAAGTGATAAATGCTTGTTGTGCTGCCTGTACCGCACGTTCGACATCTTTTTTTGTTGATAGCGGCACTTCTGCGATGATCTCGCCAGTAGCTGGGTTATATACTGCCTCTGTTTGACTAGTTTCTGCCTCAATCCATTGTCCGCCAATATAATTTTTCAACATTTGTACATCTGTTTTGGTCATGTTCCCTCTCTCCTTTTTATGAAAAAATGTCATGCTTATAGGATGTGTTTGGTTGTCATTGTCTCATCTAATGGGCGCCCATCTGTATACACTCTTTGTCAAATATTATTGTCGTTTTGGTTTACGTTGTGATAAAAGCTTGCTCTAACGTGTGAAAGGTTGTCGCCCATTCATTTGTTTGTGAGAAATGATTCCGGAATGTGATTCATTCATGGTGTATTTTTGATTAACTGTTGGTTAACTTTAGAAAAATCATAATATTAAAAACGGTTTCAGTCAATCCTCTTTTTGCAGCATAAAAAAACCTGATGCGCGTAGCATCAGGTAGAGGCTGGTTTATTTCTGTAAGTTGGTTGATGCGGCATATTGATTCGGTTCTGCAAAATGCGGAAGCATCTCACCATGTGCTTCAATGAGTTCATCGCATAATTTGATGATGTCATCAATCGATAGTTCAGCGCTTGTGTGTGGATCAAGTAATGCCGCTTGATAAATGTGCTCTTTTTTGCCGCTGATTGCTGCTTCGATTGTCATGAGCTGTGAGTTGATATTGGTCCGGTTCAGTCCAGCCAATTGTTCAGGGATCTCTCCGACATAGCATGGCATGATACCGCTCCGATCTGCAACACACGGCACTTCGACACACGCTTTTTCAGGCAGGTTGTGAATGAGGCCTCCTGTGTTCAGCACATTCCCGCCAAATTTAAAGGGAATGTTCGTTTCGATCGCTTCAATGATACGGGGACCATATTCTTTTGAGCGAGTATGTGTGATCTGTGTATTGCCCACAAGGTCATGCTTCATGGTATTCCAGTTGTTGATTTGTTCCTCGCAGCGTCTCGGGTATTCATCGAGCGGAATGTTATATTGACCGATCAGTTCTGGATAGCGAGATTTGATAAAATAAGGGTGGTATTCGGCATTGTGCTCTGAGGATTCAGTGACATAGTACCCGAATTTATCCATCAGCTCAAAACGTACCATATCATGATGCCGCGATTGCTGCTTTTCTTTTGCTCTTTTTTTGATGTCTGGATACAAGTCTTTTCCGTCTCGTTTCACTTCTAATAACCATGCCATATGATTAATGCCGGCAATTTTTTCTTCAATGCCTTCATGATCCATTTCAAGTGATTCAAATAGATCCTTTGTACACACCTGCACACTATGACAAAGACCCACTGTTTGAACCTGTGTATAGCGCAGCATCGCACCTGTCAGTGTGGCCATTGGATTTGTGTAATTTAACAATAAAGCATTTGGGCAAACCTCTTCCATCTCCTTTGCAAAATCAAGCATCACAGGAATTGTTCGAAGGAAGCGGAAGATGCCGCCGATGCCAACCGTATCCGCAATCGTTTGTCTTAACCCATATTTTTTCGGAATCTCAAAATCAATCACCGTGCTTGGCCGGTAGCCTCCAACCTGGATGGCATTGATCACATATTTCGCATCCTTTAAGGCTTCTTTTCGGTTGTGATAGGACTTAATGGCCACATGTGCACCGTAGTTCTCTTTTAAATGGCGGAGCATCGTTTCGGATTCTTTCAGCCGGTTGTGGTCGATATCATATAAAGCGAATTCAAAACCGCTTAGTGCAGGGACGAACAAACAATCTCCTAATATATTTTTAGCAAACACGGTACTCCCTGCACCGATAAATGTAATTTTAGACATAGACGACTCTCCTTTTCGCATCCATATTGAACTACCCTTTGACAGAGCCTTGTGAAAGCCCTGCGATAAAATATTTTTGCAACAGTAAAAACATCGTCACCATCGGCAGCATTGCAATGAGCGCAGCAGCACCAACGAGCTGAAGCTGATGTTGATTTTGACCAAAAAAATGGGATAAGGCGACTGTGAGTGTATGCATCTCTTTATCTTGCAAAAAGAAGATGGCAAATTGATAGTCGTTCCAAATATACACACAGGCAATGATTAAAACAGAAGCGGTAATGGGTTTCAGAAGCGGAAAAACGACGGTGAAAAAAACTCTAAGTGTCCCCGCTCCATCAATACGGGCTGCTTCTTCAAGCTCCTTTGGAATGGTTGACCGGATAAAGCCTGCGTATAAGAAAATCGTTAGCGGCAAAAAAGCAGCGACATTATTTAAAATAGCGATTTGATAGGTGTTCATCATCCCGATTTGAACGACCATTTTATAGAGAGGGACAAGGGCTGTGAGTGGTGGAATGACCATAATGGCGATGAATAAAACATAAACTGCTTGATTTAGCTTTGTGCTTCTCCTTGCGAGCGGATAGGCTGCAAGGGAGCCAAGAAAGATGAGGCATACAGCAGAGCTGAACGTAATGATCACGGTATTCAAAAAGGATTGGCCAAGCTGAGCCTCTGTCCATGCCGTGCGAAAGTTTTCAAGATGAAGCGCTTTAGGAAACAGCCATTTTGAACTAAAATCTCCTATCCCCTTTAATGATGTCGTCACCAAGATATAAAATGGAATGAGATGAAGCAATGTCACCAAAAGGGCGAGGAAGGTGTACCATCTCTTCTTACGTTTAAAGGCATTTTCCATCACACCTCGGTCTCCTTTCGTTTGAAATACATCAACGCTGCGACACTAATGACAAGGATGATGACCGCCATGAAGACCCCTTGCGTTGCTGCATAGCCTGCATCCTGACGTTTGAAATACAGATCATACATAAAGGTCGACATTGATTGTGAGGAATCTCCTGGTCCGCCGCCAGTAAGCGCCACAATGACATCAAAGAGCTTGAGCCCGCCAATGACATTTAGCACAACATTAATGGTGATAGACGGTATAAGGAGAGGCAATGTAATTCGCCTGAATTGCTGGAGGCTGGATGCACCGTCTAATTGTGCGGCTTCATAATAATCCTTAGGAATGCTTTGCAGTCCTGCTAAATAAATGATCATCGCGATCCCGACGAATTGATAGGTGTTGACGAGCACAATGATCCATGTGTTTAGTTGCGGATTGCCAAGCGCATTCATTTGATCAAATCCAAAAAGCGTCACCACATCGTTTAAGGCACCGCCTTGGTAAGCAAACACAAAATACCAAATATAGCCCATCGCAATCGGACTAATCATGACAGGTAAATAGACAACTGTTCTTGCGATCGCTCTCATTTTTAAGCTTTGATTTAATAAAAGAGCATATCCAAGTCCGATGATATTTTGTAAGATGGTGCTCCCGATGCCGTATAGAAGTGTATTTTTAACAACAAGCCATGTCGTTGGGTCCTGAAGCAGACGCTTATATTGATCCAGCCCAATCCATTCATAAGTTTGTGAGAACCCATTCCAATTCGTAAAAGATAGCTGAATTCCGTTCAAAAAAGGATAAATGATAAAGGTACTGACAACGAGAACAGCTGGCAAGTACATCCACCAAAGGGATGAATTCTGGCTTTTTTTCATTTTCTGTTTTGGTAAAGAGGTGAATGCGGCTGGCTGCTGTGCTTTTGTGATGTCATTCATTGGCTTCACTCCTGTTTCAGCATGAGCCTGCTATTGTTTTTTCAGACGCTTATATTCTTCTTCCATCTTCTTCGATAATTGTTCTGGTGTAATGGAGCCTGCTAATAATTCTTGACCCGATGTTGCCATGACAGCCCACATGCCGCTTGGTAAGTATTTTCGATCGAAATACGGTTCAATCTTCACCTGTTCGTATTGATCGTAAAACGTAGAGTAATAGTTTTTCGCTTTCACTTGCGTTAAGGCTGCTTCAGAGGATGTGCCTTCTGCGATCTTTTTCGCATTTTCAGGCTTTGCGAGAAAATCAATGAATTGTTTTGCTTCTTTTAGATGCTTGGAGTCTTTCCATGCAGCGACCGTAAACCGTTCTCCTCCAATCCAGCTTTGCTTATCTCCTTCATGAATAGATGGAACTGGCATCGTCCCTACTTTGACCGATGGATTGAGTTCAGATGCTTCAGGTCCTAATGAGCCTCCGACAAAGGTGAAGGCTATTTTGTTTTGTGCCATCAGTTCAGGTGCTTGAGATAGTTTTGCTGTGAGGACATCTTTGTTTAAAAGATCTTGATCCTTCAGCTCCTTCATGAACTGTGCAAGCGGTGTATAGAGAGACCAATCAAATGATCCGTTTTCAAGGTCTTTTCCGTATCGGTGGTTTGGACTGGTGATCAATAAAGGTGTGGCGAGTTCATCAAAGACTTGGGCGATATTTGAGTTGTCTCCTCCTGGTATCCAGAGCGGCACAACCTCTCCTTTGCTCTTTTCCTTCACTGTCAGCAAAGCGGATTTTAGCTCATCAAGTGTTCTAGGGATTTCAATGTCATAGTCCTTTAGTAGATTGGCATTAAAGCTAAGCCCGTCTTTTGCTTGATTCAGCGGATACGCGTATACTTTGCCATCTTGGTCCTTTAAAATTTGATCGAGTGAAGGATCAAGCTGTTTCACCCAATCCATTTCTTTTAAATCAGCCACATACTCGCTGTAGCGCAGTTTTGCCCAGCCATGTGTGTCAAACAGATCCGGCATATCGTTTGCCCCCATTTTGACACGAATCGTATCTTCATAGCTGTTGCCTGGGAAGTTGGCATCGATTCGAAGATGTGGATGCTCTTTTTCAAACTCACGAATCACTTCTTCAAACGCTTTTCTTTCCCCGCTGTTGCTCATCGTCGAAAAGAGAGTTAAGGTGACCTTTCCGTTTGCTTCAGACGTACCGTTATTGCTGCAAGCAGACAAAAAAATGGTCAAGACAAAGGCCGCAGTGAGCAGCATGATTTTTTTATTCATGGTTTCCTCCTTTTGATCACTGAAAATTCAGACGATAATCGGTAGAATTCATGCAGTTGCGGAAACAAAAGAAGTCTATTATACTGGAATTCTATTCTTTTCAAAGAGATAAGAGAGCATCCAGGTAGGCTGCCTTGTTCTTCGCATGATCTGGCCATCATGCGAAGCAGCTTGCTTTCTGCTTTTTTGTCTCTTTTTTGTTTGCTGAAATCTCGGGTTCACCCCCTTTCATGGATGAGGCATGTGCTGCCTCTTTCGATGAGTTTTGTTGGCACGACGACTTTTAGAGGAAGCTTTCTGCCGTTTATTCTCTCAAGCAAAAGCTTCAAACCAACTTCCCCCATTTCTTCTGTATATACTTTGACGGTTGTAAGTGGCGGGCTTGAAAATGAAGCTGCTTCAATGTCATTAAACCCAACAATGGATACATCTAAAGGAACACGTAGACCTGCTTCATTGAGCGCGCGCATTGCACCGATCGCCATTGAATCACTTCCGATAAAAAAGGCTTGTGGCAGGTTTCCATTTGTTATGGCTTGCTTCATGAGCGAATAGCCTTCTTGCATGGAGTATTCCCCAATATGGATGTCATCCAGATGAAGACCACCTGCTTCTTGCATTCTCTTCATAAACGTCGTTTGTCTTTCGTCCTCAATCACAGCATTCCCTTCGAAATAATGCTCACGCTCCTTTCCACCAATATAGCCTAGATGTGTATAGCCAAGCGATTGCAAATGGTGAATTGCTCGATCTGCCGCTCTGACAAAATCAACATGTACACAATCATACAAATCCTCATCCGCATAATGATTGATAAAAACAATGTGTTCCATTCGATTAGTCATTTTTTCAACCGTATCAGGACTGATTCGTCCAATGACGATCAAACCGTCAATATCTTTTAGCATCGCACCTTTATCCATGCTTCTCAGGCGAAAGGTATGAAGGGTAGACAGCCCTTGTTTGGCATATTCTTTTTCAATTCCTTTTCGAATCGATGAAAAAAAGGGATCATTTAATTCTTCGTCAATGGATTGAGCGACTACGATACCGATGACTGGGGATTCAGATGGGCTTTTTTCCTCTGCTTGATCGGCTTTTCTTGCTCTCACGGGGGTATAGTTTAGCTTCTTTGCAATGTCGAGGATGTTTTGTCTTGTTGCGTGAGAAACGGCAAGGGTTTGATCGCCATTTAACACACGGGATACAGTAGAAACGGACACTTTTGCATCATGAGCAATATCTTTGAGTGTGGTCATAGGCAAACTCCTCTTGGTTTTTGACTAAATATTTACTAAAGATATTTGAAGAATACCACGTTGGTAAAGCGCTTTCAAGTGTGGATTTGTGATTTTTTATTTTATTTTTGAGTATGTTTTGGTTGGATACAAAAGTTTAGTAAAATTGCGTAAAAAAAGAGGATTGTTTCATCCTCTTTTACTCACGTGATTCAATTGAGGCTGTTTCTTTTGAAAACAATTGCTTCATTGTCTCCCAAGCCGTGTCGAGTTGCTGGTGAAGGCCGAATAAACCTGAGTTTCCGATAATATAGATCTCGTTTCCCGCCTCAGCAAGCTGCCGGAACGTGTGCTCATTACAAGAGCCGTCTACTTCAATTGAAAATGAGTATCCTCTCTTCTCTTTTACCGCTTTCACCTGTTTAATTTTCTGAAGCATTTCTTTAATAAAAGGCTGACCTGCAAAGCCTGTATCAATCGTCATGATCGTCACTCGGTCTATTAAATGTAGATAGGAATCTAATGCTTCAATTGGTGTGGCCGGATTTAAGACAAATCCGACCTCACAGTCTCTTTGATGAATCTGCCGAATGATCCTAAAAACGTCTCTTTGCACGACCTCTGGGTGTAAGCAGATCATGCTTGCCCCTGCATCAATGCAGGCATCGATTAAAAATTCTTGGGGGGATTCTGCCATAAGATGCACATCAATGGGTCGATCTGTTAGTTTTCGAAGCTGTTCTATGAAAAAGGGTGATAAGGTGATATTTTTCACGTAATGACCATCCATGACATCGACATGATATCGATCTGCCCTTGGGTTGAGAATATGAATTTGTTCGCGGAAGTGCGTTAAATCCATGCACATCAGTGAAGGTGAAAAAATGGCTGTCATTCCCAGGTCCCTCCTTTTTACAGTTGAAATAAAAGCTTGATCAATCCAATCAAGATTCCGATGATACCAAAGTCTGTATCTCCAAAAGTTGTCCCTTCAAAACCAAGGGTTCCTAACACAGGTAATAAACAAGCAGGTAAAAAAGAAAGAAGCAATCCATTTGCAAATGCCCCAGCGACAGCCCCTCTCACGCCTCCTGTTGCATTGCCATACACTCCTGCTGTAGCGCCGCAAAAAAAGTGCGGGACAAGACCAGGAACGATGACAGTTAAACCAAACAAAGGTAAAAGAAAAATGGATACAATGCCTCCTGCAAAGCTGCATAAAAAACCGATAATGACTGCATTTGGAGCAAATGGAAAAACGGTTGGTGCGTCAAGTGCCGGTTTTGCCCCTTTCACAAAACGATCGGCAATCCCTTTGAAAGCAGGCACGATTTCACCGATTGCCATCCGAACCCCGGCTAAAATAATGTACACACCAGCAGCAAAGGTTATCGCCTGGATGAGAATGAAGACGGCGAAGTTCGTGCCCCCACTCATTTGTTCTATAAAGGGAATCCCAGCAAACGGTGCAATCGCAAAGAAGAGCAAAGCCATCGTGATTGAAATGGCCACAGATGTATCTCGTAGAAAGCCGAGTGATTTAGGCACTTGAATGGTTTCTGTTGATCTCTCTGGACGACCGATCCATTTTCCGATCATTCCCGCTGTAAAATAACCGAAGGTACTGAAGTGTCCAAGCGCAAGATCATCGCTTCCAGTGACTTTCCTTGTGAATGGCTGAAGAATAGCGGGTGCAATGACCATAGCGGTCCCTAATATAATTGAACCGATAGTGACAAGAAGCGCTCCTTGCATTCCTGCTGTCGAAAGAACGACTGCGAGCATTGCAGCCATATACAAGGTATGGTGTCCTGTTAAAAAGACGTATTTAAAGGGGGTGAATTTTGCCAATAATAAATTGACCAGCATGCCAAAAATCATAATGAGAGCCGTCTGTGTCCCGAATTCCTTTTGGGCAATGGCCGCCATGGCATCTGTATTTGGGACAACCCCTTGAATGTGAAATGCTGCTTCAAACATTTTCCGAAAAACGCCAAGTGAATCAGATACGACTGTGGCGCCCGCTCCTAATATTAAAAAACCCATCGTTGTTTTTAAGGTGCCTGACACGGTATCGGCAGCTGATTTTTTCTGCAAAAGTAAACCAGCTAGTGCAAACAAACCGATGAGAATGGCTGGTGTGCCCAATATATCATTCATGATCAGTTCTATCATGATGTGAATCCCCCTTTTTCGTGGCTTAAATGTGTTTACGAAGGATGTCTTTAATAGCTTCCTGGTCTAACAAGTTATTTAATCCAGCGACCTTTCTTGTGCCGTCATCCAGCTGATCGATAATGTCTGTTGCTCCGATATATAGATCAGCCAGTTCATTTTTACTTGTGCTGAGATCGGTATGGTCCACTTCAGCTACAAGCCCTAACTCTTCTAATGCTTTTTTGACATTCATTTCTACGATAAAGCTGCTTCCTAATCCGTTTCCGCACACAACAAGAATTTTTTTCATTCTCTTTTTCCTCCTTTATCGTTGTGAAAATTGATCAACTAGTTTTTGCACCGATGCTAATTCATTTGCTTCAATCAGTTGTTTCCTCCGTTTTTCATCACTTAACAGCATGGTCAGCTGTTTGAGCGCTTTCAGGTGGGTCATACTGTCAATGGCTGCTAGCACAATGATGAGACGAACCTGTTTTTTTTCATCCTGAGAGAAAAAAACGGGCCGTTCGAATGACATGAGTGACATGCTTAATTCGTTCACGCCGTCCTCTGGTCTAGCATGCGGAATGGCTACTTGTGGCGCGATCACAATATAAGGTCCATTTTGATGAACGGACTGAATCATGGCCTCCACATAACCTTTCTGAATGGCATTTTGATCGAGTAAAGGCTGCGCTGCTTTTGTGATGGCCTCTTGCCATGTTTCTGCTGTTTGCTGGAGATGAATGGTTTTTTCTGTTAATAAATCGTTTAACACTGGTTTCCACCCTTTCTGATGGGATACATATGCGGGATGCAGTAGCGCTTTAAGATCACGAAGCAGTGCATTTTCATTTTGTACGATGGTATGTTGTTGAATGATGTTGAATAAAGCGTTCACATTTTTCTCATCAAACCTAGTTTCTGCACCTTCTCCATATTGAAGTAAGGTTTTTTTCTCATAGGCAGTAAGGATGGGATGAACGAGATGAACTGGCTTTCCTTTAAACGAAATAGGTGTTGTTGACACAACAAAGTCGACATCAATCGATGACAGCTGTTCATATGAGCGCTTTGATAATAGATCACGTACATCGATATAACCGATTAATTCGATAAGCTGTGTTTTCAGCATATGACTTGTGCCAATTCCTTCGCCGCAAACAATGTATACAGAACGCCGCACAATTGGCGAAATCCCTTCTCTTCTCATCCAACCACCAAAATGCATCGCCACGTAAGCAATTTCATGATCACTTATCTTGGAGCAGGTCGCCTTTTCTAAATGGCATACGACCTTTTGAGTGATGTCAAACACCTCTGGCTGTGTTTTTTTAATAGATTCTGTTAATTCATTGTTGATATCGATGTGATAGATGAGTCTGTAATAGGCAGGGATGAGATGCATGGTTAAGTTTTGCTCCAAGGCTTCGTAATCTTGAAAGGAGATACATGCATACCGCTGAAAATCAACAATCATTTGTCTGGCAATGGTGCGAATGAGATGCTCTTCTGGCTTTTGACTTGATGGAAGCTTTTGTTTCTTGGCGCTGAGCCATAGAGTGCTAAGAAAATAGATTTCATCATCATGAACTTGAAGGCCGGTTTCTCTTTGAATTCGTGCCATGAAACGAATAGCCGCCAAGCATTCATCTGTTTCCTGCAATGTACGCTTTTCTTCGTTTGAAAGGTGTAAAGCACGTCCTAGCTTCATCCGCTTAAAGTAGAAAAAGAGATCCAAAGAGAGCTGATCCAGCATGTCATCTGCAAACTCGAGCTTAAGCTCTTGTTCTGACTGCTCGAGGAGATGCTTTAACCTGTTATATGAAATGGGCCCCTTTAACCAAAAAGATGGAAACGCTTTTTCGTTTTTTATCATGGTGCGAATGGAATGAATATAAGGTTTCAGCGCCAATCGAATCATTCTTTCTTCTCCTGAAATCAAATAGCCGCAGGCTGCCTGATAGTGAAGCGTGAGCTGCTGCTTTGAAAGTGCTTCTTTTAGCTGTTTCATATCTTCAAGCAATGTATTTCGGCTCACTTTGGTCAGCTTCATAAAATCATCAATTTTTAGACGTTTCTCACTGCATGCAATGGATAAGAGCAGGATCGCCCTTCTTTCCTTTACACATGGTTCATAATCAGAACCAACGAGAATGGTGTTCGCTTTTTGAATAATGACTTCTTTTTCATGTGTGAGTAAGTAGTAGCCAAGTTGATCTTTTCGCTGAACGCCACTAAGCTCATGAGTTTTCAGCCAGCTATTCATTCGTTTGATTTCAGAGTAGACGGTTCGAGTAGAGACATTCAGTCGGTTCTGTAAATCTTCAATTGATAAATAAGATGTCGTGTGAATCAGCATCGATAATAAAGTCGTACCCCTTTTGGTTAAGTGCAGTTCGAATTCCTCCCTTCTTCCCTTTGGTTATAAGTCTAATCAACTCCCCTGCGTCAAAGAAGTCCAAATGTCTTCAGCAAATGCTGTGCAGCTTTTTGGGTGTTCTTTTGCTATAAGAAAAAGCACACCCGCTTGAGTGTGCTTTGAGACTTGTATACAAAGGCTAAATTTATCCTTTGGTCTTCTTTTATGTAATAGAAAACCTTTGTAATGAGGTTAGGAATCTTCTGAAAAATTTTGAGCCTTTTATTACTTCATTTTCACTTTTTCTTTCATTTTCTCTATTATTTTATTAAGCCACTGTAGCGGGTATAATGAGATCTCTGGAAAATTGATTTCTACATTATTAACGATAAAGCTTTCTTTTTCCTGTAAATTTAAAGTACTATTCAAAAAATCCTGACAATCCTTTATAGTAGACAGCAGACATTCTTCGCTAGCTAAATGAATAAACTCATTTAACGCTTCTTCTGGTGAATGAATATTCTGATGAAATGTCCCACCTAAAAAATCTTCTAACTCCTCTAAATAACTGTAGCTTTCATTCATTGAATCACCTCTACAATGTATTATAATTAAAATCACCAATTATATTAGACAAGTGAAACCTTGATTCCATTAAAATCAAAGTAGTGGTGATGGTTATTCTATTTATTGTTAACTCAGTTGCCACAATAGAAACTCGACTTTTTCTATTAATTCGCCTTTTTGGTTCGTTTCAAATGATGTGACTGGATTTTCCCAATTAAAGTCTTCTACTACATCCAAACCATAAACCCCTTCCGGATCAGCTTCCGGATACCATCCAACATCTAGCAGTATATTTTTCTTAATATTCTTGATTTGCAATAAATCTTCTGTGGAATTTAACCATTTATCTTGTTCATCTTTATTTAGTAATGCCGGATCTAACTCTGTTAAAGAATTGTAACTAATTTCCCAGCCTGAAGGTATTCTAATTGGCTGAAGTTTATATTTAGGAAGTTTTTTCTCAATTTTCATTTTAAATACTTACGCTCCTGATGATCTTGGTTTAGCTATTTTTAAATACTCTTGTAATCGATTACCTGCTATTGGATGACCATGAAAAACCCCACTTGAAGTTAGTTCCGCTCTAACCCAAGACGTTTTTTAAGAAACTCACTTTTCTCTGATCAAATAGAAGCTGTTTTTGTATCTATATTCCTATTTAAGACTAATATGTTATACCCTTTCTTCTTAAACTAACGCACCTGTTAGCATAACAGAAAATTATTATTTTATTTTTTTTAGCATTTTAAAATTAGCCAACTTAACCCCCTTTTTTTCCACAGTTTGTGAACAAACAATTTTGTAACCTAGATGTTCAAAAAATGGTTTAGCTGTAATACTTGCTTCGGTATCAATTTCTAAAAGATTTACTTTCTTTGCCTCAGTTTCGAGCATATCAACTAAAGCTGAGGCTATACCTTGTCCTTGATAATCTTTATGAACGAATAGTCTATCTAAGTACCCGGTATGCGTTAAATCGCTAAAACCAACAACTTTATCATTAACTTTAGCAACAAATGTTATATTTTGACCCAATGATTCCTTCCAAGAATTAATTTTAAATTCTTTTTCATCTCTTGGTGCCCAAGCATCCAATTGTACTTGGGAATAATCTTTTGAATTTACGGAATGAACTGTTTCATAAAACAATGAAACAATCTCTTTTGTATCAGTTTCCTTAAACTTTATAATCTCCACTTTCTGTTATACCTCCCCTTATTAGGATAAGCATCCTATGTTGTTATTCTCAATGAGAACTTCTTGCACCCTCATAACACATCTCTCTTATATTAACGCTCGTTCTAAAGACCTCACTACGCCTCCCGCTGTGGGCTACGTCCTCCACCAAAAACAAACTTATGTTCCAATGTGTTGTATACATACTATACAATATTTTCAACATCTAATTAACGAATATAATATGCATAAGAAAAGAAGATATATGCTCAGATATTGAACATAGTAACCTCTTATTAGTTTAGTCTATTTAACGCAACAGTGTGCTCTCTTACGATTTAGACTTAAGCAATTGCAACTCTTGATCCATAATATCTGCTGCTTCGGTAATAAATTGAATGATTAAGTCTAATTCTTCTCGTTTGTATTCGTTTGTGAGCAGTTTTGTTGATGCCGATAAGGATTGGAAGAGTTCTTTTACCTGTGATTTCCCTGCTGTTAATGGAACGATGATGACTCTTCGTTTGTCTTTTGGGTCCTTTTCTCTTTTGGCGTAGCCCGCTTTTTCAAGGCGGTCAATCAGAGCTGTGACCGCACCTGAGCTAAGACCTGTTTTTTCACTTAATTCTCCTGCTGTGAGAGGACCGAGTTCGTTTAATAAATCGGCTGATTTGAGGTCTGTTGGGAAAAGGCCAAGCGATTGTGCGGCCGCTTGGTGGAATAAAACCGTTCGTGTGGCGAGGCGCCTCATTGTATGGATGATCAGGTCTGCTCTGTCTTCTGCGTCGTTCTTTATTGACAACTTGTTCTCCTCCCTTTAAAATCAATTTATCTTGATCATCAAGATAAATGTTCTCTTACTTTATATTTAAGTTGATCATAGCAAAAATAAGGAGAGAACGTAAGCAGGAGGTAAATGAAATGAATCATGTGGATAAAGGCAAGGCATCCACTCGCTTAGTTGTCATCGGTTTGCTGTTAGGAATTTTTATGGCGGCGATGGACAATACCATTGTTGCAACAGCAATGGGAAGCATCGTAGCAGATTTGGGCAGTTTTGATAAATTTGCTTGGGTGACGGCTTCTTATATGGTGGCAGTAATGGCTGGAATGCCGATTTACGGAAAGCTTTCTGATATGTATGGTCGAAAGCGTTTTTTTCTGTTTGGACTTATTTTCTTTTTAATTGGATCTGCGCTGTGCGGTATCGCACAAACGATGGATCAGCTCATTATTTACCGAGCCATTCAAGGGCTTGGAGGCGGTGCCCTTCTTCCGATCGCGTTTACGATCATCTTTGATATCTTCCCGCCTGAAAAACGCGGGAAAATGTCCGGTATGTTTGGTGCAGTGTTTGGTTTATCGAGTGTACTAGGACCACTATTAGGAGCTATTATCACAGATTCAATCGGCTGGCATTGGGTTTTCTATATTAACGTGCCAATTGGTATTGTTAGTGTGTTCTTGATCGCCAGATACTATCATGAATCCCTAGAACATCGCAAGCAGAAAATTGACTGGTCAGGTGCTATTACACTTGTCGTGGCGGTTGTCAGCTTGATGTTCGCTCTTGAGCTTGGCGGTAAATCCTATGCATGGGATTCAGTGCAAATCCTCACACTTTTTGCCGTGTTTGTTGTGTTTGGTACCATCTTCTTTATTGTTGAGCGTAAAGCGGAGGAACCGATTATTTCATTTTGGATGTTTAAAAATCGTTTATTTGCGACATCTCAAATTTTGGCGTTTTTATATGGCGGAACATTTATTATTCTTGCCGTCTTCATTCCTATTTTCGTCCAGGCGGTGTACGGTGAATCAGCGACAAGTGCAGGATTCATTTTAACACCGATGATGATAGGGTCTGTCATTGGCAGTATGATTGGCGGAACGATGCAGACGAAAGTGCCTTTCAGACGTCTTATGGCGATCTCTGTCATTTCATTTTTCGCGGGGATGCTGCTGCTTGCCAATATGTCACCAGATACAGCTAGACTGTGGCTCACAATCTTTATGATGATATCAGGTTTTGGTGTCGGCTTCAGCTTCTCCCTTCTGCCGTCAGCTTCAATGAATGATCTTGCCCCTCGTTACCGAGGCAGTGCAAACTCGACCAATTCATTTATGAGATCACTTGGGATGACACTTGGTGTCACGATTTTTGGGACGATTCAAACCAATGTCCTATCGAATCGCTTAGCAGATGCCTTTAGCGGAATGAAAGGAGCCCCTTCTCAAATAGGCGATCCACAGGCCATTTTCCAAGAAGGTGCCCGTTCACAAATTCCGCCTGATATTTTAAATAAAGTCATCGATGCGATGTCACAAAGTATCACGTACGTATTTTTGATTGCGTTATTTCCTATTGCCCTTGCAGCGATTACGGTCCTGTTTATGGGAAATGCACGGGTGCGCACATCAAATGAAATGAAAGAAAGCGAATAATGTGAAAAAGCAGAGCTTAAGCGGCTCTGCTTTTTTGTTTCACTGATATAGAGGATGGGCTTTGCCCTCACTGCCAACGATCCGTATTTTCGATGTGACCATATCTTTTGCTGCTTGTTTAGCTTTTTGTAAATACATCCGTGGATCTAAGCTTTCCGGTTCGTTTGAGAAATGATCACGAATGGCTTCAGAGTACGCATTTTTTAATTCAGTTGAGACATTGACCTTTGCCATACCAAGTGCCACACATCGTCTGACGTCTTCATCCGGTACAGCGGAACCCCCGTGCAGCACAAGGGGAACATCGACCAGTGATGCAATTTGTTCAATGCGGTCAAAATCAATATCCGGAACCCCTTTATAAATGCCATGTGCGGTACCAATTGCAGGTGCTAAAGTTGGTACCCCAGTTTCTTCTACAAATTGACGGCATTCTGATGGAATGGCTTTTTCAGCATCCTTTTCATCGACAACGATATCATCCTCTACGCCGCCCACCTTGCCTAGTTCAGCTTCAACGTTCACCCCTACTTTTAATGCGAGGTCCACCACTTCTTTTGTGCGGCGAACATTTTCTTCATATGAATGCATCGATGCATCGATCATGACGGATGTATATCCCGCACGAATACAGGTGAGAATCACATCAAAGTCCGTACAGTGATCGAGGTGCAGGCCGATCGGGATTTGATATTGATCAGCCGCCGCTTTGACTGTATCTGCAATCGCTTTTGCTCCAAGAGATTGAACGGTTCCAACCGTTGTTTGCAAAATGACAGGTGACTTTAATTCTGCGGCCGTTTCGAGCACCCAATAAATACTGTCAAAGGAATGTACATTGAATGCAACGATTCCGTATTTTTCTTTTTTCGCAGTCTCAAGCATCGGTGTTGTGGATAGTAAAGGCATGATCAAACATCCTCTCTCGTTAAAATATCTGTTTCTAATACAGTTAGCATCTCTTCATTTGTTCTTGTTTCCAGTAGCTTTTGTCGTTTCGCTTCATCCATTAATCCTCGTGAAAGGGCAGAAAGAGCCTTTAGATGAGTGGTCCCTGCTTCACTTTTGGGGATCAGTAAGGATAAGAAGAAAAAGCATGGCTTCCCATCAAAAGCGTCCCATTCAATGCCTGTTTCCGTGCGGACGATCACGAGTGCTGGTTTTGTGATGGCGTCTGTTTGTGTATGCGGAATCGCAAATCCATCTTGAAATCCAGTTGTGCTCAGTGCTTCTCTTTCCGCTAAGCCTTTTTTAACATCCTCTGGTGATGTACAAATACCTGCTTTGTAGGCAATATCAGCAATGGCTGCGAAAACGCCAGCCTGTGACGACGCGGTTTCATGAAGATTCATATAAATATGTTCCATCATTTCTCTTCCTCCCTATTAAACTGCGGGTTTGTCTATTTTTTTACGATAAAGTCCGTATAGAATGGCACCTACAAATGATCCGATCAGTATGGATAGTACCCACTGGAATGCGCCTGTGACGACTGGAAGGACAAGGAACCCGCCATGCGGAGCTGGAACCTGTACGCCAAATAGATATGTCAAGATAGCAGAGATGGCGGAGCCAAACATGATAATTGGCAGGACAACGATCGGGTTCTTTGCCGCAAATGGGATGGCCCCTTCTGTTATATGTGTCGCTCCTAGAATATAGTTGATGGCCCCTGCATTTCGTTCCTGCGGTGTGAAATGTTTTCGGAAAATCGTTGTGGCAATCGCAATGATAAGCGGTGGTGTGATACATGCTGCTGACACACCTGCCATGAAGTAAAGGTTACCTTCTGCAAGTAAAGCCGTTCCTGTGACATAGGCTGCTTTGTTAAAAGGTCCTCCCATGTCAAATCCACACATCGCTCCAACAATTAAACCTAAGAGCAGCGGATTCGTGGATTGAACAGCTGAGAGAAAATCCATTAATGAATTATTTAGCCCCGTGATTGGAACTAATAGAGGTGTCATCACAGCCCCAATTAAGAAAATACCAATGACAGGATAGATGAAGATTGATTTTAATCCGTCAAGTGATGCAGGTAATTTTTGAAGCAGGAATTGAAGGAGTACGATGATATACCCTGCTGCAAAACCTGCGATAATACCACCTAAGAATCCAGCGCCTCCATCGTTTGCAAGCAGTCCGCCGATAAATCCGACAACCATCCCTGGGCGTCTGGCGATTGAATCAGCGATAAATGCTGCTAAAATAGGCACCATTAAGCTAAAGCCGAGTCCACCAATGCTTTTCAAGTAGGCAGCAAACGGATGATACGTTTCATGCTGAGGATCAGCTGAGTAAATACCGAATAGAAAAGATAAAGCAATTAAGACCCCGCCTCCAACAACAAATGGAAGCATGTGTGATACACCGTTCATTAAATGTTTGTAGATGGTGTGTATCCACTTATTCGCCGACTTTTGTTGAGCTGGTGAAGAAGAAGCAGATGTTTTTTCTGTTCCAGTAGCTCTTCCTTTCACTTGATGAACGGGAGCTTCTCCATTGATAATGCCTTGGATCAGTTCATTTGGCGTGCGGATACCCTTCGCTACAGGCACTTCAATCAGTGGTTTGCCGTGAAAACGATCTGTATTCACATCTTTGTCAGCTGCGACAATGACCCCATCGGCCTCCAGAATGTCTTGATCGGTTAAAGCGTTTTCAATTCCTACTTGACCGTGCGTTTCAACTTTGATGTCGACCCCTAGTTGCTCAGCAGCTATTTTTAATGCCTCAGCTGCCATAAATGTGTGTGCAATGCCTGTTGGACAGCCAGTTGCAGCGACAATTTTTTTACGGCTCATGTCTATTCCCCCTTATATCTTGTCAATGTGTACTTGATCAATTAATGAATGAATGTCATGTAAATCACTTAAGCCTTTAGAAAATGCAGTAGATGCGCCTGTTGCAATGCCGTAACGTAAGCACTCTTCAGGTGAATGACCCTCAAGCTGTTTACTAAGAAAGGCTGCGAGCATCGCATCTCCAGAGCAAGCTGTATTTACTACAGTGCCTGTCGGTGCGTTTCCTTTTAAGACGGCGTCTTTTGTAATGAACAAAGCCCCTTCTCCCCCGCGGGAAATAAGCACTTGCTCTGCACCCATCTCAATGAGCTTTTCTCCTGATTGAATGAGTTCTTTTTCTGACATAGGATGTGTTTTGCCGAAAAAAGCAGCGATTTCTTCTTCATTCGGTTTTAATAAATACGGCTTGTATTGAAGCGTCTCAAGAACTGCTGCGGAGCTTGTGTCTAAAATAAACTTGACGTTGTTCTGATGACAAATAGCTGCTACTTCTGAAAAAATGCTGGCTGGTACGCCCTTTGGCAGGCTGCCTGACATGATCAGGATGTCCCCCTGCGGGATGGCCGCTATTTTTTCACGAAAGGCGTGAAGTGCTTTTTCTTCAATCGCAGGTCCCTGGTTCACGAGCTTATATTCTTCTGTCGTATTAATAAAAACATTAATGCGTGTAATTCCTTCAACTGAGATAAAATCGGTTTGAATGGAAAGGTCCTTTAAGGATTGTTCAATATAAGAGCCTGAAAACCCAGCAATAAATCCTAATGCAGTGCTGGTGAATCCATATTTCTTTAGCATAATGGAGACATTGACTCCCTTGCCGTTCGGCTGATAATCTTCATCTTCCGTGCGGTTGACTGCATTTGCCTTCATTTCTTTTAATGCAATATATAGGTCAATAGCAGGATTTAAGGTGCAGGTATAAATCAATTGGTTTCACCTTCTTTCTTTTCTCTAAAGAAAGTATCTCATACGCAGGAGTGAAAATGTTTTCAGATTGTGTAAAGGTTTTCATGATAAAAAGCCTTCTAGATCAAAGTCTCGAAGGCTTCTTTATCGGTTATTTCATTCGAATCACGTAGGCATCTAGTAAAATGCGGGCAATGACATGAAGAGACAGGCGCGATCTGACCTCATAATCTGGGAAGAAAGATTGTTCGCCTTTATATCCGACTAGAGTCATATCTGATATTTTACTTAATGTAGAATCTATTCTTGTGGTGACGGTAATGGTCGTGACTTGCTTCATGCTAAGGTTTTGACACGCTTCAACGAGCTCCGCTGTTTCGCCATTTAATGAAACAAAGATCGCAAGTTCGTTTTTACTGATGTCTCTCGATTTCAGCCGAATGATATTCGGATCGTCATGTACTTCGCATGTTTTTCCGATGAGCTGTAATTTGATGGTCATTTCTTTGGCAATCATCTCTGAGAAGCCTCTGCCGAAAATATAAATTTTGTCCGCATTATGTATTTTTTGAACGGCATCTTCAATTTGCCCAATACTTTGCAGCTGGATCGTCTTTAAAACCTCTTCTTCATTTTTCCGAATCGCTAGTTTAATGTCTTCATCAATGTTTTTGAGCTGATCACTTGCATCGGTCATTTTCTTTTCTTGTTTCAATCGATATTTAAAGGATGTATAGCCGTTGTAGCCAATTTTTTTCATCAGTCTGACAATTGTGGCTGTCGACACATTCGCTCTTTCACTCAATGTGACGATGGATAAGGTGGAGATATCCTCTAAATGCTGGTGAATATAATGGAGTAAATAACGTTCTGTTTCACTTAGCGTTTGATACACTTCGCTTGGAATGTTAAATAGTGGTTCATTCAATTCAATTCCCCCTTACTAAATTCATACTATAATTAAATGCCCAATAAAAACAAGTTGATTCTTTTGTCATGTATTTTGTTAAAAAGCCAAAATGAGTGAAATTTCATTTTTGACATACACTAAGGAAAAGTTGTGTCTGTGTGAAAGGAGCTGATCATGATGCTTCATCTTTTGTTTTATCTCATCCTTCTTTATGTCGTCTATGTATTTTTGACCGCATTTGTTTTGTTTTATTTACCTGTTCGAAAAACATGCAAAGAACATTGCATTTATAAAGCCTCTTCTATCTCAGGAGACGATCAGGGGACAAATCAAGTCATGCTTCTTGACGCCGGCTTTGAATCTGGTCAGGTGAGGATCCAAATGATTCGTGAGGCAAAGAAGATGATCCGTCTCAGTTACTATTCCATTCAAAAGGGAAAAACAGCCGAATGGATACTAGGTGCTTTAATTGAAGCAGCTGATCGAGGTGTGAAAGTGCAGCTGTTGTTAGATGGCATCTGTCACAGTTTGCGCGGTCCGCTAAAGCATTTGCGCTATGCGGTAGCAAATCATCCGAACATGTCGATTCGTTTTTATGAGCCCTTTCGTTTGTTCAAGCCTTGGACGTGGCATAATCGGCTACACGATAAGCTGCTACTAGCAGATGGCCGAGTGGCTGTGATGGGCGGAAGAAATATCGGTGATAAATACTTTGCAGACCAGCCGCCGAAAGACTTTGCTTTTGACCGTGATGTGCTGCTCTATAACCCCAAAAAGGGAAAAGTATTAGATGAAATGGAGCAATATTTCGTTTATCTGTGGAATCATGATTTCACAAAAAGAACAAAAGCTGTGTTCTCTAAGCCAAAAGCGAAAAAAGGATTAAAGCTAAGAAAACAGCTGCTCAGATCTTATCATGATGCAGTGCGCACGAAAGAACCTTTTGTGATGTCCTCATTTGATTGGGCAGCAGATTCCACTTCTGTGAAACAGGTTGCCTTTTTCACAAATCCTGTGGAACGCTTTAATAAGCGGCCACTTGTGCTGAAAAAACTGAACGATCTTGCGCACCGGGCAAAGCGTTCTGTGCTTATACAGACGCCTTATGTCATTCCAACACGCCCAATGAAATCCGGACTCACCCCCTTACCTAGTGAGATTCAGACGACAGTGGTGACGAATTCTCTTACGGCGACGCCAAATCCATTAGCCTTTGCTGGATATTTAAGTACAAAAAAGGAATTGATGAAAACAGGCGTTCATTTGTATGAATACGAAGGTCCATATTCGATTCATGCGAAATCAATGGTGATTGATGATTACCTGAGTATTATTGGGACATATAACTTAGATGCGAGGTCTAGTTTTTTAAACACAGAGTCCATTTTGGTCATTGACAGTGCCCCGTTTGCGTTATCACTTACGCAAGCAATTGAACGAAAAATCGCCTATAGTTATCTCGTTGCTAAAGATCGAACTGTCTACCAGACGAGCGCTTATGGACAGAAAAAAAAGCCTTTGATGAAAAGGCTCCTTTTAAATGGATTATCCGCGATAACAGTTTTATGGCGTCGATTGATATAAAGTAGGGCAGCTACTCTTGTGGCAGCCCTTTTTCTTGCGTTTGATCTTTTTCTGCAGACTCCAATTTGGTCAATTTAAACACCAAGATCCCTGCCACAATCACAATAACACCTAAAAGTTTTGTCAAAGAGAATTCTACTTTTTCTAAGCCAAGCCAGCCAAGCGAATCAAACAAAAGAGCGCAGCCAAGCTGTGACGTGAGGACAATCGAAATGCCATAAGTCGGTCCAAGCCGTTTGATACCTTGAACAAGACAAATGACCACTCCTACCCCAATAGCCCCGCTGATCCAGTACCACGCTTCCATATGTCTTAATCGAAACATGCCAGTTCCCTCTAGTAAGAGCCCCATCAGGAGTGAAGCAATAAAGCCCATTCCAAGAACGAGGGTGGTAGTTGACCAAGAGCCTGTCTGCTCATTGACCTTACTGTTAAAAATGGTTTGTAAGCTGACGAGTGCGCCAGCCGTGATGGCTAATACTATTCCTATGATCATATATAAATCCCTTCATTTCCTCTATTCATAAATGTTGTGCTCTGCTATTTCTAGGAGCCCTTTGCGGTCACAAATCGTAATC
This sequence comes from Bacillus sp. lyk4-R2A-2, assembly GCF_030209735.1. Taxonomy (NCBI): domain Bacteria; kingdom Bacillati; phylum Bacillota; class Bacilli; order Caryophanales; family Bacillaceae; genus Bacillus; species Bacillus sp. lyk4-R2A-2. The sequence goes on from NZ_JARVRK010000007.1 coordinate 98,448, forward strand.
TTTCCTCTCTGCCTTTCTATCAGTCCTTTTTCACAGAATTGCTGAATGACTCGGTTAATATGACGGTAGCTTGTACCGATTAAGCTTGCCGCATCAGTGAGACGAAGGGCGCTCGCGCTGTTGTCATCTGTGACAACAGACAATAAGTAGCTTGCAAGCCTGACCTCCACAGGATATAACAGGTGGAAACTCAAATCGTTTGATTTTGTATAAAATTTGTTTGTGATCCCTTTTAGCAGAAAGGTTAGCATGCGCGGGTCATCCTTCGCATGGCGCATGAGCGCTTGATGAGAAACCCTTAACATATGTACTTCTGTGACTGCTTCGACTGTATTGACCATATCCGTCTGCTGAACGTATTCGATATCTCCAATCGCTTCAAGGGGATGTTTAAAGCTAAGAATAAAGGTTTTCCCTTCCTTTGTGGTCGTGAAAATCTTTAATTTTCCTTTCACTAACAAGTACAGGTACTCCCTCTTATCCCCTTTTGAACAAACGAGCTCCCCTTGCTCATAGCGCCACAAACTCACGTGTGATATGAGCTTTTGATGAAAGACACTTTCTAATTGATGTGCCTTCATATATGAGGCAAAAAGAGATTCATCATGAAACTCCTCCATCTGATGCCCTCCTTTATAGTTTTAAAATGATCACCCCTGTGACCATCAATAAAATTCCTGCGTAATGAGGCCATTTCATTTTCTTTTTCTGAACACCAAACCATCCTTTTGCATCGATTGCAAAGGTAAAAGCAAGCTGTGCAATCAGTAATGCTGCGATAGTGAGTGTCACACCGATGATTTGAATCGCGGTGACTTCATTAAAAATAATAATCGCTGCAAATGTGCCGCCAATTAAATAAAGCGGCTGCACCTTTCGATATTCCCTGAAGTGTCCGTCTCGTACGACGAGTAAAATGACGAGCGAGATGATAAAGCCGGTCAGCTGCGTGATGGTGGCTGCCTGCCATGTGCCAATATCCTGGCTAATTCTTGCATTGGCTACGCCTTGTAGTGTAATACAAGCGCCTCCTAATAAAGCGAAAATAACACCTTTCATTCGTTCAAAAGCTCCTTCTTTTTTCAGTCTAGTTCCATTAAATGATACATGTCTGCCGGTTGAAAAGGACATATGTCCCACTTTGCGTATTATATCAGAAACTTTTTCTTTTGCAGTTTGTTCGTTTTAGATTTTTCACAGTGGGTACAGTTTTATATAAGCTGAAAACAGAATATTGAATGAATCATATACAAAAAGGAGTCATGTCAGAATGAGAAATCAAGAGAAACATTTTATTAACGGAGAATGGATTGCATCAACAGGAAACGAAACGACGGAGGTCATCAACCCTGCGACCGAGGAAGTCATTGGCACCATTAGCTTAGGAACAAAAGAAGATTTAGATAAGGCAGTGAAAGCAGCTCGTGCCGCCTTCCCTTCTTTCTCCAAAACATCTCGAAATGACCGAGTGAAGATGCTGGAAAACATTGTGCGCGGCTACGAAAAACGCAAAGATGAACTTGTAGAAGTGATGACACAAGAGCTCGGTGCACCGCTAAAAGTATCCGAAGAAGTTCATTACAAAATGGGCTATGAACATTTTTCTAAAGCAGCGGAAGCACTTAAATCTTATACATTTACAGAGGACCGCGGCGGACATACCATTATAAAAGAAGCGATTGGCGTCAGCGGATTGATTACACCGTGGAACTTCCCAACGAATCAGACATCTCTTAAAATCGCAGGTGCCATTGCGGCAGGCTCACCAGTTGTCTTAAAGCCAGCGGAAATTACACCATTTGCAGCGATGATTCTTGCAGAAATTATGGATGAAGCTGGTGTACCGAAAGGAGTCTTCAACTTAGTAAACGGAACGGGTGACGTGATTGGTGACGGCATTAGCTCACATCCTGATATTGACTTTGTTTCATTTACCGGATCAGGTGCCGTTGGCTCTAAAATTATGGAAAACGCGGCGGACAATGTGAAGAAAGTGGCTCTTGAGCTTGGCGGGAAATCCCCTCTTATCGTCTTAGATGATGCAGATGTGGATGTAGCAGCAGAAACCGCTGTTCATCATATTGCGATGAATACAGGTCAAGTGTGTTCTGCAGCTACGCGTGTGCTTATTCCAGAATCAATGAAAGACAAGTTTGAAAAAGCGCTGCTGAACGCCCTGCCGAAGTTTACAGTGGGTGATCCGAGAGAAGATCACGCTACAGGCCCGCTTGTATCTAAGAAGCAATGGGATACCGTGCAATCTTATATTGAAAAAGGAATCGAAGAAGGTGCTACCCTTCTTGCAGGGGGAACTGGAAAGCCGGACGGAATCCATAAAGGATATTTCGCCAAGCATACCATTTTCACCAATGTGAAAAATGATATGACCATTGCGCAAGAAGAAATCTTTGGACCAGTCATGAGTGTTATCACGTATCAGGACCTGGATCATGCCCTTGAGATCGCCAATGATACAGTGTATGGCCTTGCTGGGTATGTTGTTGGAAAAGATGATAAAACATTAAAATATGTCGCTGAACATATTCGTGCTGGCCAAATCACCATTAACAATGCCGAAACAGATTACTTTGCCCCATTTGGCGGCTTCAAGCAATCAGGTATCGGAAGAGAATGGGGAGACTTCGGCATCGAGGAATATTTAGAAGTGAAAGCTGTGATGGGGTTACCAACTGCATAAATCGAGAAGGGGGGAAAACTCTAGGGTTTTTCTCCCCTTTTTATTTAGTAAGAACCCATTTCGAATTTTAAGAACTGCTTACTACTCTCTTATTTATTCTTATCCATAATGATTTTGTATTTTTCGACGGTTGCTTTTGGAGGAAACGATTCTTGTAACTCATCAAACCAAATCTCAATCGTTTGCCCCTGTGACAGCTCTTTAGAATCTACTTTCGTTAAATCGATAATGATGAGATCATCTTTATACTTATCAATAAGTAGATGAGTATTCAACGAATCATCGCTTTTTAGAGGCGTTTTATTGTTTATAAGAAGTAAACTCGTCTCCTCTTTACATAGCAGTATGCCTTTTTTTGAAAAAGGTGCTGTTGTTTTATTCTGATTGTATGAATCCTTTATATTTCCCTTCGGAGAATTGCACGCTACTAATAAAATGAGAAAAATCAAGATGACAAGCCGAAAACATTTTATTTTTTTAAACTTTAGCTGTATCAAATTTCATTCACCCCTTTTCAATTCTTTGCATCGCTTCTTCATGCTAGCATTCTTAGAACAAAACGACCCATTTTTCTTAAGATGCTTTATACAGTTAAACTGATTCACCTTCAAGTTCATTCATCTTATAAAGGTATTAGAAATCTTAATCATGACAATCAATATTATATATTTTACTTAATGGCAAACTTTCGGTAAAGTTCAAATTGAACCTATATATATAATTCCTATCGAATTAATCTATGTTTATATTCCTTGTGAGGTGGATATCGTTGCAACTTCATGTATTGAACAGTCCGTTTAGTCAGCAGCAGGCAGACTTGCTTAATCAGCTGCTTCCGACTTTAACAGATCAACAAAAAATTTGGCTTACCGGTTATTTATCAGCACAGGCAGCTCTAACCGGATCAGAAACAGCTACTCTAGCCCCTTCTCCTTCTGCCGCAGTACCTGCGCAGCCTGTCAGTAAAGATGTTACCGTCATTTATGGCTCACAAACAGGTAATTCTGAAGGATTAGCGAAAAAGACAGCGCAGCATCTTGAGGAGAAAGGTTTTCAAGTGACGCTCTCTTCTATGTCAGATTTTAAACCAAATAATCTGAAAAAAATACACAATTTACTGATGATCGTCAGCACACATGGCGAGGGAGATCCGCCTGATAATGCCCTTTCTTTCCATGAATATGTCCACGGCAGACGTGCGCCAAAGCTTGATCATTTAAGCTTTTCTGTTTTATCGCTAGGCGACAGCTCCTACGAATTCTTCTGTCAGACTGGAAAAGAATTTGATGAGCGCTTCAAAGAGCTTGGCGGAACGCGCCTGACAGATCGAGTGGATTGTGACCTTGATTATGATGAGCCGTTTTCGGAATGGCTTCAAGGGGTGACATCGTCACTTAGCGAAGGTGAAGCCGCAGCCTTCCCGCAAGAATCAGCAGGAGAGAGCAACCAAACAGCAGCTACTGAATACTCAAGAACGAATCCTTTTTATGCGGAAGTTCTTGAAAATATCAATCTAAATGGTCGCGGCTCTAACAAAGAGACCCGCCATTTGGAGCTTTCACTAGAAGGATCAGGACTTGTGTATGAACCGGGTGACAGCCTTGGAATTTATCCAACAAATGATCCTGCGCTTGTTGATGAACTGATCACGACATGTGGATGGAATGCAGACGAAGCCGTAACTGTTCATAAAAACGGTGACACTCTTCCTTTAAAAGAAGCACTTACCTCACATTTTGAAATAACAGTATTAACAAAACCTCTTCTTCAAAAGTTGGCGGACTTGACGAAAAGTGAAGCCCTCCATGCCCTTTTAGAAGAAGGAAATGAAGAAAAGTTAAAAGCGTATTTAGCAGGAAGAGATTTAGTCGATGCTGCGCGCGACTTCGGTCCTTTTGAAGGAACAGCCGCAGACTTTACTGCGATTTTAAGAAAAATTCCTGCCCGCCTTTATTCGATTGCAAGCAGCCTGAAAGCGAATGAAGAAGAGGTTCATTTGACGATCGGTGCTGTGAGATATGATGCGCACGGGAGAGAACGTCAAGGTGTCTGCTCCATTCTATGTGCAGAGCGCTTAGAGCCAGGTGATACGCTGCCTGTTTATATTCAGCACAATCAAAACTTTAAGCTTCCTGAAAACCCTGATGCACCGATCATTATGGTGGGACCAGGCACAGGTATCGCCCCTTTCCGTTCGTTTATGCAGGAACGAGAAGAAATCGGTGCAAGCGGAAAGTCGTGGTTATTCTTCGGCGATCAGCACTTTGTGACGGACTTCTTATATCAAACCGAATGGCAAAAGTGGTTAAAAGATGGCGTCTTAACGAAAATGGATGTGGCTTTTTCAAGAGATTCAGAGGAAAAAGTATATGTTCAGCATCAAATGAGGAAACAAAGTAAAGAATTATTCGAATGGCTGGAGCAAGGTGCGTATGTATATGTTTGCGGAGATGAAAAGCATATGGCGCATGATGTGCATCGTACCCTTCTATCGATTATCCAAGAAGAAGGAGCGATGAGCAAAGAGAAAGCAGAAAGCTATCTAGCTAACTTGCAGCAGCAAAAACGCTATCAGCGCGACGTATATTAATGGACTTGATGCTTGAAAGAAAGGAGCTTTTACTTACATGGTGAAGACAGCATTAACAGCGCCGGATGGACCTCCGAGCGACGTAGAAGAAATCAAAGAAAAAAGTGATTATTTACGGGGTACGTTAAAAGAAGTAATGCTTGATCCGATTTCAGCGGGAATTCCTGATGATGACAACCGCCTGATGAAGCATCACGGCAGTTATTTACAGGATGATCGGGACCTCAGAAATGAACGGCAGAAACAAAAACTTGAGCCTGCCTATCAATTTATGCTGCGCGTACGCCTGCCTGGCGGAATCGCCACATCTAAGCAGTGGCTAGTGATGGATGAGCTTGCTCACACATACGGAAACGGTACGTTAAAGCTGACTACTCGTGAAACCTTTCAGCTTCACGGTATTTTAAAATGGAATATGAAAAAAACCATTCAAGACATTCATTCTACTATGCTTGATACAATTGCTGCTTGCGGCGACGTGAACCGGAATGTCATGTGTACATCAAACCCCTATCAATCAGAAGTGCACCATGATGTATACGAGCTGGCGAAAAAATTAAGTGATGACCTGCTTCCGCAAACAAGAGCGTATCACGAAATTTGGCTTGATGAGGAAAAGGTTGCGGCAACGCCAGATACAGAAGTTGAACCGATGTATGGCCCGCTTTATTTACCAAGGAAATTCAAAATTGGTGTGGCGGTCCCTCCTGCTAATGATATTGATGTCTTTTCGCAGGATTTAGGCTTCATTGCGATCATCGAAAATGAGCAATTAATCGGCTTTAATGTCGCAATTGGCGGCGGAATGGGTATGACTCATGGTGATACAGCGACCTATCCTCAGCTTGCAAAAGTAATTGGCTTTTGTACACCGGAACAAGTTGTAGAGATTGCGAAACAAGTGATTACTATTCAGCGTGACTACGGAAACCGTTCCGTGCGAAAAAATGCCCGCTTTAAATATACAGTGGACCGCCTTGGTCTTGAGAATGTAAAAGAAGAGCTGGAGCGCCGCCTCGGGTTTGCCCTTTTAGGCGCAAGAGATTATCACTTTGATCATAATGGGGACCGCTATGGCTGGGTAAAAGGCATCAATGGCAGATGGCATTATACGATGTTTGTAGAAGGCGGACGTATCACAGATTATGATGATTATCCGCTGATGACGGGCATTCGTGAAATCGCAAAAATTCATACGGGTGACTTCCGCTTAACAGCGAATCAAAATTTGATCATTGGAAATGTCACTTCTCATAAAAAGAAACAAATCGAGCAGCTCATACAGGAGTTCGGTTTATCAGCTGGTCAGCAGCACTCTGCACTCCGCCGCAGTTCAATGGCCTGTGTTTCTCTTCCAACATGCGGCTTAGCAATGGCAGAAGCAGAACGCTACCTCCCGCGCTTGATTGACAAAATTGAAGAGATTGTTGAAGAAAACGGCTTAAGTGATAAAGAAATCACGATTCGTATGACTGGTTGTCCAAATGGCTGTGCCCGCCATGCGCTAGGTGAAATTGGTTTTATCGGCAAATCACCTGGCAAATACAACATGTATCTTGGCGCTGCGTTTGATGGTAGCAGATTAAGTAAGCTGTACCGTGAAAATGTTGGTGAGGAAGAGATTTTAAACGAGCTTGGCGCTCTTCTCCCCCGCTATGCAAAAGAACGAGAAGACCAAGAACATTTCGGTGATTTTGTTGTTCGGGCAGGGATTGTCAAAGAAACAACAGATGGCACGAATTTTCATGTGCAATAGAAAAAGACAGGACACTCTCCTGTCTTTTTTCATCCCTAGGAAGGAAGAACGAGTACCGGCACGCAGACCTCAACACCGATGCGATGGCTCTTGTTTACACGCTGTTCTGTTTCCGTTTCAAGTACTCGCAAATGCTTTTGTACACATGAGGATTGTCTAAAGAAGAAAGATCTGGTGGAGGCTGCTGTTCATAAGCTCCTTTTAATAAACGCCGGACGATTTTTCCGTTTCTTGTTTTCGGTAAAGCTGAAATAAGATGAATTTCCTTTGGCGTGAGCGCTTTTCCCGCAAATGAACCAACATGAGTTTTGAGCTCTTGAATCAGTTTTGATTCGTCACAAGACTGCGGGCTGCTCACGATGAAGCACACGAGTGCCTCCCCCTTCACCTCATCCTTTACCCCAATCACAGCGGCCTCGTGTACAGCTGGGTGTCCGACAAGAATGGATTCAATTTCTGCTGGACCGACACGTTTTCCTGCTGTATTAATGACATCATCCGACCTGCCAGTGATATGAAACGTTCCATCCTCTGATTGCACCACCCAATCCCCATGTGTCCACACCCCATCAAATCGTTTGAAATACGTGTCTTCATAACGCTTAGGATCTTTCCAAAACCCACATGTCATGCCAACCCATGGCTTTTTCACAACGAGCTCTCCTACTTCATTTATGACGCTCTGACCTGCTTCATTATATACATCAGCTGCCATTCCTAAAATCGCCGCATTAAAAAGGACTGGTTTAATTGGGCGAAGCAACGTACTTCCTACTATTCCGCCTGAGACTTCTGTTCCTCCCGAATAGTTTAGAATTGGAATATGCTTTCGACCAATTTTATCAAAAAGCCATTGCCATGGTGCTTCATTCCATGGCTCACCTGTAGATATGATGGCTTTGACATGGGGCAGCTTTATACTTGCAAGATCTTGCTGCATTGCGGATCGAACAAACGTAGGTGAAAGACCAAAGTGGGTGATCTTTTGCTTGTGAATGAATGACCAGAGGTGCTGTTCATCTGGATAATCGGGTGCGCCGTCATATAAAACAATCGCAGCTCCATTGATCAAGCCGCCAAAGACGAGAAATGGCCCCATCATCCAGCCCATGTCTGTGAGCCAAAACAAGCGGTCTCCTTTTGCAACGTCCATACAAAGACCGGCATCAAAAGCTGCTTTTACAGGGAATCCTGCGTGTGTATGAACCGCTCCTTTTGGCGTACCAGTCGTTCCAGAAGTGTATAAGATCATGAGAGGCTCTTCATTTGTGAGATAGGTCGGTTCACTTATCGGGTCTTCTTTTAACAAATCGTTTAACCTAATATCTCCTTCATATTCAGTGTCAGAGGAGGTGTGTACAATAACGGTTTTGACGGTCGTGGTTTTGCCTATGGCTTCTGCTGCACATTCCCGCATATTGATCTTCTTCCCGCGGCGCGTCATGCTTGAGCCTGTGACGACAATGGCTGCACCTGACGCACGAATACGTACGGCAAGAGGCTCGCTTCCATATCCAGAGAAGACGGGGCTAAAGATAACGCCAATTTTTGCAAAGGCTAGCATGACAGCGACCGTTTCAGGAAGCATCGGCATATAAATGACTGCCACATCTCCTTTTTGAAGCCCATTCTTCAAAAAGCCAGCAGCGAGGCGATTCACCTTTTCCTGAAGATCGAGATACGTCCATCTCCTCTCTTCGCCCATCTCGTTTTTCCAAATCACGGCTGGCTGATGCTGCGCTTCTTCGTTCTCTGCCCATTTGTCCACGGCCGTTTCGGTTATGTTGAGTTGGCCGCCTTTATACCAGTTTGGCCACATGAGTGAATCTTGACCTAATGCGGATTCATACGGCATCTTCCATTTGATACCGACCGCCTTTTCAGCTTCTCTCCAAAACCAATCAGTACGCTCGATACTAGCTTTGTAGAATGCATCATAAGTAGAAAAACCAAGTGAGTGCATCCATTGGTAAAGACGTGTCTGTTTGATCATCTGCTCTTCCGGTTTCCATACTGGTTTCAGGTTCATCATGAGGCTGCCCCCCCTTAGACCGGATAGACCGGATGTTTTCGGCTTGTAAATGTCATCTCTTTTGAGGAATAGGCTTGTAATCGATGACAAAGCTCATCTCGCAGGTGGTCGAACGGGATGACGCCGTCGACAATCATTTCAGATGCAAGCTCATATATATTCATATCTTCTTGATATTCCTTGCGTTTCTCTTGGATAAATGCAGCTCTCTCTTCAGCAGGCAATTCGGCAATCTTATTTGCATAGACAGCATTTACAGCCGCTTCTGGCCCCATGACAGCAATTTGCGCTGATGGAAGAGCAAGACAGCAGTCTGGTTCAAACGCTGGTCCTGCCATTGCATATAAACCTGCACCGTATGCTTTACGCACAATGACCGATATTTTCGGAACGGTTGCCTCTGACATAGCGGAGATCATTTTCGCCCCGTGCCTAATAATGCCAGCTTGTTCCACTTTTGTTCCGATCATAAATCCCGGTATATCCGCAAGGAAAAGGAGCGGGATATGAAAGGCGTCACATAGCTGAATAAACTTGGCAGCTTTGTCAGCTGAGTCATGGAACAGCACCCCGCCTTTTATCCTCGGCTGGTTGGCAATAAGACCGACAGGCTGCCCGTTCATGCGGCCAAAGCCTGTGATCAGCTCTGCGGCAAACAGTTTTTTGATTTCAAAAAATGATCCTTCATCAATGAGTAAATCAATGAGCTGATACATATCAAAAGGGGTATTCTGCCCTTTAGGAATAAGGTCTTGGATGGTCCTCTCAGATGCTTTAGGTGCTTTTGCGGCTGCCAGTTTTGGTTTTTCTGTATAGTTGGCAGGCATGTAGGTTAAATAGTCGCGAGCGATTTGAATGGCTTCTTCCTCGGTTTTGGCTAAAATATCACCACATCCTGATATGCTGCAGTGCATGTTTGCCCCGCCCATTTCTTCAAGTGTTACTTTTTCTCCAATCACCATTTCGGCCATTCTCGGAGAGCCTAAATACATCGAGGCATTCCCTTCGACCATCACAACGATGTCACAAAAAGCAGGAATGTAAGCACCTCCTGCCGCAGAAGGACCAAATAGTAAACAAACTTGCGGGATACGTCCAGACAGCTTCACTTGGTTATAAAAAATGCGTCCCGCTCCTCTTCTGCCTGGAAACATCGCAATTTGATCGGTGATTCTAGCACCCGCAGAGTCGACTAAATACAGCATTGGGCAGTTGAGCTTTTCTGCTGTTTCTTGGATTCTGATGATTTTTTCGACCGTTTTGACGCCCCATGATCCAGCTTTGACAGTAGAATCATTGGCCATAACGCATACGGTTTGCCCATTCATCCGCCCCGTCCCTGTAACAACACCATCTGCTGGTAAATGCTCATCTTTACACTCGGCAAACATCGCATCCTCAATGAACGAACCCTGATCTAATAGCAACTGGAGCCGGTCACGGACGAACAATTTTCCTTTTTCTTTGTTTTTTTGATGGTATCGTTCAGCTCCTCCTTTGACAATCCGCTGTTTTTTCACTTCATATTCTTCAATCATACCCATTCCCCTTTCTTGCTAGTTGCCTCTGTATTGAGGCGTTCGTTTTTCTTGGAAAGCTTGAAGACCCTCCATTCGATCTTCTGTATCAATGAGCCGTACATAGGCTTCGTATTCCTTCATCAAACCTGTACGCAGATCGTGATCAAGACTCATTTGAATCGCTCGTTTCGCTTCTTTTAAAGCAATTGGGCCGTTTTTGGCGATTTGTTTTGCGAGAGAAATGGCGTCATTCATAAGGGAATCTGCTAAAGAGAGGTGCTCAATTAGTCCAATTTGAATGGCTTCTTCAGCTTGTAATGAAGCACCTGTGAAAATGAGTTCTTTTGCTTTACCGAGTCCAATGAGACGAGGAAGCCGCTGCGTCCCTCCTGCCCCTGGTATGATAGCTAGTCCTGTTTCTGGCAGACCGAGTCTTGCTCCGGCTCGTGCGATGCGAATATCACAAGCCAGTGCGAGCTCAAGTCCTCCGCCAAGTGCGTGTCCATTCATGACGGCAATGACAGGTACAGGAAGGGATTCAAGTTCTGTAAAGGTTTGCTGAATTGACAGAACTGCCGCTTTTGCTTCTTCTTCTGTCATCAATCGTCGCTCTTTTAAATCAGCACCTGCGCAAAAAACGTTAGAACCAGCTCCTGTCATGAGCAGGCAGCGGATGCTTTCATCATGTTTGATTTCTTGAATGAGTTGATTGATCTCCTCAAGCATCGCAGCAGATAGGGAATTTGCTTGTGCTGGTCTGTTTAAGGTCATGATTCCAATCTGTTCATCTTGTATCGTAAAATTGACCAATGATGTCATGTCACATTCATCCTTTATGAAGTAGTATGAGAGTGAAAAGCGCGTAAACAATGACTAGGCAGGGTTCGATTTACTTTTGATTCGATCCATTCTGCCGCTTTTATCAATGCTGGAAAATCGATATTGGTTTCAATTCCTAGTTTTTGAAGCATATGCACGACATCTTCTGTCGCGACATTTCCACTAGAGCCAGGCGCATATGGACAGCCGCCTAGCCCGCCGCTAGAGGCGTCAAATGTGGTGATTCCAGCTTTTAATGCCGTATAAATATTGGCAAGACCCATCCCTTTCGTATCATGAAAATGAAGAGCGATTTTATCAGCAGGAAAACGTTCAAGTAAAATGTCTAAGCGTCTTTCTACTTGAAGCGGATGGGCTTCTCCAATGGTGTCGCCGAGTGATATTTCATCAATGCCATAAGAAAGCAGCATATCCGTTAACCGCAACACTTGATCCATCGGCACTTGATGTTCATAAGGGCAGCCAAACACGGTGGAAATATATGCGCGTGTCTGTTTTCCTGCTACTTTTAAATCAGCTGTCATTTGTTTGATGACAGGAAGTGTTTCGTGGATGGATTGATTCATATTCTTTTTGTTATGTGTTTCACTCGAGGAGATAAACATAGCGCCTGTGTCAAGATTTGCTTCAAAAAAGTGAGCTAAGCCTTTTTCGTTAGGAATGAGTGCTGCATAGGTGATGTCGCCTCTTTTGTGTAAGGATTGGGCTAACTCTTTGGCGTCTTTTAAGGCTGGGACCCATTTAGGATGAACAAATGAGGTGACTTCAATATAAGGAAGCCGGGCTGTTGTGAGCAGTTCAATCCATCTTTGTTTCTCACTTGTGTCCAGCCAAGTGGATTCATTTTGCAATCCGTCCCGCGGGCCAACCTCCCTAATAAGTACACGCTTTGGTAATGCCATCTCGCTTCCCCCTATTCTGTCAGCTCTAGAAGAACCTCCCCTTCATCGACAAATTCTCCCTCTCTTTTATACACTTTGCTGATGACACCTGCCTCTTCTGCCACTATTGGAATCTCCATTTTCATTGATTCCAAGATAGCGACCTCCTGCCCTTGTTGCACTTCATCGCCTTGTTTCACAAGAAGCTTCCATAAGTTTCCCGCCATTTGTATCGTGACCGTTTTCATGAACGGTTCCCCTCCCTTTTTTTCATGAGAAAATCGGTTGTGATGCTGCCATGTAAGAAAGCAGATGATTCAGCCATTTCCCTCAAAAGCGGTAAGTTGGTTTTGATCCCTTCTATTTCATATGCTTGTAACGCCTGTTTTAATCGTTCTATTGCAAGTTTTCGTGTATCACCGTAAACGACCATCTTCGCAATCATTGGATCGTAATATGGGGTAATGACGCTCCCGCTTGTCACACTTGATTCATGGCGTATATAGGGAGCTTCTGGTATAGATAGTCGAGTGATTGTTCCTGGTGACGGATAAAAGGTGACGGGATCCTCCGCATAGATTCTGACCTCGATGGCATGCCCGATTTGATGAATGTCCCCCTGATTGAAGGAAAGCGGCTCTGATGCAGCGATTTTCAGTTGCTCCTCGACAAGATCAATACCTGTAATTTCTTCTGTGACAGGGTGCTCTACTTGTAATCTCGTGTTCATCTCTAAAAAGTAAAATTGTTGGTTTTGATCGACTAAACATTCAATTGTCCCTGCATTTTCATAGCCAATGGCTTTGGCTGCTTTCACCGCCACCCATCCCATCTCTTGTCTTACGGATTCATCGAGACAGGCAGCTGGTGCTTCTTCGATGATTTTCTGGTGTCTTCTCTGGAGTGAACAGTCGCGCTCAAATAAGTGAACCCCGTGGCCGAATGAATCAAAGAGGACCTGGATTTCAATGTGCCGCGCGTCTTCAATGACCTTTTCCATATAAAGCGTCCCGTCGTTAAAAAAACTTTGCGCTCTTTTTTGATTTCCCTCAAAAGCTTTACGCAGCTCCTCATCATTTCGGACAAGCTGCATGCCTATACCTCCGCCTCCGCTTGATGCCTTGAGCATGATCGGATAACCGAGTGCCTGCGCTTTACTGACTCCTTCTTCTGCGTCATGGAGAGGTGCTGAAACGCCAGGTACAATGGGGATTCCCGCATGATCCATCGTTTTTCTCGCTTCAATTTTATTCCCCATGCGCTGAATGACCTGTGCAGATGGACCAATAAAAGCGATTCCTTCGCTGCGGCAGCGTTCTGCAAAGGCGGCATTTTCTGATAAAAGGCCATACCCAGGGTGGATGGCGTCTGTATTTGTCTGCTTGGCTACCTCGATGATCACTTCCATGTTTAAATAGCTTTCAGATACTTTTGCACCTCCAATAAGATAGGCGCTGTCTGCTTCTTGCACATGAAGTGCATGCTGATCTGCCTCTGAATAAACAGCCACGGTGTTGATCCCGAGCCTTTTACAAGTCCGAATAATTCGACGAGCAATTTCGCCTCGATTGGCGATCAATACTTTTTTGAACATCGCTGCCCTCACTCCTTTATTAGATCAAGTGCCTGTTTTTTCAGACGAAATTTTTGAATCTTCCCTGAGGCGGTCATCGGATACTCGTCTGTGATGAAAAAATATTTCGGAATTTTGTAGCGTGCCATTTGTGACTGACAGTAGCTGGTTAATGTCTCAATCGTCACCGTGCGACCTTGTTTGAGCCGAATGAATGCGGCGGCTTCTTCTCCGTAAGTCTCGTCAGGAATACCGACGACCTGTGCATCAAGAATGGCTGGATGCGTGTAAAGAACGTCTTCAATCTCTTTTGGATAAACATTTTCCCCGCCTCTAATGATCATATCTTTCAGCCGTCCTGTGATTTTCACATAGCCATCCTCATCCATCTCCGCTAAATCTCCTGTATGAAGCCACCCGTCCTCATCAATGACTTCATTTGTGGCTTCTTCATTTTTATAGTAGCCTTTCATCACGTGATAGCCTTTCGTGCACAGCTCGCCTTGTTCTCCTCTTGGTACTTCATATGGGGTACCTGGGGCGGTGATTTTTACCTCGATGTGAGGAAGCGCCCGTCCGACTGTTTGAACCCGCCTTTCAAATGAATCATCCGTTCTTGTTTGGGTAATGACAGGTGAGCTTTCAGTCTGGCCGTAGGCAATCGTGAGCTCCTTCAGACCCATTTGTTCAATGACGGCTTTCATCACATGGGATGGGCAGAGAGATCCTGCCATAATGCCGGTGCGTAATGTGGACAGATTGTACTTGTGAAAATTCGGATGATCAAGCTCTGCGATGAACATTGTCGGGACGCCGTGAAGAACCGTGCACTTCTCTTTTTCCACTGTTTGAAGGACTCGCTCTGGGTGGAAAGATTCAATTGGAATAATCGTGCCACCTTTTGCGAGACAAGCAAGTACGCCAAGAACAGACCCAAAGCAATGAAAAAACGGCACGGGGATACACATGCGGTCTTCACGGGTGAGCTTCATGCAATCTGCGATTTGACTGGCATTGCAGACGATGTTTGTATGGCTGAGCATGACACCTTTTGGGTAGCCGGTTGTCCCTGACGTATATTGCATATTAATGACGTCATCAGGCGTCAGCTCCTCCATTCGTTTCTCCCATTCATCATCCTCCGTTCTTTTGGCAGCAGCTTGAATACTGTCCCAGCTGCGCATGCCCTTTGGCGTGTGCTCGCCAATATAAACGACACTTTTTAAATATGGAAATGCTGTTGAAGTGATCTCGCCCTGATGAGCTGTTTGGACCTCTGGGATGAGGTCTTCAAGCATTCTGACATAGGATGTCTCTTTAAACCCGTCTACGATAAACAGCATGCTGCTATCAGAGTGCTTTAGTAAGTAAGCGAGTTCTTGTGATTGAAAGTTCGTATTCACGGTGACAAGAACGGCTCCAATAGAAGCGCAGGCGAATTGCAGCATGAGCCATTCAGGTACATTGGGTGCCATAATGGCGATATGATCTCCTTTTTGAACGCCTAATGCCATAAGACCTTTCCCTGTTTCCTTGACCTCTTTAAAAAACGCTTCGTATGAATAACGTAATGAACGTTCTGGATACACAATGGCTTCATGTGCTGGGTGCTGCTCCTTTTTCTCTTTTAATAGGGAGCCAATCGTTTGTGGATGAATCGACATCATGAATTCCTCCTCCACCAATAGTAAGCGTTTTCATAACAGAATTAAGCTAACAATTGTCTTGCGATGACTAAACGCTGAATTTCAGAGGTGCCTTCTCCAATTTCCATGAGCTTGGCATCTCTCACAAGCCGTTCTACCCCGCACTCTTTCATATAGCCTGTTCCTCCGTGAATTTGGACAGCATCAAGACTTGCTTTTGTCGCCATTTCTGAAGCGAAAAGCTTGGCATAGGCAGCTTCTTTTGTAAATGGCTTGCCATGATCTTTCAGCCAGGCGGCTTTCCACACCATTTGTCTAGCGAGTTCTATTTGCATCGCCATATCTGCCAGCTTAAACTGAATGGCTTGGAAGGAAGAAAGGGTCTGCCCAAATTGCTTTCTTTCCTTAGCATAGGATAGTGAGGCATCAAGTGCAGCCTGCGCGATGCCAACTGATAAGGCAGCAATCGAAATTCGCCCCCCGTCTAAAGTGTATAAAAATTGCTTGAAGCCTTTGTTTGGATCTCCTAATATATGATGTGCTGGTACACGTACGTTGTCTAAAATGATTTCAGCCGTATCTGAACCGCGCACCCCCATTTTGTCATATGGATTTGTAATGGTCAGCCCTTTTTGCCCTTTTTCTACAATGAAGGCGGAGATGATTGGGCGTCCGTGCTCATCATGATCCGTGACCGCTGTGACGATAATGGTTCTGGCAAAATTGGCGTTTGTGATCCAGCACTTCTCCCCGCTGATCACATATTCTTGTCCGTCTTTGACCGCTTTTGTTTTCGTCCCTTTAGCATCTGATCCTGCATTTGGCTCTGTTAAACCGAAGGAACCGAGTGCTGTTCCAGAGGCCAGCGGGACGAGGTGATCCATTTTTTGTTCCTCTGTACCGAAGTAATACAGCGGGCTTGCGCCTAAGGAAACGGCCGCGGCATAGCTAAGACCTGTACTGGCACACTGTTTTCCGATTTCTTCTACAGCGAGTGCATATGAGATTGTATCTCCACCTGAGCCTCCGTATTTCTCTGGAAAAGGAATACCCATCAAGCCGAGCTCCCCCATTTTTTGAAAAGTTTGGGCTGGGAATACAGCCTGTTCATCAATGGTTTGAGCGAGTGGTGCAATTTCTTCCTTGGCGAATTCTTTGACCATCTGCCGGATCATTTGCTGTTCTTTCGTTAATTCAAAATCCATCATGTTTCCCCCTTTGGCTCTTTTCTATCATATTTATTAATCAAGTGGCTGCTTCATGCCAAGCTTGGCTGAATTCAGAAAATTAAAACAAAAATAATAGAAAAAAGCATGAACGAAGAAAATCCTCATTCATGCTTTTTCGTTATCTCACTCTTTTTGTAGAAGGTTTGCTTTCGTGATGAAGACGATTGAGAGCCGTTACTTTGTAAGTAACACTCTTATTCTGGTGAACTGAAAGATCTTTGACGGATGTCAGCGTACCAGTTTCTTTTCTAACAGTTTGAAGCAACTCATATGTTCCTTTCGTCGTCAATCGATAGACTGCATAATAGGATGCGGTAGATTGCGGATCATTTTTGATCTGTAAAGCTGCACCATCTGCTGTTTTTTTAATAGATTGAATGATTGGTTTTTTTGGCGCTTTCTGATGAAGCCAAGGCATTTCTGGAATGAGAGCCGGTTTACGGTACGCATCTTCTATCAATCGATTTTTGACATTCAAAGGGTTACGGTTGATATCCTTTAGGCTAAAGTGCATGCTTCCCTGTACGAGAGGTGACTGTCTGTTTAGCTGGATCTGCCGAAAGTATTCTTCTGGATCTGACCAAGCAGGATCACTGTTTTGATTAATTTTATACGTCGCCTGACCAATGTACAGGTGAACAGGCTCTCCCTTCACTTCATTTGACCACCATTTCGTGAGCACGTCATAGGCGGCTGCCTGAAAACCGATGCTCCAGTAAATTTGCGGGGTGACATAGTCGATATCATGCTGCTGAATCCACTCTCTTGTATCAGCATACAAATCATCGTAATTGGTCATCCCTGCTGTGGTATTTGAACCAGTCGGATCATCCTTTATGTTGCGCCATACTCCAAATGGGCTAATACCAAATTTCACATACGGCTTTACTTTCTTCACGGTGTCGTTGATTTGCTTGACCAATTGGTTCACATTATCTCTTCGCCAATCTTCTATATGCGTAAATGCCTTTTTTCCATATGTTTCATACGTTTCTTGATCTGGGAACGGCACACCGGCTATTTTATTCGGGTAAAAATAATCATCCATATGCACTGCATCAATATCGTAGTTTTTCACGACTTCTTCTATACCGCCGACAATGAACTCCTGAGCTTTTGGAATGCCTGGATTGAAATAAAGCTGATTTCCGTATGCAATGGTCCAATCAGGATGTTTTTTTGCCGGGTGATCGGCTGATAAACGGCTGAGATCGGTATGATTCATTGTGATGCGATACGGGTTAAACCAAGCGTGAAATTCGAGCCCGCGTTTATGAGCTTCTTCGATCATGAACTCAAGCGGGTCATACCCGGGATCTTTCCCTTGCGTGCCGGTTAAATATTCGGACCACGGCCCGTATGCCGAAGGGTAAAAGGCATCTGCTGTCGGTTTAATTTGCATGATCACGGCATTCATATTCATCGCTTTGATCTCATCTAACAAATGAATAAACTCTTCTTTTTGCTCTTTGACAGGCAGTCCTTTCTTTGAAGGCCAATCTAAATTATAAACCGATGCGATCCATACTGCGCGCATCTCTCTTGTGCTTTCAAGCTTCCCTTTTGGGATTGGACGAGCTAGACTGCTAGAAGGAATCAATAAGAATACAAACATTAAGATTAGTAATAGACACGTCATACAGATCTTTTTCACCATTTTTTGCATCACCTCATCATCAGTTTATTCCGCTTTTTGAGATCGAATGCCAGCAGATGGTGTCAGCAGGATGTTTTTCATTTCCTTGAGCTGGACTTCAGGGATGTCGCAAGCCTCGATTAAATACCGCTCTGCACTCCCGTATGTCTTCATCATTTCGTTTAGCACATCTTCCAGATAATCTTGCTGCACACCGAGAAGCGGCTGAATTTGCTCTTTTGATACCCGATATAAACTCATCATCCGGACAAATCGCTGCTGCCTTCTGACAAGCATTTTCACCCCTTCGTTAGAGCGCATGTATTCACTTAAAACGGCAGACATCGGTACACCTGCTGCTAATTGAATGAGGGCAGATAAAAAGCCTGTCCGGTCCTTACCGCTTGTGCAGTGAAGCATCAGCGGGTAATTGCTTTTATCTGAAAGCAGTGTGAACAGTTGCTGAATTTCTTCTTTACGCTCTGTGAGCATGCTTTGATATAAATCCTTCATAATCGGTGTGAAAGTGAAAGATTTCCCTTCTGCTACCAGCATACGAAACATGGTCCATTTACTTGGCATCTTACTGTCAGGATGCATGGGAATATGGACGATTTTGTTATGTTCCTTGATCTTTGGCGGATGTGATTTGCGTTCTGAGGCTGTACGGAGATCGCAAACAGTTTGAATCCCAAGGGTCGAAAACGTTTCGATATCTTGTTTCGTCAGACGGGACAAATCTGCGGATCGATAAATCATCCCCTCCCTGATCACCATTTCATCTGTTGTGTGAAGTCCCCCTACTTCTCTAAAATTCGCAAGCTTTGAAAATGGGTTGTTTGATTGATTCATAGAAGTGAAAGTCCTTTCCGTTACGTTCTTTTCTCTATCATACGCTTTTATCGAGATGGGGAAAAGAGAAGCCATTTGGTATAATGGAAAAAGGACATACGGTTGGATTGGAGAAATGTAGCATGATCAAAACAAAACGGATTCAGCAAATCAAAGAGTATGTGTTTGACCGGGAATCTGCCTCACTGGATGAGCTTGTGGCGCATTTTGGCGTTTCAAAAAACACGATACGCCGAGATGTACAAGCATTGGTCGAGTCCGGCGTGCTCAAAAAAGTATATGGCGGAGTGGCTGTGAATCATTCAACATTAGTAGTATATCAGGAGCGAAAGACCCATCAGCTGAGTAAAAAGCAATTGATTGGTCAAACAGCAGCTGCTTTTGTGGAAAATGGGGATATGATTTTTGTTGATTCTGGTACGACAACACTTGAGATGCTTCCCTATTTGACTGAGAAACAGGTGACTGTTGTGACCAATAATGTAGATTTCATCACACAGGCGATGCCTTATGAGAATCTCACTATCTTTTCCACCGGCGGGATGCTTGAGAGAAAAACGAATTCATTCGTTGGCTATCAAAGTGTAGAGCGTTTGAAAACTTACAATGTCAATAAAGCCTTTATCGCATCAACTGGTTTATCCATTGATCACGGCGTCACGAATTCGTCCCCGCTTGAAACGGATATTAAAAAGACGGTTGTTGAAAAGAGTGCCAAAACGTTTTTATTAGTGGATGATAGTAAATTTAATCATTACGCTTTGACCACATTTTGTCATTTGCAAGATCTTGATGTCGTCGTGACGAATAAACAGCCAAGTGAAGATTATCTTCAATATGGAAAAGAGCATGATGTACGGTTTGTCACGCCTTCATCAAAATAGATGGATCACAAAAAAACGGCTCAGGAATTTGAGCCGTTTTTTAATTCATTCATTTCAAGCTGCATGATCAGGCGGAATAAAAAGCGGTACACGGCAGAGATGACTTCAATGAAGGGCATATCTTCATGGATGTCCTCAAGCTCAAGAAGCTGTAAATTCACATCAAACAAACCGTCTTGCCCATTAAATTGAAGCTGCGCACCATTTAATGAAGCCAGCATGTCCTTTAGAATGCCTGTGTCTTTTTTAGGACGTTTGAAACCGAATAACACGGTATACGTTTGAAATACTTCGTCCCATTCAATGGCTAATCCATCGACTCTCACCACATCAAACCACTTTGATTCGATATAAATGAATTCTTTTTGATGTTGTTTTACATATGTAAGCGGTGTGTTTAGAAATGAGGCGCCCTCTGATTGAATCATGTCCTCGGATTCTTTGTCTACACGCTCAATATATACATCGCTAAAGCGTGCCTCTTCCTTTATTCTTGCACCCTCTAAAGGCCAATTGTGGCGCGCCGCTTCGTCATATTCAAAGTCTGTCAGCACTTGTCCTTCTTTCAATAGATCTTGTAAGCGATTTTGTAGCGACATGGCTATGTCTCCTTTCTTCTCCTTCATGTGCGTGTATTATTTTAGCATAACTCATGAAAAGAAAGATATGACTCAGCATATGATGGTATGATAGTGTCAAAAGATACATCTCGGAGGGGTACGTTTTGCTCACAATGACACTGGCAGAAAAAATCGTAGACGAGGTCAAAAAGGTGCTGACTGAGGAAATCATCATTACACAAACAAACGGCACCATCATAGCGGCAACAGATCCAGCGCGCATTGGTCAATTTCATGAAGGGGCATATTTGACATCCTTTGAAGGACAAAAACGAATCCTTACAAAGGATGATGAGCAGCGAATGAAAGGGGTCAAAGCTGG
Source organism: Bacillus sp. lyk4-R2A-2 (assembly GCF_030209735.1). Lineage (NCBI taxonomy): Bacteria > Bacillati > Bacillota > Bacilli > Caryophanales > Bacillaceae > Bacillus > Bacillus sp. lyk4-R2A-2. Next base: position 119,527 of record NZ_JARVRK010000007.1, read on the forward strand.
CATCAATCTGCCTATTTATTTTAAGCAAGAGGTCATTGGTGTAATTGGGATGACAGGAAATCCTGTCCATGTCTCTCCATTTGGCGAAATATTAAGAAAAATGACCGAATTGCTTATTCAAGAACATGAATTTTTTCTAGAAACGGAAACCGATGAACGGCAGCTTGAAGCGTTTGTGTTCGACTGGCTTCATCTGCCAGAGACAGCCATCGATCTCACTGAAAAAGCAGCGCGGCTTCAGCTTGATATCAATAAGCAGCGTGCGGTCGTCCTCATTGATTGTCACGATGAATCGTTTATGAAGCAGGATCAATACAAAAAAGTGAAGGAAATGCTGCATCTCACCAATCAGGAAATGATCGTCCGCTGGGGACATGCCCGCTTTTTGCTCATGCTACAAACCTCGGCAAATGACCGTGATACTTTGCGGCAGCGTCTTTTTCACATCCATGCTGCGCTCACCGCACATCCTAAGTCAAAGGTTTTGATAGGTGCGGGAAAACCTGCAGCTGGACAGATGATGAAGCAATCATTTCATCAAGCCTTTCGTGCTTTAAAAATGGCGAATGCAGATACACCGATTGTGTTTGATGAGGATTTAACACTTGAACTTTTTATAGAAGAAGTGAGTCAGGAAACAAAAGAAGTGTTCCTTGATCGAACGATTGTCCCGCTTCTCCCCTACCCTGAACTAGTGAAAACATTGCGTGTACTGATGACGTCAGATTGCTCATTGAAATATACTGCGGAAGCGATGCACGTACATATCAATACACTGCATTACAGGCTAAAACGTATCCAAGATTTAACGACCCTTGATCCGAAACGCATGCAGGATGCGATGCTCTTTTATTTAGCCTTGATGCTATTAGATCATCATCCAAATAAACGAGGCGAGAAGCCCGATATTTTGTAGAATCGTCCATAGGCATGAGGCGATTCTTTTTTTATACTGAAAGAAACGGTATGTCTAATCAGTAGGAGTGAATGCGTATGTTAAATTCTGAATTTATTAGTCAATTAAAAAAGATTGTCGGTGCGTCTCATGTACAGCGCAGTAAAGCCGATCGGCTTGCCTACTCTTATGATGCAACGCCTAATTTTCAGCATATGCCAGATGTCATCGTAAGCCCGCACGCGGCTGAGGAGATCCAGCAAATTGTTCGGCTCTGCGCCTCATATAAGGTGCCGATTGTGCCAAGAGGATCCGGTACGAACCTTTGTGCAGGCACCTGTCCGACACAAGGCGGACTTGTGATGTTGTTTACAAGAATGAACCAATTCATCGAAATTGACGAAGAAAACCTGACTGCAACGGTCCAGCCTGGTTTGATCACACAGGAACTCATTCACCAAGTAGAGGCAAGAGGCCTTTTCTATCCACCAGACCCAAGCTCGATGAAAATTTCGACGTTAGGCGGCAATATTAATGAAAATTCAGGTGGGCTCCGGGGGTTAAAATATGGTGTGACGAGAGATTATGTACTTGGACTTGAAGTGGTTCTGCCAAACGGTGACATCATCAAAACGGGCGGCAAGCTCGCAAAGGACGTGGCCGGGTATGACATGACCCGTTTATTTGTTGGATCAGAAGGAACGCTCGGAATTGTCACTGAAGCCACGCTGAAGCTTTTGCCGCTTCCAGAAACTAAACAAACGATGCTTTGTTTATATGAAAGCCTTGAGGAAGCAGCTGCATCAGTTTCGGCGATTATTGCAGAGCGTATCATCCCCGCCACGTTAGAATTTATGGATCAGCCGACACTAGAAGTCGTCGAAGACTTTGCCAAAATCGGCCTGCCGACTGACGTTCAAGCGGTGCTATTAATCGAACAGGACGGCAATCCTGAGGCTGTTTCCCGTGATATGCAAAGCATTGCAAAGGTTTGTCAGCAGCACGGTGCAAAAGAAGTGAATATCGCACACTCTGAAGAAGAAGCAAGTGCCCTTTTAACAGCGAGGCGAGCCGCTTTATCTGCCCTCGCCCGTTTAAGCCCTACGACCATTTTAGAAGATGCCACAGTGCCCCGTTCTGAAATTGCGAACATGGTGCGCGCGATCGAAGACATTGCGAGAGAGTACGACGTGAAAATCTGTACATTTGGTCATGCAGGTGACGGAAATCTGCATCCTACTTGTGCAACTGATGCAAGAAATGAAGAAGAAATGAAGCGGGTTGAAGAAGCATTTCAGGCCATTTTTGAAAAAGCAGTCTCCCTTGGTGGCACCATTACGGGTGAGCATGGTGTGGGTCTAATGAAAGCCCCCTATTTGGAGCTAAAGGTCAAAAAAGAAGGAATCGCTGCAATGAAAGCGATCAAACAAGCGCTAGATCCAGCAAATATCATGAATCCTGATAAGGTGTTTGGAAAAGCGGCAAGGAAGCGAGTGGTGGTCTCATGAATTCCTCTAAACAAACAAAGATTCAGCAAACATTTCAACAGCAAATGGATGAAAAGGAGCTGCTCAATTGCATGCGCTGCGGCTTCTGCCTCCCTTCCTGCCCTACTTATATTGAATCCGGTCAACAAGAAACGCACTCACCCCGCGGCCGAATTGCTTTAATGAAGGCGGTAAGAGACGGCGTGATTGAGCCTGATGAAGACGTCGAACATTCATTGAACCTTTGTCTTGGCTGCCGTGCATGTGAACCGGTTTGCCCCTCAGGCGTCAAATATGGACGTTTACTTGAGGATGCAAGAGACATCATTCAGCAGCACAAGAAACAATCCCTTCCTGTCAAATTTGTGAGACGTGTTGTGTTTAAAGGACTCTTTCCTTCCCAAAGCCGAATGCGTCAAGCGGCTGGACTACTGCGATTTTATCAAACCTCTGGTCTGCAAACGGCCGCCCGCAAGTCTGGCATGCTAAAGGTACTTCCGCCGCATTTACAGCTGATGGAAGAGGCCCTTCCAAAGGTGCCGCGACAACAAAAAAGCCGTGCGTTAGAATACAAAGCCATTGGCACAGCAAGAAAACGTGTCGCCTTTTTTACTGGCTGCTTAATGGACACCGTTTTTTCCAGCACAAACGAAGCGACCATCCAGCTTTTGCAGCTGGCCGGCTGTGACGTTGTCATCCCTCCTGTTCAGACGTGCTGCGGTGCACTTCATGGTCATAGTGGAGAAAAAGAGCAAGCGAAAGAGCTAGCAAGGCGGAATATTGAAGCATTTGAGGAGGTTGAGGCAGATGCCATTGTCATGAATGCGGGCGGATGTGGTGCCTTTTTAAGTGATTATGATCATTTACTAAAGGATGATCCGCCTTTTCAAAAGCGAGGTGAAGCCTTCTCACAGAAAATCACGGATATATCAGACATTCTCGTGGAGCTGGAATTTCACGGCCGTACGCCGCTTGCTTTGCCAAAGCAAGTCATCACCTATCAAGATTCCTGTCATTTGCGGAACGGAATGGGTGTACAGCAAGCGCCAAGGGTGCTCATGAAGGCAATTCAAGGGGTATCATTTAAAGAAATGAAGGATGCCGACCGCTGCTGCGGATCTGCTGGAATTTATAATATCTTGCAGCCACAAATGTCGATGCAAATTTTAGATCATAAAATGACAGAAGCTAGTCAAACAGCTGCGGCTGCTATTGTCACGTCCAATCCAGGCTGCCAGCTGCAAATGGCAGCAGGTATCAAACGTTCAGGACAATCGAACAGCATGCGTGCTGTTCATCTCGTAGATTTTTTATTAGAAGCGGTTCAATATGGAAAAGAAGCGTCCAGCACATCAAGCTGAACGCTTTTTTTCATGCATATCTTCCGGCAATTGGTTGGATAATAGAGGCAAATTCCGGAAGGAGATGGTTCAAGTGCTGAAGAAAAACAAACAACATCAAAAGGACCCAAATTCAGTATTTGAGGCATTGTCACGTTCCTCTGATTTTACAAACGAGTTGTCACGAAGTGAAGGGTTTCTTTATCGAATTTCTTTTTTTCGTTCTTTAATTAATGGGCATCTACTCCATGAACAAATTTTGCCCTGCATGAAAGAATTACATCTCACCCCTACTCTTGAGGAGCTGAAAGAACGAATTCCCATTGAACAGTCCGTCATCACGACCGATCTTCAGGAAGTGGAAAAAGCGCTTCATTTAGGTAACTTGGCCATTCGGCTCGAAACGGATTGGGGCAAAGCGCTTCTGATCCCGATTGAAGAAAAGAAAGGCAGACAAGTAGGTCCGCCCGAGATAGAATTTGGCATTATTAGTGCACAGGAAGCATTTGTGGAGGTTTTGGATACCAATTTAAATTTGGTCAGACGGCGGCTGCCGACACCGAACCTGAAAGTGTCAGAAAAGACGGTTGGCACGCTTTCGCAAACAAAAGTAGCGGTGCTATATATTGAAGAGATTGCTAATCCGACAAACATTGAAACCGTTCTCCAGCGTATTGAAGACATTGATTTTGATCAAATTTTAGATGCAAATTACCTTGCACAGATGCTTTATGATGTGTCCAATACGATCTTTCCGTTGTTTTTAAATACAGAAAGACCCGACCGCGTCTCTTCAGGTTTATCAGAAGGGAAAATTGCCATATTAGTGGATGGCTCGCCTCATGTCTTGCTTGCCCCGACGATTTTACTTGAGTATTTTTCCACTATGGAAGACTACAATATGTCGTGGATTGCGGCTTCTTGCTTTAGGCTGTTACGCATATTTGCTGTGATATTTTCCATTTTTGCGACACCTTTATATGTAGCCGTTTTAACGTTTCATTATGAGCTAATTCCAAAAGACTTATTAGAAACCATTGTGGCCTCCCGCTATCTTGTTCCATTTCCTCCAATCATTGAGGCGCTATTTTTAGAGATTTCGATTGAATTACTAAGAGAAGCGGGTTCGAGGCTTCCGGCTAAAGTCGGTCAGACGCTCGGGATTGTTGGAGGGATTGTCATTGGACAGGCTGCTGTGGCAGCAGGATTAACAAGTAATATTTTACTCATTATTGTTGCCCTTTCTGCTCTTGCCTCATTTGTCACCCCTATTTACAAAATGGGCAGTGCCATTCGGCTGCTGAGATTTCCCTTTCTACTTGCGGCACAGGTGTGGGGTGCATTAGGTATTGCAGTGATGGGATCATTCCTTCTCACCCATTTAATGAAATTAACGTCTATTGGACGTCCGTATCTAGAGCCTATTTTTCCGCTGCGCCTGACAGATCTAAAGGGCAGTTTGATTCGCCCTCAGCTTCGTTTTTTGAATAAAAGACCGGAAAATTTACGCCCACAAAATGAAACCATCCATCGGCAAAAGCCTAAGCAAGGCCGTAAGGGGAAAAATGATTTTTATGAATAAGGAAGTGAAAGCATGAGTTCTTCTTCTGTAAAAGAGAAATTTCAAGTTTCCCCTTTTTTTGTGTTTTTTCTCGTTAATGCTAATCAAGTTGGTGTTGGCATTTTAAACTTTCAAACAAACCTTGTTCGTTCTATGAATAATGATGGATGGATCGCCATTCTGATTTCTGGCTTCAGTGTCAATGTCATGATCTTTCTTATGTACATGATGTTTAAAAAGGCCCCTTCGGATGAATTTGGTGATATCACGCAATATGTATTTGGCAAGTGGGTTGGGCAATTATTCAACATTCTCTATATCTTATATTTTGCTTCTTTGTCGTTGACCGTTCTCGTCCATTATATGGATGTGATCCATGTATGGCTGTTTAAAGAAATTCCTGGTCTATTGTTTGCGTCTGTACTTCTGCTGCTCGTGTATTACATTCATACCGGCGGGTTTAGAACGATTGCTGGATGGGCATTTTTTAGTATTGTACTGACGTATTGGATGACGTTTATTTGTTTTTATGCCATGAAATATAGTCACATTCGTTTCATGTTCCCGATGTTTGATCATACATTTTCGCAGCTGTTGATGGGAGTCAAAGATGCTTCATTATCCATGTTTGGTTTTGGCACACTGCTTGTCTATTATCCCTTTATTAAACATGCGCAGACGTCTCAAAAATTTGCTCACATGGGGGCATTATTTACGACATGCTTAAATTTACTCGTCTTTCTCGTCTCCATTGCGTATTACTCAAGTGCTCAGCTTAAATTAACAAAATGGCCGACGTTAACGTTAACAAGCATTGTGAAGCTCCCGTTTATCCAGCGCTTTGAATTTATCGAAGTGTCTCTTTGGCTGCTTTTAATCATTCCGAATATCGCGATTCCACTGTGGGCCGCGAGCCGAATGGCAAAACAAGTGCTTCATACAAGCCAGCGCGTCACGTTCATCGCGCTCAGCATCCTCATTCTGGTCATGTTTTCATTTTTTACGGGGGCGACTTCTTTTGAAACCTTTAACCAATGGGTGGAATATAGCGGATACTTTCTTGTATATGGCTTGATTGTCTGTATGGTTATTGGACTGATGTTGAAAAAAAGGTGGGTGAAAAAACGAGCATGAAACATTATATACTCACGGGTCTCATGTTGTTTAGTCTCTTTTTAACTAGCTGTGCACAGCCTCGCCTTTTAGATGAATTAAATATCTCTCAGGCGGCAGGATTTGATTTAATCGAAGATGGAGAAATGAAGGGCTTCTTTGTCTTCCCTGTCTTTAAAAGTGAGGAGCAAGGAAGTTATCAAATATTAAGCGCAAGGTCAAATACCATTAGTAATATTCAGTTTCTCGTATCAGAAAAATCACCTTTTCCAGTCGTCATGGGTCAGGTGCTCGTTATTTTAGTCAGTGAAAAATTAGCAAAGGAAGTCGGCATGATCGATTTAATGAATTACATTTATCGTGATCCTATCATTGGTTCACGCCAAGTGTTTGCGATTGTAGGCGGAGAAGTTGAAGATTTATTATATACAAAAATGAATCAAACGAACTTAAATATAGGTGTGTATCTCTCTGATCTGTTGTCCCAAAATATGCGAAATGGCAATCAACCTGTCACTAATCAGCATATTTTCATGAATCAGATGCTGGCAAAAGGAGTCGATGCTTACCTGCCTTACATCAAGAAAACTAGCAACGCCATTAAAGTCACAGGAGTTGCTCTGTTTGATCAGGAAAAAATGGTCGGTCATATCCCTGGAGAAGACACGTTCACATTTAAAGCGATGATTGAAAATCATAAAAATGGTATCTACGAGTTTCAATTGGCTGATCAAGGAAAGACCCATGTCGTCATTGAAAATATCAAATCACATGTGTCCTACCAGATCAAACCAACGAATAACCTAACAAAAAAGCCTCATATCACGATTGATATCAAGCTGAAGGGCGAATTAAAAGAATTCATGAAATCCAAGAAAATTGATAAACCGAATATATTGGACCATGTCGAAAAAGAAGTTGAAAAACGTGTCGCCCAGCAAGGACAAGACCTTGTTCAGTCCTTTAAAAAGCAACATATTGATCCGCTTGGGCTAGGCTTAAGGTATCGATCAAAAGACAAAGCTATGACACCAGAAAAATGGAAGGAAATCTATCCTGATGCGGATGTACAAGTTAAATGCCATATGAAAATTGTGCAAACTGGTGTCAGTCAATAAAGGAATTGGAAATTATTAGAAAATATCTTCTTTGTTGTTCAATATGGTAGACACGTTCGTTTTGACTCTTGGAACGCAGTCTTTTTGAAGATAGTCATTTAACGTGTTCTCTACTTCACTTTTATCTGTGTGAAGGATCTTAGGTGAACATTGTTCCACAAGGACCGGTCTATTCCCTTTAGCACAGTGTGTCATTGTTTCAAGGGCAATTAAACTGAAAGGTCTTCCTTTGTCTAGCCATGTTTTCATTCTATCCCAGGTTGGACAGCTTAAAGCTGCCAGCCTTCCCCAATGAACGTGAAAATGAGTGCAAGTGACCTCCATCCAATTTAATACTTTGTTAGAGTGGAAACGGTACAGACAGATAAAAGCAGCTGTCGGTAATTCTTTTTCACTGATCGATTTCAATTTCTCTATCACATGTTGTAAACCTTCATCTTCGGGCAAACTGCTGGCCGCTGCCCAAGAAAGTGGATAAAGAAATTCTTCGTCAGCCTGATTCACCAGTTCCCTTACCCACCCAGCGGCAGATGTACCTAAAACATCAGCCACGATTTCTAACATGCGTGATTTCACTTCGATATGCTGAGTTTCCTCAAATCGGCTTTGAACAGAGTCTAAGGTCCTTTGCTGATCATGCTGTTTCAGCGCATCAATGACATCATCCTCAAGAAACCACCTAGTAATTGAGAAGTCTATTAAAGACGCCAAATCTTGCCGCACGTCTTGTAATATGGGGGCTTTATCTTCTTTGGTGACGATGACACCATCCAAAGCCTGTCCATCCTCTCCATAAAAGTCATCATGCAGTAAAAATTGTTTAGGAGAATGGAGAACGGCTAAGTTATACCATTCAATCGGTCGTAAAGAATTGTTGATTAGTCTCTTGTGACACGGCTGACATAATTGATAAGGTTGTTTCGGTTCATCAGTATCTTCTACCACATTCATTGCGTTTTTTTGACAGGCTTCACATAAGACGACTTTTTCCACTCCATTCACTTCCTTTGAATCTAATCTTCATCCTTTACATCTGGATCTTCAGGAATCGGTTCATTTAAAATCTCTTGGACGAGCTCTTTGTATTGTTCAAGCTGCTTCATATGCGTTTGAAACTGTCCTTGATAAATGAGATATGATTCTCCGTCAAATACAAAACGGATCTTTTTTTGCTGAATTAATTTCTCAATATACGCCTCTGATACTTCTAAGTATTCAGCTGTTTCTTCGATTGTTAAATACATGTTAATGCACCACCCGTTCGTTTCATCTAACAAATTATATCATGATCTGTTGAAAAAAACGGAAGCCGCCTGTTCATATTTTCTTTCCTGATATCATGATAACAAGTGTTCAGCAAGTAGATCGTCTAGGTGCGAGCAAATATGGTATGATAAAGTTTGCTAGATGGGCGTTTTTCGGTTTGACCTTCAGAGAGGTAAGCGGAAAGCAGACTCATGAGAGAAACAAAACAAGCATAGGCTTTTATATGGATGCTTGAAGAAAATTCGTATTTAAAGGCAGAGTGAAATGAATGGGAACCTTGTTTAATGAAATTTTAACTTGGCTGACAAGCCTTGGTTATGTAGGTGTAGCACTAGGTCTGATGATTGAAATCATTCCGAGCGAAATTGTTCTTGCTTATGGCGGATATATGGTGTCAACAGGAACAATCGGTTTTGTTGGAGCTGTTATCGCCGGCGTCATCGGAGGTACGCTCGCACAGTGTTTTATATACTGGATCGGTCTTTATGGCGGAAGACCTTTTTTAACAAAGTACGGAAAATACTTATTCATCCATGAACATCATATCGCCACTGCAGAGCGCTGGTTTGATCGATATGGAACCGGTGTGGTGTTTACAGCGCGCTTTATTCCTATTGTCCGCCATGCCATCTCCATTCCAGCCGGTATTGCCAAAATGCCTTTTTTGAAATTTGTTCTCTTGACGGGATTAGCTGCCATCCCTTGGTCTATCTTGTTTATTTATCTTGGCATGCAGCTCGGGACAAAATGGGATCACATTCAAAGTGTTGCTCACGCTTATACAACCCCAATTATGGCCATTGCGATTGTCCTGATCGTTCTCTATTTCGTCTTAAAAAAAATTCGTACGAACCGAAAACGGACAATCTAATGAAAAGCGCCTTCCACTGATCTAGTGAAAGGCGTTTTTTCTATGAGTGTAAGGATTGTTTTTTCATATATTGAGATAATTCCATAATCATTGCACCCATTCTCTCAAGTGACGGGGCGAGAATCTGGTCAATTCCCTCTTCTTTTAAAGCTTCAGCTGTGACTTTTCCAACAGCTACTGCCAGTACGGGCTGCTCGAATAGCGCTTGGAGTTCTTCTTTTCTTCCCCATTTTGCCGCTAGTGTGAAAAAGGCGTGCACCTGAACAGCGGTTGTAAAACAGACGGCTTGGACTTTTCCATCTTTCATTTCTTGAAGCAATGTTTCTGCGGCTTCTGGTTCAGGTGGTGTGTGCTGATAAGGTAAAAGCGGCAATACATCTGCCCCTTTGTCATGTAAAAACTTCATGAGAGCCGGAGCGTTTTCTCCGTGCAGCTGCACCATGACACGTTTGCCTTGAAACTCTTTGCCTTCAAGCTTTGAGATTAGGTCACGCACCGTTCCATCTTCATCAGATACGTCTGGCTGAATTCCGCGTTTTTTGAGTGCAGCATAGGTTTTGTATCCTCTTGAAGCAATCTGTGCATTTGATAGAATGTGCATAAATTCTTCCCCTAAATGAAGCTCTTCTGCACTCTCAATTAATGTATCAGTCCCGATACCCGTTGTTAAAATCACCCAATCGGCGCCTTTTTTCACAAAGGTTTCAATGCCTGGCTTTAACTCCTCTTTGGCTAAAAATACGGTTCCTTGAAGAGAACGAATAACGGCTTGTCCCCCTTGCTTTTCGACAAGTGTACGCATTTCTTCTGTTTTTCTCGTTCCACAAATGGCAATCGTTTTTCCAGCTAAGCCTTTACTCAATTTTATCCCTCTTTTTCTATCACATTTGATATGTATTAAATATAGATTTATTTGGAAGACGTTGCAAGTGTCTACTAAAAAAGAGCTTGACGTTTCGATCTAATTCGAGTATCTTTTGTAAGTGCAAATTGTAGGAGGTCATTATGGAAAAACAGAATGTTCAAGCTTATCGATTATCAATTGCAGACCCAACACCACTTGGTTTGTTTGGTTTAGCAATGGTGACGCTCGTTGCGTCCTCACAAAAACTAGGAATTACAGATGGCACTTCCCTTATTTTACCTTGGGCTATCTTCCTTGGAGGCATCGCGCAGCTGATCGCGTCCATACAAGATTCAAAGCATCAAAATATTTTTGGAGCCACTGCCTTTGGCGCATTCGGTCTTTTTTGGATGGGCGTTGGTACGACTTGGCTCATTCAAGCGGGCGTTTTTGGGAAAACGCTTGCGGAAGCAGCAGATCCAAAACAACTAGGTTTTGCGTTTATCGGATATTTAATTTTCAGCTTGTTTATGACGATTGGTGCAATGGAAACACATAAAGTATTATTTTTGATTTTCGTCTTTATTGATTTCTTATTCCTTGGTCTTTCCCTAAGCTCATTTGGTGTGATGTACGATGTGACTCATACCATTGCCGGTATTGCAGAATTGATCATTTCCCTGCTTTCTTTTTATGGTTCAGCAGCAGTTGTGCTCAATACTCATTTTGGCCGTACTGTACTGCCAATTGGACAACCATTTCGTATTTTTACAAAAGCATAAGTAAAAAAAGAACTGCTTTGTGCAGTTCTTTTTTATGTTTATTTTTCTTGTGCCTCTTGGAAGATCTCGCTGATGATTTCATATGAACGCATTCTTTCTTGATGGTCAAACATATCCGAATTAATCATCACTTCGTCTGCTTGAGTAGCTTCAACAAAGGCTTCCAATTCTTTTTTCACCTTTTCTTTATCCCCGATCATTGTTGAACTTAATTGTTCATCCACCATCACTTTTTCATATGGACTCCAAAGGCCGTCCATACTGTCGACAGGCGCTTTGAGTTTTCCTGGAGTATTTCGAATGAGACTCAAAAACCGCTGATAATGAGAGGTTGCCAAATATTCAGCCCGCTCTGTTTGATCTGCAGCAAAAGCTGTCACCCCCACCATGGCATAAGGCTCTTTCAACACATCAGAAGGTCTAAATGACTGTCTATACAACTCTAAAGCAGGAATTGTATTTTTAGGTGAAAAATGTGCCGCAAAGGCAAATGGCAATCCAAGCTCTCCTGCAAGTCTTGCGCTAAAACCGCTTGAACCAAGCAGCCAAATCGGAATGTTTAGACCCTCTCCCGGAACGGCTCTTACATGTTTTTTGACCTGTCCGGTTGGTTTAAAATATTGCCGAAGTTCTTCTAGCTGCTCAGGGAAATCTTCTCCATTATGAAGATTACGTCTAAGCGCCCTTGCCGTTAACTGATCTGTCCCTGGTGCTCTGCCAAGACCTAAATCAATTCTCCCCGGATATAATGTCTCAAGTGTGCCGAATTGTTCAGCAATGACAAGTGAAGAGTGGTTTGGCAACATAATTCCACCAGATCCTACTCGAATTTTTTCGGTTCCGCCAGCAATATACCCAATTAAAACGGACGTTGCTGAACTTGCAACACCTTCCATATTATGGTGTTCTGCCAGCCAGTATCTATGATAACCCCACTTCTCCGCCTTTTTTGCTAAATCCATACTATGTTCAAAAGATTCCTTAATGGAGCCTCCTTCTGTCACAGAGGATAAATTTAAAACGGAATAAGCTGTACGCTGTAAAACTGATTGACTCATAAATGATGTCCCCATTTCTGTCAAAAATCATACTAGTTTCATACTTTCAACACCATAACATAAAATCATCAAACATTTAAATGATTTGATTCGATGATTTTCGAAATGATGATTTTCTAGGTTTTACTTCCAATTTAAAAATTTGCACATAGAATGAAATATCAATTTTAGGAGATGGGCAATTTGTACAATCAATTCGATCACAAATGTCCCTTTTGCGGTAAATATCATGAACAGCCTCATTACAAAAGATCACGTCATGACCGTTCTCAAAGAAGAGACTGTCCATTTATCAAACAAGAACTTTCGAAACAAAATAGACCTCAAGGAAATCCTCTCTGTCACAGTGCAAAAGGAGAAAAACAATCAAAACCAATTCAAAGGGTTGGACGAAGAGGTCCCGCTGGGCCTATAGGACCCACCGGACCTGCTGGCGCTACTGGGGCAACCGGTGCCACTGGTCTAACCGGAGATACTGGTCCTACTGGACCTACAGGTGTAACTGGAGATACCGGTCCAACGGGAGCTACTGGTGCAGGGTTAACAGGTATTGAAGCGTTTGATCCGGTAATCAGCC
>NZ_JARVRK010000008.1:0-122643 GCF_030209735.1 Bacillus sp. lyk4-R2A-2
TGACCGGGGCCACAGGTGTAACAGGAGATACCGGAGCGACCGGAGTAACGGGAGCCACAGGTGCAACAGGTGCTACTGGATCGAGTGCGATTATTCCATTTGCATCAGGTACCCCTGCTGTCTTGACTACAATTGCAGGCGGTCTTGTTGGAACATCTAGTTTGGTTGGCTTTGGTAGCTCTGCAACAGGCGTTAGCATATTAGGTGGTATCATCGACTTAACAGGTGCAGCAGGTACTCTTTTAAATATGGCATTCTCTGTACCAAGGGACGGTACTATTACTTCATTTGCCGGATACTTTAGTACCACGGCAGCATTGGCTTTAGTCGGCACGAATATCACAGTAACAGCAAGTTTATTTGCTTCACCGACACCAGATAACAGCTTCACTCAAATAGCGAGTGTCACGTTGGCACCACCATTAACTGGGATTCTCGCTATTGGTGCTATTTCAAACGGCATCGCTACTGGTCTGAATGTGCCAGTTACAGCAGAAACAAGATTACTGGTTGTTTTCTCTGCGACTGCAACAGGCTTATCTTTAATTAACACCGTAGCAGGCTATGCGAGTGCAGGCTTATCCATCACGTAATTGAAACAGGGATGACTCAATTTGAGTCGTCCTTTTTTGTTTGAATGAATTTTCTCTTAACTTCGCAAGAAAAAATGATATGATTTTCTTAGAGCTTATTCGATGAATTTAGTTGGATTAGGGGTTGTGGCGGTGAGGATGGGCAAAAGGAAAGTCACTTTACAAACGAAAATTTTGGGATTAATTATCGGGCTTTTGCTTGTTGTCATTGCGTTATTGACCATTTGTTTTGGTTTTTTGCAGACCTCAGAAAGGCAGCGGCAAGCAGAACAGCTGGCGGTGCAAACCGCTAGAACAATCTCATATATGCCGCCCATTAAAACATCGGTGGCCACATCTGCATCGAAAAATGAAGAACAGGTAGTACTTGAGCAAATGAAGGATCAAGTTAGAGCACATGCCATCTTCATTACCAATCAAAAAGGGAAGGTCCTTTTTCATACGAACCATGAGAATGTAGGAAAAACCATCAGTGTATTTAGAGGAAGAAGTACCCTGCTTTTTGGGGGAACCTCCATATCATCGGGTGATTCTAATGGTGAAACCGTTGTCAGAGGCAGTGCCCCGATTATGAAAGAAACAGGCAAGCATGAAGAAATTATTGGCACAGTCACCGTCGAATTTTTAAAAAAGGAAATCGATCAAGCGACCGCCCATCAACTATTCAAGCTTAGCTATATTGCTCTTCTTGTCCTCCTGCCTGGTATATTCGGAGCGATCTTTTTAACAAGAAGTATTCGTAAAGATACATTAGGTCTTGAACCGCATGAAATTGCTACATTATTTCGAGAAAGAGAAGCGATGCTGCTTGCGATAAAAGAAGGGATTATTGCGTTTGACCGTAAAGGCGCGATTACGATGATGAATACATCTGCTGAACACATGCTGCTCGTTTCATCCGAGCTGCCGCTTCATATTGATCAAGTCTTGCCAAAAGCCAATCTCCTTGTCTATTTAAAGGAAGAGACAATTGAACCGAACATAGAAACCGTCGTCAATGATAAAACCTATGTCTTAAATGTGAAAAAAGTGGTGCAGGACAACCGTGTCTTTGGAGGGATTGTGAGCTTCAGGGAGAAAACAGAGCTGACGAAGCTGCTGGATACATTAACAGAGGTCAGCCAATATTCAGAAGACCTGAGAGCGCAAACACACGAATTTTCAAATAAGCTGTACGCCATTTTAGGTTTGCTTGAGCTGAAGCAAGTGGATGAAGCCATTGACTTAATAAAGGAAGAATATACGCTGCAAAACCGTCAGCACGATTTACTGATGAAGCAAATACGATCTCCTAAAATACAAGCCATCCTACTTGGCAAGCTAGGGAAAGCCTCTGAGAAAAAGGTACATTTCCACATCGATGAAAATAGTTCATTGGAGCCGCTCCCAGCACATTTAAGTCTATCTCACTTTATTACCATCATCGGCAATCTCGTAGACAATGCGTTTGAGGCTGTATTGAATCAGGAGAAAAGAGAAGTAAGCTTGTTCATCACAGATATTGGATTTGATATTATCATAGAGGTGTCTGATTCAGGGGATGGTGTCAATGAAGGAGCCATTTCACAACTTTTCACAAGAGGACATTCATCAAAGGGAGAAGGACGAGGCTATGGACTCGCCAATGTCAAAGAAGTATTGGACGAACTTGGGGGCTGGATTGAAATAACGAACCAAAAAGAAGGCGGTGCCATCTTCACTGCATACATACCGAAAGGCACAAAGGGGGAATAAATGGTGATGAAGGTACTCATTGCGGAGGATGATTTTCGAATCGCAGCCATTCATGCATCTTATATACAACAAATAGAGGGATTTCAAGTCGCCGGAAAGGCAAAGAGTGCAAAGGATATGTGGGAGGCGCTTCAAAAGGAACAAGTCGACCTCATCTTGCTTGATGTGTATATGCCCGATGAGCTCGGCACAAACCTGTTGCCGCTTTTAAGAGAACGCTATCCAGAAATAGATGTGATTATTATCACAGCGGCTACGGAAACGACACTTTTAAGAGATGCCCTTCAATACGGAGTGGTTCATTATTTAATCAAACCAGTGACCGCACAAAAGTTTGCGCAAGTTTTAACTGAATATAAAGAGAAGAAAGACATCATCAATTCCAAGGATGAAGTCAATCAAACGATGATTGATTTGTTTTTTGGACAGATGCAGGAAGAGCCAAAGGAACAGGATGACAGAGACCTGCCTACAGGCATCAATTCGCTGACTTTGGACAAGGTGAAAACATTGATGGCATCAGAGAATAATGGAATTACAGCAGAAGAACTAGGAGAAAAGATGGGGGCATCACGTACAACAGCGAGACGGTATGTTGAGTATCTCGTGACAACAGGAGAATGCCGGGCAGAGCTTGCGTACGGAATCATTGGCAGACCAGAGCGAAAATATTATCCTGCCAAAAAGCAAGCGGAGTCTTAAAAGATGAAAAAAGCAATATGCCTTGTCGTGATCATAATATGTCTTTGTATGACGCTCACCTTTAATGAAAAAAAGGGAGGTGACTCTTTCCTACAGCACAGTCCATTATATATTGTGGTGTCTGGTGTCCCTGACGGCGGCTTTGACCAAACAGCTCAAGTGATGAAATCAGTGCTCGAGAAGGAAAAGCTGGTGAAGCGGCCGGTGAATATCCTTTATCAAAGAGGCGGAACGGTGGATAAAGGATGGACATATATGCTGGAGCGAGATACCAACTATATTAGTTTAAATTCAAGCCTATTGTTAAGCCGTAATTTGCTTGGCAGCAGTAACATGACAATGAACGATGTCACACCGCTCGCCATTTTGGCAGAAGAGTGGCAGGTCGTCGCAGTCCCAGTGGATTCTCCCTTTTCAAATGGGAAGGAGCTATTAAACACACTAAAGAAGAAACCGGATTCCTTAAAAATTGGATTTGCCCCAGACTTTGGAAATGATGATCAAATCTCATTCGCACGAGCGGCAGAAATGGGAGGAATTGATCCATACCGCATTCAATTTTTAAAATTTGACAGTGCAGATGATTTATTTCAGGCGCTCATTGACCATGAGGTGGATGCAGCAACAACAACGATTACAGAGGTTCGTCATGATTATGAAAAGAAGAGGCTAAAACTCATAGCGACCACAACCAATCAGCGTTTAGCGGGATTTGAAGATGTGCCTACTTGGAAAGAGCAAGGCATCCCGCTCATCTTTTCTCATTGGCGTGGTGTCATGGGACCCAAGCAAATGAATCAGCACGAGATTCGTGAATGGGATCAGCTTCTTCAAAAAATGACACAGACTAAGTCCTGGAAAAAACAATTAAAGCAAAAGGGCTGGACAAGTCGTTATATGAACAGCAAAGAGGCAAAGATCTTTATGGAAGAGCAATTAAGGCGATATGAGCAGTTTATTCAAGGAGAACAAGCGGTCGAGTGAGACCGCTTTTTTTCATGGAATCCATCAAAACCAAGGTTTGAACAAAATGAACAAAAAGCATTTATCGCCCGAAAAAGAATTAAAATTCATAATATTTACTTCAATTCAGGCGTCAGATATCATGACAGAAAGGGTTGGAAATGGGATACCAACATTTAATGAAAGCGTATACAACATAAGGGGTGAACAAAGTGTTAGCAATCTTAGGATTTCTTATGATGGTTGTATTTATGGTTTTGATTATGACGAAACGTATGTCTGTTTTAACGGCATTGGTGTTAACACCAATTGCATTTGCTCTTATTGCAGGTTTTCATTTTACTGAAATTTCAGACATGATTGTCAAAGGTGTGCAGCAAGTCGCACCGACGGCGGTCATGATCATGTTTGCGATTTTGTACTTTGGCATTATGATTGATGCGGGTTTATTTGATCCGATGGTGGCGAAAATTTTAAAAATCGTCAAAGGCGATCCATTAAAAATTGTCGTCGGAACAGCTGTCCTGACTATGCTTGTTGCACTTGATGGTGACGGAACCACAACGTACATGATTACAACAACAGCGATGCTTCCGTTATTTACGCTGCTTGGCATCCGTCCGATTATTTTAGCGGGAATTGCCGGAGTTGGCATGGGGATTATGAATACAATTCCATGGGGAGGAGCCACACCTAGAGCGGCAAGTGCACTTGGCGTTGATCCATCACTTTTATTTGGTCCGATGATTCCAGTTATTGGTGCAGGGGTTTTGAGCATGATTGTGGTGGCATACTTTCTTGGGAAGTCTGAAAGAAAGCGTCTTGGTGTTATTGAGCTCGAACAGCCGATTCATGCAAATGAAATGGCAGCGGCACTACAGGATGACATCAAGCGGCCGAAACTTTGGTGGTTTAACCTGTCGCTTACGTTGTTATTGGTGCTCCTTCTTGTCTCAGGAAAAGTCAGCTTAACGGTTCTATTTGTTCTTGCTTTCTGTGTGGCAATTATCGTGAACTATCCGAACCTTGAACAGCAGCGTGAGCGGATTGCGGCTCATTCAACCAACGTCTTAGCCATTGCTTCGATGATATTTGCGGCAGGTGTTTTTACAGGCATCTTAACTGGGACGAAAATGGTCGATGAAATGGCAATTTCAATTGTATCTGCCATTCCAGAGCAGCTTGGCGGCTTCATTCCAGTCATTGTGGCGTTAACGAGCGGAATCTTTACGTTCTTTATGCCGAATGATGCATACTTTTACGGGGTCCTGCCGATCCTATCAGAAACAGCGGCAGCATACGGTGTTGATAAAATTGAAATCGCGAGAGCCTCTATTATTGGCCAGCCGATTCATATGTTAAGCCCACTTGTTCCATCCACTCATTTACTTGTTGGACTTGTTGGTGTATCACTGGATCAGCATCAGAAGTTTGGGATGAAATGGGCTGTGCTTGCAGTTGTCGCCATGACGGTCATGTCGGTACTCATTGGGGCCATCTCCATTTGGTAAATAAAAGAGTGTCTGCTACGTGAGCAGGCACTTTTTTTAGGTCATATTGCCGAGCAGGCTCAATTCATTTGCCCTATACAAATCCTCCAAAAGATATATTTTTGAAAAATACTGACACTTTTACTGTTTTTTTCTTTATAATGCAAATCAACGAAGGGAGAGGATAGCATGTCCAACCGAAAAGGCACGATTCTTTTTGCTGCTGTATGTCTCATAGCAGGAAGTTTGTCGATGGTGAGCCCAGCTTCAGCTCATGCAGATACCCCTTATTATGGAAAAAGTTATAAACAACCAGACTCAGTGAAGAAGCTATACCCTGAGCCTGACGAGACGTTCGATACCCCCGCATTTCAGAAAAAAGGAGAAGCCTTCACCACACAAGAAGAGCTTCAACAATTCTTACGTGATATTGTCCGCAAAAGTCCTTACGCTACGCAGAAGCAGATTGGAACATCCATTGAAGGACGGTCCATTCCAGCCCTCTACTTTACAAAGGATCGTCATATTTCTCCACTTTCAAAAAAGCCAACGATCTGGCTTCAAGCACAAATACACGGAAATGAACCAGCCTCCGGTGAATCGGCTCTCGTCATCGCAAAACGATTAGCTGGTGAAGAAGGAGAGCGTATACTCAATCATGTCAATATCATCATTGTCCCGAGAATCAATCCTGATGGTGCTTATGCATTTGACCGCAGACTTGCAAACGGAATGGATGGGAACCGTGATCATATGACATTAGAATCTCCAGAGCTCACAGCCCTGCATCAAGAATTTAATCGGTATGCACCAGAAGTAGTCATTGATGCCCATGAATACGATGTGGGACAAAAGCAGTTTGATGATATCGGCTCAGCGGGAGCCCTCAAATATCACGATTTACTGATCTTATCAGGGAAGAACTTGAATATTCCAGAAAGCATCCGGCTCACGTCAAATGAATTATACGTGAACGGTGTCCGTGAAACGCTGACAAATCAAGGATTTTCAAATGATTTATATTATACAAGCACAAGAGGAAAGGATGGAAAGATCGATCTCTATGAAGGCGGAACGGATGCACGAATTGGTCGAAATGCTCTGGCACTCTCCCCAGCGCTATCCTTTCTTGTAGAAAGCAGAGGGATTGGCATTGGAAGAGAGGACTTTACCCGCCGCGTCGCAGCACAAGTCACCACACATGAAAAAATCATTGAAACAACGGTGAAACATGCAAAGCAGGTGAAGCAGCAAATGGTGACGGAGCGTTTGAAGCTGGTGAAAAAAGGTCTCCAATCGAATGATGACGATCAAGTGGTCATTCAAGATGATTTCAAAGCGCCGGTGGATGATTCGCTTGAAATGGTAGATATTGAAAAAGGACAGACCATCAATGTCCCTGTACGCTTTCACAGTGCGAGCGATGCTACTCCTGTCATGTCGAGAGAGCGACCGACAGCTTATCTTGTTTTACCTGGACATGAAGGGGTAGAACGGAAGCTTCAAACCTTAGGGTTAAAAAGTGTCACATTGCCTGCCAGTGTAAAAGTACCGGTACAAGCCTATCAAGTAACAAAACGAGATGAAAAGAGTAAAACAGATATTCAGCTTGAAACAGAACTCGTCCAAAAGAAACGTCAGCTGCCAAAAGGGACAAAGGTATATTTCACGGCGCAGCCGCAAACGAATTTGTTGTCACTTGCCCTTGAGCCAGAATCAAAAGACAGCTACATGTCATCTGGATTTATTGCTTCAAAAGTAGGCGATGAACTGCCAGTATACCGGTTCTTGCTATCTAAAAGGACGTTGGGCATTAAATAAAAAAGGGCTAAAATCAACATCATTTTAGCCCTTTGTCTACAATCTAGAAGCGGCACAGTGCGTGCTGCTTTTTTATTTTCGTCCTGCTCTTATTTCATCAGTCAAGCCTTCATATGGTGCTTCGGCGATAATGGTTTCGTCATTTACACCTGCATGATGGATATACGTAATGTCCGCAAATTCTGGAACAACATATTTTGGATATGTTTCGTACTTTTCACGAGATTCTTTCATGAGATCGATGTAGTCATTTTGATAGCAAACTGTGATGTCTGGACGTTCATGCACCCATTTTGGGAAGAAGATGACGCCATGCATGCGTTTTTCTTCAGGCATAAAGTTCAGAGAGACGTCTGTCCCAGTTGGCTCTGTCCAAGAAACTTTGTAAACGCCTTTTGTTAGCTTCACAATATTCACTTCTTGATCACGGACCCAGCGGCCTCCAACCATTCCGCTATGAATGCGGTAATCAATGGTATGATCGTTTTTAATGTAAATCTCATATTCCCAGCCATTTTCATACGTATAAATCATATGAAGTCCAACGAATTGTTCCATGTTGATTCCTTCTTTCATTAGAATGATGTTGTTTCAAACATGTCGTGATTTACATGTTTATTTTAAAGCCTGTGGTATACTATTGTCAAAGAATAAACGTTGGAGGCACATCATGAGAGTTTTGAAATATGCCATTCTTGGTTTACTAGATCAGTGTGAGCTGACTGGATACGATATCACCAAACATTTTAAGGATTCCCTTGGACAGTTTTGGAGCGCGAAGCATAGCCAAATTTACCCTGAGCTAAAACGGCTCACAGAAGAAGGGTTTATTGAATTTGATGTTCGTATACAAGGAAAGAAGCTGGAGAAGAAGGTTTATCAAATCACAGAGGCAGGGCAAGCAGCATTGCATCAGTGGTTAAGGACAAAAGACCCGATCCCAGAAACAACAAAGGATGAATTCATGCTCAAAACATTTTTCATCTCCTCCATGGACAAAAAAGAAGCAGCTGATCTGTTTACACATCAACTGCTAGAGCGCACGAAGAAAGTCGACATGCTAAAGCAGAAGCTGCATGCGTTAACAGAGGAAGATCCTGGGGCTGAATCGCTTCATTCAGCGCAATTTGGGCATTACTTAGTGCTGACAAGGGCAATTGAAAGAGAAAAAGGCTATGTCCGCTGGCTCGAGCAAACCCTTAAACGGATTGATTCATCCTCGCTCTAAGGACAATGGTCGGATGATATGATAAAAAATGGTTTGAAACTAGTGAATTTATAAATAGAAACCGCTACAATGGATATATTCGTATTAAAGTGAGGCGAGTATGTTTGAGTAATCAAGAAGCGTTGTGGAATGAAGCAGAAGCTTTTATTTCTGTATGCTATGAAGAATTGGGCAAGTCAAATGAAGAGAAAGCAGCACGTCTGCATGAAATAAAACAAGAAATTAACTCTAAAGGGACGTATACTCACACACAAGAGGAATTGGCGCATGGAGCGAAAATGGCGTGGCGCAACAGCAACCGCTGCATTGGCCGTTTATTTTGGTCAACCCTGCATGTTCACGACTGCCGTCATGTGAAGACAGAAGAAGAGGTGAAAGAGGCACTCTTTCATCATATTGAGTATGCGACCAATGATGGGAAAATCAAACCATCCATTACGATCTTTCCTCCAGAAAATCATGCGCAAAAGGAAGTCGTCATTTATAATCATCAGCTCGTTCGTTATGCAGGCTATGAGACGGAGTACGGCATCATCGGCGACGAGGCTTCTCTTGAATTAACAAAGTTGTGTGAAGCCCATGGCTGGAAAGGGGAAGGCACGCATTTTGATATCCTGCCTCTCATGTTTCAGCTAAAGGATCAACCGCCAGTTTTGTATGAGCTTCCGAAAGAAATCGTCCAAGAAGTCGAGATTACCCATCCTGAATATGAAGGATTTCGTGATTTAGGACTGAAATGGTACGCCGTTCCGATTATTGCTGATATGAAATTGGAGATTGGCGGTATACATTACAATGCAGCGCCGTTTAATGGCTGGTATATGGGCACAGAAATTGGCGCACGTAATCTAGCCGATGAAAATCGCTACAATATGCTGAAAAAAGTCGCTTCGATTTTAGGACTGGACACGACAAAGAATGCGTCGCTTTGGAAGGACAAAGCCATTGTCGAGTTGAATGTGGCGGTTCTCCATTCTTACCGAGAAGCAGGGGTGACCATTGTTGATCACCATACAGCAGCACATCAATTCAAACAGTTCGAAAAGCAGGAAGAAAAGGCTGACCGTAAGCTGACTGGGGACTGGACTTGGCTGATTCCACCGGTATCACCAGCTGCTACCCACATCTTCCACAAGCATTACGACAATACCATTGTGAAGCCGAATTATTTTTATCAGGAAAAGCCCTATCATGGAACAGAAAAAGCCTAGCGAAAGCTAGGTTTTTTTATGAAAACTTCATCCCTTGATGCGAAAATCCTGATAATGAGCGAACTCAGTGAGCGGCTCCATCTGCATATCTGTGACCTTTGAAAAAGGGCTTCCTTTCCGGACAGTCTTTAAGAAATCAAGCACTTCCTGCTGCTCACCCTCTACCTTTAACTCGACATGCCCTTCATCTGTGTTGCGTACCCAGCCTTTCATCCCGCGATTGACGGCTTCTCCTTGTACAAAATAGCGAAAACCGACTCCCTGCACCCGTCCTGTGACAATGGCATAATAATGAATCAATGTCATCTCTCCTTTTTTCTCATCGTACCATAGCATCTAACTGACCTTCACGCATCGACTATGATTTCATTGTCTAACGATGTAAAATAATAGCCATGAGACAATCAAAGGAGATGGTCATCGTGGGACAGAAGAGATACGACATAGTAGGAATTCAAGTAGGACAACCCATCACGACCTATGCAAACGGAAAAGAAATCAAAACAGCCATCAACAAAAAGCGAATTCATGAGCCTGTCTATTTGAGTAAGGTCAATTTTGAGGGAGATGGTCAAGGTGATTTGGTTCATCATGGAGGATATGATAAAGCCGTCTGCGTCTTTCCATACGATCATTATGCTTATTTTGAGCAGTTTTTAGGGGTTCCGTTACAGGAAGCTGCCTTCGGTGAGAATGTGACCGTGCACCAACTAGTTGAAACAGAAGTGCGGATTGGCGATGTATTTCAGCTTGGAGAAGCACTTGTTGAAGTGAGTCAGCCAAGACAGCCGTGTGTGAAACTATCTTTTAAGCATGGCAACATGAAGCTTGTAAAGGAAGTACAGCAAACGGGGTATACCGGCTTTTATTTACGGGTGCTGAAAGAAGGCTTAGTGCCTGCTGATGCTTCTCTTGTATTAGTAGAAAAAGCACCTCATCACATTACAGTCCATGAAGTGAACGAGGTCAAATATCGTCAAACAAGTCCAGAGAGGCTAAAAGCCGTTCTTGAAGTAGATGCCTTAGCAGATGTCGTGAGGAAGTCTTTAGAAAAACGAATTCAGCCCATTTAAAAAAAGCCGTACATCAGCATAAGATGTACGGCTTTTAAGCGCTTATGAGCTAGGTTTCTTTTGCTCAAGAAGATTTGCAAGGAAATATGTTTTTAAGCTTTGAAGCTTTCTTCCTTCATGCTTGGTCACACCAAGCTTCTTTAATTCTTCGACATACCAGCCTTTGCTACCATAATGCATGATAGAAAACTCCTTTCAATTGAAACTGCCTGCATTGTAACATCTCAAAAAAGGACGTGAAAAGTGTGCAGGTATGAATAAATGAAAACTGATTCTATCTTCCTATGATCCATGTATATGCTGGAAATGATCATTTATGAATTTGGCGGGTTGAGGGTAACGATGATCATGCCCACTGTCATAATCATGATGACAATACCAAGATAAGTCATCATGGATTGTTTTTTCTTAATACCTACAACCGTTAAGATAATACTTTCAATCAAAAAGATAACGCCGATGATGATGAACCACATATCAAATAAGACCCCTTTCGCATATCTTTGCCTATTTTACCACAGGCATTTTTGTTTAGTCGTGACAGATTCGTGAAAGGGAAACGAAAAGGATCCCCTCCAATGAAAAAGGGGATCAGCTGGCTTATAGCTTCGTTAATATAATCGGTTCGTCTTTTGTGATGACAATGGTATGTTCAATCTGTGCGACTAGGCTTTTATCTGGTGTTTTAAAGGTCCAGCCGTCATCAGCCTGATAAATCGATTCAGCATTTGTTGAAATAAAAGGTTCGAAGGCGATCACGGTGCCATTCTTAAACAAAGCATTATCGAATGGATCATAATAGTTCAAAATATGGTTAGGTGCTTCATGCAGATTTTTCCCAATACCATGTCCTGTCAGATTTTTAATGACAGTAAATCCTTGTTCTTTTGCTGTATTGTAGACCGCACGGCCAATTTGGTTTTGTCTTTTACCGGCTTTTGCATGCTTTAATCCTTCAAGGAATGCATCCTCTGCACACTGGCATAATGCTTCAAGACGAGCATCACCTGTACCTAATACGAATGAAATACCGGTATCGGAATAATAGCCGTCCAGCTCTGCTGAGATATCAATATTGATGAGGTCGCCCTCTTGTAAAATGGTTTTTTCACTTGGAATACCGTGAGCAACTTCATCGTTCACGCTGATACAAGTCGTCCCAGGGAAGTCATATTCCTTTTCGGGTGCTGAATTCGCCCCATGTTCTTCTAATATTTTTTTCCCAATCAAATCTAGTTCTTTTGTAGACATGCCTGGTTTCGCTTGGCTTTTCATTTCTTCTCTTGCCAAAGCGACAATTCGGCCGACTTTTTTTAAGGCTTCTAACTCATGATCATGTTTGACAATCACTGTTCATTCCCGCTTTCTATAACTTCATTCTATTCAATAGCTTACCACATTTTACGCAAAAAGAGTAAAGAGCGGAATTCAAATGAATGTGGACAAATTGGTATAGATAACTAGACGTGCATATGATATATTTTTTATGAGCATCATGGACGTTTAGTCATGATGATGACAAAGGGGGAGAAGGCAAATGGTGTTTCAGTTTTTTCAAAAGCTAGGCAAATCTTTTATGCTTCCAATCGCTGTACTTCCAGCAGCAGGGATTATTTTGGCTATTGGGCGGGAGGATGTATTCGATATCCCGTTTATTCATGCGGCTGGAAATGCCATTTTTGCAAACTTGGCTTTAATTTTTGCAATGGGGATAGCGATCGGCATTGCAAAGGATGGTAACGGGGCAGCGGCATTATCAGGTGCAATCTCTTATTTTATTTTATCAGCTGGTACAACGTCGATTAATTCAACGAACAATATGGGGGTATTGGGCGGTATTTTATGTGGGCTATTGGCAGGTTATGTGTACAATCGCTTCAAGGATACGAAGCTGCCCGAATACTTAGGTTTCTTTAGCGGAAGACGGCTTGTGCCGATTATGACCGCACTTTTCACCATTTTATTAGCAGCCGTTTTCGGATTTGTATGGCCTCCGATTCAAAGCGGGATCAATGGTTTAGGAGAATGGATTTTAAGTCTTGGTGCAACGGGTGCAGGGCTGTTTGGTTTCTTTAACCGCTTGCTCATTCCATTAGGGCTTCATCATGTGCTGAATAACTTATTTTGGTTTCAATTCGGGGAATTCAGCGGGGCAACAGGAGATCTAGCGCGATTCTTTAAAGGAGATCCGAGCGCGGGTGTCTTTATGACTGGTTTCTTCCCAGTGATGATGTTCGGTCTGCCAGCGGCATGTTTAGCCATGATTGTGACCGCAAAGCCTGAAAAGCGAAAAGCAACGGCTGGCCTGATGATTGGTATGGCGCTTACGTCATTTATTACAGGGATTACTGAACCAATTGAATTTTCATTTATGTTTTTATCTCCACTCCTATATGGTGTCCATGCTGTACTAACGGGTCTTTCGCTCTTTATTGTGAACATTCTCGGGATTCATAGCGGCTTCGCTTTTTCAGCAGGAGCAATTGATTACGTTTTAAGCTTTGGCATTGCACAAAAACCACTCATGCTGCTTGGGGTTGGGGTGCTTTATGGCATTGTGTACTTTGTCGTTTTCTATTTCCTCATTAAACTGTTAAAGCTCAAAACACCGGGTAGAGAAGATGAGGACATTGAAGATATTGCAGCCGATGATACGAAGACGGCAGGTGCGAGTATACTTTTAGAGGGACTTGGCGGCAAAGACAATATCACCGCCATTGATCATTGTGCCACCCGCCTGCGTTTAACAGTAGAAGATACACATTTATTAAATGAAGGCACATTGAAAAAAGCAGGTGCCAAAGGGGTACTGACTTCAGGGAAAACCTCCGTACAAATCATCATTGGAACGAATGTAGAATTTGTCGCAGATGATCTTCGCAAGGAAGTCGATCGAGATTAAAAAAAGCGTTCAGCCAGGTCAAATCGGCTGAACGTTTTTTTGTTTGCGCTGTTCGATGACGAGCACAATACTGATCACAACAAGTAAAAACCAAGAACTGATTTTCCCAAGATGGACGAGAGACCAAGCGTGCTGTTGATTTGGATATTGCCATGCCCCTAAAAAGGTGGTGACATTTTCGGCAATCCAAATAAAGAAACCAATCAGCAAGAAAGAGACGACAAGCGGCATTCGGAAGGTAGAAGAGCCAACCTGAAACGAGACGGACGTTTTTCGAAATACGACAACAAGCAGTAATATCAGCCACCACCTGACATCATAGAGCCAGTGATGCGTAAAAAAATTGAGATAAATACACAAGCTAATCCCAATTGAAAGAAACGGATGGGGCCATGAACTGACCTGCACGTGAAGCCGGGACAGTGCCTGATAAATATAGCTTGCTACACTCGCATACATAAACCCGCTATAGAGCGGAACCCCAAATACCTTCATATAAGCCTCTTCAGGATAGGACCAAGAACCCATATGAACTTTATACAATTCTAAGCCAATACCTATTATGTGAAATAGACAGATCACCTTCAATTCATTCAATGTCTCCAGCCGAAGCGTCAGCATGAGTATCTGGGCAAGAAGGCAAAGCAGTAGAATGAAATCATACCGGTGTAGAAAAGGAATCGTCACTATCTTTGATAGGGCAAGCGCTGCAAAGATCATGACGGGGAATAGACACGACATCGCCTGTAAGTAAGCAAACTGGAATAATGTTTTCATACAAAATGAAACCTCTTTTCATTGTCTGAAATGACTAAGACGGATTTAGCAAGGGAAAAGTTACCTCAACTAGATATTCATGAACAATTTGTGAATACGTATGTGAAAAAGATCACAAATTAGTTTTAACATAGTATAATAAGATCATAAAGAAAATGTGAAGAAATTCACATAAATTAAAGGGAGGCATCATCATGTTTACAAAATTCTTACAAACGAATGTATGGGCAGCGGTTATCCTTTTGGCAGTAAGACTTTATATCGGTTGGACTTGGCTCACATCTGGTATAGGAAAACTAACAGGCGGATTCGATGCATCAGGATATTTACAATTTGCGATAGCTGAACCTGTTGTCAAAGATGGAAACCTTGTGTATCCGTTCTATGTATGGTTTTTAGAAAATGTCGCTTTGCCGAATGCTGGACTATTCAGTGCCATGGTCATGTGGGGAGAAATTTTAGTAGGTCTAGGATTAATTGTTGGATTATTCACAACAACCGCAGCGTTTTTCGGAAGCATGATGAATGTCTCTTTCTTACTAGCTGGTACCGTCTCTGTCAACCCGCTTCTTCTGCTCATTGCCATCGTCATCATGGCTGCGAAAGGAAATGCAGGCAAATTTGGACTTGATTATGTCGCAGGTCCCGTCTTGAAACGAACTATGAAAAGAAAGCCGCATTTAGAAGTGGCTTCATAATAAAGAAAAAGCATCCTCAGCTTCTGCTCAGGATGCTTTTTTTATTTAGGAATCAGCTTTCACCAGATTAATATGCAGGACGGTGAGCTTCTGCTGATTTATATCTGGGTCATTTCCGGCGATAAATTCCAGCTCATAATCTCCAGTTCGGTACACGTATTTTTTCTCTTTTGTCTGAGGGATGGTGCTGACTGAATCCGCCGGTCCAAGTTGTTTCTTTAATAGGGAAGGGGTCATTCCGCCGATATTCGTTTCTTTTTCTACATTTGTACCGAAATAACGGATTTCGTCAATTTTGCCTTTTGCATCATAATGAAAAGCAAATCCCGGATTCCCCATTTCAGCATGATACAAATCAAAGCTGCTTTGACCTGTTTCTGGATATGGATTTCCTAGTTTATGATGGACATCCATCTTTGTTTGAACTCCAATTTTAAGACCTTTTGCATAATACGGCATTTGTCCTTTATGTGCCAGCTCATAAATGTTGTTTAGTGCGGTTTTCGGACCTTGAGGAACGGATTGTTCGACTGCTGTTTTGGTCATGGCGTGTGCTGAGACTGCAGGACTGAATCCAATGAGGCAGGACGTAGCGAGTGAAGCAGTCATGACAAAAGCGGTTGTTTTTTTCATCATAAATCCCTCCTTCTTCTTTCTATACCCGGTGCAATAGGGGTCAAACGTAAAAAGAACCAGCTGATCATGGATCGGCTGGTTCTTAAAATGAGAAAGTTATTTTGATGAAGTGCCGGATTTATCTTTGGCGGAAGAGGAATCTTCTTCATCCTGTACTTTCTTTGTATAGTCATATTGATTGCGGTCAATCGGTGTAAAGCCTTTAGGCTTGTAGAAACGGAGTAAATCTTCGGTGACGATCTTATCAGATGTCTCAAGCATCTTTTTCACCGTTTCATTTTCTTGTGATGCCTTATCAGTCGGCTCGATTTTCTCGCCTGTTTTGTTGCTGTAATAGTTATTGCCTACTTTTGTGTAATCCTTAGAGACGAAGTCACCATTTCTAAATGGCACTAGCTCCTTGAAATTTTTTGATAAGATATCAGAACCAGACATTAAATAGTTCTTCGTATCATCACCAAGCAGGTGCAGAAGGGTTGGTGCGACATCGACTTCACCAGAGTATTTATGAATCTGTCCGCCTTTTACGCCTGGTACATGAATAAAGAGCGGTACGCGCATGAGTTGCGCATTTTCATAATCTCCGATTTTTTGTCCTGTCACTTTTTCCATCGCTTCATTGTGGTTTTCAGAAATGCCGTAATGGTCTCCGTACATAATGACGACTGTATTGTCATAGAGTCCAGACTTTTTCAGGTCGTTGAAGAACTGTTCAATCGCTTCATCTAAATAATGAGCCGATTGGAAATAGTTATTGACGACAGAGTCTCCGAAGTCACCAGGTTCAAAATCGGTATCCCCTTCATCCATTCCAAATGGGAAATGGTTCGATAACGTAATAAATTTCGAATAAAACGGCTGCTTCAAGTTTTCAAGCATTGGCATAGATTCTTTGAAGAATGGTTTGTCTTTCAGCCCATAGTTCTTCGTATCTTGCTCGTTCATATCGTAATACTCAGAATCGTAAAATCTGTCATATCCAAACGACTTAAACATTTCATTACGGTTCCAGAAGGTTTTTGTATTGCCGTGGAATTCTGCTGACGTGTATTGATCCTTCTTCAAAATGCCAGGAAGTGCTTGATACGTGTTTTGCGCTTTGTTAATAAAAACAGAGCCTTGTGATAATGGGAATAGCCCAGTATCCATCATAAATTCAGCATCAGACGTCTTTCCTTGTCCTGTTTGATGGAAGAAGTTATCAAAGTAAAACGTTTTGTTGTTGTGTGCCAATGAATTAAGGAATGGCGTTACTTCTTTTCCGTTTACTTTGTAATCAATGACAAAGTTTTGCAGAGATTCAAGAGAAATCGTAATCACGTTCATGCCTTTCGCTTTCCCGTAATAAGCCGGGTTAGGATCAGCGCTGTTCGCTTTTAAATAGTTCTCTACATCTGTCACGTCATTTGAATTTGCCAGAGCGCGCTGGCTGTTTGATTTCACATTTTGAATGGCATCAAACACAGTAAAGTTATAAGCACCTAAATATTTCACTAAATAATTGCGGTCAAATGATCTTGATAAAAGTTCTGGACGATCAATCTCTGCAGCGACTAAATTCATCACAAAGATGACAACAGAGGACACAAGGACGAGTCTAAACGATTTTGACTTTTGAACAGGTACAGTAGCTGTACTTGTTTGCTGCTTCTTTTTCATGCGGACTGCGAGTACGATCAAAATGATGGTATCCATAAAGTAAAACATATCAGTCCAACGCATGAGTGAAAATGCACTATCACCTAATTGTCCGCCATTCGTTCCTGCCTGCATCACGGTAGGCAGCGTGATAAAGTCATTGAAGAATCGATAGTACACGATGTTTGCGTATAGTAAAAAAGACATGAAAAAATGAATCACAATGATAGCGGCAGGCTGCCATTTTTTCTTGAACAATAAAGCAAAGCCAAGAAAGAACAAGCTGGAGCTAATAGGATTCACGAAAAGCAAAATATGCTGAAGCACATTTGATATACCAAGTTTAAATTCAATTAAATACGCTGAATACGTTTTGAGCCACAGTAAAATGACTGCAATAACAAAGAAGCCGAGGCCTCGTTTTTGAATAAATGTTTTCATAAAAACACTCCTTTTCTCCGATACACGGAAGAGGCGGAACGAAAGAAAACGAACCATTAGAATATACCATGAAATGATCAAATAGAAAAGTGATAACCGGCGAAGAGTGTCTAGCAGCTCGTCCGCGCAATAAAAGGGTGGAAAACGAAAATATTCGCTCTTCGAAAAACTTTTTATGAAATTCATCCTATTATTAACAGAAAATTCAGCCGTTTTCCAGTTGCTATATCAATAAAACAGGTAAAAAGGCACGAGTCTAAAGAATTAATTTGGTTTCTACAATGATGATTTAGAGTGTATTTCCAGTGTTTCTTAATGTTTATGCAGGTTAAGTAAAAAAAATGAGAAGAAGAATGGAGAAAGAACATGGATGAAATTTCCTGATATAAGATATATCGATATATTTTTTTGTTTCATCAACATAATGGTTTTTATGTGTTTTGTAAGGGTTTTATTTATTTTGATGAATGAACAAATTATCTAAATATACTTAAGTGAACATTTCGAGACTATAAACTTTTGAAATGGGGTCGATATAGACTTTGACAGGAAATCTTCCATTGAAAGGATTGATAGTATATGACTGTACGAGCAAACAACCTCGTTCAGAACTGGTTTCCGAGTGAGGACGGAAATGCAGCAGAGCGTAAAGAACTCATCAAATTGATGGAGCAGATTGTTTCAGGGGTCGATCACCTGAAAGATCCGAACCGTGCTCACCTAAAGGGTGAAAAGAATCGTGAGGAGGATTTTTATCAAAAGCTCACTGAAACAAGTCAAATTCCGTTGAACGGCCAACAAGCGGAACTTGTGAATGAAGAATTACTGAAGCTTTTACATAACCATCCTTACCACACAAAGTATTTCTTCACGAACATTTTGCCAATGGCAAGTACACCAGGAATTCTAGGCATGCTGACGGCGATGCTGGTAAATGGAAACAACCTATGGGATGTTTATGGACCAGCAGGAGCGGAAGCTGAGGTCAGAGTGGTCTCAATGATGTCTAAGCTCATCGGATATGATCCAAGTGTGAGCGGGGGATATACAACATGGGGAGGTCAAGGAGCCATTTTCTCAGGACTGCGTTTAGCGATTGCAAAAGCTGCGCCGGAGTCACTGCGAAAAGGTGTTCCACAAAACCTTTATGCGTTTTGTTCTGATGCGGCACATTACAGCTTATTTAAGTCAATGGAAGCAACAGGACTTGGCACAGACAACTTGATCAGAATTAAAACGAATAAAGATCATTCGATGGATATGGAAGATTTGCGTTGTCAAATGGAACGTGTTGCACAAAATGGCGGAATTCCCGTTTATATTGTCGCAACAACCGGAACAACAGATGCCATTGCAATTGATGATGTAAAAGGGGTACGTGAAACAGCGGAAGCCATTGCTGAGGAGTATGGTCTAAAGGTGCCGCATATTCATGCGGATTCAGCGCTCGGCGGATTCTTTGCTTTCTTTAATGAGTATGATCTAGCTGAAAACCCGCTGCAATTCTCAGACGGTGTTCTTCGTATGCTAAAAGAAATCAAAGCGAAATTCCAGCATCTTTCTCTTGCTGACACGATGTGCTTTGACTTTCAAAAGCTCGGCCAAACACCTTACACATCTAGTTTATTCTTAGTGAAAAACGCGGCAGACCTAAAGCGTTTAGATCTGGAAGAACAAGAGACACCATACGTTGGTCATAGAGGCTACGGCGAATACCATACAGGTTATACGCTGGAATGCTCAAGAATGGGAAGCTCGATCAGTATGCTGAGTGTGCTGTTAACGTTTGGAGTTGAAGGCTACCAACGCTTGCTCGGTCAATTCTTAGAGGTGAACCTTGCCTTCAGAGAAGCACTCAGTCAAGAAATTCCGCAAGCAGAAGTCGTAAATGATGACAATGTCGGAATGGCTACATTATTTAGAATTTACCTAGACGGCTCACCGCGCTTTCAAGAAGAAATTTCAGGCGAAGCGACGGCAATGGAAATTGAGCGGAACAATGAATTGAACAAAATGCTGTTTGAAAAGCTTGGAGAAAAAAGAGACGAAATGTTCTTTGGTGATACAACGAAGTTTTTACTTGTAAATGCAAAAGAAGGACAAGAATTCTATCTAAGCGTTAGTAAGTTTTTTGTCATCTCACCTTATACGTTACCAGAGCATATCCCACATATCGTATCTTATTTAAAAGATGTGATCGCATCTGTTTGTGGACAATTTGAACATGTACATGCTTAAATCAAATCTGAGAGTGGAGATGTAGGAAAAAATGGCGAAACAAAGGAAATTTGGAGGATACACCATATCCTCTAAAATCATGTCAGTCGTTGTCGTAACATTACTCGCAACCGTTGCACTATTCGTTCTAACATTTTATCTAGTCAGCCAGGATTTATCATCCCAGTTATTAAAGCAATTTGATTATCGATTAACAACAGATGTTGATACAGCGAAGAAAGAGATCGATAATCTGGATGGGAACGTCCTTGGTATTAGCGGGAAAGATGACCCTCTTTATGTGGAGGTCAAAAAGAAATTCACAGAGCTTCAAAAAGATCATACGCTTGAGAACTTATACGTGCTATCTAATAAAGGCGGCAAAGAAAGAATTATTATATTAACCGGTGAAGAAAATGACTTTGATCAAGATTATGCCTTTTCAGATGAGATGAAACAAGCGCTCTCTGAAGATAAAATGGTCAAAAGTGATATTTATAAAGATTCATTTGGTACACATAAATCAGTCTTTTTGCCAATCAAGGATTCAGGCGGTGAGCTGACAGGGATTTTAGGCATTGATTTAGATGCGTCTGTCGTGCCTCAAACAACGCAGAAGTTGATGATCTATATCACAGTGGCATCTGCTATTGTGCTCATCGGTGGATTACTCTTCTCATTCTTTATGGGAAGAAGAATTGCGAAACCAGCACGTTCCTTGATGGAATCAGCAAACCGAATTGCTGACGGTGATTTAACTGGTATGGTAGAGGTTGAAAGTAAAGACGAGATCGGCCAGCTTGCCGCATCCTTCCAAAAGATGCAGGGGCGGATCAAAGAGCTCATTTCGAAAATCTCACACTCATCTAGTGAAGTGTCGAAAATGTCTTCACAGCTTCGTACAGTGACGACCGAATCAAGTCAAAGTGCGCAGCAAGTATCAGAAGCTATGACGAATATGAGTGAAGGAATCAATGATTCTGTCGCAAATATTACGGATTGTACGACATCCGTTGCAGAGATCGATACTCAAATCGAAGGCGTCACAAAAGAAGTCGATGAAATGAAATCTGTTTCATCTGACGTACAAGAGCAGTCAGAATCTGGTCAAACATTAGTGAACCATGTGCTTGATCATCTGAATATGCTTCATGACAAGATGACCAACTCAAAGCATGCAGCAGAAGAATTACAATCTCATTCAACGGAGATTGAAAGTGTCATCTCAATTATTACAGACATTTCGGCCCAAACGAATCTGCTTGCACTGAATGCTTCAATTGAAGCGGCACGTGTTGGAGAAGAAGGAAAAGGCTTTGCTGTTGTGGCAGATGAGGTGCGCAAGTTAGCTGAGCAATCAGCGGATGCGGCTAAAACTGTTTCAGACCTCGTCATCGGCACACAGGAAAACAGTCAGCGCGTTCTTGAAAGCGTAGAGGAAAGCAGTAAAGCAGTGGAAGAGGGACGCGTACAAATGGAAGGCACGTCACAAAATTTCGCTTTGATTTACGACGGTGTGTCTCAATTTGCAACAAGAACGAACAATTTGCTTGCTTCTATTAAGCAAGTAGAACGAGCATATCAAACGATTTCTACATCGATTGAGCAAATTTCTGTTGTATCGGAAGAACATGCAGCCAGCTCTCAAGAAGTAGCGGCAGCAACAGAACAGCAAAGTGCTGGCATGCAGCAAATTTCAAGTGCGATTGAACAGCTCTCTGATATGTCAGAGGACTTAGCACATATGGTTTCTACTTTTAAAATCGACAATAAATAACGAGAAAGGGCTAAAATGATCTTGATTTTAGCCCTTTGTCTTATGTTCAGCGTAGCTGATGCTGACTCTTGTGAGAGAGTCAGCTTTTTTGCTATGCTTAATCAAATCGTTTCAGACGAAAGGAGAACGCCATGGATTTTGCGCAGAGATTATCAGAAGAACGGATCAAAAAAGCGATGGATAACGGGGCTTTTGAAGGATTATCTGGCTTTGGCAAACCTCTACCTAAAGATGACGCTGCTCATGTGCCTGAAGAACTAAGAATGGGCTACCGGATGTTGAAAAATGCTGGCTTTGCTGGGGAAGAAACAGCACTGAAAAAAGAACTCATGACCGTCAAAGACCTACTTCACTCCAGTATAGACGGAGAGGAAAGAAAAAAGCTTTCTCTCATATGTGAAGAAAAACAAAAACGACTGGATGAACTCACATCTAAGCGCCAAACTTTTGCTCGTCCAGCCTCCTCCTTTTATAAAAACAGGGTCTACGAAAAATTAGTGGAGCATAAAAAAAGATGATGACACGCAGCCTCTCCTGAGCACATTGAGGGGGCTTTTTTTATGAAAGCGCTACATTTTGTTATTGACTACATGTATATACAAATATAAAATAAGAATCAAACATGTATATACAAGTTTTTTGGTTCTTTTTTCTTATAAAAAACGATCTCGGAGGGGATAGCATGGCTGATTATCAGGCAGCAGCAGATCAGATTGTGAAAGCCATCGGCGGCAAAGAAAATATTGATCAAGCGACACATTGTGTGACAAGGCTGCGCTTTGTGCTGAAGGATGAAGGAAAGGTTGATGAGAAAGCACTTGAACAAATAGAAGAAGTGAAGGGATCTTTCTCAGCGAACGGTCAATACCAAGTGGTGATCGGCCAAGGGGTCGTCAATCGGGTATATGCCGAAATGGTGAAACAGACAGGGATTGGCGAAGCCTCAAAAGAGGACGTGAAGCGTGCCTCTGATCAAAAATTAAATCCATTGCAGCGTGCTGTGAAAACGCTTGCGGATATCTTTATTCCGATTCTTCCTGCCATCGTCACAGCCGGTTTATTAATGGGGATTAATAATATTTTAACAGCTCCTGATATTTTCTTTGATCAAAAATCGATTGTCGATGTGTATCCGGCATGGGCTGATTTAGCGAATATGATCAACTTGATTGCAGGCACTGCCTTCACATTCCTGCCCGCATTAATCGGCTGGTCAGCCGTGAAGCGGTTTGGGGGAAATCCGCTTTTAGGGATGGTCCTTGGACTCATGCTCGTACACCCGGACTTATTAAATGCGTGGGGCTATGGAGCGGCTGAAAAGTCCGGTGAGATTCCAGTCTGGAATTTGTTTGGACTTGAAGTGCAAAAGGTAGGGTATCAAGGACAGGTTCTTCCGATACTCGTCGCCTCGTATTTACTAGCGAAGCTCGAATTGTTTATCACAAAACGAACAGCTGAAAGCATTCAGCTATTAGTGGTTGCACCGATTACGTTATTAGTTATTGGCTTTTTATCCTTTATCGTCATTGGACCTATTACATTTGCAATCGGCAACGTGTTAACATCTGGACTTGTCGCTGTATTCCAGCAGTTCGCAGCACTTGGTGGTCTATTATACGGCGGTTTGTATGCGGCGTTAGTCATTACTGGAATGCATCATACGTTCCTCGCTGTTGATATTCAATTGATTAATTCAAAACTGCACGGCACGTTTCTATGGCCGATGCTCGCTCTGTCTAATATTGCACAAGGATCAGCCGCACTTGCGATGATGTTTGTTTTGAAAGATGAAAAGCAAAAGGGTCTCTCGCTCACATCAAGTATTTCTGCTTACTTAGGAATTACCGAACCAGCGATGTTTGGCGTCAACTTGCGCTACCGATTCCCATTTATTTTCGCACTCATTAGCTCTGGTTTAGCTGGTATGTTTATCGCCTCTCAAGGGGTGCTGGCAAGCTCAGTTGGTGTTGGGGGCATTCCGGGAATCTTCTCTATTATCCCGAAATATTGGGGCGCATTTGCGATAGGGATGGTCATTGTCCTCATCGTCCCATTCATCGGAACCCTTTTGTATGCAAAGCTGAAAAAGAAGAAAGATGTTTCACAAGAACTTAACTAGTGGTGGTGGATGAAATTGAAACAACAAACGAACGAACCGTGGTGGAAAAAAGCGGTGGTCTATCAAATTTATCCGAAGAGCTTTTTAGATACAACGGGCTCAGGTACAGGCGATATCAATGGTGTGACAAAAAAGCTCGATTATATCAAAGAGCTTGGGGCGGATTGTATTTGGCTCACGCCAATGTATGAGTCCCCGCAGCATGACAACGGCTATGATATTAGTGATTATACAAAAATCCATGACATGTACGGTACAATGGCAGATTTTGAACACATGCTGAAGGAAGCCCATGATCGAGGCATACGAGTCATCATGGATTTAGCCGTCAATCATACATCCATTTTCCATAAGTGGTTTCAAGCATCACGCGAGTCAAAGGATAATCCTTATCGAGATTATTATATTTGGAAGGAGCCCAAGGCGGACGGATCACCGCCGAATGATTGGCAGTCAAAATTCGGCGGTCCAGCCTGGGAGCTAGATGAAGAAACGGGAGAATATTATCTTCATTTATATGATGTCACCCAAGCGGATCTCAATTGGGAAAAGGATGAGGTGCGCAGGCAAGTATATGACATCATGCATTTTTGGTTTGAAAAAGGAATTGATGGATTCAGGCTGGATGTCATCAACAACATCTCAAAGGATCAACGCTTCTTAGATGACGCCGGACAATCTGTACAAGGAGACGGCCGGATGTATTATACGGATGGCCCAAGAATTCATGAGTTTCTGCACGAAATGAACCAAGAGGTTTTTTCGAAATATGACAGCATGACAGTTGGAGAAATGTCTTCAACGAATATTGCAGACTGCATTCGGTATACAAGACCGGATCGGCAGGAGCTGGATATGACGTTTAATTTTCATCATTTAAAGGTCGATTATCCAAACGGAGAAAAATGGGCCCTCGCACCATTTGATTTTCAGGAATTGAAGTCGATTCTGTCTGAGTGGCAGACGAAAATGCATGAGGGCGGCGGCTGGAATGCGCTCTTCTGGTGCAATCATGATCAGCCGCGTATCGTCTCAAGATACGGTGATGATGAAACATACCATCAGCAATCAGCGAAGATGCTGGCGACCACCATTCATCTCATGCAAGGGACTCCATATATTTATCAAGGGGAAGAGATTGGCATGAAGAATCCTCAGTTTGAGGACATCTCGTCTTACCGCGATATCGAATCACTCAATATGTATGAAGTTATGCTTGAAAAAGGGAAATCAAAGGAAGAAGCGCTCGCCATTTTACAGGTCAAGTCAAGAGATAATGCGAGAACACCGATGCAGTGGACCTCAGAAAAGAATGCAGGTTTCTCAAAAGGGACACCTTGGATTGAGCCAGCCAATAACAACATTTCGGTCGAAGCTTCGTTAAAGGACCAATCGTCTATTTTCTATCATTATCAAGCCCTTTGCAGGCTGCGTAAAGAACTTGACGTGATCACATATGGAAGCTTCACCTTACTCTTAGCAGAAGATCCAAAGATTTTTGCTTATGTGAGAGAAAGCGGTGAGGAGAAGCTTCTTGTGATCAATCACTTTTATGCAGGAGAGACGGACTTTACGCTTCCTGATGAGCTTATGCAGGCTGTAGATGAGATGGAGAGGCAAGTGCTGTTATCCAATTATGAGGATGCACCGGCAGATATGAAGGGATTTACGTTGCGTCCATACGAGTCAATCGTTTATCATTTAACCAAACGCTAGAAAATGGGGCGGAGGGAAAATGAAAGAGAATAAGTTTCGAGTGATTTATGATCAGCTCGCAAAACGAATTGAACAAGGTGAATGGCAGGATAAAGGCATTCTGCCATCAGAGCATGAGCTGTCCTTGATGTATGACACATCCCGTGAGACGGTAAGAAAGGCATTAAATATCCTTGTGCAAAATGGCTATATCCAAAAAATCCGCGGCAAAGGCTCTGTCTTGCTGAATCGAGAGAAAATGCAATTCCCAGTCTCGGGTCTTGTCAGCTTTAAAGAACTTTCCCAAACGCTTGGCCGAAAGACCGTTACGACGGTTCACGAATTTGGTTTAATCAAACCAGATCAGTATATTCAGTCTCAGCTGAAAATTAATGGGCAGGAGGATGTCTGGGAAGTCATTCGATCTCGTAATATTAGCGGAGAAGAAGTGATTTTAGACAAGGATTACTTTTTGCAAAAGCATGTGTCGGTCTTGTCGAAGGACATATGCGAAGGATCCATCTACGAGTATATTGAAGGAGAGCTCGGTGTATCAATCAGCTATGCCCAAAAGGAATTTGTGGTAGAGCCATGTACAGAAGAGGACGCCAAGTATCTTGATTTGAACGGGTTTGATCATGTCGTCGTCGTGAAGAATTACGTGTTCTTAGAGGATACAAGTTTATTTCAATACACAGAAAGCCGTCACCGATTAGACCGCTTCAGATTCGTCGATTTTGCAAGAAGAGAAAAAGTGGACAGAGCATAGGCTCTGTCCTTTTCAGGTTTTGGGAGAAGTAGACGACGAATAGATCACCATTTTCAGGAGGAAAGATGATGAGATTAAATAGACCACTAAAATGAAGAGACTTAGAAATATTCAGCGTGATGAAAGATCATCAGATTTTATGCTATGTCATCATTGAAGATACGCGAAAACCGTTTACGGCAGAAGACAGAAAGCTAGAGCCATTATGTTATATCGATGAAGAAGATATACAAGCGATTTTGAATGTTTTTCATATTTCCATTATCAATGATGAAAAATTAAGTGAAGAGGATTTAACGATGGTAAAAGGTTTTTTTGCTGATTTAGTAAATAATACGAACTTAACGAATTTTATTACGAAAGATTATGTTTTAAAGAATTTATATGATGTCGATGATGAAAATGACATGATGTTCTTTAATAGGATGCTTCGGCATATAGGGTCAGATGATGTGAAAGAATTTGACGACCGCAATTGGATCTATTTATCTCAAGATTGATATCTTATTCCAAGAAAAGAGGAAAAGGACAGAGCATGGGCTCTGTCCTTTTCCTTTAGGATGATACATTTTTTCTTGTACGCTTGCGCTGGTAGTAATATAGGATACCTCCTGAGGCAAGCATGAGCACGCCAATCAGTACAGCTGTATACATCATCGTGGCTGTATTCGGCAATGTGCCGCCAGGAAGGCCTGTTCCATCTTGGTTTGGATCTGTACCCGTGCCTCCGTCTGGTGCTGTTGTTCCGCCGTCTCCACCAGTTTGATCTGGCGTTGTTCCAGCTGCCCCGTTTTGGTTAAGGACCGTGTATTCGCTGAAGTGCTCAGTTTGACCTGATACGACTCCGTTTTCAAATGATCCATTACTAGTTTTGGTGTAACGATTTTTCTTGCGATCCACATAATATACACTAGGTTTTTTCGCCTTTTGAGGCTCGTCTAGTGTAAAGGATAGTGTGACAGGGTCTTTAAAGGTCGAAACCTTTTTCTTGTCTTGTTTGATTTGGAAATCATACGTATCCGTTAATGCGTTTTTCACTTTATCTTTCTTTGTCATCCATATATCTGCGCTTGTCTCGGATAAATTTGAGAGCGGTAATGCGAGTCCCACTTTGTCATGATAGATGGTGACGTTTGGATCTTGCTCTCTTTTTTTCAGCTCGGCTACTTGCGCTTTTGATAGAGACAATTGAACGTTTTTCACTTTGCTTGCTTTGTCTAAATAGAGCAATGCTTTGTTTGTATGCTGTACATACGTTTGGAATTTCTTATCATCTTGAATGTCATAAGCGCCTTTTCCTTTCGCACGAGGAAGGAACACTTCTTTCACCCTGTGATCGATAACAGGCGAAATTTGACCGTCTGCCTTTTCAATTTGCTCTTTGAAAATTTCATAGTCGACATACCCTAAGTCTTCACCGTGAGAGGCTTCTGTAAAGACGCTGTAGCCGTCGCCACCTGTGCCAACAAATGCGTTTGTGGCTACGCGGTATGTTTTCTCATCATCAATGTTTGTCAGTTGACCTTTTTGATCTTTCAGTTTCACATCAATCAGTCTGCTTCCAGCTGGTTTACTGAGCGTAAACGTATATTCAATGCCGGCTACATGAGGGAATGCACCTCCGCCTTCCTCAATGCCTGACAGCCCCTGTTCAAGTGCTTTTTTAATTTGACTGCCTTTTAAATCTGCGACATAAAGCGTATTTCCGAAAGGCATCACCGTTAAAATATCACCTAACGTAATATCACCTTTTTCGATGCTTCCACGAATACCGCCGCCGTTTGTGATGGCAAGGTCAGCTCCAGCTGATTCTTGCGCTTTCTGCAGCATGCCGTCAGCAATAAAGTTCCCAAGATTCGTTTCCTTCGCACGGACATGCTCACGTTGACCGTCTAAAAGGACATCTGTATGGCCGACTTTTTCTGTTTTTAAATCTTGAATATCTGCTTTGTATCCATCAAGGATCGCTTTTGCCTCTGCATCTTCTTTGACAGAGTCATTGATGGGAATCAGGTCAAAAGAAGATTCTTTTGGCTGGATGACACCTTTTTTGTCAAAGGCTACGTCTACTTTTCCTAAAAATTGTCCGTAATCTTTCACTTGAGCGACAATCGTAGGTTCTTTTTTATTGATGACCTTTAATTTTTCTACAAGTGTGTGCGTATGACCGCCAATGATTAAATCAATCCCATCGACTTTTTGAGCGAGCTCAAGATCACGGTTGTAGCCAATGTGTGTTAACGCAATGATTTTATTGATTTTTTCTTCTGTTTGAATGGTGTTGACTGTTTCTTTTGCTTTCTTGTACGCATCTTTAAATTGAATGTTAGGACCGCTGCTGGAGGTAATGGCTGTGTCTTCAGTCGTTAAACCGAATACGGCCACCTTTTCACCGTTTACATCGAGCAGGATGTAAGGGTAAATCCCGGCTTCTTTTTTCTCACCAGCTTTAAATGAGGCTGGTTTTTTCACTAAGTCACTCAATTGTTTTTCCTTCGAGACATCCACGTTGGATGACACGACCGGGAATCGAGGCTTTTCAAATTGATGACGGTTTTTCGGATCGACATCTGATGCATCACCTGTCAGGAATTGACGGAGTACAGAAGGACCTTTGTCAAATTCATGATTACCAAACGTCATGGCATCGTATTTCATTAAGTTCATCAATTTCAGATCGGCAAGTCCTTGCCACTTTGTGAAGTACAGGTCACCAGAGAAGACATCTCCAGCGTCTAATAAAATATTGTTCTTGCTTTCAGCACGGACTTCTTTGATCTTTGTTGCGCGTCTTGCCGCATTATCAAGGTGTGCGTGTGTATCGTTCGTATGCATCACTGTTAAATTCCAGTTGTCTGATGTAGGCGGTTCTGTTGTGCCATCGTCTTTAAAGGCTAGCTTGTACACACCAAGACCATCTGTGCTTGCGTTACGAATAAAGTCTACGCTGCTTGATTCTTTAGCAAACGGTTTGGCTAAAAGAGAAGATTCAAAAGTGACTGTTGCGCCTTTGATCGGTGCGATAGACCAGTTTTGATCTGCACTTGGGTTGATCGTTTTTTGTTCGATAATATAATCCATCAGTACTTGACGGTTCTCATCTGCTGAGGCAAGCACTACTTTATCTTGCGTCAGATGAGGGAAGCCTCCGCCGCCA
The DNA here is from genome assembly GCF_030209735.1 of Bacillus sp. lyk4-R2A-2. Lineage (NCBI taxonomy): Bacteria > Bacillati > Bacillota > Bacilli > Caryophanales > Bacillaceae > Bacillus > Bacillus sp. lyk4-R2A-2. The sequence goes on from NZ_JARVRK010000008.1 coordinate 29,642, forward strand.
GAAGCACGATAGTTATTTGTTACGACTAAAAATTCTTGATTATCAGAGACGGTTTTCCCGTTGTAAGACAGGTTTTTGATGCGGTTGGCATTGGCGTTGAGAAGTGTGCCTGTTGTGCTGTATTTAGCAGGCTGCGTCACATCGACTTGGTATGTCACGCCATCAATTACATCAAAGTTATATGAGCGGTATTCCTCGTTTAAAATCGGCTGTTCTTTTGCATCGTTCGGTTTGATCTGATTAAACTGGCCAGCAGACATTTCTAACCAGTCTTTCACTTCACTGCCTTTCAGTTTCACAATCTGCACAGTGTTATCGTAAAGGTAGAGATCGCCGATATTCTTAATCGCTAAATCTCCTTTTGCGATATTTGTATAATAGTTTACACCGTTTCGGCCGCCTGCTTTAAACGGAGCACCTGCAGATAAAATCGGTAAATTTTTATACGATGTGTCCTTCATTTTTTCTTGTGCATACCATTTTTGGGCATCTGTCACAATTTGAATCGAAGGGTCATCCATCACTTGAGCGAAAAAGCTATTAATGTCTGCTTCTGTTTTGCCAACAGGCTTTCGCACGTAATCAAGTGTGTTTTGATGCGTTGTTTGAATGGCGTCTTTTACGGTACTGTTTTGAGATGATACTCCGGCAACAGATTCGATCTTGCCTGTTCCGTCTGTGACCTTCCAGTTGCTGCCGTCAGGCTCTAGTGTTAAATCAATGACCCCGAGGTAGCTGCCCCAGTTTTTTGACATGACGACTGGGATGCCATTGATGGTTCCTTTTGAGACATTGAATTTGTCGACGCCGTTATATTCAGCGCTTGGGAATGTGCCATGCTGGTGGCCTGATACAATGGCATCGATGCCTTTTGTTTTCGTGGCAAGGTCAAAGATCATATTTTCTGATCCTTTAGGTGAAGCGGTTTTTTCAATTCCTGTATGAGCAAGAGCGACAATGACATCTGCGCCTTTCTCTTTCATTTCAGGAATGGTTTCATTGGCAGATTCGACGATGTCCTGCACTTGGACTTGTCCATCTAAATGCTTCTTATCCCACGTCATAATTTGTGGTGGAACGAATCCTATGTAACCAACTTTCACAGTTTGTGAGGCTCCGTTTGCATCTTTAAAGGTTTTATCTTGGATCACATAAGGTGTAAAACGGTGTTCTCCATTTAGCTTTTTGACGTTCGCATTGACAATCGGGAAGTTGGCGCCCGCAATGGTACCGTCAAGGAAGGATAATCCGTAGTTAAATTCATGATTGCCAAGTGTTCCTGCATCGTATTTTAGCTTGTTGAGTGTATGAATAATAGGGTGAACCTTTGTTTGATTGATGATGCTGTCTTTCTCATGTTTGTAAACGTATTCTCCAAGAGGGGTTCCTTGAATCAAGTCTCCGTTATCCACAAGGAGTGTATTTGGGTTTTGTGATCGGTGCTTGTCGATCAGCTCGGCTGTTTTTGCCAAACCAAATTCATTTGTTTCTTTGTCGCTGTAATAATCATAATTCATCATGTTCGCATGAACATCGGTTGTGGCTAAGATGCTGACCTTTACGGCTTTGCCGTTTTCTGTTTCTGCATGAGTAGGTACTGCTGGGAGAATGAGACTAATCATCATAATGGAAGTGAGCAGAATAGACAGGTTTTTCCTTCGTTTAGACCTATGTGCTTGCTTCTTCACCTGATCTCCGCCTTTCTAATTTTTTTGACCACAATACCTATTGTAGAAATGTTTCGTTAACTTTTGTAGTTATTTTTTGCAGATTATTGTAAAGATAACATAAATCATACGAATTACCTTGTTGAGGTAATGTGAATGAGTCTAAATGCTTATTTTTATCATAAGGGGTTTTCTGATAGGGATAGGATGTTTGATTTCAACATGCCCGGGTATAGTGTGTAGTGTAAACGATAATCAAGCAGGAGGGTTTCTACATGGGTAAGAAAATTGCAGTTGTATTAACAGATTACTTTGAGGATGTTGAATTCACCGAGCCTGCAAAAGCCTTTAAAGATGCAGGTCATGAGTTGACAGTCATTGAAAATGAAAAAGGAAAAACAGTGAAAGGGAAGCAAGGAGAGGCAGAAGTAAGAGTGGATGCGTCTATTGACAACGTGAAGCCTGAAGACTTCGATGCACTTCTCATTCCTGGCGGTTTCTCACCAGATATTCTGCGTGCAGATGATCGTTACGTCCAATTCACTAAAGCATTTATGGATGAGAAAAAACCAGTATTTGCGATCTGTCACGGACCGCAATTGCTTATTACAGCGAAGGCGCTTGAAGGAAGAGGCGCGACTGGGTATACATCCATCAAAGTCGATATGGAAAACGCAGGCGCTAAATTTAAAGACGAAGAAGTCGTCGTTTGTCAGGATCAGCTTGTGACAAGCCGTACACCTGATGACATTCCAGCCTTTAACCGTGAATCATTAAAACTGCTTGAGAAATAAACCGCAGTTGTAAAAGGATAAAAAAGCCAGCACCTTGCGGGGTGCTGGCTTTTTGTGTGCATGATGTAAGAAAACTGCGTGTAGACCATAAAAACAGTTTCCCTTTCGCACCATTATTTTCTTAAGTTTTTTAGCTCGCTTGCGATGGCTTGCATTTCACTTGGGCTGAATGAAGATTTTTTCATCACCATTTGGTGAAGAAATTCAATATCTTCGTACTTGTCTGGACTGAAGTCCTCTGCTTTGATGACTCCAATGTTCAGCATATTTAACTTTTGCGAAATGTCTTCAATCAGCTGATTGACTTCAGCCGCTTTTTGCTCTGACAAGGGCGGCACGTCCTTTCCTGCATATGTGTCGAATAATATGTCTATTTTAACAGAAATGCAAAAGAATAAAAGGGCTATTAAGATGACACCGAGATGTTTTTCTCCTTTTTCTCCTGCTTCATCTTATCAATGATTCGTTTGGATTCAAATACGACAACCCCTGATAAACCGATGAGCCCGATTAAGTTTGGAATCGCCATCAGTCCATTTAGCATATCTGCCACACCCCAGACGAAGTCATTTTTAAACACCGCACCAAAAAAGACAGCCATCACAAACACGATACGATAATACATGACGTACGAATCCTTCGCTAAATATGTAAAACATTTTTCGCCATAATAGGACCAGCCAATGATGGTGGAATAGGCAAACAAGAGCAGCCCGATTGCCACAATGGTTGAGCCAGCTGGACCGAGGAAGTGAGCAAAGGATAACGAGGTCAGCGCATCACTTTTCACTGTTAAATACATATCTGCCATGACAATGGTAATGCCAGTGATAGAACAGACAATGATTGTATCAATAAACACTTGCGTCATAGAGACAAGAGCTTGACGGGCAGGCATATCCGTTTTCGCAGCCGCAGCAGCAATTGGTGCTGATCCAAGACCTGCTTCATTGGAAAATACTCCTCGTGCCACACCCCAGCGAATGACAGTCCCAATTGCACCACCTGCCACGGCTTGACCGGTAAAGGCATCTGAGAAAATAAGCCCGACTGCGCCTGGAACAAGATCAGCATTCATAACAAGAATGATCAGACCGCAAATGACGTAAAATAAAGCCATGACCGGTACAAAAATAGATGTGACCCGTCCAATGCTTTTAATTCCGCCTAAAATCACAAGTGCTGTAAAAGCTGTAATAATGATACCTGTTACCCATGTTGGAATTTGAAAAGTAGAATTCATAACGCCTGAGATGGAATTAGACTGTACCAGGTTGCCGATCCCAAAGGCAGCACTGGCACCGAAAACAGCAAATAGCACCCCTAGCCATTTCTGCTTTAACCCGTGCTCTAAATAATACATAGGTCCGCCAGACATTTCGCCTTTTTCGTTTTTGACCCTGTATTTCACAGCAAGAACAGCTTCGGCAAATTTGGTGGCCATCCCGAAAAATGCAGCAAACCACATCCAGAATACTGCACCAGGACCACCCGCTATAACAGCCGAGGCCACACCTACGATATTTCCTGTACCGACAGTTGCAGCGAGAGCCGTCATTAATGCTTGGAAATGGGAAATATCTCCTTCTGACATTTTGTCTTGTTTTGAAAAAGCGAGCTTTAAAGAATAAGGAAGTAATCTAATTTGAATGAAGAGAACGCGAAAGGTGAGGTATATTCCAGTACCAACAATTAAAATCAACAGGGGAGGCCCCCACAAAAAATTGTTCATCGTTGTGACAAACTGCTCAATTATTCCCATCTAATATCCCCCTTTGTTTGTGTAATTCTCCTAAAGTTTCTCCTGTTTTTGTGTATTTTGTCAATGGCGATGAGAGCTTTTCTTGCAAAGTTTCCAAAAGAAAAGGGACTTGCTATGATAGAGAAAAGGTTTTCGAAAAGAACTCTTAGGGAAAAGATAGGAGGAGAATGAAGGATGATTCATGTGTTATTCGTGTGTCTTGGCAATATTTGCAGGTCACCAATGGCAGAGGCCATGTTTAGAAAAAAAGTAGAAGATGAGGGGCTTAGTGAGCACTTTGTGATTGATTCAGCAGGTATTGGCGGCTGGCATCAAGGCAGTCCCCCGCATGAAGGAACGCGAAAGCTGCTTGATGAAAAAGGCATCAGCTATGAAGGAATGTCCGCAAGACAAATCATGGATGAGGACATCACAACATACGACTATATCATTGCGATGGATGCTGAAAATGTAGGGGCACTTCGCAGTATAGCCGGCTATGGGAAACATCACTTTATTGGCCGTCTTCTTGATTTTGTAGAAGACGACGATCGAGATGATGTGCCAGATCCTTATTACACTGGAAACTTTGAGGAAGTCCATGAATTAATTGAAACAGGAATTGACCGTTTTTTGACGTATGTAAAGAAAGAGAACCACCTTTAACTGAAAGGAGATCAGACGAGATGGAAGAAAAAAATCAAATCGTGCTCCGAGGAGCTCTCTTAGGTGCAGCTTGCGGCGCATTGCTGACTTTATTTCATCGGCCAACAAGAATTGCACTCAAAGACAAATGGAATGACTGCCAGCAAAAGCTTGATGAGTACCGTGAGGAGCCAGGCAGAATATCGGCTTGCATGAAAGAAAAGCTGGAAGAAACGAAGCAGCTGATGCGAACAGTCTCAGATGATTTGTCATTTTTAAATGAACAGGTCAATCAGTTAAAGGAAACAACCCCAAGGGTATTAGAAATTATTGAAGAAACAAAGGATCACTTTCAATCGAAACAGACAGATTGATCATTGGAGATGAGGCGTATGGGTTTTATTAAAGCGTTAATTGAACGCTTTTTGCTGCATGAAGGACCGGCAAAATCTGCTGAGCTTGCCTATTTCTTTTTGCTTTCATTATTTCCGTTTCTCATCTTCGTACTGACACTCGTTGGGTATTTGCCGCTGACATCAAAGGATGTCCTGAGCGTCATTTCTGGCTATGCGCCAGAAGGAGCGCTTTCGATGATTGAATCCATCGCCGAACAGACGCTGAATAATCGTAATGGCGGGTTATTATCGTTCGGGATTATTGCCGCCCTTTGGTCAGCATCTAACGGCATTAATGCCGTCGTCAGAGCATTTAACCATGCTTACGAAGTTGAGGAAAATCGTTCCTTCATTCTCGTACGTTTAACATCGATCATTTTAACGATCGCGATGGTTTTGACCATTATTTTTGCCCTGATGCTACCTGTCTTTGGCAAAGAACTCGGTTTATTTGTCGCTAAATTAGTTGGGCAGTCAGACGCCTTTCTCACCGTATGGACTGCAATGAGATGGATCATTAGCCCGCTGATTTTATTGATTGTTTTTACATCCTTATACTATTTTGCTCCAAACATTAGGCTGAAATTAAAATTTGTTCTGCCAGGTGCCATTTTTGCATCGATTGGATGGATTTTGGTCAGCATGCTATTTTCATTTTACGTAGGCGAGTTTGCTAACTACAGTGCGATGTACGGAAGCATTGGGGGAATCATTATTTTAATGATCTGGTTTTATTTAACCGGCATCATGATTATCCTTGGCGGCGAGCTCAATGCGCTTTTACATAAGCGTAAAATCGTACCAGGCAAACTATAAAGAAATTCGGGCATCCTAAAGAAGAACGATCAAGTTCAAACTGAATGGATGGGGGAAACCACATATGTCCAAACAATCGAAAAAAGGCGGAAGCAATACGAAACAAAACAAAGGCCATCAGCCTAAGCACAAAACAAGCGGCAGTGCGAACGGGCAAAATGGATATCACTAAATGAAAAAGACTCCTCTGCACCCATGCAGAGGAGTTTTTATTTAGAAATTGCTTCATTGGGGTTTTCAAGAACTGCCGCCGTTCGCCCAAATCGAACGCAGAAAAACACGAATAATATCACGATGCTGACAAGGTAAAGTAAATTCATTCCTTCAAACGTTTGCACAAAGATTCCACCGAGAACAGGCCCGAGAATACTTCCCGCACTAAATGCCATTCCGCACATCAAATTTCCAGCAGGAAGCAGATGCTTTGGCAATAAGTCGGTCATATAACTGATGCCAAGTGAGAAGGTAGAGCCTACAGCCATTCCGGCAATAAAGAAACAAATCGCAACAGCCAAAACCGATTGAATGAAAATCCCTGCTAGTAGGAAAAAGAAAGACCCGACGAGAGTCACACATAAAATGATGCGGCGCCTGCCAAACCGGTCGCTGAGCATCCCGAGAGGTAGCTGAAAGACAATACTTCCAATGGCAAACGCAGGTAAAATAAACGCCACTGCATCTACGGTCACCCCGCTTCTGAGTGCATACACAGGGAAGTTGCTATTGAGTGTCGTTTCTAAAAAGCCATAGCAAAAAGGCATCATAAAGGCGACCCAACCAAATTGAAAAGCTTTCTTAAAGCGCTTCAAACTGTTTGTCTGCTCTGACGTCTGCACTTCGCCCGTATCTGGATATGTATTTTTCAAAACAAAAACAAGCAGCCAAATACATAAACTAACAGCACCGGAAACAATGAAAGGTAAAGATGGATTGATTTCGATGAGTGGTGTTAAAAAAGGTCCAGCGGCAAAACCAAGTCCAAAGGATAACCCATACAATGAAATATTTCGCCCGCGATTTCTCGATGACGACGCATAGGTCACCCACGTCTGTGTAGAGAAATGCAGCATATGATCACCAATCCCGATCATGAGCCGCAGGAAGAACCAGACAACATAAGATTCAAAAAACACAAAGCTGAACAAGCTTAAAAAAACAGCGGCGCCTCCAATGACAATTAACGGCTTAAACCCAAACCGGCGAAGCGGCGCTTCCATAAAGGGAGATGCTAGCAGCACGCCGAGATATAAGCCTGTGGCATGCAGTCCGTTTAACGTAGGAGAAGTCCCGGCATGTTCAAAAATAATCGAAATGACAGGCAATAACGCTCCCTGCGAAAAACCAGATACAGATACAAGTAAAATTAAAATCATAAAATGAATTCTCGACATAAGATGCTCCTTACAAGTTCATGTTTTCATCGTACAATGGAACCATAGGGGTTTCAATAGAAAGGTGGGAAAGGAATGAAACTGATATACGAATCAGGCGGGTGGATCGCGGGAATAGATGAAAGGCAGCTGTATATATCAGCAAATGAAGAAACGGGGTACAGACCATCTCAATTATTCACCTCAGCTATTGCCGGCTGTTTTGGAGAAATGCTCATTCATGTATGCCGGAAAAAGCGAATATCCTGGGAAGGGCTGACGATTACACCTGAAACGACAAGAGCAGGAGCTGTAAACAAAATCTCCCGTATTCATTTACATATTTTATTTGAAGGCGTCCGTACATCTGATGAACAAATAGAGAAAAGCATTACACTGGCATTGAAGCATTGCGCGATGGTGCAGTCTGTGAAAGGTAGTATTGAAATCACCTTCTCACACGAGAAAACCTAAATGTATATGAAGCCGGCACTCACGAAAGAATAACAGTCAGACATATGTAAAGGAGAATGGCTGTATGAATCGTTTGTTTCTTGTGATTGTCGCAATTGGTGTACCGCTATCGGTGATTGGCAGTTTTCTTCATTTTCCGCAGGCCATCATGTTTGCTGTGTATTGTATCGCGATTATTGGTCTTGCTAGTTTTATGGGAAGAGCCACAGAAAGTCTTGCCATCATAGCAGGTCCCAGAATTGGCGGGCTTTTAAACGCCACATTTGGAAATGCGGTGGAGTTAATTATTTCGTTTTTTGCATTAAAGCAAGGACTGACAGCCATCGTCCTTGCGTCGTTAACTGGCTCAGTGATCGGAAACTTACTGCTTGTGGCGGGACTGTCTTTTTTCGTTGGCGGATTAAAATATAAGCGCCAAGTGTTCAATGTCCACGATGCAAGGCACAACTCGGGCTTGCTCATGTTTGCCATTATTGTGGCGTTTGTCATTCCAGAAGTGTTTTCGGTGGAAATGGCTGAGGAGAAGCAATTTGTTTTAAGCATTGGCATTAGCATTGTGATGATTTTGCTTTATGTTGCAGCGCTCTATTTCAAACTGGTGAGCCACCGCGGTGTCTATGTTGCCAAGCAGGAGAGCTTGGACGGAGAGGCGGAGACGGAAGAAGAAATACCTGAATGGTCTGGTAAGTTTGCCACTTTGATTTTGCTGCTTGCAACGATGGCCGTTGCGTACATTTCAGAGCGCCTCGTCCATACATTTGATACGGTGGGGGAACAATTTGGCTGGAGTGAGCTGTTTATCGGAGTCATTATTGTGGCCATCGTCGGCAATGCGGCAGAACATGCCTCTGCTGTTATCATGGCGTATAAAAACAAAATGGATGTCGCAGTGGAAATAGCTTTTGGTTCCACGCTTCAGGTTGCGATGATGGTGGCACCAATCCTTGTCATCAGTTCGCTTTTTTTCAATACGCAGATGCCACTCATTTTCTCCTTACCAGAGCTCATTGCTATGGCATCCGCCGTGTTACTCACAGTCATTTTATCTAATGACGGAGATACCAATTGGTTTGAAGGCGCCACATTACTTGCTGCCTATTTCATTATGGCGATTGGATTTTTCCTTTTATAATCTTTTGTGGATAAGGGACGTCTTTGCGGAAAATACTATGGAAAAATGAATGAGAAAGAGTGATGATATGAAAAAGATGCCCCGCATCATGTTTGTTGTTCTCTTATCCTTAAGTTTTCTATACAGCTTTCCAGCAGAGGCGGCGAAGCCATTTAAGGTGCCATCGTCTGTCGCCAGTATTTCTAAGGAGAATACGTATCCGAATGCGTCACAGGATCAGCCATTGCTCCAGCCGAGCGAGCTGACAGCCGAATTGTTTAAAACAACGAATGTGCCGATTGAGAATACTCATTTGATCAAAATGCTGAATGAATCCAGCATTTCAGGGACGCCATTAGCTGTTGGTTACCGCGCGACCATTTTCCTTGGAAGATGGGCACTGAGCTATGATTCAAACGAAACGGTTGCCAACTGGGAATACAAAAAAGTGAATACGAATCATATTGATAACAGAGGCGGCAACAAAACAGCCATTGGCAAATATGTTCAAAAGCAGCAAGTAAAAGTGAGCGGCGGGCTCACAGCAAAGGTGCCAAGCCCGGAAGATGTGAAAACATTGATGATGCAAAAAGCCATTCAAAAAACAAAGCTACCCCTCGCTTTTGACACCGTGATTGGCGCAGGAACAAAGCGAGATCAGTCATACCACGTCTCTCCGAAAAAAGCAGCTTCACTTCATGCCTATGCCCCGGCCATTAACGAAAAAGGAAAGGTGACATACGGAGAAGTGTACCTTGTGCTTAAAGGAAATAAACGCAAACTCGTCGTGAAAAACGTGACCTCACAAGGAATCGGCGCTTGGATTCCTGTTCAGGATCACCTGACATTTGGGTTTCAAGGGATGAATTAAAACAGTCATCTCCTCTTATCAATAGGGGAGATGACTGTTTTTTTGCTATTCGGGTTTCTCTTTTTTTCTTTTTAGCTCATTCATGTAAAAGTCAAAGGCGTTATATAAATACCATACGATAAAAAGAAAGAAGATCACTTTAGTAAATATCGTTAAGTTGTTGAAATTAAAACATAGGCCAAGATAAGGGATGATCATAAATCCATAATAAGAAAACCACCATGTTTTAAAAATGAAACTCAGCTCCTTGGAAATTGTATACATTAACACCTTATCCATATATTACATTTTTTCAGGGAAATAAAAAAGCCTTAGTAGAAGTTGATGAACCTAACGACTACTTTGGCTTAAGTTTTTTATTCCCCTAAATCCACATTATGATAAACCTGCTGCACGTCTTCAAGCTCTTCTAATACATCGATCAGCTTTTCAAATTGTGCTTTCGATTCATCATCTAATGTCACTTCATTTTGAGGAAGCATTGTGATTTCAGCGACAGTGAATTCTTCTACGCCGGCTTGTTTGAATGCTTCTTGTACTTGATGGAATTGATCTGGTTCAGCGTACACAATCACTGTTTCATCTTCTTCCATGATGTCACGTACATCAACGTCTGCTTCCATTAAAAGCTCAAGTGTTTCTTCTTCACTTTTTCCTTCGACACCGATGACAGCTGTTTGGTCAAACATGTAGGCAACAGAGCCGCTTACGCCCATGTTTCCACCATTTTTCCCGAAAGCCGCACGAACATCTGATGCTGTACGGTTCACGTTATTGGTGAGGGCATCGACGATCACCATTGATCCGTTTGGACCAAATCCTTCGTAGCGCAGCTCATCGAAATTCTCTTCCGCACCGCCTTTGGCTTTTTCAATGGCACGGTCCACGATGTGTTTTGGGACACTATATGTTTTTGCACGTTCTAGGACAAAACGAAGTGCTTGGTTTGATTCTGGGTTTGGCTCACCTTGTTTGGCAGCCACATAGATTTCACGCCCGAATTTTGCGTAAATACGACTTGTACTGGCATCCTTTGATGCTTTCTTTTCTTTAATGTTGTTCCACTTACGACCCATCTTATTCACTCTCTTTCACTTAGAAAATACACAGTATGAGGGTCCCCATGCTGCATGAAATCATTCTGCTTTCTATTATACATGAATTAGTCAAGAGGATAGAAGTTAGAGGGGCTGAATTAAAGCGAATTCTTAACGGATATGTCCAAGCTGTTCAAGCGTTTCATGTTTTTGGAGAGCCCGAGTCAGCTCGGCGCACCTAATAAATAAAGAAATAAGAGCCGATGATATAAAAAATAACCCCATCACAAATGAGGTTATTTTGCAGGCTGGGGATAAACGAGATCTTCAAGCAATTTGACATCATGCTGATGAAGTTGTTTGATCATTTCTTTTCGGACAGCGAGGGCAGCATCGAAGTATTTTTCGTCTTCGACCATTCCTTTCACTGTGAGCTCAATCCCGCGGTTCAGCTTGTTCAGACCCATAATGCCATGGACTTGAAACGGTTCAATGGCATGCTGGAATTCATCTTTTTTAAGAAAATCATGATGCATCTGATTTAAATGGTCACAGGCCGTTTCGAGTGCTTGAAAGGCTGTATCTGGGTTTTGATTCGCACTAATTAATACAGACTCCGTAATCCGCATGTAGTGCATGTTATAGTTTTGAATTTGCCGGATGTCCCCGTTAGAAATGGTTAACAGCTTGCCGCTCCATTCTCTAATTTGCAGAGAGCGGAGACCAATTTCTTCAATCGTTCCATTAAACAGGTTATTCACTGTCACATAATCCCCTTTATGAATCTGACGTTCATAGATCAGGAAGATGCCTGCTAAAATATCGCGAATCAGCGTCTGGGCGCCAAAACCGATGACGATCCCTGCAACACCAGCACCTGCAAGAATTTTTCCGAAATCATGAAAGAAGAGAGAAATGACATAGAATACAAAGCAAATTGAAGCTGTGTACTTCGTCACAGATTTGACCAAGCTCTCGATCGTTTTCTTCTTCTTATCTTCAATAAACTCCGTTCGTTTAAAGAAAATCTGAAGGGCTTTGTTGATGATAAAGACGGCAAGCCAAAGAACAAGTCCAACAATTAGAATTTCAATGTATTTGTTCTTGACCACTGTCAGAAATGTATCGTCCATCTATCGGTTACCCCCTGGCTGTACGAGAAGTAAAATCAACATCTTGATAATAGCTGTTTTTCACAAGAACATTCGGACCGAGGCATTGTACGCTTGGACAATGACAATTCAGCTCTTTTGCTAATTTTGTGTCCATCCAGCGAGTATAAGCGGATTGCAATGTATCGGTCGCAATATTTCCAAGCGGCGGTGTATCGCCAAAGTCTGTCACAATAATATTCCCATCAAAAATATTCACATTCAACCGTGAGCGTCCGTCAGGGTCATTTCGTACCGTGACATGCTTCTCCTGGCGTAATCGTTTGAGGAGGCGCTGGTCTTCTTCATCTGTACTGCAAGAATAAAATGGCAGGGTGCCAAACAGCATCCATGTGTCTTGATCACGAATATCAAGCAGCTGATGAATCGCATCACGCATTTGCGGAAGCGTCAATGATTCAAGGGCGCTGGCAAAATCACTTGGGTACATCGGGTGAACTTCGTGGCGCTGGCATTTCATTTCCTCCACAATTTGCCGGTGAATGTGTTCAATATATGGAAGTGTGCGTTTATTAAGCATGGTTTCAGCAGATACGGTAACACCTGCTTTGACAAGTGCCCGGCTATTTTCAATCATGCGGTTAAATAATTTCTCGCGCTGTTCAAAGGTTGGTTTTCTGTCCATCATCGCAAAACCGACCGTTGCAAACTCTTCGACAGTTCCCCAGTTATGTGAGATGTGAAGAACATCTAAGTATGGAATAATCTCTTCATATCGCGCCAAATCAAGTGTTAAGTTTGAATTGATCTGTGTACGGACGCCGCGTTCATGGGCATACTTTAATAAAGGGACGACATATTCCCGCACAGATTTGAGAGAAAGCATCGGCTCTCCGCCTGTAATACTGATGGACCGCAGAAGCGGAACTTCATCTAAACGGCGAAGCAGTAAATCAAGCGGCAGTGCATTCGGGTCTTTTGGCTGCAAAGTATAGCCGACCGCGCAGTGCTCACATCTCATGTTACACAACGTCGTGGTTGTAAATTCAATATTTGTCAGCTTCATCTCCCCGTAATCCTGCACATCAAGATAGGCTTCCCAAGGGTCATATGCAGGTGTAATCGGACGAAGTGCTGTTTTTTGGTTCATGGTATCTATCTCCTTTTCATTCGGGCAAACGTGGACCCGCCAACAGTTAATTTTAAGCCCCATCACCGTTATACGCAAGTGGGGTTTCATTGATTTACAAGGGAAAAAAAGATAAGCTAGAAACAAATGCTAAAGGGAGTGTATCTATGGGCAAGGCAGCAGACAGCAAAGAGCAGCAGGTTGATTATTTAAAGAACCGATTAGATATGTTTATGAATGTGATTGATTCATTAGATCCAGAATCAACAGATGTTGAGGATATAGACAGACTGATCCAGATGATTGACGACCTAGAAGCAAAATATGAACGGTTTAAAACCGATTGGAAGGAAGAATAGCTCGCACAGTGCGGGCTTTTTTCTTTAAATTGGCAGGTGAATCAGTGTATGAGTCTCGGTCTTATTCTGCACAATAGAAGAAAAACCGGGAAGTGACGTAAATGAAAAAATACATGCTCATCTGTTTATGTGCGCTTTTTGTATCCATGCCTCTCTCAGAAGCGGAAGCCGTGTCTAATCAGCCCGTCCATTGGGGATTTGCGAAAAGCAAAGAACACAAGCCAGCGGATGCGGGTAAAGAACTGAACGCCCTTTTAAAAAAGTATGATGCCTTCTATTTAGGAAGCACGAAAAAGAAAGAGATTTATTTTACCTTCGACAATGGCTATGAAAATGGGTACACGCCCAAGATCTTAGATGTGCTGAAAAAACATCAAGTGCCAGCCACCTTTTTTGTGACAGGTCACTTTGTCAAGGACCAGCCTGAGCTCGTTAAACGTATGGCGGAGGAAGGTCATATCATCGGCAACCATTCCTATCATCATCCAGATTTAACAACAAAGAGTACGAAAGAAATCAAAGAAGAGCTGGGACGCGTCAATGAAGCTGTATACAAAATCACTGGAAAACAAGACAACCTCTATCTTCGTCCGCCGCGCGGTATATTCAGTGAAAGAGTGCTGAAGGAAACAAAAGAGCTCGGTTACCAAACCGTTTTCTGGTCAGTGGCGTTTGTGGACTGGCATATTCATCATCAAAAAGGAAAACAGTATGCTTACGATCAAATGATGAAGCAGGCGCACCCAGGTGCCATTTACTTACTTCATACCGTCTCAAGAGACAATGCCGAGGCATTGGATGATGCCATCACGTCACTGAAAAAACAAGGTTATTCCTTTAAAAGCCTAGACGATCTCATGCTTGAAAAAGTATGGCACCTGCCTCAGCTATAGAAAAAAAGCTTGCAGAAGACCTGCGAGCTTTTTCTTTATCCTTCTCTTATTTTACGCTGAAACAAAATCGGATGATGACGAGTGAAAGAGTCAATCAAGCCCTCACCGAAAATCGTGATACTTTGCTCCCAAGGATGTCCTAGCAAGCCCCAATGCATCTCTTTTGATAAAAAGAAATAATAATCCCCGTTCGGTAGCACAGGCACTGCCCAATCTCCGAATTCATCTTTTTCAAATGAGCCGTATGGTGTGATCCAGTAGCATTCGTGCTGCCAATCAAGTGCCAGCATATACTCGTCTGTTCTGATAAGCTCCTGAAAAACAAGTCATGCTTTCTCTTCAAGGTCTTCATCTGCATGAAGAAGGGAAGAGTCCTCAAAACAAGCAGAAATATCATATGTAATGAAAGGAGAAGGTACGCGAAATGAGGGAAAACGAGAGAGGCTCGGATTAAATTTGAAATCTCGATAGAGCGTCTCCCATACGAGCTTTAGTTCTTGATGAGACAAAGGAATCCAGTTTTTCATCTAACCGCCTCCTCAGTCATTCACTCTACACATTATTTGAATATGCGGAACCATCCTTTATGCTTAAACCACAAAAGCATACCCGAGACGAGCAGACCCATGAAAATCAGTACGCCAAAATAGCCATACTTCCAGTGTAATTCAGGCATGTTATCAAAGTTCATTCCGTACACTCCAACAATAAAGGTCAATGGAATAAAGATGGTCGATACAATGGTCAGCGTCATCATGATTGCATTCATTCGGTTAGAATTCAGCGTCTGATAGCTGTCTCGTAAATCGGCTGTCATATCACGGTTTGATTCGACAATCTCTGTTAATTTCAGAAGGTGGTCATAGATATCATTGAAATAGGCTTGTCTATTTTTATCGTTTTTCATCATATTAATATTCACGATACGATATAAGAGGTCTCTCATCGGAATAATTGTCCTTCTTAGCTTTAACAAGTCTGACCGAATTCCGAATACTTCGTTCATTAAAGTACCGTACGTTTTATGACCTTCTTCATCTTCGATCTCATTTAACCTGTCTTCAATTTGATAAATAATCGGGAAATAATCATCAACCAGATCATCAATCAGCATGTAGGCAAGATGCTCAGGTCCGCTATTTCGCGCGTGTTCAGATTCTTTTAGCTTTCGCATCACACGATCAATGTATGGTGCTTCCTTTAAATGAAAGGTGACAATAAAACTTTCCCCAACAAACAGGTCCACTTCCTCTGAACGAAGTGTTTTTTGATTGAGAGCATGAAGAACGAAAAATAAATACTCTTCATAAAAATCAAGCTTAGGCCGCTGTAAATAATGGAAGCAATCTTCAATTGAAAGCGGATGAAACTGAAAGAATTCCTTCAGCAGCGCTGCTTCCTTTTCCGTTGGCGCATGAAAGTCAATCCAATACCAGGCGATATCGGGGCTTGAAAGCTGGTGCAATGTTGCATGTTCAATCAAGTCTCCGTTCTTTGTCACTGCAAGTTTTTTCAGCATATACACCCCTCCAGACTTGCATTATATCATGAAGCAACGCCAGTGAACTTATACATTCTCTCCATAAAAAAGCCGATCTCATCACTGAGATCGGTCCATTGTGCGTGTATGATTGATGGATAAAACCGAGAATTAAGGACGATGGAACGTAACAAATTTATCTTGACGGTCAAACCAGCCTCTGAATGCCCAGTTATCCCAGCCGCCATCGCCGTTGTTTTTAAAGGTACCACTTTCAAATACCCAAATACCGTAAACAACGTTACCAAGATTAGCAGTTGCAAAAGTTTTCACGCCGTTAAAGCGGTCTTCATAATTTTGGCTTAGGTTAAAGACCATGACATTATATCTGCCACCAGCAGCATAGAATGTGCTTTCCATCACGCCTTTAACGAACCCAGGACGGTTTGCATTTGCGTTTACTGCGTTAACAATCGCATTGGCAATCCCAAGAACATCGAAGTTGACGTTAACATTAGGACTAGCTGTCGTTCCAGCTTTTCCTTCAGCAGCTTTGTTTAATACAGTTTGCTGTAGTGTAGTAGAGACGGGTGTTGACGTTTTTTTCTCAGCAGCGTCAGCAAATACTGGCAGTGTCGAAGAAACAGCAGTGGCAAGGGCAATAGAAAGAATGGTTTTTTTCATTGGTCGGATCTCCTTTGTTTTAAAATGTTTGGGTCTTCCTTTTCGTAAAAAGTGAAACTAGGTGAAGCCGGTTATCAATGAGGTAAAATATGTTCCTGCAAGATAAAACAAATGATTGCCTAATCAGCTAATTCCTTTGTCACCTCCTTGATATGTCATAATTATACAAATTTTTTCGGGATAGAAGATATCACCCAGAGGTTCTATTTCTAATTTAAGGAAAATGATCCTAAAATATTGGAGGATCATGTCGAATATTAGCTGAATTCGACCAAAAACTTTCATCAGACCAAAAGGAGAATGACCACAAATAAGGAAGATATAACTGATAAATTCTTGTACTCTTTATATTCAAAAGTATTTAATATAGAGAATCATTCAAGCAAAATGAAACAATTGCATCTGCGCGTATTTGCAGAAAGGAAGAGGGAAAACATGTGGGAAAAACAGCTGGTGGTTGAACCGCCATATCACTTCGATCAAGTGCTAAGACGCTTATCAAATGATCCATTAAAAGCAGTCGATTTGAATAAAAGAGAAATCAAAGTACCAATCAGATTAGAACAAAAACCATACGTTGTCGTCGTTCAAGCCACCGGAACAAAAGAAGCACCCACGTTTCGGGTGAAAGGAAATGGTCCTGAGGAACCTCTCATATGTGAGGTGAAGCGGATATTTGGCATGGAGCATCAATTAGACGCTGTGCATGAGCATTTTTCTCAAACAAATCTAGCCCCCGTTTTTGAGCGTCATAAGGGGACACCGCTCATGCTGGATTTTCACTTATATCATTGCTTGATGAAATGCATCATTCATCAGCAGCTCAATCTGGCGTTTGCCTATGAACTCACAAAACGGTTTGTTCATACGTATGGCGAGCAAATAGAGGGGGTTTGGTTTGATCCTTTACCAGAAACCATCGCCTCACTTGAAACAGGGGAATTGAGAAAGCTCCAATTTAGTCAGCGGAAAGCGGAATATGTCATCGATGTCTCGAAGCGAATTGTGAGCGGCTCTCTTTGTTTAGAAGAATTACATGATTTAACTGATCTGGAGGTGGAAGAACGTCTGCTTCCAATTAGAGGGATTGGACCTTGGACAGTTCAAAATGTGCTCATGAATGGACTTGGAAGACCAAATCTCTTTCCGATGGCAGATATCGGGATTCAAAACGCCATCAAGCGGCATTTTGACCTGCCTGAAAAGCCGACAAAAGAAGAGATGGCAGCATTCAGCAAGGATTGGACTCCTTATTTAAGCTACGCTTCTTTATATTTATGGAGAAGCATTGAGACAGATAAATGAAAGGGATTTTCTCTCTTTGTCCAAGTCATGGTATACTAATGAGATGGAATAAAATGAAGACAACCTATCAACGGTTCAGATAGAACGGAGAGAATGAAGTGAAGGAAAAACAGCAAGGTGCCCTTTTGCAAAAGGGACAGCAGTTTCCGCTTACCATTAAACGCCTTGGCATTAATGGAGAAGGGGTCGGTTATTTTAAAAAGCAAGTAGTCTTTGTCCCGGGTGCTCTTCCAGGCGAAGAAGTGGTTGTGGAAGCAACGAATGTCCAAGCAAAATATGCAGAAGGTACGGTTAGGAAAGTTAGAAAGCGCTCCGAGCATCGAGTGAAACCGCCATGCCCAGTATACGAAGAGTGCGGCGGCTGTCAGCTTCAGCATTTAGCGTACGAGCAGCAGCTAAAGGAAAAACGAGATATTGTCATTCAATCAATGGAACGCCACACAAAACTACCAGTTGAACAGCTTGATATCAGGCCAACGATCGGTATGGAAGATCCGTGGCACTACCGGAATAAAAGTCAGTTCCAAGTAGGGCGTTCTCATAGCGGTGACATCATTGCGGGGCTTTACGGATTGAACTCTCATAAGCTTGTACCGATTAAGGAATGCATCGTGCAGCATCCAAAAACGAACAAAACAACGGGCGTTGTCCGCAAAATTTTAGAGAAATTCGGTGTATCGGTCTACAATGAACGGACGAGAAAAGGCGACGTACGATCAATTGTCGTGCGTGTCGGCTTTGAAACAGGGGAAGTGCAGGTCGTTCTTGTCACATCAAAGCCGGAATTTCCAAAGAAAAAAGAAATCGCCGAAGCCATTCAAAAACGTCTGCCAGAAGTGACGTCCATTATGCACAACATCAATGGTGAAAAAACGTCGGTCATCTTTGGCCATAAGACATCTCACCTAGCTGGCAACATGGTCATTCAAGAATTTTTAGGAGACGTCTCCTTTGAACTGAGTGCACGTGCTTTCTTCCAATTGAATCCGAAGCAAACGCTAAAGCTTTACGACGAAGCGAAAAAAGCGGCAAAGCTGACTGGCAAAGAAAAAGTTGTTGATGCGTATTGCGGTGTTGGGACGATTGGGATGTGGCTTTCAGATGGCGCCAAAGAAGTACGAGGAATGGATGTCATCAAAGAATCGATTGATGATGCCAAGAAAAATGCTAAAAAACACGGCATGAAAAACGCGACCTATGTGACAGGAACAGCTGAACATTGGCTGCCAAAATGGGTCAAAGAAGGCTTCCGCCCTGACGTCATCGTCGTGGACCCGCCAAGAACAGGCTGCGAGCGCACTTTCTTAGACACCGTCAAACAAGTCAAGCCAAAACGCCTTGTCTACGTCTCTTGCAACCCATCAACACTAGCAAAAGACCTTGAATACATGTCAAAAGACTACAAAATCGAATACATGCAGCCAGTCGATATGTTCCCGCATACATCTCATGTGGAGACTGTTGTATCGCTTGTGAAAAAATAGACTTTAAATCAAGGCTTGAAAATCAATATTAGATTTTCGAGCTTTTTTTGTTTAGCGGGCATTTCTTTCATCAGACTTTTTCTAAATGAACATAAATACTTGCAATGTGTAAATTAGTACTATATAGTTCTAATTATGAAAAAAGTAAAATTAATGAATCAAAAACGTGTGCTTGAAGTAGCTGCAACTTTATTTTTAGAAAAAGGATTTGCTTATACAAGCATGGATGAATTAGTACGTGTAAGCAAAGTGTCAAAGTCTAATGTGTATTATCACTTTTCTAATAAGGAGGAATTATTAGAAGGGGTCGTTGATTATTGGATTGACATGTATCAATCTGCAATTGATGACGTACTATCTCAGAACCAATTTTTAGTTGAAGAACGTATCCAACTGTTTTTGAAGCAATTATCACAAGGAGTTCAATCGAGAGATTATAAAGGAAGCTGTCCATTTATTACTCTTTATATTCAAAGTCCTACACAGGCCACACAAATAAAAGAAAAAATAGGTCTGTTTTTTACAGGATTACAAAAGAAGGTTTCTCTATTGCTGAAACAAGGGGTAGAGAAGGGGGAATTTAGAGATACGATTCAGATTGATGAGGTGGCATCACTTTTTATTACCAATCTTGAAGGCGCGTTATTTATTTCAGAAACATTGAAGGATGCCACTGTCATCACAAAAACAGCAGATCATTTATTTAACTTGCTTCGATAAAAGAAGCATTTTTTTTACATCAAATTAGTACTGAATAGTACTAAAGAGGAGACTTCATATGAAAACAGTATTTTTAATTGGTGGAACAGGCTTTATTGGAAAGGAGTTAGTAAAAGAATTAGCCAAAGAGGATGTGAACATTCTTCTTTTAGTGAGATCGAAAAGTAAGGCAACACGCACTTTTCAAGAAAGAGGTATTTTAAAAGAGGCAGTGATGCACTTTGTTGAAGGTGATTTGACGAAAGTCGATTTGGGTCTAAGTGCTGAAGATAAGGAGAAGGTGTTGAAAACGGATGTGATCATTCACGCAGGAGGACCCATGGATATTCAAACGACAAGTAAAAAGGCAGCTTCCGTCTTTTTAAATGGCGCCAAACATATGAGTGAATTAGCTAAAAGTATTCATCAATCGAAGGGCTTGCAGCAATTTATTCATGTTGTCGGTTATATGAGTCCCTTTGATGATCAAAATAGCAAGATTGAAATTGATGTGTTTAAAGAAGGAAACCATTATTTGAAAATAAAAAATCCATATGAGAGAACAAAATTTTTAGCAGATCTTTATATTCGTCAACAGGCATCAGCAGTAGGTTATCCGCTTTCTGTCATTAATCCGCCAACTGTCGTCGGCAGTAGTCAAACGGGGAGTACAGAGCAGATAGCAGGATTAGGTTTGCTTGTGAAGAGTATGCGAAGAGGGCTCATGCCGGTGATTCCTGGAGGTAAGGATTATAGGTTGCCACTTATTTCAAACGATGAGTTTGCGAGGTTTATTGTGCAGGTTTTCAGATTGGAGCAGCCAGCTATTCAAACATATACGCTTGTTGAAGACTGGCAGCACGATCAGAACATTGGTGAATTATTGAGTATGATGTCAGAAAGTATGAATATGAGGGCACCAAAAATCTCTGTCCCAATGCCACTAATGAAGGCTGTTATGAATAGTGGCGTAAGTAAAATTACTAAAATTCCTTCTGACGGACTGAATTTTATGACAAAACGAACATTCTCAAATGTTGCAGCGAAAAAAATAATGGGAGAAGATTGGTTTAAGAAGACGAGTGTCATGAAATTTTTCCCTGCTGTAGTAGCTGATCTGGATTATCGAATGATGAATCAAAACGGTAAGGATGATCATTTATTTAAACGAACACTATGTGATAACACGACCCTTTACCAATTAAAAGGAGAGGGTAAACCGTTTATTTTATTACATGGTTTATTGAGTGATGGAGAGGATTTATTCCCCTTAGCACAAGAGCTACATGAAAAAACGGGTCAACCTGTATGGATCTTGGATCTTCCAGGTTTGGGACGTTCTCCTTTTAAACGAGAGAAACATCTTCTAGATATGTATTTGAATGTCTTGAAAAAGGTATTGGAGAAAGCGACGAATGGTGCACATCTAATCGGCCATTCATTCGGTGCGTATATTCTCTTGGAAGCATTGGTACAAGAGTACATCGATAAGAAGTATTCAATCACTTTACTTCAGCCGCCTGTTGATAAGAAAAATGCTGCATCGCGACATGTTCCTCAATTGATGAACAAATGGACATTGAAATGGGCAACGACTAATATGATAGGGCGTTATGTATTAAGGAATGGTTTGTTTGAAAATACGGAGAGCATCCCTGAACATTATATTGAAAAAGTCAGAAATAGTTTTACGTCTCCTAGAATATTAAATACGACGGTTCAGCTTAACCATTTACTACAGAAAACCAATCAAGATGATTTCAATGAGGTCACAAAGGATCATCTTCATATTATTTGGGGGGATTATGACAAAGGCTATTCTGCCCCGTCACATCTTGGCAAGGTTGATTTTGTTCCATATGGTCATCATTTTCCACTTAGCCATCCGAGTGAAACGGCAGCATTGGTCATAAGGCAGATGAGGGTATGGGATAAATAAAAGGTTTGAGGTAGACCATCTACTCAAAACGAAAAATGAGATGTTTATGACAAGTAAGCACAATTTTTCGTTCTGGGGGGTAGACCAGTTTGGCTCTAAGCGGAAATGGACAGAAAAGCAAAAAAGAGTAAAGCCGGGTGAAGCAATTCACAATTGATAACACTGTCATAGTCAATTTCTATTTGTATTTTCACCATTCATTATTTTTACATCAATTTTATTTGAGCTCATAAAATTCGACTCCATTCCTTCATTTTTTAAAAGATCTTGAAAGTCATATAGCTAAACAGAAATAATAGGTAAATATGTTATAGTGAAGGAAATCATTTTTTACAGGGAGTTATTAAATATGAGACTGAAAGAATATGAAACATAACAATTTTATACATTCGTAAGAGGCCCACCAAATATTTAATTATTAAAACTGCAAAATGAGTATTGGAGGGCTATTATGAATGACAAACAATTTTCTTCGTTAATAAAACAAGCAGATGAACCTTTTGTTGGGTGGGATTTCTCATTCATCTCTGAAACTGGAAGAATGAAAAGTGATATGCTTTCGTGGTCATATGGTAGTATAGCTACTTCTCTTGTTCAAAATGCAAGAACAATGCTAGATATGGGAACAGGTGGTGGGGAATTTTTATCAAAGTTGAGACCTTTTCCATCATCAGTTTATGCTACAGAAGGTTACATGCCTAATGTACCTATCGCAAAAGAACGATTAACACCTTTAGGCGTTAAGGTAGTTCAAATTGATGAGGATGAAACTCTTCCGTTTGAGGATGGGAAATTTGATCTTATCATAAATCAACATGAGTCATTTTCATCTAAAGAGGTGAGAAGAATTATCTCGAAAGAAGGTATTTTTCTAACTCAACAAGTAGGTGGACTCGATTGCATAGAGATTAATGAAAATCTAGGGGCACCAATAAATGAGGAATTAATTGATTGGAACTTAAAGCTAGCTTTAAAAGAAATACAGGAGAATCATTTTAAGATTTTGAGAAGTGCTGAAGAGTTTCCTATTCTAAGATTTTATGACATTGGAGCATTGGTGTATTATCTGAAAGCAATTCCTTGGCAAGTGCCAGATTTTGAAATAAGTAATTTCAAGGATGAATTATACACCATTCATAAAACCATTGAACAAAAAGGTTATTTTGACGCAAAACAACACCGATTTATTATTTTAGCTAAAGCAATTTAGTTGGAAATAGAGATTCGATATATTCGAAAGCTCCATCCTAATTTTGAATCAATGACACTCCTGTTACATGCTAAAATCATTAAAAATGAAATATCCACTTACTTTTAGTAAATAAAGACTGTCCGTGATTTGAATACTGGTGTCTAGCTGGTAGGATGATCACGGATTTTTTTATATACTGATCTATAGGAATGAAATAGAGGAGGATGAGAATGAGCCAATTCGATATTCTAACAAAATACATACCGCTGCTTCAGGAAGATCCTATTGGAGAATGGGTGATCGATCAAGAAAATGATGGAACAGCTGAACATCCGATTCAAATGCCTTTTGTGAAATATTCCGAAACGGTCCGTCACTTGATTGAAGATATTTATACCTTTGCAGAACAACACGAAGAGATGGGGCTTATCCGCTACAGAGAGATCCTTAGAGAAAATGGGATTGAATCGGGAATGAATGATATGGAGAATGTGGACATTTCAAATTTAAATGCACAGTGTGTGCTTGCTCTTATGATGGAGGTTGTGAGAGCCGAACGATTTAGCGAGGGTGCCATACTCAATTTCTTTAAAAGCGGAGCTATTGTAAAGTGCCTAGAAAGATTGGATTGTTTAGAGTGATCAAATGAAAAGTAAAACAGATGCAGCCAACACTTTTCCTCCTATGAAAATAGAAGAAATCGATAACATTTTATTAAATGATCTTGATGCAGTAAAAATGGAAAAAGAAGATGAGCGTATAAAATTCATTTTACAAGATCCCTATTGTCCTGATAAAAGTGATATTCACAGTGTGTATGTCATCTATAAAAAGTCTATACTCAATTTACTTGAAGGTAGGATACGTTCTATTCATAGTCATGAATTCATGAATGCTAAGAAAAAGGATCGAACGATTTCTAAAGAAGATATTGAATATGTACTAGAGATGGCTACAGTTGTGGTTCTTGCAAGTGAAAATAATGGAATATTAACAAATTATTTTTATAGCGGAGTCGGTGAAAGGTTAGATCGTATTTTTAATCTATGCTTAGGTTATTCTTCAGATTTACAGAAAAAAGAGAACAAAGTAAGTTTGCAACGGTTTATGAATGATATAAAGATTGTTGAAGAGATGGGCTTGTTAGAAAAATTTTAGAATAATGAGCAAAACCTAGATGTTAGAGACATCTAGGTTTTTTCGCGCTTTTGAAAAATTTATTCAACTTCATGTTGACCTTCCCCTTAACTGAAAGGTTTATACTTTGATCAGATCAACAAAACGGAGGAGATGCAGGATGTTCAAGATCGGCGATTTTTCTATGTTAAGTAAAGTGCCTGTTAAAACCTTAAGATATTATGACCAAATTGATTTATTAAAGCCTAAGCAGATTGATCAAGATTCAGGATACCGTTATTACTCAGCTGAACAGCTGCTTGAAGTCAACCGAATTTTTCTGTACAAGGAATTGGGCTTTACGTTAAAGCAAATGGCTCAGCTTCTTCGTGAAGATATCTCAGTAGAGCAGATTCAGGGCATGTTTCTGCTGAAAGAAAGTGAAATTCAGCAATTGATCGAGAGAGAACAACAGAAATTAGCGCGTATTAAGGAGCGGATGCACCTCATCAAACGAGAGGGATGTGTTGAAAAAGAACAGGAGGTCATCATCAAATCTGTTGAAAGCAAACGCATCATGTCTTTCCAATCCAACGGAACTGTTGACGACATTCCTTCATTCTTTCAAACGTTTCATCATTTATTACTTAAACATCAACAAGAATTGATCTCGGGACCACAAGTGGTGCTATGGAGGGAATCATTCGAAAAAGAAAGTGAGTTCGAATTTGAGGTGGGGTATTCCGTCAAAGCGTTAAGGGGCACTCTTCCTCAAGGGATCACGATTCGCACGTTACCTGCTGAAGAAACCATGGCGACACTATTATTTCATTCACATTCTCCATCCGCACAAACAGCTTGTATTGACCTGGCGACATGGATCGAAAATAATGGATACCGCGTGAAAGAAGACCAGCCAGGCCGAGAGATTTATTACCCATTGTCTGAAAATGAAGAAGGCAGACTCATTGAAATTCAAATTCCGATTATAGATGAAATCAAATCGTAAACAGTGCCCAAAGGAGAAACGTCACGATGAAAAATAAAACCGTTGTCTATTTACTTGCATTAGCAGCCTTTTTAATCGGAACAATCGAATATATCATTACAGGCATTATCCAGATGGTCGCAGATGATTTACATGTCACGACGTCTGCCGCTGGATTATTGGTCACGTCTTTAGCGCTCTCAGCGGCAATCGGCGCACCGATTGTCATTGCACTGACCATCAATATAGACCGCAAAAAAATACTGTCATGGATGCTGATGATTTTTATTTTAAGTAATTTCATCACAAGTGTCAGCCATTCGTTTGAAATGGTGATGATGACAAGGATTTTACAAGGAATCAGTGGGGGAACGGCTATTGTGGTGGCAATGGCTGTTGCGACTCGTCTTGTAGAACGTGAAAAAAGAGGAACAGCTATTGGTATCATTTTAATGGGACTCAGCAGCTCCTTGGTTTTAGGCGTTCCAATCGGGACATTTCTAAGCAGTATGATCGGATGGAAAGCATTATTCGCAGCCATTGGATTGATCACGCTTATTCCGCTGATTGTAGTGTATAGGCGAATTCCCTCTATGAAAGAACAAGAACCAGTGACGCTTCGTATGCAGTTATCGATTTTAAAAGACAAGCGAATATTACTGGCGGTGGCAGTGACGCTATTCTATGTAGGTGGATATTCCACGTTGTTTACCTATTTAACGCCCTTTTTGCAAGCATCAGCAAATCTTAGCATCACAGAAATTAGTGGCATTTTGTTACTAGCAGGAATATGCAGCTTTTTGGGCTCCAGCCTTGGAGGGATGGCGGCAGATAAAAAAGGCCCAATATTCACGATTTTCTCAGGAATCATTTTGCAAATCATCATGCTCTTGCTGCTATCATTTGTCACAGGTAATCTCGTGCTCATGGTGGCTGTCATCATGATATGGATGATCGCTACATGGAGCACATCACCAGCTCAGCAGCTATATCTTGTCACACTTGTACCAAAATCTCCTGATATCGCATTAAGTGTCAATACATCATTTATTCAATTCGGATTTGCCTTAGGCTCTGGTGTAGGAGGGATTGTGCTAAGCGAAACATCTATATTAAACCTAAGCTGGATCAGTGCTGGCACTGTTTTTCTCGCTCTACTCATGACCATTCTAATGGTAGCATTTGACCGATTTTCTCAGCGCAAGAGTTTGAAGGTGATCGAGCAAGGAAGCTAACTTACATTCAATGTTGTATGAAAGGAACTACTTATTTCGGGTAGTTCCTTTTTGATTTGAAGAATGCACCAGTGAAGTTGTTTATTTGCTACAATAGGAGTCAATATCCAAAGATTGAAAGCATCAACAAATTCCTTTTAAAAACAATGAATATCAAACAAAAGAACCACTAGACAAGGAGAGAATACAGAATGCCAATAAGTGAGGAAATGATCAATCGAAAAGGCGCTCGAAAGGGGACTGATATCCCTCATGACGTCTTGATCCTTTTGAATCAGGGAGAGATTGAAAGTGTGAATTTAACTGAATGGCTGGCTGTCAATCATATGACGCTAATACAGCATGTTTTGCCGTCCGTTGGTTTAGAGCATCGTTTAGACGATGTATCATCTGAGATCACTAAACAAAAAGCTGAATCAGGAATGAAAGCCATTCGGCTCATTGGTCAATTGTTAGATGACGTGCTACATGAAGAGAATGAAGAAAAACAAGCGGAAGTGCTGCTGGCATTTGCTCACCACATATCTGATAGCGTTCGCTGTTGGGCTGCTTATATGAACAAACAGAGTTTATCAACACTGGAAGAGAAACTTGCGTACATTCAGCCATTTGCAGCTGATCATCATTTTGGTGTTCGAGAAATTGCGTGGATGTCAGTGAGAGAAAGTCTAAGTCTTCAGCTCGATCAAAGTATAGAGCATTTAACAGAATGGGCAAAAAGCGAGGATGAAAATATTCGCCGGTTCTCTGTAGAGTCGCTCCGTCCGAGAGGGGTATGGACAAAGCATATTGAGTTATTAAAACAAGAGCCAGAGAGGGCACTGCCTATTCTAAATTTACTCAAATCCGATCCATCCATATATGTTCAAGATTCTGTAGGAAACTGGCTCAATGACGCAAGTAAAACACAACCAAATTGGGTAACAAACCTGTGCGACCAGTGGTCAAAGAATTCTGACACAAAAGCAACTAGCAGAATTGTGAAGAAAGCCAAGAGAACGATTGTGAAGGGGAATTTGTGAATAAGAACATGAACTGAAATTTCTTTATTATACAAAATTCAATAGATCATATTATTTCTGCTGACTAATTCTAAAATATCTATTTATAAAGAAAACAATATACAGAGAGAGTGAATAGCACCATTGATGAATCAAGATACTTTTGCTGAATGGTTAAGAACTTATGCAAATATAAAACCATACTCTATAGGAAGATACTCTAAAGCTATTGGTATAATATCCTCAGAATTAAAAAGTTATGGATTACAGAGTACTAATTTATTTACTTTAACTGATCCTGCCTTTATTGATGTAATTCTTAGTAATGCTGAGTTTAAAAAGAAGAATGAAAAAGGACATAGGATGTATAGTGTAGCTTTAAATCATTTGAAAAAATACATTGAGTATTATTATGATTCTGAGTTACAAGCAGAACTATTTAAAGAGGAGCAGGAATTTGATAAATACCTAATAGAAAATCCCGCTGAAGTGAGTAGTGTTGATATTGAGGATAAGCCAAAAGATAAGCCTAAACATGGGTTAGTGAATAATAAAAAGGTATGGCGTAGAAATCCTAAATATGCAAGTGGAGCTGTAGCTGATGCAAACTATTTATGTGAGTTTGACAATCAACACAAACATTTTATTTCTAAATTTAATGGGGAGAATTATGTAGAGGCTCACCATTTGATACCAATGCAATATCAAGATCAATTTGATCATAGTTTAGACATCCATGCTAATATTGTTTCAATTTGTTTAGTCTGTCATAAAAAAATCCATTATGGACGATTTGAGGATAAGAGAGAAATATTAGATAAACTATTTAACAGTAGGAGACAAAGACTTGTTAAAGGTGGAATAGATATAGAAATTTCACAGTTATACTCTTACTATAAGGATTAAGAAATCTAAGTAAATTATTTCTGGCTTAATTATTCCTACAGCAAAATAGGATGCTAACAGACAAATTTAATTTCAAAAATTCACGCAACATATCATTTAAAGAATGAAATTCAATTGCACTGCAAAAAATAAAGCTTTACATGATCCATCACCTTCATGTAAGATATGGAGAAATTAAAAGCGAAGAAAAGGACATGAGCCATTTTTACTGGTTACCAGAGAGGGAAGTCACGCTGAAATCTTCCTAGCGCAGAAAATTGTCTTACCACCTTTGAGCTGTATTGGGGAAATCATAGTATCCAATATCGTCTACGCCACGTTACGGCACCAGAGCCATAAAGCGAATACGCGTTATGGGAATTTGGGTGGAACCACGGATTACACATTCGTCCCTTTATGAGGGATGGGTGTGTTTTTTTGTTCTCTCAACGATTATCATTGCTTTGAAAAGGACATGAGCCACTTTTATCGGTTACCAGAGAGGGAAGTCACGCTGAAATCTTCCTAACGCAGAAAAGTTGTCTTACCACCTTTGAGCTGTATTGGGGAAAATTGAAGTATCCAATACCGACTATGCCACGTTACGGCACCAGAGCCATAAAGCGAATATGCGTTATGGGAATTTGGGTGGAACCACGGATTACACATTCGTCCCTTTATGCGGGATGGGTGTGTTTTTTTATTTTTAAAAAAGAAAGGTGTGTCAGTCATGAGAGAAAACATGGTGAAGATTCAATTTCCAGATGGAAAGATAAAGGGGTTCTCTGCAGGTACGACTGTCGCAGATGTTGCCTCCTATATTAGCCCGAGCTTAAGGAAGAAAGCAGTGGCAGGAAAGATCAATGAACAAATGGTCGATGTAAGTCATCAGCTGGAAAGTGATGCTCGGCTGTCTATTGTCACACTCGATTCAAAAGAAGGGCTTGAAGTACTGCGCCATACATCGGCACACGTATTAGCCCAAGCTGTGAAAAGGTTATTCGACAATGTCACACTTGGAATCGGACCTGTTATCGAAAATGGATTTTACTATGATATGAAGCTGAATCAAACATTAAGTGTAGAGGATTTGGCTACAATTGAAAAAGAGATGGAAAAGATCATAAACGAGAATCATCTCATCCAAAGAAAAGAGGTCACTTACAAAGAAGCTGAATCGTTGTTTGCACATGATCCATATAAGCTTGATATTTTAAAACGACTCCCATCTGAAGAAGCCATCACAGTGTATCAGCAGGGTGAATTTATCGACTTATGCCGCGGGCCTCATTTACCTTCTACTGGGTTCGTAAAGTCATTTAAGCTAACACGTGTTGCAGGGGCTTATTGGCGGGGTGATAGTCATCAAGATGTATTGCAGCGAGTGTATGGTGTAGCGTTTCAACATCCAAAACATCTAGCTGAGTATCTTCATTTCATGGAAGAAGCAAGCAAACGTGATCACCGGAAATTAGGGAAACAATTATCTCTGTTCACGTTTTCGGAAGAAGCGCCAGGTATGCCGTTTTATTTACCAAAAGGTCAGATTGTGAGAAATGAATTAATGGCCTTTTCAAGAGAAGTGCGAAACAAAGCGCAATATGAAGAAGTGAGCACACCGTTTATGATGAACCAAGAGCTATGGGAAAAGTCAGGTCACTGGGATCATTATCATGAAAATATGTATTTCTCAGAAGTAGATCATACAAGCTTTGCTTTAAAACCGATGAATTGTCCAGGGCATATGCTCATGTTTAAAAATAACTTATATTCATACAGAGACCTTCCGATCAGAATGGCTGAGTTCGGTCAGGTGCATCGTCATGAATTTAGCGGAGCATTAAATGGATTGTTCAGGGTCAGAACTTTTTGCCAAGATGATGCCCATATTTTTTTGAGAGAAGATCAAATTGAAGCTGAAATCAAACGGATTTTCCAATTAGTTGATCATGTGTATCGGACATTTGGGTTTGAGTACTCTGTGGAACTATCCACTCGTCCAGAAAAAGCGTTAGGGGATGATGCCATTTGGGATATCTCTGAATCAGCGCTAAAGAATGTACTTGATCGGCTAAAGATCGATTACCAGCTAAATGAAGGAGATGGGGCATTTTATGGACCGAAGATCGATTTTCATATTAAAGACGCCTTGCAGCGGAGCCATCAGTGCGCTACAATTCAGCTGGATTTTCAAATGCCTGAGAAATTTGATTTAACATATATCAATGAAAAGAATGAAAAGGTACGACCAGTTGTCATTCACAGTGCCATTTTTGGTTCTCTAGATCGTTTCTTTGGGATTCTCATCGAGCATTTTGCAGGTGCCTTCCCGTTATGGCTGGCACCAGTGCAAGTACAAATCATTCCTGTCTCAAAGATTCACCTTGATCATTGCCTTGAGGTGCAGCAGCAATTAAGAAAGATCGGAATCAGAGTCACAATCGATGAACGGGATGAAAAACTCGGCTATAAAATGAGAGAAGCACAAATGCAAAAAATCCCTTATATCGCTGTCATTGGTGATTCAGAAATGCAAGAAAAAACACTGAATATCAGACAGCATGGAGAAAAGACATCTAGACAGCTGTCTATTGATGACTTTAAATATCTGGCAGCTCAACAAATAAAAAACAGAACGGTTGCCCAAATATGATGTGATGATTTCTTGAAGAAGAATAAGACGTTCGAATGATGGGCGTCTTTTCATTTGCGAAAAAAGCCGAATTGACAGTAGAAAGGGAAAATATTGAAACATTTTTTCAGTGAAATCGTAATAAAGATAGAGCGTTCACAGAAACCTTTGAAACGGAGAGGAGTATTACATGGAACAAGCTGCACTGAAAAAGATGAGGACAAAACAAATAGGTGTCTCTAATTTGATATTCGGACTTATGATCATCGCTTTTTTTATGGTGATTCAAATCTTTAATATCCAACTTACACATTTCTTTTTGTGTTTAGGAATTTTAATGCTTCTCCAAGGCATTATCGGCTTTATCAAAAAAGGAAAAACAAAGTTTTTCATACCTATTTTTGAGCAGGTAGCTATTTATGAAAAAGAGAAGTTAGGAAAAGAATGGGAGAAAGAAAAATTTTCAGAGAATGTTTGGAAAGTCGTATTGAGTGGCATTATGTTTTTTCAATCATTTAGTTTTCAAAATGTAACGAATCCATTTAGTGACATCGAGCCTGTATTGACCATTTTATTGTTTTTAATCGTTCTAGCCTCTATCAATATAAGCATGCTTTTTCGCTTTAGAAAAATCGATCGATCGACTGAAGGAGAATTAACAGGCTATACAAAAGAGTCTAACATGATGGGAATTGCTTTAGGGTTATTGATGGCAATCATCATCTCTATCTTTATCGTCATTTTTCTTCTTCCATAAAACATCATTATTTAGAGGTGAAACCATTGAATGCAAACATACAACAATTGATTGATCAGACAAAGGCGAAATTTGGCTTAGATCTTTATGATCTAAAAAGACACAGCTTTCATCGTTACGTCAACATGTTCAATGAAACGATTTATACATTGAATATGGAATGGTTCCCCTCTCATGAAGCTGAACCTGAGGACGACGATATCAACCCAGACGGCACAGCTGTCATTGAAGTGAATTTGAATACAGGACAGATTATATCGGTTATTTTTGTCATGGACAAAACCTATGCGCAGCAGGGTGTCACGTTTAAGAGACCTTATCCAGCTCATGTCATTCAATGGATCGAACAAGAAACAGGGTTGATCTATGATGAGCATTTTCATATGCATCAGAAGGAGAAAGGGGAACTTTCTTTCGAAGAAGCAATAGATGGTGTGAAAGTGACGCCATCAGGCAGAATCGAAGTGAAATGGAATGAACATGGACAGCTCATGTACTTTACACACCACGGCCCATTTTTAGCCAAAACATTACTGAAAGCTGAGGAATATGCACTTTCTCTTGATAAGCTGGAGAACTTAGCCGAGCAGCAAGTACAGCTGTTTCAATGGCCTTCCTTCGAGCACAACCGAATCCGATCTATTTATGCGTTAGAAGAAATTTATGTGAAGAACGATGGAACAGGAACGCTTCCGTTTGAAATTGGGCGTGAAGAAACGCACTTTATACACATGAATGAGGTCATTGAGTGGAATGAACCGATAAACAATGCCTTTGAAAAAAAGGAAATGAACATTCATGAGAACATTTCAGCTGAACAAGCTTTCTCATTGGAACCGTCACCAGATACTTTCCCGATATCAAAAGAAGAGCAAGCTGAGTGTATCAAAGCAGTCCGAACCTTCTTGGCGCAAAAATATCCAAAGGATACAGGGAAGTGGGTTCTGAAAACACTCCATCGTAAGCATGGATACATCGATGCGATATTAAAAACGAACGGGCAAGAAGGCAGTGTGTTTATGGACAAGATCAAGGTCTTCATTGACGCCAGCTCGTTTGAAGCCGTAAATTACATAGATAAAAAAGAAATGTTTCAAGTGTGCGGGATACTCAGCCCCTCTCAAGCGGCAAGTGATATTTCTGTATCTCAGAAAGAAGCCTTTGAAAAATTGAGAGAACGTCTTGAACTTAAACCTATTTACGTCTATGACGAAGCGCAAAAACAATATGTTCTATGCGGAAAGCTCGATTGCCATGATGGTGTTGATGCAGAGAGCGGCGAAGTGTTTTCTTTGAAAGAACAGTGAGAAGCTGTTCTTTTTTGTCTCAATGCACCAATTTTTTGAATAAATTTGGAATTTTGTAGCAGGAAGTTGTCGTTTCATCACGAAAGAAACAGATAAGAATATGATCATAGGTCCATCGGTTGGAATATTAGTAGACATCATACATATGAAATACTCATGACAGTAAAGTTGATCTACAATGCTTTTTGAAAAAAATGAAATCGTGTCTCTAGTAGTATACGACATTTGGTGGGCTGATATCATAGGATGACTTTGAACATGTTTGATTTAGGTAAGCTTGAAGCCATGATAGAAGAAAGTGAGGATGTCTACCTTGAGTACATTGGAAGTGTTTCGTCAGTTTTTGGTTGACCATTATCCTGCGTTACAAGATGAACTTTGGCTAAAAGATGTTGATACCCTTCGAATCTCTCCTATTCTTCATCCTTTTCTGAAAAGCAAGCTGCCAGAGGGGATCGAAAAATTCACTTGTGTCCTATTCACGCAGCAGACAGATCAAACCGCTGCACCGCTCAAAGTATACCTTCTATTAGATGAATATGAGCAATCACTTTATGCCATTGATTTGATGAATGAACAAATAGTGCTTCATTAATACAGAAGCAAAAAGCTGCTTGAGAGCTCCTCAGCAGCTTTTTTTGATGAACATTAGCCTGTCATATCAACCAATCTTGAGTGCAAGTTGTCCAATTCTTTCTTTGTTGGAAAAGAGCTGATCAGCAGCGTAGATTGTCCGAATTGAAGAGGCAGCTCGGTATCGGTCACAATCATATCGATCCCAAGTTCCTCCATCGTGACATCATTTAATGTATTCTCTGGACTTGTAAAAATGTGAATGAGAGGAGGTACGCTTAATTTAATTAAATCCGCAATAAACAAACTATGATAATAGCCTAATGTTGAAATAACAAATATGTTCAACACGTTTCTCCGTTCCATTTCCAATTGAACAAGCCCTCTCCAGGACGACGTAATCATACGAATCAATTCCCGTTCATTTTTCACAAAAGGACCGAGGATATCGTCTGTTTTTAGCTCTTGGATGATATGAGTAATCCTCGAATAGAAGTAAGGAAACTGTTTTTTCACCTCTGATAAATAGCTCGATTTCTTTTTGAAAAGGAACCCATCTCTCACGGTAATTTCATTGGAATACACATAATATTGGAGAAGAATGAGTGTCATCACCTTGCGATTCGCTATTTCTTGATGAAAAATCGACTCCAATTGGTTGATAAATGAATGAATGGCATCATAAAGTCGTGGTGTATGTGATTGGAAGAACGTCAATTTTTCTTCGACAGTTTCAATTGATTTAAAGTGTCCAATAGCTGGTTCGATCAATAGCAAAAAGACAAATTCATGATGATCCAGCGTCACATCAAATACGTCTTTGGTCATTCGGCAAATATGCTCTTCCCATGTTTGGATTTGATCATAGATCCCTTTGGCTACAGAACTTTGTTTTTCCTCTTTCATTGAGTACGTATATTTACGGCTTATTGTGAAATTTTTCCTCATTCGGTGAATGGAAACGGCGAACCATAGGCAGTATTTATCTATCGCCACATCTGGCACATTGACTTCTAGCACCTGAAATAGCTCCTGTAATAAATCAACTGCATCTTGCTTTTGAATATCATCGAATGGCCAAAGCCGGCTTCCATACACTTCAAACAAAAATTCAACAAAGAATTGACGAATCTCCTTCTCATTTCCATGGAACTGCATACTATCTGGGCGTAATTCAATGTCATAAGAGATAAGAATGGAATTGATTTTATGAATGGTGTTGTACAATGTGGATCTACTGATATTAAGCGTGTCCATCCATTCATAGAAGGACCTGTTTTGTTCGAAAAAAATGCCATCAATCAATCGAATTTCAATCGTATCTTTTAAAATTTCCTTGATATAGTAGTCCACTCGTATCGTCTGTGTATAACAAATGGATATGCCTTGTCTTGGCTTTATGTGGATTAACGGCTCACCGTTCTCTGTTTTGAACGATTTCATTTGTTCTAAATCGCTTTGAATGGCACGAACCGAACCGATATGTTCATTCGATATCTCTTGAAGGCTCCACCACTTATTTTTGGATACAAGTAGTTTTAAAATGTTTATCCATCTCTTTGATTTATTATCAATGAGCTCCATCAAACAACTAACTCCTTCCTTTGGCTTGCCTCTATATTATGAAGTTCACTTAAAGAACATTTGATTCTCAAAATAGGCATGAAATGATTGTAATGTTTAGGCTAAATCGTTTTGTCTTCACTTTTCATGATAAAAGAGAAAAAAATTAGACGAAAACAAATGTTATGCCCTGATTCTCCATATTTTTCATTTATAAAGTGGTAAGTAAGCCATGAATCCTATAAAAATGGATCATTTTAGATATTTTGTTTATTTTTTTGCTGTTGAAACGGTAAATGTAAGAATAAAACGCAGCAACTTTTTGATTACCATATGAAAGGGAGTAGAAAGGAATGCGATTTATATAATGCTGAACTGTCTCACCTTACATACGATATGATACATGCTTGTTTCATATGAACGAACCATATGTGAGTACATGCTTATATATGCATGTACACATCATTTATTGTTCATTCCAGTATAAATAGAAAAATTCACATTTATTCTTTTCACGATCCTCTCACTATTCCCCATTTCTATAGACCCCTATCCAGTTATTATATCCACTACTCATGATTCCCTTTCAAGCTCATGATTGATCAACTCATTTTATTCATAGGGTCTTAAGGGGCAAATTTTTAGAAAATATTTGATCAGAAGCGGAGTGATTGATCTGACAGTATACAAATGATTTTTTTATCATGGTTGAAAATTAATTTTAGAAAAGGGTGGATGTATTGAAAAGAATATTGTCATTGGCTCTCATCGCGGTGTTAGTCATACAGTCTAGTATATTAGGAATCTTGCCTTTAGCAGGGGCACAAGCAAAAGAAATCCAAGAAAACATTTATGGAGATATTGAGTTTGCTGATAGCGAAGGAAACAAGTTATCAAACATGGAAGATCAGCAAGTCAGAAAGGCAATTGTCCATTGGTCGATAAAAGGAATCGATCTAAAAAAACAATATCCGTATGTTCTCACTCTTCCTTCAGCCATAAAGGTAGAGAAGGAACAGAAGGAACCCATTACTGTGGGTGACATACTTGTTGGTGAGTATACCGTTTCAAAACAAAATGAAGTGACGGTCATATTTAAAGAAGATGTTGAGCTTGATCCAAATTTAGAAGGATCAATAAACATAGATGTTACCAGTATAGCTGAGCCAAAAGAGAAAACAAAGCAAAACGAGCGTGAAGAAAGCCTTCCAAAAGATGACTCAACCTCATCTGAAAAAGACGATAAGAATCAAGAAGCCGCTCAAACGAAACAAAGCGATGAAGATGAATTACTAAAAAACAAAGTGAACGTATCTAAGCGTGTAGGGCTGCAAAGTGTTTCAAAACAAATGCAGATACAAGAAAATCTTCTCACTGATGCGAAATTAATATTTGAAGATCAGGACGGAAATTCAGTTGATAAGCCTGACATCAACTCGCTTATTTCCATTAACTATGAGTGGGCGATCCCAAATGGTCATAGCTATAATGGCGGGGATACATTCCATTTCAAGGTTCCAGAGGAATTAGTGATTTATGAAAAAATCGATCGTCTCGAGATGAAATTTAATCAGGCAACCATTGGTTATTTTTCTGTAGATGAGAGCGGAAATGCCTCCATCGAATTCACTGATTTTATCAAACAATATTCAAATATCCATGGAACACTCCAAGTATGGACGCAATTAGATCAAAAAACAGTCATTACTGAAGAAAAAGAAGTGGTCATAACCCCGATTGAAGGCAAAGATACGATATCGATCCCGATTCAATACATTCCAAATGGTCCAAACGTCTCTAAAAAGGGAGAACCAAATCGATCTTACAATGCTGAAACCATTCAATGGACAGTCGATTTTAATATGGACTTAGACGATGTGAAACAAGCGAGACTTTTAGATCCGATTCAAGAAGGTCAAGCGTTAAAGAAAGATTCAATCAAGCTTTATCGTGTTGATACAAAGCTAAATGGTGAAACATCGCTTGGTCAGCTGCTTGACGAAAACCACTACACAATTGGCCAAACAGCAGATGGTCAAGATTTCACGATTGAATTTAAAGATGACGTGCATCTAGCTTACCGTTTAATGTATGAAACGGACATTACGAATCAAGATCAGTCTGCGTTTCGTAATAAAGCGTCCCTTGTCTCTGCTGATAAAGTGATTAGTTCAGCAGAAGGAACAGTGAATGTGACAAGAGGCAGTCCTTTAAATAAAAAAGCCGCCCACTACGATCCAGTCACACAAACAATTACGTGGGAAATTCGTTACAACTATAACGAAAAAAAGATTGCTGAAAAGGATGCTTTGTTAGAAGACTTCTTTAATGGCACACAGGCGCTGATTTCTGATTCATTTCAAGTCAAGGAAGTCACAATTGATCAGAATGGCAAAGAATCAGGAACAAAAGCATTTGAACATTATGTGATTCAACCTCAAAAAAAGGATGAACAAAACGGGTTTACCTTGCAATTCAATCAAGATATTCAATCGGCTTATCTCATCACATATCAAACAAAAGCAACCGAGCGGATTTTCGAAGCTGAAGAGATTATCAATACTGTAACAGCTGGCAAAGAGAGCAAACAAGGGAAGCAAAGAATTGATCAACAAATCCTAACGAAAAATCATGGAACACCGAATTACAAGAACAAGACCATTCCATGGCGTATCACCTTCAACAAAGATCAACAAACCATGAACAACCTGATATTAAAAGATACGTTTACAAACGAAGGATTGACGCTGCAAAAAGATAGTTTAAAAGTGACGACAGGTAATACAGTGCTTGAAGAAGGCACAGATTATCAAATAGTTGAACATGCAAATGGATTTGATATTCAATTTACGAAAGAAATCAAGACAGAACATACCGTCACATATACAACGTCTTTTGATTATGAAAAAAGAGCAGATAAAGATCAAAAGAACCTGCGTAATCATGTAAAGCTTGAAT
Organism: Bacillus sp. lyk4-R2A-2; assembly: GCF_030209735.1. Lineage (NCBI taxonomy): Bacteria > Bacillati > Bacillota > Bacilli > Caryophanales > Bacillaceae > Bacillus > Bacillus sp. lyk4-R2A-2. The sequence goes on from NZ_JARVRK010000008.1 coordinate 67,854, forward strand.
GGGTAAATGAAGATGGCAAGGATTTGACGAAGGAAAATCAGTCTGTCTTCACGCCTGACACATACACGCAGTCAAATGGTTTCAAGAACGGAACATATGATGCAAAGAAAAAAGAGATCACATGGAATATCGGTGTGAACTATAACTTGAAACATTTAGAAGAGGCGAAAATCGAGGATTTCATTCAAGGAAATCAGCGTTTGCTTAAAGATTCAATCATCGTCTACTCGCTTGATTTACAAGGCGGGGAAAATGGGGCGGAAGAAAAAGAGGTATTAGCGAAAGAACATTATGACATCAAATTCCTTGAAAATGAAAAAGGAGAATCAGGCTTCGAAGTCATTTTCAAACATGCCATTGATTCCCCATACAAAATCATGTATCAAACAAGTGTTGAAGGAATGGATTTAGTACAGAAAACCTATGAAAATAAAGCGACCCTTTATGATGGAAAGACGAAAGAATCAGACGTAAATGCTGTGGTGTCCATTCCAAATGGAGGGAAATACACAAGCAAATCAGGAAATCAGCAAGGGAAAGTCATTGATTGGAAACTCAATATCAACTTTGGCCAATCAACAGTCCAAGATGCGACGATTATAGACCATCCGAGCAGTAACCAAGCGATAATAGAAAACTCATTTCATCTCTATTCGACGACAATAGATGAAAAGGGGCAAGTGACCAAAAAGGAAGAGCTGGAAAAAGGGAAGGACTATGAACTAGACCTTGAATTCGATCCAGATTCTTTTCAAATCAAATTTAAAGAAGAAATCACGAGACCATATATTTTAGAATACCAATCTCTCATTTTAGATAAGGTGGGAAGTACACTTCAAAACGAAGTAACGTTTAGAGGTGAAAATGTAAAAGAAATCAAAAAGGAATCCGAAGCCTCAATTGTGGTCAAACGCACCGCTGGTATGGGAGATGGCACAGGAGCGATTGGCGCTTTAACCATTAAAAAGGTAGACGCGAGTAGTGGAAAAGCGCTAAAAGGAGCAAGCTTTTCTCTGACAGATGCTGCGAGCGGTATCGTCATTGGAACAAAGACAACAGATGAAGAAGGAGCTCTTCGATTTGATCGTCTTCTGTATGGTGACTATATCGTGACAGAAGAGAAAGCACCTGATGGTTATATTAAGACGAAGGAACCAATCAATGTAACGATTGATCAGCCCTACGAATCAGGAGATCAAGCGAAAACAGGAAATAGCATGACGGTGCAGAACCAAGAAATCCGCCAGCATGTCAAGTTAACGAAAAAAGACAAAGAGACGGGTGCGGCATTAGAGAATGCTGAATTTGAACTGAAAAATGAATCTGGAGATACCGTCCAAACCCATTTGAAAACGGACGAAAAAGGAGAAATTCTTTTCAAACATCTTGAGCCAGGTTCCTATTATTTTGTTGAGACAAACGCACCGAAAGGCTATCAATTAAATCAGCAAAAATGGCCGTTCACAATCAAAGAAAATCAAACAGAAACAACGATTGTCACTGCAGTAAATGACATCATCAAAGGCTCTGCTGAATTGAGCAAAATAGGTGAAGGCGGAGAGAGACTAGAAGGTGCACAGTTCAAGCTCTTAGATCAAGACGGGCATGAGCTAAATGGTTCGCTTGTTACAGGAGAAAATGGCAAGATCACGATAAACGAACTAAGACCGGGTACGTATCAGCTCATTGAAACAAAAGCACCTGATGGTTATGTATTAGATGAAACACCAATCAAATTTGAAGTACCACTCGATCCAACAGAACCAGTCATCATTTCACAAAAGAACCTATACGAAACAAGTGCATTAGAAGTGGTGAAAGAAGGGGAAGATGGCAAGCAGCTTCAAGGTGTTCGATTTGAAATCACGGATCAAAATGACGAAGTTGTGCGTAAAGATTTGACAACAGATAAAGATGGGAAGCTTTTGGTCGATAACCTCAAACCGGGCAAATATCAGCTTGTAGAGACAGAGAGTATTGATGGTTATCAAAAGAAAAATAAACCTTATCCGTTTACCATCGAAATCGCACAAAAAACACCGGCAGAGATCAAAGTGATCAATGATCTCAAAACTGGAGCTGTCCAGCTCACGAAGCTTGGTGAAAAGAATGAAGCGCTTGAAGGAGCAGAATTCAAGCTTGTAGATGCAAATGGAAAAGAGATGAAAACAGGTCTCGTCACTGATCAGAACGGGGAAATCATCGTCAACGATCTTAAACCTGGAACCTATCAGTTTGTTGAAACGAAGGCTCCATTCGGTCATGAGCTTGACGAAACACCTGTCACTTTTGCTATTCCATTTAACCCTCAGAAGCTGGTCAGTGTGACAAAAGAAAATAGCCGCACAACAGGCGGAGTGCTGTTACACAAAAAAGGCGAAGATGGGAAATCATTAGAAGGGGTTGTCTTTGATCTATCTGATGCCAAAGGAAAGATAGTGGCAGGAGGAGAAGGGATTACAACCAATCAGGATGGAGAAATCACCTTCACAGGTCTAAAACCTGGAACCTATCAATTTGTTGAAAGAAAGAGTCTTGAAGGCTATGAATTGAGTGCGAAACCACTTGTCTTTGAAGTTGAATTAGGTCAAAAAGAATGGATTCAAGTGGAGGCCATCAATCAGCTCAAGAAAGGTTCTGTAGAACTAACAAAAATAGGGGAAGAAAAAGAAAGATTGAAGGGCGCAGAATTTACACTTTTCAATGACGATGGTAAAGAATTGATGTCAGGTTTAACAACCAACGAGAAAGGCATCATCACTGTCAACGATTTGAAACCAGGCGCTTACCAATTGGTTGAAACGAAGGCTCCTTTTGGACATAAACTTGATGCAGAACCAGTAGACTTTAAGATTGATTTCAATCCAAATCAACTGGTGAAAGTGACAAAAGAAAATATTCGGACGACAAGTGCTGTGAAGCTTCAGAAAAAAGGGGAGGATGGTCAGTTGCTCGCTGGCGTGACCTTTGACCTGATTGATGCGCACGATCAGCGTGTGAAGAAAGACTTAAAGACAGACAAAAACGGTCAACTGACAGTCGATCAACTGAAGCCAGGAACCTATCAATTTGTCGAAACAGCAAGCATTGCCGGCTATGAATTGGATCAGACACCTGTCTCATTTACGATCCGTTTAGGTCAAGACAAACCAGCCAAAGTAGAAATGATCAACAAACTGACGCCGGGAGCAGTGGAACTGACCAAAGTGGATGATGAGGGACATACGCTCGAAAATGCAGAGTTTGCTCTTCTGAGTAAAGAAGGGAAAACGTTGAAGAAATCACTTGTAACCGATCAAAAAGGAAAGCTTCGCATCAACGATCTAAAACCGGGAGAATATCAATTCGTTGAAACGAAAGCACCTCATGGCTATCAATTGGACCATAAGCCGATCCTGTTTACAATTGAAAAAAATCAGCAGAAGCCACTTCAATTAACAGCGAAGAATCACTTGATCTTAGGAAGTCTGCGTATCATAAAGGTAGACCAGCAGACAGATAGAACTTTAAAAGGTGCAGCCTTTGACATTCGTACAAAAGCCGGGAAAACCATAAAATCTGTGACAACAGGAAAAGACGGAGAAGCCATTGTCAAAGGGCTTAAACCTGGTGAATATACACTCACAGAGACGAAAGCTCCAAATGGTTATGTAGCTTTAAAGAAACCACTCATCTTTACAATTCAAATGGGCGAAGTGGAGATCAAGACATTGATTGTGAAAAATGCTCCAGTGAAGAATGAAGAGGACCACACGAATCCTCCAGCCTCACCTAAAGGGGATCAACATCCACCTCATGACTCAAACGGTGAGCTGCCAAAGACTGGAGAAGAATGGCTGCGTTATATGATGTATGCAGGGATTTTACTAGTAGTTTCTGGAACTGTTCTTCTTGTTCTTAGAAGAAGAGCCATTCAGTAAAAGGAAGGAACGAGTATATTGATGAAAAAAAGAACCTTATTAGGCAGCTTTTTGGTGGTCGCGGGGCTAATGCTCATCTCCGTTCCTTTTATATATGAGTGGCGAACTTCTCAAGAGACAGCAGCAATGGAACAGGCATTAAAGATGATTGAAGAAAATGACAGTGATGCCCTTTCTTCTATTCCACATCTAACTGTGTCAGAAGAAGACCTTCGAGATGTGATGGAGCTAGAGATCCCGTCAATTGATTTAAACGAAAAAGTGCTTCCTGTTACTTCAAAAGAAAATTTAGGTATTGCACTGACTCAGATCAAATCTCATCAAATGCCAGGTGAAGGAAATTTCACGATTGCAGGCCATAGAGGGTATAAAGGCGACCGGCTTTTCAGGCAGCTGCCAGAGGTGCCGAAGGGAGAAAAAGTCGTCTTACATCATCAAGCGGAAACATATGAATATAAAATTGTCAGCTCAGCTACGATTGAACCGACGGATGTTGATGTACTAAAGGATCGCGGGAAAAATGAACTGACATTGATCACTTGTACTCTTGATGGTCAGAAACGATTTGTCTTAAAAGGAATACGAATCAATGCTTCAAAGGGTGAGCAACCGTCGGATGTATAACACCAACATAATAGATGATGGGTACAATGGAAAAGCAACGCTCACGACCGACATGTTACACCAATTGTTATCAGAGCATTATCCAACATTAAAAAACGAACGTTGGGATGTTGATGTAGATACAATTCGGACTTCGCCTATTCTTCATCCTATATTAAAAAGAAAGCTTCCAATTGGTATCGAAAAATTCACCTGTGTGTTGTTCACGCAGCAAACAGCAGCTTTTGGAGAGCCTTTGATAGTGTACTTTTTATTAGATGAGAAAGGCGAATCGATTTACGCAATGGATCTCTTGCTCGAGCAGCATGATCCACATTAAACGAGAACTAAAAAAGGAAGGGGCTTTGACTCCCTTCCTTTTTTGTCATTCAATTACGCAAATAACTTCAGCCCAACGACGCCAATCACAATCAGCAGCAAGCTGAGTATACGAATCATGTTTTTCGGTTCTTTAAATAGAATCATATTAAACAAGACAGAGCCCGCTGTTCCAAGTCCAATCCAGACCGTATAGGCAACGGATACTTGAACGGAAGAGAACGAGGCATATAAAAACAAAAAGGATAGGGCAAATCCGCCGACAAATAAAATACCTGTCGTGATTTGCTTTTTCTTACTAAACATATTGAGGCCAATGGTTCCGCCGATTTCGCAGGCAGAGGCTAATAGTACAAAAAACCAGCCCATTTATACCGCTTCTCCTTTCTGCTCATGTGCATCTCCATCAGACACTTTTAGTCCAATAATGCCGAGAATTAAAATGCCCATAAATAAGAGCTTTTCTAATGAAAACGAACCGCCGAACAGCGCGTAATCCATCAAAGACGTACCAATCGTTCCAACTCCGGCAAACACGGCGTACACGGTCCCTGTCGGCAGCTTCTCGCAGGCTTTCATTAAAAAATAAAAATCAACCGGGATCAGGCAGATAATGATCGCCCACTCCCACACCGCATCAGCTCTATTTAAACCAAACACCCAAAGTAATTCGAATAAACAAGTGAGTGCGACATACATCCAGCTTTTTTTCATCGTATTTCCTCCTAAAACTCAAAACTGACGATTCGTCATTTTAAAACCAAAAAAGAGCGTACAGCAAGTGCTGTACTAAGTTAAGGTGTCTCTATGCCAAGTGCGTAAAGAAGAAATTGCTTCACCTCTCGCTTTTGAATCAGAACCTCTTCTGTATCTGTTTCTGTAAATAAGTACATTTGCTCAGCAGACGATTCAAGTAAACCGATAATGAATTTGGCTGCATATTGACAGTTCAAATTCGCACGAACCCTTTTGTCCTGCTTTGCTTTTTCTAAAAAAGCAGCGACCCATTTGTAAATCGGCTCATAAATATCTTCCCATTCCTTTAAATGCTCCGTGGCAGCTAAACCTGAGTAGGTCAGAGCAAGGACGTCACGGTATTGTCTTGTAAAAGAGAAGATGAATTCAACAAGCGCATCTGCTTGATCGAGGACATCCGCATGCTGAGTCAGTTCCTTTTCAATAGCGGGAACCATCTGCGAGATGAGATGTTCTGCGATAGCAGGCATGACAGACAGCTTTGAAGGAAAATATAAATAGTACGTTCCTTGCGCCACTCCTGCTGCTTTCACAATATCCGAAATGGTCGTTTTTTCGATTCCTTTTTCTTTAAACGCATCAATGGCAGCAAGCATAATCTTTTCTCGTTTCGACACATCATCACCGACCTTAAATGACTGAATGTCAGTCAGTTTAGCGGAAAACTGACGATTTGTCAATATGGGTGTCTCGTCATTGAATAGGAGAATAAGTGATGAATAGATGAGGGCAGGCCTGAATAAGCTGTAAATATGGTCAAGCATCATGTGAGAAAGGGGCAGCTCTCCGTATGACATTCAGTGCGATGTTTTCCATTACTTATTTTCTCTTGCTCGTCCCGCTCTATTTACATATGAGATACAGACAGGCGAAAAAGCAAAAACGATTTATCTATTTACGAACAGAAATCGTTCTTGCCTGTCTGTTTATGTATACGAATGTTTTATTGTATTTGACGGTCTTTCCAAATCGTTTTTCCGCACCAAGGGATCAGGTGAGTGTCAACCTCATGCCTTTGCAGTCCATTTATCAAAATCTCCATGCCTATCATCACGGCTATCCCAATCTTGTTTTTTTAAATTTGGCAGGGAACATTTTGTTATTTGTGCCACTTGGTTTTTTTCTCTATCAGGCATTCCGAACCTTGCGCTGGCAAAAGGCGATTCTTGCTGGCTTTTTCTTGTCAACAATGATTGAAGTGCTTCAATGGGTATTCTCGCAATCTGGTATGATTACAAGAAGCAGCGATATTGATGATATTCTATTAAATACACTCGGCACAGCGCTAGGTTGTATGTTGTATCGAATGTATCGACGAAGGAAGGAGAAAATCAATTGAAGCGAGTATGTATCATTCCATGTGGGGCGAAGAAAATTTGGGACGTCCATCCAGAGGCAGGGAGCCAGCCAGCGAACCTCGTTTATTTAAGTCCGCTGCATCAGCATACGAAGAGCTATGCCCAAACGTTCTTTTCAGACTGGCTGATCATATCAGCGAAGCATGGATTCCTAAAAGCAGATGATATCATTCATGAAAATTATGATGTGGCTTTTGGTACACCGCATGCTGATCAGATAACACGTGAAGCACTAAGGCAGCAATTTCATGAAAAACATCTCACTGCATATGATGAACTAGTGATACTAGGTGGAAAGAAATATCGAAAGGTGATCGATCCTTTATTACTTCCTCATCAGACAGCGATTTATCCGCTAGCTCCATATAAAGGAATTGGCTACATGCTTCAGGCGTTAAAGCAAGCCGTTGAGACAAAAGTAGAACTTCCGCCGAATATTTAACGCATTCACATCTACCGGTAAGCAGGGGTTTGATCATTAAAAAGAGAATGAATGAAGTAGCGATGCTGATTGTTTCATATCTTTTCAGCAGCCACTAGGATGTCCGCATCGCTTATAAGAGTGGCTATATGAACAAGGGGGCGTATGAACATGACAACCATCTATTTAGCTGGTGATTCAACCGTTGCATCTTACCCGGATCGTCCTGTTCAAGGAGGATGGGGAGAGTTTTTACATCGCTATACAGCGCAAGGCGTGAGCGTCGACAACCGCGCAATCGGTGGAAGAAGCTCAAAAACATTCATTGAAGAAGGACGGCTTGATAAAATATTGGCTGACATTCAGCCTGGGGACTGGCTGCTTACACAAATGGGGCACAATGATGCTTCAACGGAGAAGCCCGAACGGCATACAGATCCTTTCACGACGTATAAAAGCTATTTGTCTCAATATATTCACGGAGCAAGAGCAAAAGGAGCTACACCGCTTTTATTAACGCCAGTCGGCCGCTTTCATGAAAAAGACGGAGAATACATCAATGACTTCCCTGATTACTGTGCCGCTATGAAAGAACTAGCTGATGAAGAAGAAGTCCTTCTTGTTGATTTAAATACGGCAAGCCTTCAATTTTATCAAATTTCCGGCATAGAGAAAACGACTTCTTACTTTATGCTGTCAACAGGCGTAGAGGATCGCACGCACTTTACAAAAGAAGGAGCAGATGCGATTGCAAGACTTGTTTCGCTTGAATTAAAAGACCTTGGATTAGCGATTGTGTGATGGATGACAGGACGAGAAAGAGCTCGTCCTGTTCTTTTTTTGCAGAAAGCTATTGATTCCCTTCACCAGAGTAGACTACAATAGGTACATATGATAATGAGAATCAATATCACTTATAAATAGATCAATCGATGAAAAACTGGAGGGACTCAAATGACAGAGCAGCTTGAATTGTTTGACGTCACCATTATTGGCGGCGGTCCAGCAGGAATGTACACCGCCTTTTATAGTGGGATGCGGGATTTAAAGACAAAGGTACTGGAGTATAACGAAAGCCTTGGTGGGAAAATCCTACTGTATCCAGAGAAAGTCATTTGGGATGTAGGTGGATTAGTGCCAACAAGAGGAGAGCAATTAATTAAACAGCTTGAACAGCAAGCTAAAACATTTGAACCTGTCATTGCATTAAATCAAAAAATAACAGACTTTCATCGCTTAGAAGATGGAAATATATTGATTACGTCCGAAAATGGTGATCGCCATTTAACCAAAACCTTGATTTTGGCAATGGGGCACGGTATTCCAGTTCAAAGAAAGCTGGAGGTTGAAAATGCAGATCGCTATGAAGTAACAAACCTTTATTATACGGTTCAGGAGCTCAAAACCTTCGCGGGAAAAAAAGTCGTCATCTCTGGGGGCGGCGATTCTGCGGTGGATTGGGCAAATGCCCTTGTGCCAATTGCGAAAAGTGTCACTGTTATACACCGCAGAGATATGTTTGGTGGACATGAAAAAAACGTGGCGAATATGAAAGCATCAAGTGCACGTATTTTAACCCCACATGAATTAACTGACCTACATGGTAACGGAAAAGAAATCGAAGCTGTCACTGTTCAGCATTTAGAAACAGGTGAAAAAGAACGTATTGAAACAGACGCAGTTATTGTCAACCACGGCATGAAAGGCGATTTAAGTGTTCTTGCAGAATGGGGATTAAAGCAAGGTGAATGGGGACTCATTGAAGTGAATGAGCAGATGGAGACCAATTTACCAGGTGTGTATGCAGTAGGTGATTTATGTACACATAAAAGCAAGGTCCGCTTGATTGCAGGAACGTTTGTAGATGGTGTGAACGCACTAAATAGTGCGAAATTATATATCGAACCAGATGCGGAGAAAGTGGCGTATGTATCTTCTCATAATGAACGTTTTAAGGAAAAAAACAAAGAATTGCTAGCAGCCGGTGCGAATCGCTAAAAAAACAAAACAAGAAGGGTGGTGCCGCAACGGCATCACCTTTTTTATCGCTGAAAGGAGGTATCTGAAGATGAACGCACAAATGGAAACGATGCTACATATGAAAAAGAAAATTCAGATGTGTCTGAAAGCAAAACAAACGAACAGATGGCAGACAAAATCTCCAAGCGTTTTAACAGCTGATGGTACCGTTGTCATTCAGCTAGAAGGAATGGAGTACGAGCTTGACGGTGGGGATAGCCTGTTTATACGATCTCACATCCCCGTTGTCATCCGTTCTTTATCTAATCAGCAAGTCACAATTTTTGCTGTTTCATTTGAACATTACATGCTCACAAATGATGCTGATGATGAATTAATTTATAAAATCAATTATGATACCCTGCCTGATAACGGGCAAGTGGTGATGGGCTCACCGGTATTATTTCATCATATTAAACGTTTAAGTGACCCCTCTTATTCAGAAAGTAGCCAAGTGAAGCTACTAAAGCTAGTACTGCAAATATTCCAGCAACAAAATGAAAAAACAACTGATGCTGATCATTATTCAATTCAAATGATTCTTCAATACATTGCAGAGCATTACCAACAAGAACTGACCCGTAAGGACTTAGCACATAAAATGGGCTTTAATGAAAGCTATTTCTCTACTTTTTTTAAGAAAAGCGTTGGAATGAGTGTCACAGATTATATTGCACAAATTCGAATGGATGAAGCAAAAAAGCTATTGTTCAAAACCGATGAACAGGTTCAGGCGATTGCACAAAGAGTAGGCTATACTGATAGCCTCTATTTCAGCAGAAAATTTCGTCAAAAAACGGGCAGATCGCCTAGTCAGTATCGACTGAGCCGCCAACCAAAACGAATTGCCGCTTTTCAGTTTGTAGGCTCTTTGCTTGCGCTTGGAGTGAAACCAATTTGCATGGAAGAAGATATTGCTCTTTATTCAGATGTGCTTCAAGGTCAACTCAGTGATGTTATCGTCATTCATGAGCATACACCTGACGACGTTTTGAAGGACATGAACTTAGACCTCATTTTAATGCCTGATTATTTCTATACAAACATAGAATGGATGAAACGCATGGAGAAAATCGCTCCTGTGCTTGTTTTTCCATATAGTCGTCTGAGTCCTGTAGAGGAGGTACTTTGTTTAGGTAGCCTCATCGGAAGGAGCGAAGAAGCAAAGCAATGGGTGGAGCGTTATGAGAAGCAAGCACAGAAGGAAAGAGCTCGCTTGACGCCATTTTCTAAAAAAAAGGAAACAGTTGCTTTATATGAAGTAAGGGGACATGACAAGGTGTATATGTGGTCTTTTCATGCGAGAGGAGCAATCAACCTATATAAAACGTTGGGGTTGAAGCCCCCTGAAGCCATTCAAGAGGAGGTGCTGAAACCGGATAAACATGTTGTGATTCCGCTTGAGCGTTTAGCAGATTATGCAGCAGATCATATGTTTTTTATTGTGGCTGTTCGAAATGGATGGTACAGACATATGGACAAACGTATGAAGGAAAGTGATGTCCTGCGTAATTTACCCGCAGTGCAAAATAATACATTCTACCTGTTAAAACTAGAAGAATTTAGATTTGGTGAAGGGGAACGGGCGATAGAAATCATGAAACGATTCTCTCAATTTTTAATAAAAGAATAAGAGTTTCTAACAATTGTCCATAAACAAGTTATGACGATTATCCATAGACCGATAGACAAGCGGTTGATAGAATACGAGAGACAAATAAATGATAATTATTCTCAGTGATTCATCATGATATGGAGGAGAAAAGAAGTTATGAAAAAACAAGGCATATTTCTTAGTTTAATAGCTTTAGTGTTGTTATTCGCACTAGCAGCCTGCGGTCAAAAGGAAGAAAGTAAAAAAGCCGAAGAAAAAACAAGAACGGTTGACACAGTGAAAGGCAAGGTCGAGATTCCAGCAAATCCAAAGCGTATTCTCGTAGATGGCTATTTGGGTAGTGCTGTTGCACTAGGGGTAAAACCGGTTGGTGCCACAACACAAGATTTAAAAAACATACATCTCAAAGGCAAAGTGGATGGTGTGGCAGACATTAGTGATGAACGCTCCGCCGAAAAGGTGGCAAGCTTAAAACCAGACCTCATCATTTCAGCTGTAGACGATGAAAAGGTACTTGACGTCTACAGAAAGATTGCCCCAACGATTGTTTATCCGTTCGGTGTATTTAAAAATTCACAAGAAGAGATCACTACATTAGCCAGCATCTTGAATAAAGAAGAAGAAGGAAAAGCGTTTTTGAAAAAATTTGATCAACGTATAGAAGCTGCTAGAAAGAAAGTGAAAACAGTCATCAAAGAAGGCGAAACAGTGTCAATCTTGGGTGCATTTAAAAATGATGTCTATGTGTATGGGAATGGTATCTATCGAGGTGGACAAGCACTTTATGAACAATTGCAGCTTCAGCCGCCAAAAGATGTTGCAGACACTGTTTTAAATGGAAAGTCAGGATTTGAACATATTTCATATGAAGTGCTACCAAAATATGCAGGTGATTATATATTTGTTGATGAAGCCAACGGAGGTACGTTCGATAAGAACAATTCAATATGGAAAAGCTTAAAAGCGGTGAAAAAGAATCAAGTACATGACTTGGATATTACGTATTTCTGGCCATTTGATCCAATAGCTATCGCCAATCAAGCAGAAAAATACGTTGAGATATTGACAGAATTATCTCAGAAGTAAGGGGGCTGCTTTTTGTTAAAACGATTTTTCTCCTATTACAAGCCATATATGGGGCTGTTTATATTAGATTTTTCCTGTGCCGTCATAGCGGCACTACTTGAATTATCATTTCCACTCGCGATCAGTATGGTTGTAGATGACCTTCTCCCAAACAGAAACTGGGAAATGATTCTCATCTGGAGTGGAATTTTACTGGCAGTCTATGTCGTCAGCTCAGCAATGAATTATGTGGTGACATATTTCGGACATAAGCTAGGTATCAATATTGAAACAGATATGAGAAGTCAGCTATTCACCCACGTACAAAAAATGTCTTTTCGATTCTTTGATCAAAAGAAAACAGGAAAGCTTGTTTCACGCATGACAAACGATTTAATGGATATTGGTGAAATCGCTCACCACGGTCCTGAAGATTTATTTATTGCAATGATGACTCTTACAGGTGCATTTGCCTTGATGCTATCAATTAATTGGCAGCTTGCCGTCCTCACGTTTCTCATTGTCCCATTCTTAATAGGGCTATCGGTTTATTTTACGAAGAAAATGTCGATTGCCTTTGATCACATGTTTTCAAGTATTGGTCAATTCCATGCAAGGGTTGAGAATAATGTGAGCGGAATTCGAGTAGTGAAGGCATTTGGGAATGAAACGCACGAGGTGGATCGCTTTATTGAACACAATGAACAGTTTAAACAAACGAAATTAACCACATACAAAATGATGGCATTACACGCTTCAATTAGTCACCTGCTTATGAAGGGCGTCACCATCTTTGGACTTGTATGCGGGACATGGTTTGTGATGCAAAAAAATATGACCTATGGCGAATTCATTTCATTCGTCCTGCTGTCTGGAATCTTTTTAGGACCTATTCAACAAATTAATTCAGTCATTGAGACGTATCCAAAGGGAGTCGCAAGCTTTAAGCGATTTGTTAAGCTCTTAGATCAAGCCCCAGACGAAAAGGACGTCCCTGATGCGATTCATGTCGATGGGCTAAAAGGTGAAATTACATTTCATGATGTCAGCTTCGGTTATGAGAAGGACAGTTTGATCCTTGAGCATATTAATCTGGAGATCAAACAAGGGGAAACGGTTGCCATTGTAGGTCCTTCCGGTGCTGGTAAATCCACGCTATGCAGTTTATTACCAAGGTTTTATGAATGGCAATCTGGAACCATTACGATAGACGGCATTGATAGTAGACAGATGAAGCTGTCTTCACTGCGTCAACAAATTGGAATAGTCCAACAAGACGTCTATTTATTTAATGGGAGCATTCGAGAGAACATTCTTTATGGAAAGCTTGATGCAACTGAGGATGAAATATGGCAGGCAGTGTCAAAAGCAGAGCTAAAAGAACTCGTCGAATCCCTGCCCGAAGGTCTTGAGACAATGATTGGTGAAAGAGGCGTCAAGCTGTCAGGTGGACAAAAGCAGCGTGTATCAATTGCACGTATTTTCCTGAAAAATCCACCTATTTTAATACTGGATGAAGCGACCTCATCACTAGATACTGAAACAGAGGCTTCGATCCAACGATCACTAGAAGAGCTTTCAGAAGGTAGAACGACGCTAGTCATTGCGCATCGCCTTGCAACTATTCAACATGCAGATCGAATTGTTGTTGTGACAAAAGGTGGCATTGCAGAGCAAGGAAATCACAAAACATTACTAACGCAAAATGGCTTATATAAGCGCCTTTATGAAACACAATTCGGGGCATAAAAAGTCCATTAGAAGAAATGTGAAAGCCGGCAAAAGAGCGCCGGCTTTTTTCTCATGACATGTATTGCAATCTTTTTCCCTAGTTTCTAGGGCAAAGAGCATCATACTCACACCTATTAAACAAATAAGAGCGCCTACCCAATCGTACAAATCAGGCGTTTTTCGATCGACCCACCAGCCCCAAAACACAGCAAGAACCACAAACACACCGCCGTAGGCCGCATAAACTCGTCCGAAAGTCGGGAACTGCTGGAAGGTAGGGATGACCCCATAAGCGACGAGGATGAGGCTGCCGGCGATTCCATAGCTGACAGGTCTGGCTTCGCGCAGCCAAAGCCACACAAGATAGCCACCGCCAATTTCTGCTATTCCTGCTAATAAAAAAAGAACGATCGTCAACATCATGTAAGGACACTCCAATTCATTTCGTTACCTTCTATTATGACATGTTGACATTGTGAGGGACATGAGAGTTTGCTAAAATCAACTGAACAGAGAATGGAAACACATGGATTCTTGACTTTTCAGATAGAAGTGATCCAAATGGCCTTGCTTTTCGTACAGTAAGTACATTCTCATGAGGAGCACACTTCCTTTTTCGGCGCTCTTTTTTTCTCCTTTAAAAAAGAGTAAAGTACAAAGTAGGCTTATTTCAGCAAATCGAGTGATAAGCAATACGTGAAGGATTTCATGATGAATGCAGCATGCTCTTTCTCATGAAAAAGGAAGGAGATGACCATGGATACACTGAAAGATTCTGAGCTGTATCACAAGATCAAATTTGATCGTCACAAGCCTTCACTTGAAGTGCTGTATGATCGCTATGAACGTGTGTTATATTCGTTTATTTATAAAATGACTGGAAGTCGTGAGCTTGCGGAGGAAGTGCTGCAAGAAGTCTTTATCAAGCTCTGGCGCGGTATAGGAGAATACCATACGGATAAAGGCAAATTCTCCTCGTGGTTATTCATGATGTCACGCAACACAGCCATCGATCTCCTAAGAAAGCACCGGAACGAAACGGCACTAGAAGATGAGCATATTGAATATTTAGCCGATCATCAAGAAGATGTATCAAAGGAAGTTGAATGGAACGAGGAAAAACAAATCATACGTGAAGCAGTATCTACATTGTCAAAAGAACAGCAAACTATCATAGAAGATGTCTATTTTAAAGGAATGACACAAAAAAGCATTGCTGAAAAACTAGGCATCCCCATTGGAACGGTGAAGGGAAGAGTTCGATTGTCATTGAAGCACTTACGGACGAGACTGTCTCGCGGAGGAAAGGAGGAAGAGGCATGACTCAGTGTAAACATCAAGTGATTGATTATTTCAACGGGCATGTACAAGGAGAAGAAAAAGCACAATTTGAAGAGCACCTCAAGAACTGCTCAGCTTGCAAGGAAGAGCTTGAAGAATTGACATCGCTCATGTCTGACATTCCATTTCTAGCAGATGACCAAACACCTCCGGCAGGGATGAAAGACCGTATTTTATCCCAGGTGTTTGAAGAAGAGACGGTCGAAGAAAAGAATAGCCATAGGAAAGAGCTCAAGGCAGCACATGAACCAAACGAGATGAAACCACTGCAAAAGAAACGTAACCAATGGCTATTGCCACTTGTTGCCGCACTGCTTCTTATTTCAGCAGCTGGAAACGTGTATTTCTTATCGAATGGAAAAGAACAGGCGGAAGAACCTGTCAGGGTTGTAGCGACAAAATCACTGGCATCAGCCGCATCACCAAAAACAACGGGTGCTTTTTCAGTGATTGAGCATAACGGCAAAAAAGAGCTGGTGGTGAGTGCAGACGGATTAAAGGATCAGCTTGATTCATCTGCTGTTTATCAAGTGTGGCTCATTAAAGGAGATCAGCCGGTACCAGCTGGTGCCTTTAAAACAGATAACAAAGGAGAAGGAACCGTCACCTATGCATTATCAGAAAAAGAAGCGAGCGAATCATGGGATACCGTGGCAGTCACCCTTGAACCAAAAAAGGATAACAAACTGCCGCAAGGACCTGTCGTACTAAGCGCTGCATTTTAAATGTGATTCAGGAAGGATGCCTTTGGGGCATCCTTTTTTGATAGGCAAAGGGAACTTTTTGGCAGATAAGACGTAGTACATATGGAGGTGAAACAGATGAAACCATACATAGAAAAAGAACTATTTCTCTTATCAGTGAGACACGCATGTATTGCATGCTATTTTTTAGTGTTTCCGTTCGTTGCTCAAGTCCTTTATACCCCATCACCTTTATTGATCGCCCTCATCGCTCTTTTTATGACTCATAACTTAGTAGAATGTACCATATGGTTTTATAAATCGAGAAAGATCAGGAAGCACCAGTCTGGTGATCTATCGAAACGAGGACATGTCTTGACCCAGATCATGCAAAGGCTGGAACAAATGATAATGATCGGTTTTGTTATTTTCTTTATCACTAAATGGATGCAAGGGGCAGCTGATAGCCTAACTCTGTCACTAGCTATTTTTCTATTAATGATCTTTTTCCTTCAGCACATCCAGTTTTATTACGTTCAGCTATTTTTTAAATCCAAAAGCTGGTTCTCCTATGTTCCTTCATGGCAAAGAGCTCGTCCTTCTTATATAGCGAGGGAGCGAAAGGCTTTGAAAGGGTCCTAAATGTGCAATCACTCGTTTGATCTATCCATAAACATCAGAAAATTATGATAAAATGTGGAAAAGAAGCATGGTGAAAGGGAGTGCGAGCGAGTGAAAGCTGTTGGACTATTGGAGTACTTACCGATTGAGCATGAGCAAAGCTTGATGGATCAGGAAGTAGAAAAGCCTAAAGCAACGGGCAGGGATATACTGGTGAAGGTAGAGGCTGTGTCAGTGAATCCAGTTGATACGAAGGTGAGATCACCGAAGGATCAGAAGGAAGAAAAACTGAAAATTCTTGGCTACGATGCAAGCGGTACGGTTGTTGAAGTTGGCGAAGCGTGTACATTATTTCAGCCTGGTGATCACTTGTACTATGCGGGAGATATCACGCGTCAAGGCTCAAATAGTGAGTATCAGCTTGTGGATGAACGGATTGTGGCAAAAAAGCCTGCCAATCTCTCCTTTGCAGAAGCAGCCGCGATGCCTCTGACGACGATTACGGCATATGAAGCGTTATTTGACCGGATGCATATGAAGCGAAATGCAGAAGGGGCAACACTGCTCATCATCGGCGGTGCAGGCGGAGTAGGTTCTATTGCCATCCAACTAGCCAAATTAGCAAATGCCACTGTAATCGCCACCGCATCAAGACCTGAAACAAAAGAGTGGTGTCTATCATTAGGTGCTGATCATATCATTGATCATCATGAGCCGCTTCTCGCGCAGCTCCACGAAAAAGGAATAGGCGAAGTGGATTTCATTTTATGCCTAAATGATACAGATGGACACTTCAAAGGCATGGCAGAAGCCATCAAACCGCAAGGCACGATCTGTACCATTGTCGAGAATCAGCACAACCTAGACATTCAATTACTCAAAAATAAAAGTGCTGCATTTGTATGGGAGTTCATGTTCACACGCCCTATGTACAAAACAGCGGACATGATCAAACAGCATGAGCTTTTAACAGAGGCGGCTGAGTTATTTGAACAGGGGAGATTAACGCATACGTTAACAAAGGTTCTCAGTCCGATCAATGCTGCTAACTTGAAGCAGGCACATCAAACCCTTGAACAAGGAAAGATGATTGGCAAATTTGTACTAGAAGGATTTGAGAAAGGGGAGAGTGTATGACGTCATTACAATATCCGATTGGCTTATATGAACCGGTGGAAAATAAAACAAAGGAACAGCTAGAGTCATGGATTGATCAGTTGGGTGCGATTCCACAAGAATATGAAACAGTCACCAATCAATTGACAGATGCTCAGCTGGATACACCCTATCGGCCTGGAGGATGGACCGTCCGTCAGCTCATTCATCACGTAGCAGACAGCCATCTGAATGCATACTTACGATTCAAGCTTGCGCTCACAGAAGAAATACCGCACATCCGTCCATATGATCAGGCGGGATTCGCCGAGCTTCCAGATAGCAAAGCGCCCATCAGCCTATCACTGCTCTTAATCAGCAGTCTGCATCGCAGGTGGGTTACATTACTTCGAGGGATGTCAGAGGAAGACTTCACTGCGTCCTATTATCACCCAGCCGATCAACAAACGGTGTCCTTATATGATGCAACAGGAATGTACGTCTGGCACTCAAAGCATCATCTTGCCCATATCACGGAATTAATCAAAAGAAATCAATGGAATTAAAGGAGTAAACACATGTCTGGTAGAAGAATTGTCGGCGCCATGTTTATTTGTATGGCGGCATTGTTTTATATAGCAAAATATGTTCTTTTTGAGATACGCTATAGTAATAGCTTAGGCTCAGAAAGAACGATTGAGGAACTTGAACAGATACTGCCTGGCGGTACGTGGATCAGTATCTTTTTTCTCATCATCGGTTTAGGTTATCTTTTATGGGACGACAGGGAAGTCATTCGTAAAAATCTCTTCACCCCAGATCGACAAGTAGAAGAACTAAAAAAGACGGATCTCAAGTGACCGTCTTTTTTCCTTTTCATGTTTAGCCGCGTTCAGGACGCAGTGCTTTTTCTAAAATAGCCAGCCCTTCGTTGACTTTTTCTTTTTCCTCGTCATTGAGCCGTTGCAGGGAGTTTTTGATTTTTTCGTGTCCTTTTTGATAAATGCTTCTAAAAATATTTTTCGCTTCCTCTGTTAGTTCGACGACAATGATTCTACGGTCACGCTCAGAGTGTTTTCGTTCAACAAAATGAGACTGTTCTAACCGGTCAAGCAGGCCTGTCATATTGGACAAAGAAGCGCCCATTTTTTCAGCGATTTCGGATACCTTGAGAGAGCCATGGTTATTGAGTAGCATGAGTACCTTCATTTGAGGCATACTCATATCAAGCTTCATCCATTCTGACACATCTCCAAGACCTGCAGCTGTGAGTACTTTCATATAGAGCACCCATGTCTTTTTTTCCTCTGGAGATAGAATCTCTTCTTTTAATACGGTGGTGTCATGAATATTATATTCCACGCTCGTTCACTTCCTTTAAGCGGCTCTTTTCTCTATATTACTGATTTTTACTTCTAATTGAAAGGTTCGACAAGCTTTTGAATGTTAAACTGCATGAATCAAGTGGTATTTGTTGTATAATAATGGTCAGTCGAAATAAATGAAGCAACTTAGAAAGTTGGGAAAATCATGTGGAACAAAAAAACGGGTATGACGATCTTAAAAATGCTTTTTCCGATCGTGATTATCCTTGTCTTAATTTTCGTCGCCAAAAAGGAACTGAGCGGCCTTTCCATTAAAAAAACGTTTTATATCATTGACAGCTTGAATCGAATGGACTTGTTTATTCTTGTTTTTCTTGGACTTGTCGCAGTGTTATCGATGTCCTTATATGATTTTATTTTACGAAAAAGCCTGAATATGCCCATCAGCGGCTGGAAAACGATTCGCATTTCCTGGATTGCGAACTCCTTTAACAGTGTCCTTGGGTTCGGCGGTCTATCAGGAGCAGGGCTTAGAACACTTCTATATAAGGAGTACATAACCGATACGAAAAAACTGCTGAAAGGCATTGCCCTTTTGACTTCCTCGGTTCTTTTGGGCTTATCTATTTTCAGTGATCTGATCTTGGTGAGGGTGCTTCCTGTTGAAAGTATTATTAGCCAAGAGCCGTGGCTATGGGCCTTTGTGATCATCTTTGCTTGTATTGTGCCCATTTACATCATTATGGCGTCCGTACGAAAAAGCTCGATTGAGAGCGGTGAAAGCGGACTGAAGCATCCGATTTACGCTTATATCGGAGCATCGTTTTTAGAATGGCTGGCAGCTGGTCTCGTCATGTACATGGCTGTCGTCTCTATGGGGATGAATGTCGATGTCCGGATTGTATTAGGCGTATTTGCGATTGCGTCAATCGGCGGTTTAATCAGTATGGTTCCGGGCGGATTTGGTTCATTTGACCTCATCTTTTTACTGAGCATGCAGTACATTGGGTTTGATAAAGAGATGGTGCTGACGGCGCTCGTTTTGTACCGCTTCGTGTACTCGATCTTCCCGTTTATCCTTGGGCTTTGTCTAGCTGCTTACGATTTAACGGGAACGACACTTAGACGTCTTGAAGGCAATCCGAGAATGGCACCTGCCATAGAAACAACGAACGTCTTAATTGTGTTGCACCGTGCTTTATTAATCCGTTTATTGTACGGATCTTTATCGATTTTAACCTTTGGAAGCGGCTTGCTCATTATGGCGTCTGTTGTGCTTCCTGTCGATCGATTAGGCGTGATTACAAGCATTCCACGCTTTCTATTATCAGGATTTAATGGTCTTTCTTTAATGTTCGGCATCATCCTGATGATTTTGTCCATTGAAGTGTATAAACGAACAAAAAGATCGTACGTGCTGACGATGATCGCCCTAGCAGGCGGCTTTGTGTTTACTTTGTTAAAAGGATTTAACCTGAGTCTCATCTTTATACTGCCAGTCATCATGGCTGTATTTTTCTCTCTTCGAAATCAATTTGTGAAGCAGCAGGCCCCTTATTCCTTGTATCAGTTTGTGGCGGCTGCCGCTGGATATTTACTCGTGCTGTTTAACTATAATGTCATCGGCAACTTTATTTGGACAAAAATTGGACATTTCTTGAGTAGGGATTACCTCGTGCATAATGAACGGCATATCACAATGACAAGCATGATTGCTCTCATCGGTGTACCGCTTTTTTTCTTCATTAGCAGATTGATTTTTAATAAAAGAGCATTTCCGATTGGAGAAAAAGCAGATGAGGAAAAATTAAAAACGTTTTTAGAAGAAAAGGGCGGAAATGCCCTCAGTCATCTTGGCTTTTTAGGCGACAAAAAACTATTTTTCTCAAGTGATGGAGAGGCGATGCTTCAATTTGGGCGCATTGGCCGCTGCGTCATTGTGCTTGGAGATCCATCCGGACGTAAAGCATCCTATCCACTTGTACTTGAAGAGTTTCTACAGCAGACAGAAAAAGCAGGCTATCGCGTTGCTTTTTATCAAGTAGAACGGGAAGGGATGGCGCTCTACCATGACTTAGGCTTTCACTTCTTTAAGCTTGGAGAAGAAGCCATGGTCGATTTAGAAACGTTCTCTCTTTCCGGTAAGAAAAAATCAAATTTACGGGCTGTGGCCAATAAGTTTGAACGAGAAGGCTATACGTTTGAAATGCTGGAACCGCCTTTTTCAGATGAGCTCATCTCAACCTTAAAACAGATTTCTGACAGCTGGCTCGGAAAGAAAAATGAAAAAGGGTTTTCGCTCGGCTATTTTCAAGAAGATTATCTTCAAAAAGCACCGATTGCGATTCTGAAGGATGAGCAAGGGGAAATCATTTCTTTTGTATCACTAATGCCGATGTATCAAGAAGGGGAGATTTCCATCGACCTAATGCGTCATATGCATGATGCACCGAACGGGATGATGGATGCGCTGTTTATCCACCTTTTTCAATGGGCGAAAGAAAAAGGCTACAAATCCTTTAACATGGGAATGGCGCCTTTATCGAATGTAGGAACATTTCATCAGTCCTTCCTCACGGAGCGTTTGGCGAGTGTTATTTTCAACAACGTCAGATTTATGTACAGCTTCAGCGGATTACGGTCGTTTAAACAGAAATATAAACCTGAATGGCGCGGAAAATACTTAGCGTATAAAAAGAATACATCATTACCTGTCACAATGGTGCTTGTCACCAAGCTGATAGGGATGGACCCAAATCGCAACCGGCGTCCATAGATCAAAAGCCTTTACCTTTCACTAGGTGAAGGTTTTTTTAGACAAAAGAATAGCAAAAGTGGTAAAGTTGAAGAGTAAGGGGGATGTAAATATGACATTAAATGAATGGTTTAAAAAGGGATTAACTGAACGTACATATGTACACAACATGGAGAAAAACCGAGAAAATCTACTCACGGTGTACAACCAGTACGCAATTCATCAAAAAGAAAAAGAGCTGCTTCAAAAGCTGCAAAAGAAAAAGCTCAGAGCGCTTGTCATCACAGCGGATTGGTGCGGAGATGCGATGGTCAATGTACCAATTTTCATGCGTATTGCAAGTGAAGCACTCATTGATGCGCGCTATTTTATTCGGGACGAGCATCTAGACCTGATGGATCAGTATTTAACGAACGGGACCGCAAGATCGATTCCAATTATCGTGATCATTGATCAGGACGGGAATGAAGTAGGTAAATGGGGACCACGCTCAACAGAAGCACAGCGATTTGTTGATGAGAAAAAACCCGACAAGGATGCACCTGATTTTGAGGAAGCTTTTCAAGTATTTGCGAAAGAAGCCGCACATCACTATACGACAGATCGTTACTTATGGAAAGATATTGAGAAAGAAATAGTAGAAGTTTTGGAAAAAATATAAACCAAAAGACTACTTCGCCGCAACGGGAAGTAGTCTTTTTTTATCTTGTTTTTGCGTCTCACCTACAAAACACCGCATAAAGATGTAGAAAAACCGCAGAATTCTACAAAAAACCGCAGAAAACCGCAACGCATCACGATTTTCCCAACCATTTTTAGTTGAAAAACCTCATATGTGCCATGAAAACCTTAATTTTGCCCTTATCTAAAGGCTCATATAACGCACGTTGGTTTGCTTTTTCCCAATACAAGAGGCCCAGCAACTATAGTAATCTAGTTGTAATCTCCTTTGAACGAACTAAAAAACAAATGACGGAAAAGGGCTGGCGATCAATCTATGAAAAAAATCATTTATCTCGATCAAGAAAGAAAGAAGCTCGCTGAATCGAAAAAAAGAGAACAGCGTTCCATCAAATCACTTAGGCTGCTTGTGTTTTATGACGGGCAAAGTCCTTCATGTGCAAAAGCGATGGACTTGTTGAAAGCTCTCGATTGGAAGAACCGTATTCATTTTGAATCCTTTAGACACTCGCAGTTGCTCAAACTGAACAAAATAAGTGAAGAAAAGGCAGAAAAGCGAATCGTGTCAATTTCCTTAGCCAAAAACCAAAAAAACTCAGGGATCTATACATGGCTGAAAATTGCTTGCAATATCCCTGCATTATGGGGAACGATCCCATTCATCGTGCTCAGCATTTGGTTAGGCTTTGGTCAGCATGCGTACGATTACTTTGCGAGAAAACGGTATGTTCATTCAGTCAAACAAGTCACCCGTCCTGATACAGATCAACAGAAGACCATTTAATGAATAGGAAAAGCATGACCTTCGATCGGCAGAAGGTCATGCTTTTTTGTAATAGGGGACATATGATGCAAGGTGATGAAGCAGCGTTCTCGTGTAGGACATATAGGTACGTTCGTCAAGCTCAGAACCCGCATAGGAAAGCAAGGTTCTAAGAGCAAACAAGTACTCACTGTGCAGCTCATTTTGTTTAAAGTAAGGAAGAGCTGCTTCGATCAGATAGGTTTTCAAATCAAGAGGGTTTTCCTCAATCATCAATTTATAGATTTTGATCATATATAAACAGTTTGGCTGAATACGAGGCTGTTTTAACAGCTCATGTATGTAGGGAAGGGCTTTTTTGCGGTCGTATTCAGCATATAAGGTCGCGATTTCATACAGAGTTTCACAATAACGGTCTTCTATCTGTTCTTGATTAAAGTAATTGAGTGAATCTAGTAAATAAGGCACAGCTGAAGAAAAATCGCCTTCCCGTTTTAAGAGCACCCCGTAATAAAAATAAGCGGTCATTTTAATATAGGCATCAGGATAAAGGGACGTGTGCAAAATCACTTCTTTTAAATATTTCTTCGCCGTTTGAAAGGCTTTTAGTTCCAGTGAGATCACGCCATGAATGAGTGTGCAGTGAATGATCCGCTTGAAATTGTTCTTTTGTCTATATAAATCCATGGCTTGATGGGTTGCTTCAAGCGCATCGCCAAGAAGTCCCATGTTTCCAAGTGCTTTTGCATAGTGATAATACAGGTCACTTTGTTCAACAGACGCGTAAGAAAAGCAGCTCTCAAGTTTCTTTATCCCTTCTTCAAGCTGACCATTTGTAATGAGATGAATGCCATCTAGATATTCAAATATTTCTTTTTCCGTTTCAATAAAGGTTTTTTCAAACTTTTTAAGCACGCGGTGTGTTTTTAAGGCAAGTGGCTGCTTGTCCGATAATAAATAAAATTGAAATAGGGACAAATGATACTGAATGCCTAAATCTAGCGAAAAGAACTGTTCTTCGTGCTGAATGATCATTTCTGCATTTTGTTCAGCTTGATCGAGTGCATAGAAATACATATTCATTTGAAACTCATCTAAGAGTGACAGCAGGTGACGCGCCTTTTGTGACAGCGTTTCTTGACTGATGCCAAGTCGTTCAAGCAGTAAATTGATCGTATCTTGATTGGCCTCCTTTGAGCCATTTTCGATTTTACTTAAATGAGAGACAGAACAAATTCCTTCTGCCAATTCAGATTGGGTCATATTTTGTTTATACCGGTAGAGCTTAATGATTTGCCCGATATTGATTTTCATTCCATCCAGAAGCCTCCCTTCCAATCATGGTTTGAAAGCCTTTTGACAAAATAACCGCATTAGACAAAATGGGAATAACTAAACCTATTTCATCATCTTGGGTTTTTTATCAAAATTTGTTTAAAACGTAATATGATTGTAACATTACTTGAAAAACTCAAACAACTTTTTAGCAGAAGGGATGGGAAACATCATTTGCAACTGCTCGCAATGATGTTTATAATGTGAATGAGAATCAATTTCAATTAAGATTGATTGAAAGGATGACACATATGCCAGAAATCAAACAACAAACAGAAGCGTTAACGGTACGAGACGCTGTCAGATATAGACGATCTATTCGAAAATTTAAAGAAACGCCGGTGACCATTGAGCAGCTTCAGCCGTTATTAGAGGATGCGGTCTATGCACCGAATCATAAAATTACGGAGCCTTGGCGCTTTCTATATGCGGTGACGGAGGAAGCGAAAGCGACATTTATTGATCGCTTCATTGCGTTCTTCAAGCGCAACAATCCAGATGCAAAGGAAGAAAAGATCAATCAATATAGAGATTACTTTTCAAAAGTCCCAGCCCTTTTACTTGTGGTGTTAAAGGAAGACGAGAACCCAGTGGTAAGAAATGATGATTTTGCCGCTGTGAGCGCGCTCATTCAAAACTTCCAGCTGCTTGCTTGGGATCAAGGAATCGGTATGGTCTGGAAGAGCGGCCGCATCTTATACGACAAAGGCTTTCAACAGGACATGGGCCTAAAGGAAAACGAGCGGTTTGCTGCCATCCTTCATATTGGTTATCCAGAAGAGGTGCCTGAGGAAAAATCACGTCAGAAAGCATCAAGTCTTCTTACTGAAATTCAATAAAAGAAGAAAAGCAGACCGCAAAAGGGTCTGCTTTTTTTACTTATTGTTTTTTGGCGCGCTGATCGGCTGCTTTCATACGTGCCATTGCTTTTACGTCATTCGGATCTGCAAGTTCTTTGGAAAATTCAACATATTCGCCATCCGACTCTTGTGCTGCAAGCTCGTGGTTGGCTTTTTGGTGTTGGTCTTTTTTCAAAGCCTTTCCCTCCTTTACAAGATCACTTTAGTTATGTGCTTGTTGGAGTGGAATATCCATCTTATTTGTTTCTTTTTTCTGCTGCTCTTTCCGCTTTTTTGAATTCCTGCTGATACAGGACTTCCTGGGTTTTCTTCAGCTTTGAAGTTGGCTGGTGTTCTTTTTTCTTCATCAAAATCGCCCCCTCATCTCATTTCTAATAGGATGGGTGTTTTTTACAAAAATTATTCCTTTGAATGCAAAATCGCTTCTTTTAATTCAGGATGCAAAAAGTCATAGGAAGAAAGCAATGCCTTCTTCGGCAGCGCACGCTGACCTTCTAAAACAAGTAATGACATTTCGCCAAGTGCCGTTCGAATGACAAAGGATGGGACCTTCAGCCAGTGAGGGCGGTGAAGGGCAGACGCTATCGTTTGTCCAAGCTGCTTCATTTGAACAGGATTCGGTGATGTGACATTGAGTGGACCTGAGATGTAGTCATTGTGTATTGCATAAGCAATGAGATGTGCTACATCTTCGACATGAACCCATGAAACCCATTGCGAGCCGGAGCCAATCGTTCCGCCAGCAAATAGTTTATATGGCAGTGTCATCAGTGGCAAGGTACCTTTTTCTCCTAACACGACGCCAAAGCGTGTGTAGACGGTACGAATGCCGAGTGCTTCAATCTTTTGCCCCTCAGCTTCCCAACGCTTTGATGTATGACTTAAGAAATCAGTATCCGCAGGAGGTGATTCCTCTGTAAAATCTCCTGTTTGAGACGTGCCATAAATTCCGACAGCACTTGCTTGAATGAGCACAGATGGTTTCGATTCCTGCGCTTCTATAATGCGCCTTACTTCTTGTGTGGATTGAATACGGCTAGAGAGGATGCCTTCTTTTGCCTTGTCTGTCCAGCGGGTGAAAATGGATTTTCCAGCAAGGTTAATCCAGACATCAATCGCAGGCAATTCATGCTCAGGCGCAGCACCTTCTGTCAGCCACTGCACATAGTGTAAATGATTTTGTTCGGATTCCTTTGGATTTCTTGTTAAAATATATAGATGATGTCCTTCAGTAGCGAGCACTTTCGTGACGTGCTGGCCGATAAAACCGGTTCCTCCGGTGATGGCGATATTCAATTGACATCTCTCCTCTCATATACATACCTATATCTTTCACGATTTTGAATCAGAAGAAACATCCTGACTGTTTTAAAAAAGGAGTGATCACAGGATGCCCTATATTACAAAAATCTCTGCTCAGAAAAACAATACAGAGCGGGTAAACATCTTTCTTGATGAAAAATACGCCTTTAGCGTGGATCTAGATGTGCTCGTCCAGCACGATTTGAAAAAGGGAAAAGAGCTGGACGAAGCCGATATCATCGACATTCAATTCGGTGATGCTGTGAAAAAAGGATTTCAGCAGGCCGTCGATTATTTATCCTACCGAATGAGATCGGTGAAAGAAGTAACCGATTATTTGACGAAAAAAGAAATCCCGGCACCTGCTATTAGTGAAATTATACACAAATTAAAGCAATACAAGTATGTAAATGATCTTGAATTTGCGGAAGCCTATGTCAGCACCCACCGTAAAACGAACAGCAAAGGGCCGTCCGTCCTGAAAAAAGAGCTAAAGCTCAAAGGGATAGATGATGACAACATTGAACAAGCACTATCGCAATATCCTGATGACTTACAGCTGGAGGAAGCTGTGAAGCAGGTTCAGAAGCTTGTGAGAAAAGAAAAAAATCGTTCCACAAAAGAGATCGAGCAGCGCATCAAGCTGCAGCTGCAACGAAAAGGATTTTCGTTTGGGATCATTGATAAAGCCCTTCAAGAAGCCTATGATGGACAAGAAGAGGAAAAGGAAGAAGAAGCCCTCCTCTATATGCTGGAGAAGGCAAAACGCAAGGTAGGATACGACGGGTCATTTGAAAAGAAGATGAAGGTGAAGCAATTTTTATTCAGAAAAGGCTTTGATCTCGACACAATTGATCACGTTTTAGACAAAGGGGAATGACAGATGGACAAACGTTATAGTGAGATGACGGAATACGAATTGAAGCAGGAGATAGCCTCTCTTTCTGAAAAAGCACGTAAGGCTGAACAGCTTGGTATTGTGAATGAATATGCCGTCTTAGAACGGAAAATCGATATGGCAAAAGCCTACTTAGTAGATCCAGCCTTGATTCAAACCAAAATGACTTATCAAATCAAAGATACAGACGAAGAGTTTTACGTGGAATATTTAAATGGTGTATTTGCGTGGGGATACAGAGTATCAGCCCCAAATAAGGAAGATGCACTGCCAATTTCAATGCTTACGAAAAAGGACTGATCCGAGAGATCAGTCCTTTTCTTTACTTCGAACGTTGTTTACGGACGTTGTTCTGAAGTACGATGTCGTGCTGCGTTTGCTGCGTTTCTCCGTTGACCTGAGAGGCAGAATGCTTTGCATTCGCCCATGGTTGAGGGTAAGCGGTTGTCCTTAATTGAACAAAGTCTTCCATATACGATTTCCCATTTGAACTCATATCTCAAGCACTCCCTTTGGAAAAATTAGCGTTTCCCTGATGCCCTCATTCGTTCCTGTGGACGTGTATTCGTCTCACCATTCGGCCTTTTAGACGCATAAGCATCTGTGGCGCCTGGCTCGCCTTCAAATTTGTGATTCACTTGATTTGGAAAGCCTTTTGCTTTATTACGCATATCGATTCCCTCCAAACAATACAAATCATTTGCGTCTTTTGAAGACGTAAGGGTAGTATATGAAAAAAGAGGTTTTTTTAAAAAGGCACTTTCTGCTAGATGAAGGAGGAACCGACATGGAACAATACTTTGAGCGATTAACAGAACAACTGATGGAAAAAAACAATATGCTGACATATGATGAAGCACGTACATGGGTAGAGCTGCTATGGAGTGATTTTGAAACGACCTATGCAAAGGCTGGCCACAAGTATAAAGGACAGGAAACAACTGAACGGATTGTCCAAGAGTGGATTGAGAGCTACGGTGCGCAGCTGCATTTATTCCAAAATAAACAATCGAAGGCAAACGAGCATCTACAAGAGCAGAATAAAGGGCTGCTTCATTAAAAGAAGTGCCCCTCATCTTTTTCAAGAAATAGGAAAATATATAAATGAGTAAACAATTTTATGATACAATACCCAGTCTGTGATCGAAATTACAGGCTTTTTACAATGGTTAAACTTAAAATTACATTAAATTCATCTTACTGAAAATCACTGGAAATAAAACTTTGATATAATGGAACGATTAAAGAGACATGTAATTTATGGATAATAAAAAAGGGTTTCGTTTCCTGATAAAAAAGGAATAATGAACATATCAGACTATGTGAAAACAGTGAAGAGAAGGTGCGATATGGAACGAGAATTGCTCTCTGTTATAATTCCTTCTTACAATGAAGGTGAAAACATCAGACGAATCTTTGAGGCACTCGAGGAAGAGTTTCGCGATTTTCATTATGACTTTGAAATCATCTTTGTGAATGATGGAAGCAAAGACAACACACTTCAATACATGAGAGAGCTCTCTCGCAAAAGTGCAAAGGTCAAATACATTTCCTTCTCACGTAACTTTGGGAAGGAAGCCGCTATTCTGGCAGGACTTGAATATGCGAAGGGAGTAGCTGCGATCATCATGGACGCCGACTTGCAGCACCCAACGTATTTGATTCAGGACTTCGTCAGAGGATATGAAGAAGGCTACCATCAAGTCATTGCCAAACGGAACCGTAAAGGAGACAGCAAGCTTCGCTCTTACTTATCATCCATGTACTATAAAGTGATGAACAAGGTAGTCGAAGTGGACTTGCGTGATGGCGTCGGAGATTTCCGTTTAATTTCGCGCCAAGCAATCGATGCATTGCTTCAGTTGAAAGAAGGAAATCGTTTTTCAAAAGGACTTTTTTGCTGGATTGGGTTTGAAGAAAAGGTCATCTATTATGAAAATGTAGAAAGACAGCATGGTGATACAAAATGGTCACTAAAGAAGTTGTTTAACTATGGCATAGATGGCGTCATTTCCTTTAACAACCGCCCGCTGCGTATTTGTTTTTATACTGGCATACTGATCTTATTCCTTTCTTTGATTTACATCGTTGCCACCTTTATTCAAATCGTCAGAACGGGCGTGATGGTACCTGGTTATTTCACTTTAATATCGGCTGTGCTTTTCCTCGGAGGTGTCCAGCTTTTGAGTCTAGGTGTGATTGGAGAATATATTGGCCGCATTTATTATGAAACGAAAAAGAGGCCACATTATTTGATCCAAGAATCAAATGTCATGCAGCAAGAGACAAGCTCAAAGGAACAAGACCGAGTGTTAACACAGTTATTTAAATAACGTGGAGTCAAATAACCGGCAAGCACGAATCGCTTGCTGGGTTGTTTTGTTTCAAAGAACAATGGATCTTTTGTGGAAAGGATTTAGATGATGAAACGTAGATGGATAATCA
Organism: Bacillus sp. lyk4-R2A-2; assembly: GCF_030209735.1. NCBI lineage: Bacteria > Bacillati > Bacillota > Bacilli > Caryophanales > Bacillaceae > Bacillus > Bacillus sp. lyk4-R2A-2. The sequence goes on from NZ_JARVRK010000008.1 coordinate 97,785, forward strand.
TTGGAATGTGCCTCATTCTCGCATTATTAGGCCACTCCTTTTTCTTATATGAATATACGCAAGGCCGGTACATGACAGGAGATGGGGATGGCATCTCGCAAATGCTCCCATTTAAAAAGCTGCTGTATGACGAATATGTCAAAGGGAATTTCTTTTATTCCTATCAATTCGGTCTAGGCGGCGGTACATACACGCAATTAGGGTATTATTTCACAACGTCGACGGTCTTTATGGTGACAGTCGCTGTCGTCTGGCTGATGAATGCGCTCCATCTCATACAGTCAACGGACATTCATTTCTGGGCAAATGCCGTGATTTGGCTGAGTGTAATCAAGCTGACGCTTATTCTTTTCATCGCTTACCGTGTGCTTCTTTCAATGGTTCAAAATAGATTGGGTGCACTGACAGGTGCCGCAATTTATGGATTATCTATTGTATATTTCCGGCATCAAACGTTTTGGGAATTTTTCACCGACAGCATGATGTGGCTTCCGCTGCTTGTACTTGGGGTTGAGCGGATATTCAAAACGGGTAAGCCCGCTTGGTTTATTGCGAGTTGCAGTTTGATGCTGATCAACAACTTTTACTTTGCTTACATTCACTTTATCTTTTTAGCGATCTATCTTGTCTTCAGATATATGATCAAGCTGCGAAGTGAGGAGCGCGGGTGGAAGGTGTTTTGGACGCTTGCGATCTCTACACTGTTATCCTTTGGGATCAGTGCCGCCTTTTTTATCCCGTCTGTTTATGGCTTTCTTAACAATATAAGACCGCCGTATGAACAGGCCATTCCTTGGTTCGAACTGCATGATCATCTGCTGTTTACGAGCAGGGTGTATTTATTACCCGTGATTTTTCTGATTTGTCTGTTTCTCGTACCGCTTTACCGGAACAGATGGTTTTTCATGTTCACATCCATCAGTATGTTGCTCATTGTTTTTCACTTTAGCCCAAAGATGGCGAGTGTGTTTAATGGTTTTTCAGCACCGCAATACAGATTTGAGTACATTCTTGCCTTTACAGTTGGAGCGGCCGTTGCCATCACGATCAAGCATTTCTCACAAATCGAGTGGAAGTGGAAAAAGCGTGCGGTCTTAGGCGCTTGGATCGTGTTCCTTCTTGCTGTCGTCCTTTCAGAACGAGCAAAGGGAAACATGGATGTCGTTGTGTTTACGGGTATAGGACTGGTTGTGATCAGCTTGTTCTTCCTATGGATGCATGCCGAAAAACGTCAGCACCTTCGTCTCTTTTCAGCTGTGCTTATTGCCATTAGCCTACTGACAGCAGGCGTGTATCAGCAGGGATACTTATCTGAAAGAAGCAATATTAAGAGCGTATCAGATACGTATCTGAATAGTGAGGCATATGCTGGACATGAACAAATGAAGCTCATTCAGCAGATTCAAAGCCGTTCAAAAGATCCGCTTGCCCGGATTGATTGGATGAATGGCGTGCGCAACAATACCCCATTATTTGAAGGCTTTCAAGGCATGAGTGTGTATTCAAGTATATTGAATCAGCATTTGCTCAATTTCTATTGGAATGACCTGCAAATCGATATGGGAAGGGAAAGTGTCAGCCGGTATGCAACAATGGGGGACAGGGCGAATTTATACAGCCTGACCTACGGGAAGTATTATATGAGAGACAAAAGGGTGTCTTTCTCACCGCCGGTTTATTTTAAGCCAATATTGGAAAGCGAACATTATGAAGTGTATGAAAATACACGCCCGCTCCCATTTGCAAGAACAACGAGTACCGTCTATTCAGAAAAGTCACTAGAGCATGCGTCAGCACTTGATAAAGAACATGCGATGTTGCAAGGTGTGATCTTAAACAAAAAAGGAAATGCTGAAATCGACCAATCGCCTGATCGAATAAAGGATACAAACATTCATACTGAACAAGCGGTATACGAAAATGGCGTGCTTGATGTATACGGGAAAACGGGCGGGCTGAATATCACCCTTCCAGATGATATCGCTCGTGCCGGGGATGTGTATGTGAGTTTTTATGTGAAGCGGACAGACCGTAATGAAGGGTTTCAGTTATCCATTGACGACTATGTTACATCTCGAAAAAGCAATACATCCATCTACAAAACAGGTGTCAATGAAGTGACGATTCGGGTCCCTGCGGAAAAGATCCTCTCCATTCGAGTACCAAAAGGGACATACGAACTCAATCAACTGAAGCTGTATCAAGAGCCTTACCGCGTCCTAGAGAAAGCATATAAAAAAGAAAAACAAGATGATGGCAACCAGCAGGTAAAACTAAAAAATAACCGCTTTACGATTTCGTATGATAACAAGCGCGGTGATGACTACATGATTCTGCCTGTTCCATATGAAAAAGGCTGGGAGCTCACGGTGAACGGACACCAAACCGATATTGAAAAAGCCAACTACACTTTTATTGGTTTTCCAATAGAAAAAGGGAAAAACGAGATTGTGCTAACCTACTATCCGCCTTATATCAGAATTCTTGCGTTGATTTCACTCGTCAGTTTGATTGGGGCGATCCTATATGCACGGAGACAACACAAGAAACACCACTTTTCATCATAAGTGGTGTTTTTTTGTCTTTCATCTTATACGTAAGTTTCTTCATCCCATTCAATCGTATATTCGTTCATTTTTTTATCAATATCGTTTTGAATACTTATGTGCTGAAGTAGCGCGTTCAATTCTTCTGTCCTCTTTCTTCGATCCTTTTCATAATAATAGAGCGCATCTCGATCATCATGATCCCTTAGCATCTTTGCTATGACCATGGCATCTTCTAGACTATACGATGCTCCTTGACCAACAAAAGGATTTGCTGTATGTACAGCATCACCTATAAGAACAACTCGTCCTTTTGACCACACAGGAAGATCCTTTATTTCATAGATACTTCTTGGAAAGAACATGTCTGTATGATCGATGATGTCAGATAGGTGTTTAGGAATGTTCCAATGTTCCATTTGTTTATATAATAACTGTCGAATGGTTTCTTTATTGGCTTTCTCAAAATGTTTTGTAGGTAACTTCTCAGGACACTGAGAGAAAGCTTGCCATAAAATATTCATTTTATTTGTTGGATGCGCTTTTCCAAAAATGAATTGAAAGTTTCCGTCATTGTAAAAATAACTTGTTGCCTCATCCAATACAAAATCCTTCACAAACGATACTCCTTGCAGTCCCCAAAAACCGCTATAATCTAATTTAGCATTAAACGCAATAGCCTCTCTTGTTTTCGAAAAAGTTCCATCTGCTCCTATTACAATACCACCTGTTATCACAGTTTCATCTTCAAAAAGAACCTGAACGGAATGAGGCTGCTGTTTGATCGAGGTTAACTTTTTGTTGTATTTCACTTCTATTCCTTGACGGTGAACTTCTTTTAAAAGTGATTTGATGATTTGGTCTCTCATGACGTTCAGTAAAGGGGCATCATAATATTTTTCACTATAATTGTGAAAGATCGCTTCTACTTCATTTTCACTGTTTATTTGCTGGATCTTCTTTATCACTGTTGCATTTGCTATCACTTCATTTTTACACCCGATTTCATCCAAAATCTTTACCCCATTCGGAGACAGTAAAAAACCTGCTCCTGTTTCTAATTCTTCATCTGACCTGCTTTCATAAATCGTACTTTCCATCCCAGCCTTTTTTAAAAATAAAGAAGTAGCCAATCCTGCTACACCACTGCCGATAATGATCACATGTTGAGATTTCATTATTTCCCCTCCTCTTTTATAAACAGACCAGTCGGTTTATTTTAGTGCGAAAAAATAATCTTTTTCATATAGGACAGCGTATCACAATTCCCCCTCTTCATTTGGTAATTAAAGTATATGATAATATGTTATAAATGATTTCGCAAGAATGAAACTAACCAATTTCTAATCAACTTCTTTTAAAAACATGAAGGGGATAACAAAACATGAACAAAGACACCGTGATAAAACACTATGAACACACCCTTGAATGGGTACAATCGCTAACGGAATTAACAGACAAAGAATGGCGCCGCGCCATTGCTGATGGAAAGTGGAGCATTGCTGAGATCATCGCACATTTTGTTCCGTGGGATGAATTTATTTTACATGATCGCCTAAAGGAATTTTGGAACGATCGGGCGTTATGTAAGGCACCTGATGTGCATGAAATGAATATACAGTCAGCCGAAAGGGCAAGACACGAAGAGAGAAGCGAGACGATCGGGCGATTTATTGCTGTCAGAACAGAATTGCTTCAAGAAATGAAGAAAATCGAAGCATCTCGCTGGACTACACCCTTTCTGATCGGTCAAACCGAGCTGACGTTATCAAGTTATTTTCAAGGTTTAATTAAGCATGATCTTCATCATATGGAGCAGGTCAAACAAGCGCTCTCTACAGAAAGACGATAGCGCCTCACGAAGCTTCCTTATCAAATGGAAACGTCGCATAATCAAACAAAAAATGAAACAACCAAAGACTCATGGCAAAGAGAACTTCCTCAGAAGTAGAAAGTAAAATGCCGTCAACCAATTCGTCTGATAAATAGACAGCACCCCAAATAAACAAAAGGTGAAATAAGATGGCATAGAAAACGATGGATCGTTTTTTGGACCGGCATTTGCGAACAAACCGCATGAGCACGTGTTCCAGATGTTCAAAAGAGATCCCGAGTACAACATAGATGCCCATAAACAGTAGCAGCGATAAAATCGATTGATAAAAAGCACCCGTTAAATGAAAGAACAGTACACAAAACAACAAAAATATGTAACAGATAGCCGACGTCGCCATCAGCCATTTCAGCCCTTGCCATAAAGCGTGAACAGATTGCTGCATGGGTAAACAACACTCCTTTACATGAAGATACCTGCAAAAAGGACAGCCTTTTTGCAGGAAGGTTGAATTAATCCTCTTTTTTAGGTGCAGCGATGACAGGATGTTTTTCAGTGTCAAGCAATTTCAAGAAGTCTTCGCCTTGATCTAAATGATCAAGAACAAGCTGTTTCGGTGTGACCGCAAGCCACTGATTGAGTGAGATATCTGCATAATGATCACTCTTAAAGATTTCTAAGAAATAAAGCGGTTCGTCGCCTGTATTTTCTACATAATGCCCCATCGCAAATGGTACATAGCCAACGTCTCCGGCCTGATAGTTGAAGGTTCTCGCATGTCCATCAGAGGCAAATACCGTCATTCGTGCCTTTCCAGAAATGAAATATTGCCATTCATCCGTATTTGGATGCCAGTGCAGCTCACGAATGGCGCCTGGATCGACTTTCACAAGAGCAGACGCAATCGTTTTAGACGCTTTGAAATTGGTAGAGTCCGCAATCCACACTTGTCCACCGCTTGACGTAATCGGCTCTTGTTTTAACAGCTCATATTTAAAGGAATTCGGGACTTCTCCTTGCTCTGTTTTTACTTTGTCACACTCAAGGGAACCAGGAATTCCTTTTTGGAAAATATACTTCTCTTTCTCTGGCAGTTTCTCAAATTGCTCCTTTGTCATTCCAAAGTTTTGGAGCACAACTTCTTCTGGCGTATGGGCAAGCCAATCAGTTACTTGGAACGTACTATTTTCAGAGAAGGAACCATCATCAAACACAAGCAAGAATTCAGCTCCCGGTTCAAGTGCTTGAATAGAATGCGGCAAGCCGGAAGGGAAGTACCACAAATCCCCCTCGGTCACATCCTCTGTAAAATTGCGTCCCTCTGCATCAACCGATGTAATCCGGGCTTCCCCATAAATCATGTACGCCCATTCCGCTTCCTTATGCCAGTGCAGCTCACGAATCGCACCAGGCTTTAGCCGCATGTTCACAGAGGCAAGACTTTTAGAAATGGGCAGTTCACGCACCGTTACCTCGCGGGCATAGCCGCCTTTTTCTAAACGGTTGTGCGTATCAGAAAAAGAATATTTCATGTTGGGAACCGTTCCATGATCGGTTTCTGGTGGCGTGAGCATATCTGGGTTTTGTCTGTCTCGCTCGAGATTACGTGGAATTTTGACCGTTGCTCCTTTTTCTCCTCGAATCGGCTGTGGTACACCATTTTGCTTTTCACTCATGATAAAATCCCCTTTCAACATCGTATTGTGTGAGGTGACAAAAGGCCTTTCATTTCGCCCTCGTTTTCATAAGGTGAAACGAATCAAGAAGATGTCAATCTGATTCATCATTTTTTTGAACAGCGACCAATCGTTGGATGAGTTTGCTTAATTCATCAAACTTTCGTTCAAAACGTGTCAGCAAATAAACCGTCAAAATGGCAGGAAAGCCAGCCTGACCGAGCTGCTTCAGCCATTCCTCCGAAAAAAAGGTCTCCATTTGTCTCACCTCCCAGCGGATGCTCGTCTTCTTTATAAGTGGTATGAAAGAAGAAATAGGAAATCAAAGGGGGAGAAAATGAACCATTAGACCCGTTTCACAAAGTTTACTTTTTTTAACTTTTGTCCACTTAATGCAAGTAGAGAGAACAAAGGGGAGGATGCACATGGATTATCGGCTGTTATTGAAAGCAAAATGGAAAGAAATCATTGATCACCCGCTCATTCAGCAGTTTTTAAGCAACCCGAAAAACGAGCAGCTGCTCCGGCAAGTCATGGAAGAGCCAAACGAGGAAAATGCCAAAAAACTAGATTCCGAGTTCAAACAGTTCTATCAGAAAATCCGCATCATCAAGTATATCTCCACAATGATACGCATCTTTTCAGTCGACTTTGACAAACGAGTAAAAAAGAAACAGCAGCGTTTTCCGCTCATACTCAATCATCCTGATACACAAGAAGTGAAAGACCCTGTTCAAACAGATACGTATGAAGCCGTGCTCTGCAACCAGCAAGACTTAGCAGAGCACCTGCAAGACCAAACATTGTACAAGGCCTACCAGCAGCTCACAGACAAACAAAAAATGGTCTTAACCCATATTTATGTTGAAGGTCAAACAATGAAAGAAATAGCCGATCGGCTAGGCGAAACGAGACAAAACATCTCAAACATTCACAAAAAAGCGCTCAACAAACTAAAAGAAGAAACAGGGGGAGATGTCCGTGAACGAAGAAAAAATGACCAATGGGGAAATGGAAGAACTCATTGAAACTTTCACACCCATGATCAAAAAGAAACTACAAAACACGGCATATCAAGAAAGAGAAGACCTCGAACAAGAACTTTATATCAAACTCATTGAAAAAGTAGACCGGCTGATTTACCAAGAGGGACCTGGCTTTTGGGAGTTTATTGTGGAATATATGACGAAGATGTAAGAGTTTTAAGCACAAAAAAAGACTCGCTCACACAGAGCCGAGTCTTAATTTTTTTTGCAGTTTTTCTTCACTGAAAATCCAGCCGGTATAGGAATTTTTGATTTGGTGGTCCATGTCGATATGGCAGATCGCGACAAAAGGATAGTGACCTTTGCTGCGGTAGCGCAAATCAATGAACCGCACTTCATAATGATCCTTGTATTTATCCACTTCCCACCGGTAGACAGGGGAGAAGGAGAGAAAGGCTGAAATGTTTTCATCTTGTTTGGCAATTTTCATAATTTCTGTGTCAGGGACCGGCACCCGGTTAAAGGTGTCTAAAATGATGATCTCACCATTCATACTGCGTCCAACATGGAAGGAGGATTTACATTTCACGGCAATACGCCATTGTCTGAACTTCATCGTAGGCGAAATAATAATGTCTTCAATTTCATCGAATTGTGCACGCAGCTGATGTTTGATCTGAAGCTGCATGATGACCCTGACGATATAATAGCAGAAAATCACGGCGTACAGCGTAATAAACGTATAGCCGGGATGCCCGCCAATCGCCCAAACGACAATGGCGACAAGGTGTGTAAAAAAGATAAACGGATCAAACGTGTTAATAATCCCAAGCGCTACCCACTTCTTTGAAAATGGACGAATGGCCTGCGTGCCGTATGCATTGAATATATCGACAAACACATGAAGCACAACAGCTAATAGTGTCCATAACCAAAGATGAAGTAAATTCGCCCCCGGCACAAATGGGAAAATCACAGCCGGAATCAGCAATGACCAGAACAGTACAGCCGGAATGGAATGTGTAAATCCCCGGTGATTTCTTATATAAACCGCATTATTTTTTAGTTTTAGCACAGTATCAATGTCTGGTGCTTGGGAGCCGGCGATGGTCGCGATCATCACGGCGTGTGCCATGTGTGGATCTGCGCTGACGGCTGGATCTAAAAGTGCAAGTCCCCCAAGAGAAATGCCCATTACTACATGAGTACCAGTGTCCAATTGATTACCTCCTAGTTGTCATGCTTAGGAACAATCATACAAAGTATACGTCTCCAATCAAGACTATGTGCAAAATCACTTTTGCTTTATCCCGATTTAATGTAACATGTTAACGTATCTACAAACAGTATACAACAAATAAGGTTCTTTTCAGAACGTTAGCCCTCGGTCCAATGAGAAGGAGTATAGATATGAAAGACATTCAAGAAAAGCTGGACCGCAAAGATATTGCGGGCTTTCAGCATGATTTAATTGATTGGTATGAAAAAGAACAACGAACATTGCCATGGCGTGAAAATCAAGATCCATACCGCGTCTGGGTATCAGAAGTGATGCTTCAGCAAACGAGAGTAGATACGGTCATTCCGTACTTCAACCGGTTTATGGAGCAATTCCCGACGGTGAAAGATCTCGCTTTAGCTGATGAAGAAAAGGTCATGAAAGCATGGGAAGGTCTTGGCTACTACTCAAGAGTGCGTAATTTACAGGCAGCTGTGAAAGAAGTATATGAATCCTACGGTGGCATTGTCCCTGATACGAAAGAACAATTTTCAAAGCTCAAAGGTGTAGGTCCGTATACGAGCGGCGCAGTACTGAGTATCGCCTATAACAAGCCGTACCCTGCGGTAGACGGCAACGTTATGAGGGTCATTTCCCGTATTTTGTCCATATGGGATGATATTGCAAAACCAAAAACGAGAAATATTTTCGAGTTTGCGGTGGATCAGCTCATTTCCCGGGAAAAGCCATCAGAATTCAATCAAGGGTTGATGGAGCTAGGTGCGCTCATCTGCACCCCAACATCCCCTGCCTGCCTTATTTGCCCTGTGAACATGCATTGCTCGGCACTTGAGGAAGGCGTTCAGCATGAGCTCCCAGTGAAAAGCAAAAAGAAAAAACCGACTGCAAAATCAATGGCAGCAGTGGTGTTATTTGATGACGCAGGCAACCTCTATATTCATAAGCGGCCAAGTACAGGCCTTCTTGCGAATTTATGGGAATTCCCTAACTTGGAAACCATAAAGGGAAGAAAAACGGAAAAAGAGCAGCTAATGGATTTCTTAAAAGAGGAGGCAGGTGTACAAGCAGAGCTTGGTGATTTAGAAGGCACCATTCAGCATGTATTTACCCACCTCATCTGGAATATTTCTGTTTTCTTTGGACGTGTGACATCTGTATCTGATGACACGATGCTGAAAAAAGTGACAACAGAAGAATTTGAGGCATATGCTTTGCCAGTCTCACACCAAAAAATTTGGAAGATGGCACTTGAAGAACCTAGTCGTATTTAACCGTTGTACCGTGGGTATAATCGGCTTCATTTCGGTGCAGCCCCCCTCGGTCTTCAATTTCAGAAATGATTTCTCGATACTTAGATTGCCCTTCTTCGTTCAAATAAGGTAAAATTTGTTGGAAAGCATGATGAAAGTAAGCAAGCTCAGTATCTTTCCATTGATCCTTGGACATCATGCCAAGCTGGCTTAAATCGCGTCCGACATACATGAATGTAACCTCCTAATAGGAACTTTCCTATTAGTGTGAAGCGAATGGACGAAAACTATTCAAATCAGGAGATGAACCATAATGAATCAACGTAAATGTGCATTAATTACAGGCAGCAGCAGAGGTGTAGGGAAAGAAGTAGCCCTTCGCCTAGCTGAAAAAGGATATGACATTGTCATTAACTATGCGAGAAGCAAAAAAGCCGCACTTGAAACAGCGGAAGAAATTGAAGCGATGGGTGTGAAAACATTGGTTGTCAAAGCCAATGTAGGTCAGCCTGAGAAAATCAAAGACATGTTTCAGCAAATCGACGAAACCTTTGGCCGTCTAGATATATTTGTGAACAATGCGGCATCTGGTGTTCAGCGTCCAATCATGGACCTTGAAGAAAATCATTGGGACTGGACGATGAATATCAATGCGAAAGCTTTGTTATTCTGCGGACAAGAAGCGGCGAAATTAATGGAGAAAAACGGCGGCGGACATATCGTCAGCATTAGCTCACTAGGCTCCATCCGCTACCTTGAAAATTACACAGTAGTTGGCGTATCAAAAGCAGCATTAGAAGCGTTGACGCGTTATCTATCTGTTGAGCTGTCACAAAAAAATATCGTCGTGAATGCCGTATCTGGCGGCGCGATCGATACAGATGCACTTAAGCACTTCCCGAACCGAGAAGAGCTTTTAGAAGACGCCAAGAAAAATACACCAGCTGGCCGAATGGTGGAAATTAAAGACATGGTCGACAGCGTCGAATTTCTTGTATCAGGCAAAGCAGACATGATTAGAGGACAAACCATCATTGTAGATGGCGGACGTTCTTTGCTTGTTTAAAAAATCATGAATAGGAAGTACACCTTCTGCACAAATTAATGTGCGTGGAGGTGATAATGATGGATAAACAACAAAACAAAACAAACGCACAACAAGTGAAAAAACAAAACCAAGCTACTGCTCAAGGTCAATATGGTACAGAATTTGCTAGCGAGACTGACGCACAGCAAGTAAAAAAATACAACCAAAAAGCTGAGCAAAACAAACAACAAAACAGCTAATCACTGAAACAGAGGAAAGCACTTCATCTACGAATGAAGTGCTTTTCTTTTTGCCTCTCCCCCCACCATCCGACAAAACCTGTAAAGCCTCTACATAAACAGTCAAAGGATTTCTGTAATCTTTCAAGAAATGGTATACAGACAAAAAGTGGATGAAAATAAAAGGGAGGAGTTAGATGTCTGATTTCGATCAGCTTGTAAAAGAACAAATGCAGCTCATGGATCAACTGCTCAATGTACAGGGAGAACTCGATCTATGCTTAGAAACAGAAAAACAATTGCTGCAAGATGAAAAACAAGAAGAGTGGACTAGGCTTCATGATCAAATCAAACAGAAACGTAAGGAACTGCAAAAAATCCAAACCTTGTTTACAAAACAGACAGAAGAGGTCATCAATTCATATAAGCAGATGGAAAAGAGTTCAACCGTGATGTAAGACAGTGTGCCGTTCAATTGGGTTGAATGGCTTTTTCATTTCATTTTTTAATGATGTAACGGTATAATATGATAGAGACATGTTTAGTTGGGAAATTAGGTCTTTGGACTGTTAGGTTTGTTTGTTATAGAAAGTAGGGGAGAAAATATGGGCTATCCCAAGGAAGGAGAAAGCATCCAAATTCAAAGCTATAAACACAATGGCTTGATCCACAGGATTTGGAATGAAACCACCATTCTGAAAGCAACGGAATTGTGTATCATTGGTGCAAACGACCGGACAATGGTGACTGAATCCGACGGCCGTACTTGGATGACGAGAGAACCGGCTATTTGCTATTTCCATGCAAAACAATGGTTTAATGTGATTGGGATGCTTAGAGATGATGGGGTATATTATTACTGCAACATCAGCTCTCCTTTTGCAACAGATGAAGAAGCAATTAAGTATATTGATTACGACTTAGATGTCAAAGTCTTTCCAGACATGACGTATAATATTTTGGATGAGGATGAATATGCAGATCATAAGAGGCAGATGAATTATCCAAAGGAAATTGATAGTATCTTAAGAGAGCATCTGAATACATTATTGCATTGGATTCACCAGCGGAAAGGTCCGTTTGCTCCTGAATTTGTGGATATGTGGTATGAACGTTTTTTACATTATACAAAATAAGCAAGAGCATCAAAAAACCTGTTTGGCTTTTTAGGCTAACAGGTTTTTGATTGCGTACGGATAAGAGGCACTGATAGATTGGGAAGGAGATTTACATGGGGGTCATTAAACGCTACATGGCTTTTGTAACACCGTATAAGAAACAGATTGCATTGACAATGGTCATCGGGATGATCAAGTTCTCGATTCCCTTAACATTGCCTCTGCTTTTAAAGTATGTCATTGATGATGTCATTCAAGGCTCGGGGGCGGCTGAAGAAAAGACATCATCTCTACTGATCATTATGGGAATCATGCTCGTCTTATTTTTAGTGATGAGGCCGCCTGTTGAATACTATAGACAATACTATGCGCAGTGGACAGGCAGTAAGGTATTGTTTGATATTCGAGAAAAGCTGTTTTCGCATATTCAAAAGCTCAGCCTTCGTTATTATGCCAACACGAGAACAGGAGAAATCATTTCTAGAGTCATCAACGATGTGGAGCAGACAAAAGAGTTTGTCATCACAGGTCTTATGAACATTTGGCTAGATTTGATGACCGTGCTGATCGTGATCGCCATTATGTGTACACTGGACATCAAGCTCACCATCGTGTCTGTCATTATTTTTCCGTTATATGCGTTTGCAGTGAAGTATTTTTACGGACGGCTCCGCAAGCTGACAAAAGAGCGGTCACAGGCGCTGGCTGAAGTGCAAGGGCATTTACATGAGCGAGTACAAGGAATGCCAGTCATTCGGAGCTTTGCCATTGAAGAATATGAACAAGAGAATTTTCATGATGAAAATAAAAATTTCTTAAACAAAGCGATCAATCATACGAATTGGAACGCCAAAACATTTGCCGTCGTCAATACTATCACTGATATTGCACCGCTATTGATCATTGCATTTGCTGGCTACACCGTCATTAATGGATCACTTTCGATCGGGACCATGATTGCCTTTGTCGGTTATATTGACCGGATGTACAACCCGATTCGCCGCCTCATAAACTCATCCACGACATTAACTCAGTCAGTAGCGTCAATGGATCGTATCTTTGAATTTATTGATGAGCCATACGAGGTAACAGATCGGCCGAATGCGAAAGAAGCCGATCATTTAAAAGGAGAGGTCGAATTTAAAAATGTATCGTTTCGTTATGAACACACGCAGGAAGAGATTCTCCGCAATATCTCCTTGAAAGTAGAAAAAGGACAAACGGTTGCGCTTGTAGGAATGAGCGGTGGAGGGAAGTCGACTCTCGTCAGCTTAATTCCAAGGTTTTATGATGTGACAAACGGGTCACTTGAAATTGACGGCATTGATATAAAAGAGTACAGAGCAAGAAGCCTTCGAAATCAAGTCGGAATGGTGCTGCAGGATACATTCTTATTCAGTGACACGATTAAAGAAAATATTGCGGTTGGAGACCCAGAAGCCTCTTTTGAAAAAATCGTTTCGGCTGCAAAAGCGGCAAATGCCCATGACTTTATTATGTCTCTTTCTGAAGGATATGACACGAAGGTAGGAGAACGGGGCGTGAAGCTGTCAGGCGGTCAAAAACAGCGGATTTCCATTGCAAGGGTCTTTCTAAAAAATCCACCGCTGTTGATTTTAGATGAAGCAACGTCTGCACTAGATTTAGAAAGTGAACATTACATTCAAGAAGCGATGCAAAAGCTAGCAAAGGACCGCACAACCTTTATTGTCGCGCACCGCTTATCAACAATTACACATGCTGACCTCATTGTCGTCATGGAACAAGGTGAGATTGTGGAAAAAGGAACACACGAAGAATTAATGAACAGAGACAGCCACTATCGCCATCTTTTTACCATTCAAACATTAAATTAGTAGAAGCCTATCCGATTCTAGCGGATAGGCTTTTTTATGCTTGTCAAAAACATGACATATTTCCCAGCTTGTCTCAATACAATTTTAAAAAGTATGACGGGGTGGTGAATATGTGAAAGAACAAGACGTGCTGCTAGATGTCAAACAGCTGTCCATTGCATTTCAGCAAAAAAAGCAAAAAGTACCCATCGTCCATCACATATCGTTCTCGATCCAAAAAGGAGAAACCTTAGGAATTGTTGGCGAATCTGGCTGCGGGAAAAGTATCACATCTATGTCATTAATGGGGCTGAACCAGCAAACAGAGACAACGGGAGAGATCCAATTCGAAGGACAAAACCTGTTGTCGCTTTCAGAAAAACAGTGGCGAGATATAAGAGGAAATGACATTTCGATGATATTCCAGGAACCAATGACCTCTCTGAACCCATTAATGACCATCGGCAAACAAATGACAGAAGCCCTTTTCACACATCAAGCAATCGGTCAAAAAGAAGCAAAAGCGAAGGCGGTTGCTCTGCTTCAGACCGTCGGATTGAAGCAAGCCGAATCGTTGCTTAAAAAATACCCGCATGAATTATCAGGCGGCATGCGTCAGCGTGTGATGATTGCGATGGCGATGCTTTGTCACCCAAAGCTCATGATCGCAGATGAACCAACAACTGCACTTGATGTGACCATCCAAGCGCAAATCCTTCGCCTGCTCAAAAAGCTGAACGAAGAGATGGACACCGCTATTTTATTTATTACCCATGATCTAGGCGTCGTACGGCAAATATGCCAGCGAGTCATGATAATGTATGCCGGTCGAATCGTAGAGGAAGGAACCGTTGACCGTATTTTTCAAAAACCTCTGCACCCCTACACAAAAGGTCTTTTCGCCTCAGTTCCATCATTCAAAGAGAAAAAAGAAAAGCTCATCTCTATTGCAGGTCATGTACCGAAGCCAGGGACCATTCGATCTGGCTGTCAATTTGCCGCGCGCTGCCCCTATCAAATGGCGCAATGTCTTAAAAAAGATCCCGTTTTACAATCCATTGAACAGGATCACCGCGTGGCGTGCTTTCTAATGGAAGGAGGAGAAGACACTGAGTCACCCACTCTTGCAAGTGAATCAGCTGACAAAACGGTATGACACAGCCGCTTTTTTTTCTAAATACAAACACTCGACTTTGGCTTTAAATCAAGTGTCCTTTCACGTGAAGGAGGGGGAAACGCTTGGCATTGTTGGTGAATCAGGCTGCGGGAAATCAACACTTGGCAAAAGCTTAATGAGATTAACTGAACCGACGTCAGGCTCTATTCAACTGAAAGGGCAAGAGGTCACTCTTTTGAAAGAAAGAGAGATGCGTTCTTTAAGAAAAGACATTCAAATGATTTTTCAAGATCCATACGCTTCATTAAATCCACGAATGAAAATCAAAGATATTTTAGAGGAACCGCTCATTGTCCATCGACATGGAACGAAAGCAGAAAGACGGAATCGGGTAAAAGAGATGCTACATATTGTCGGATTTGATCCATCCTACGGAGAACGTTATGCGCACCAATTCAGCGGCGGACAAAGGCAGCGTATTGGTATCGCTAGAGCACTCATTACCCATCCAAGTCTTGTCATTGCCGATGAACCCGTTTCAGCTTTAGATGTATCCGTTCAGGCGCAAATTTTGAATTTGATGCTTGAATTGCAAAAGACACTTTCTCTAACGTATCTATTTATTTCTCACGATCTTGGTGTTGTCAGATATATGAGCGACAGAATCGCAGTCATGTATGCAGGCCGCATTGTCGAGATGGGGCCTGCCGAAGACGTATTTCACAGCCCGCTTCATCCTTATACATCGCTGCTTCTGAAATCCATTCCACATATGGATCACGTGCTAGAGACGCAAGATGTGTCGGCAGAAGAGTCTGCCATGACACTAAGCGGCGGCTGTCCTTTCTACAAAAGGTGTCCAAAAAGGTGGGAGAAATGCTTAAAAGCAGCACCTGCTTTGTATGAGAAGGAAGCGGGGCACGCGGCGGCGTGTTACTTATATCAAAAGGAGGAACACAATGAAGAAGACATGGTTGTTCAGTAGTTTCATTTTTGTGCTGGCACTTGCACTGTTTTTAGGGGGATGCTCGTCCGCTCCGTCATCAGAAGAGAAGGCAACAAAAGACACCCTCGTATTTGGCAGAGGAGGAGACTCCACTTCACTTGATCCAATCACAACAACAGAAGGCGAAACCTTCAAGGTCACAGAGAATATGTTTGAAAAGCTGCTGAATTACGGTGAGAAAGACACGACCATCCATCCAGGTCTCGCAACAGACTGGGATGTTGCAAAGGACGGAAAATCGTACACATTCTACTTAAGAGAAGGTGTGAAATTTCACGATGGCACAGACTTTAACGCAGAAGCGGTGAAATTCAACTTTGACCGCTGGATGAATGGCGATGCAGAAAAATTCCCTTACTACGGCATGTTTGGCGGGTATAAAAAAGATAAAGGCCATGTGATTAAGGACATCATCGTCAAAGGTGAGCATGAAGTTGAATTTCAGCTAAAGCGCCCGCAGGCGACATTCCTTAAAAATATTGCCATGTCACCGTTTGGCATCGCGAGTCCTGCAGCTGTTGAAAAAAGCGGCGATTCCTTTCGCGAAAATCCAGTAGGAACAGGACCATTCAAATTTAAAGAGTGGAAACAAAACGACCGTATCGTGTTAGAAAAGAACGAAGATTACTGGCAGAAGGATAAACCAAAACTGAATCAAATCATCTTCCGCTCGATCCCAGAAAACTCGGCTCGCTTAAATGCATTGAAAACAGGCGAGATCGATTTGATGGATGGCGTGAATCCATCAGATTTAGATGGCATTAAAACGGATCAAGCACTCCAGCTCATTGAAAGACCATCAATGAACGTAGGTTATATCGGACTGACCGTCACAAGAAAGCCGCTTGATAACAAGCTCGTTCGTCAAGCGCTCAATTACGCGGTCGATAAAGAATCCATTATTAAGTCATTTTATGGCGGACTTGCCGAGCCAGCAAAAAACCCTCTTCCTCCAGCTTTAGAAGGTTACAATGACGACATTGATCCGTATCCGTATGATCCTGAAAAAGCGAAGGAACTTTTAAAAGAAGCGGGCTTTCCTGACGGCTTTCGCATCAAGCTTTGGGCGATGCCTGTACCGCGTCCATATATGCCAGATGGGATGAAGGTAGCAGAAGTCATTCAATCAAACTTTGAAAAGGTCGGCGTCAAAGCAGAAATTGTGACTTACGACTGGGCGACCTATTTAGATAAGGCAAGTAAAGGGGAAGCTGATGTGTTCTTATTAGGCTGGACAGGGGACAATGGCGATCCTGATAATTTCATCTACACACTTTTGGACAAAGACAGCATTGGCGGCAACAACTATACATTCTTCGAAAACGATAAAATGCATGACATCCTCATTGAAGCGCAAACAGACACAGATCAAAAGAAACGAAATGAGCTATATAAAAAAGCACAAGAAATCATTCATGATGAAGCACCTTGGATTCCATTGGTGCATTCCATCCCAATGCTTGCAGCATCTAGTGATTTAAAAGGCTACCAGCCGCATCCAACTGGTTCAGAAGCTTTAACTGACGTGTATTTCGAATAAGCAAATAAGGGAGATCTTGTATCTCCCTTATTCAAACAAAGAAAAGGCGGTGAAAGCTGTTTGTTTGCTTATTGTATGAAGCGGGCAGGAATGCTCATCCCAGTATTGATCGGAATGACATTGGTCGTGTTTTCAATTATACGGTTTATTCCAGGAAACCCAGCACAGGTCATCTTAGGACAGCGGGCAACGAAAGAAGCAGTAGAACAGTTAACCATCCAGCTCGGTTTAAATCAGCCTTGGTATGTTCAATACGGACATTACATGCTGGGCCTTTTAAAAGGGGATTTAGGGACTTCGATACGAACAGGAGCGGCTATTGCCCAGGAAATGAAGCCATACTTATTTGCGACGTTAGAATTGACCTTTTTTGCCATGGTGCTGGCGATCGTTGTGGGGGTTAATGCTGGAATCATCAGTGCTTGGTTTAAACATTCTTTCTTTGATTATGTCGCGATGTTTATTGCACTCATTGGAGTGTCCATGCCGATTTTCTGGTTAGGCTTAATGGGGCAGTGGCTGTTCTCGATTGAATTAGGTATTTTACCGACAACGGGACGTGAAAACGTCAGAAATCCAGTGGAATCAATCACCTATATTCATACGCTGGACACGCTTTTGCAAGGCCGGTTTGATCAATTCACTGACAGCATC
Source organism: Bacillus sp. lyk4-R2A-2 (assembly GCF_030209735.1). Taxonomy (NCBI): domain Bacteria; kingdom Bacillati; phylum Bacillota; class Bacilli; order Caryophanales; family Bacillaceae; genus Bacillus; species Bacillus sp. lyk4-R2A-2. Next base: position 115,853 of record NZ_JARVRK010000008.1, read on the forward strand.
AAGCATTTGATCTTACCAAGTACAGCACTTGCTACAATCCCTGCTGCGATTATTGCAAGGATAACAAGGGCAAGTATGCTGGAAGTGCTTCATTCAGACTTTATTCGAACAGCAAAAGCAAAAGGAGTACGTTCATTTTTCATCATTTATCAGCATGGGCTGAAAAATGCGCTTATTCCGATCTTAACGATTATTGGTCTTCAGACTGGCCTCTTGCTAGGCGGGGCCATTTTAACAGAGACCATTTTTGCATGGCCGGGCATTGGGCGGTATATATATGACGCCATCAGCTATCGTGATTACCCAGTCATTCAAACAGGCATTCTCGTCGTTGCGCTCATATTTGTCCTGATCAATTTCATTGTGGACATCTTGTATGCGGTCATTGATCCAAGGATTAAATATTAGGGAGGGAGAGTGATAACATGGAAGCGCAAAAAGAGCTTGAACCACCTCAACCAAAAGAAGAGCGCTCTCAATCATTGATTCTTGAATCGATGAAGCTGTTCTTTCAGCACAAGCTGGCGGTCATTGGCAGTGTGATTGTCTTTTTATTTCTCATTTTAGCGATATTTGCACCGCTCATTGCTCCTTTTGGAATCAATGAACAATCTCTCGGTGAGCGATTTAGTGCACCATCAGCTGCGCACTGGTTTGGTACAGATGATTTCGGCAGAGATATATTTTCAAGAGTTGTGCATGGCGCGCGGATTTCCTTATGGGTTGGTTTCTTCTCGGTTCTCGGGTCTGTCATTTTAGGCACACTGCTTGGATTGATTGCAGGCTATGGCGGAAGAGTGCTAGATGCTGTGATCTCGAGAGTGTTTGATATTTTACTCGCTTTTCCTAGTATTCTACTGGCGATTGCGATCGTCTCTATCTTAGGCCCCTCCTTACAAAATGCCCTTATTGCCATTGCGATTATTAATGTCCCAACCTTTGGACGGCTCGTTCGTTCAAAAGTGCTGAGTATTAAACAAGAAGAATACGTGCTAGCAGCAAAGGCGGTTGGGATGTCACACCGCCGCATCGTGCTGCGTCACATTCTGCCAAACAGTATGGTGCCGGTCATCGTACAAGCGACGCTTGCGATCGGAACAGCGATTATCGAAGCAGCGGCTTTAGGCTTTTTAGGATTGGGTGCACAGGCACCAAGTCCAGAGTGGGGGAAAATGCTTGCCGATGCAAGACCTTATCTCGTTCAAGCCCCTTGGACATTAATTTTCCCAGGTGTAGCGATCATGCTGACAGTTTTGGGCTTTAACCTGATGGGAGATGGATTAAGAGACACACTGGATCCTAAAATGAAGAAAATAAAATAAGACCGATTCTTGGAATCGGTCTGGTCTTTTCTATTTATGCTTCTTTTTCATCTGTCTCAATTTCACTGTCTTTTGGGTGATACGTCTGGAAGCTTGTAATCAATGTATCTAAATGCTCTAGTTCATCACGGTATTCGATGATGCTGGACATGACATTCAGCATATTGTAATCGAGCAAGTCGTTTTCTTGGTTTTGCTGATGCTGGATAAATGATTTCGTTAACGTTTCAAGGCGAAGAGAGCATTCATTTTGAAATTCATCGTCCTGCGGCTTCATTTTACCGACGAATTTCATCAAGGTGCGCTCATGCCAATACAGTAAGTAATCAATTTCATCTGTTAAGCTTTCCTTGAAATGCTCTGGCATCAAATGAATTTCATTTTCTAATTTATGAAGCTTTTTCAACAAGTACAGGGCACGATTCGATGTCATAATGGCCTGTCTGAACAAAACGAGCTTTCTTGATTTTACATAGGTTGTTTTCTTTAAATAGCTTCGTTCCTCTTTGTATAACAAGTAAATGTGATCTAATTTGATCATGCGTTCTTTTATTTGATCGATGTCATCCTTTAAAATGGAATGATCAGTAGACTGTCTGGAGCTCAGACGGATCCATTTTAAAATCTCCTCCGTATTTTCCATAATGTGATGAACAAGCTTTGTTTCATACTTTGGCGGCAGGAAGATTAAATTCACTAAAAATGAAGAAAGAACTCCTAACACCACAGTAGCTGTTCGAATTAAGGCAAAGGAAAGGAAATGATCCCCTGCACTTTCTAAAATCGCAATGACGGTTACAAGTGCAATTGGAATCGTGTGTTCAATCTTCAGCTTTAAATTAATGGCGATGACCATGACGGCGGTTAAACCGATAATGACTGGTCCAGTGCCAAAAAGCAGACCGAACGTAATGGCAAGTGCTGCTCCAATAATATTGGCTTGCACTTGATCAACAATCGTTAAAAAAGATCGATAAATAGATGGCTGGATAGCAAATACAGCTGCAATTCCCGCGAAGACGGGCGTTGGCAACCCAAGCCATGTTGCCAGGTAAAGCGCGAGTACAATGGCAATACCGGTTTTTAAAATACGGGCTCCAAGTTTCATTGGTTTTGTCCCTGCATTCCTTTCTTTTAGATAATAGATGATCACTCGTCATTTATTATAAATATTTTGATGAACAACTAAGTAATATACAGCGGTCTTCCGAAATATTCAAGTGATTTTTGAAAGTTCATGAAAACATCAAAAGAAGGTATTGAGAAGAAATGTAACAGATTCACACGCTTTTGACAAACAAGAGCTGATAAATAAAAAAACAGGCGCATTTTTTTACGCCTGTTTTTGACCCTATTATGATTGTTTCAACTGTTCAAACGCATGATCTACTGCTTGCAGCGTCTCGGAAATATCTTTTTCAGTATGTGCGATCGTTAAGAACCAAGCTTCATATTTAGAAGGAGCGAGGTTAATCCCTTGCGAAAGCATTAATTTAAAGAAGCGAGCGAACATTTCGCCATCCGTATTTTCAGCCTGTTCATAGTTCACAATGGTTTCTTTTGTGAAATAGACAGTGAGAGCACCTTTTAAGCGGTTCACTGTAATATCTACTTGATGTTTTTTTGCATGGGCTAAAATGCCTTCTTCTAGCATCGCGCCAAGCTGATCAAGATGCTCGTAAACACCATCTTGTTTTAACAATTCCAAGCAGGCAATACCAGAAAGAATGGATGCAGGATTTCCTGCCATCGTGCCAGCTTGATAGGCTGGTCCAAGAGGAGCAACTTGCTCCATAATTTCTTTTTTACCGCCATAAGCACCGATCGGAAGTCCGCCGCCAATGATTTTTCCTAATGCAGTGAGGTCAGGTTTTACTTGAAGCAAGTCCTGTGCGCCTCCGTACATAAAGCGGAAAGCTGTAATCACTTCATCATAGATCACAAGTGCGCCCTTTTCATGAGTGAGGTCATTGACCTGCTGCAGGAAACCGTCCATAGGCTCCACGATGCCGAAGTTCCCGACAATCGGTTCGACAAGGACAGCTGCGACTTCATCGCCCCATTGATTCAATGCTTCTTTGTAGCTGTCAATATCATTAAATGGAACGGTAATCACTTCATTGGCGATGCTCTTTGGAACGCCTGCTGAATCAGGGGTTCCTAAAGTGGATGGACCAGAGCCAGCTGCCACAAGTACAAGATCAGAGTGACCGTGATAGCATCCGGCAAACTTAATGATCTTTGTTCTGCCTGTATATGCACGTGCGACACGAATCGTTGTCATCACCGCTTCAGTACCTGAATTGACAAAGCGAACCTTGTCTAAAGCAGGCATGGCTTCCTTCAGCATTTTAGCAAAAGTGACTTCATGCTTCGTTGGCGTTCCGTAAAGGACACCTGATTCAGCCGCTTTTGTAATCGCTTTTGTAATATGAGGGTGGGCATGTCCTGTAATAATTGGGCCGTATGCTGCTAGATAATCGATATAGCGATTTCCGTCAACATCCCAAAAATAAGCGCCTTCTCCTTTTTCCATAGCCACGGGTGAACCGCCGCCTACTGCCTTATATGAACGAGACGGGCTGTTGACACCTCCAACAATATGCTCCAGCGCCTCTTGATGTAATTTTTCTGATTCTGTGAATTTCATAAATAGCCTCCTATCTCAACGTATCACGTCGTCTATCATTATTTTAACATGCCGATGCAAGCGTCCTTAGTTGAATATCCTCTCAAAATTGGATAGGCTATTAAAAAATAGGTTGGAGGGATTGTGTCATGACAATCGAAGTAGGCCAGCAAGTACCTGAAATCGAATTAACCGGTGACAACGGGGAGAAAGTAAAGCTTTCTGACTTTAAAGGAAAACATATTGTCCTTTATTTCTATCCAAAAGATATGACACCCGGCTGTACAACAGAAGCATGTGATTTCCGCGATCGCCATCAAAGCTTTGCAGAATTAGATGCTGTCATTATCGGCGTAAGCCCAGACAGTCAGGATAAGCATCAGAAGTTTAAAGAAAAACATGATTTACCGTTCTTACTTCTTGTAGACGATGAACAGAAATTGTCCGAAGCCTTTGGAGTATGGAAGCTGAAAAAGAACTTTGGCAAAGAATACATGGGCATCGAACGTTCAACGTTTCTTATTAATAAAGAAGGAACGCTTGTGAAAGAGTGGAGAAAAGTTAAGGTGAAAGACCACGTAGAAGAAGCGCTTGAGGAACTAAAATCTCACGCTTAATATCATCACAGGATAGGACCGGCAGACATGCCGGTCTTTTTTGTGAAGAAGAATAGGTAAAAAAGAGGATTGTAATTGACAAAGATTCGGCTCTGGGGGTACACTAATTATAAAGATTACAATATAAGAATATTTTTGAAGAGAGGTGCATGATGAAATGGCTGCTCACGAACTAAAAGACGCTTTAGATGCTTTAAAAGAAACCGGTGTTCGAATTACTCCGCAGCGCCATGCCATCTTGGAGTTTCTCGTAAATTCTATGACTCACCCAACCGCGGACGATATATATAAAGCACTTGAAGGGAAATTTCCAAATATGAGTGTCGCAACGGTTTACAACAATTTACGAGTCTTCCGGGAATCTGGATTAGTAAAGGAATTAACGTACGGTGATTCCTCAAGCCGATTTGATTTTGCGACATCTGACCATTACCATGCGATTTGTGAAAACTGCGGAAAAATAGTGGACTTTCATTATCCTGGCCTTGATGAAGTTGAACAGCTTGCATCCCATGTGACGGGCTTTACAGTCAGTCATCATCGCTTGGAGATCTATGGGACTTGTCAAGAATGTGCGAAAAAAGAAAATCATTAATGAAAAAGCTGACCGGTTAAATGGTCAGCTTTTTTTATGACTTTTTTCGATTGTAGGATTCATCAAACTCTTTGCCTTCTAATGCTGGATCGAGTGTAAGCGGCTCTCTGCAATGCATGCACATGTCCACCCGCCCAAGCACTTTTGTTTCCTTCTCACAGCCTGGACATACGACACGGACTGCCTTCGTAGAAAGCATACCGATCCAAAAGTAAACCACTGTACTCAATCCGATCGATAAGACGCCGAGCAGCATAAAGAAAGTCGACAGCCAAATCGATTCCTTGAAGAACACACCGATATACATGATCAGAAAGCCAACAAAAACCAAACTAAGTGCAAATGTTCTGATTTTATTAATCTTACTGGAGTATTTCGCCATCCCTAGCCCCCCTTGTCTCCAATATAGCACATTTTACCTTTCTGTTTGAATTAGTTATAGAGTTTTGTGAATAAATTGCTTATAATGATTCAATGATCTTTTTTCTTGAATTGAAGGAATTTTGATTCTATGAGGAGAAATACATAGCATTAGAGAAGAACTTTACACCCGAGTATTGGAGGAATCACTATGGAAAATCTTCTCCGTCCTATTTATCAAGAGAGAGCAAGTCACCCAGACACATTGGCTGTGATTATAGTAGAAAGAAGACACAAGGTATCTTCTGAGACGGATAACTTTGATGCAGCACTTCTAGTCATTGTAAAAGAAGCGGAAGAGCCGTTATTTATCAAGCACTATGAATCCGATCACCAAACAGCTTCTTTAAATGTTGTCACAGATGAGCAGTTGAAGGAATGGATCACCCTTGGCACAAACCGCCGAATCATTGATTGGATTTTGAATGGGAAAGTCCTATTTGATCGAAATGAATATATTTTCAACTTAATTGATGACCTGAGTACATTCCCATTTTCAAACCGCAAACTTAAAATCGGTTTAGAATACGGCAAGCTTATTCGCAGATATATAGAAGGAAAAGCATTTTTTGAGTCAAATCAATTCCTTGATGCATATAATTCAATTGTGCATGCTCTGCATCATTTGGCACGTATTGAAGTGATCGATAAAGGTTTCCACCCAGAAGTGACAGTTTGGAATCAGGTGCGTCATATGGAACCGGAAGTATATAAACTTTATTCAGAACTCATTGAAAGCCACGAAAGCCTTCATAAACGTTTGGAACTTTTATTTTTAGCAAATGACTTTTTGATCCATTCAAAAGCAGAAATTGGCGCCGCTCATTTGCGTCATGTCATGGAACAGCAAGATATATGGCTTTTTGGAGAGCTTCTCGCGCATCCTGACCTCAAGTATTTCACGCCTGACCTTAGCGTCATGATTGATTTCTTTGTGGAAAAAGGAATTGTTCAGGTGGAGCCGATTGAGACAAAGGGGCAAAAAATCTATCATCGAGGATATTTTGTGAAAAAAGATATTGACGCCTGAATATTATGATGGTATATTATTATACGTCGCTAACGAGCAAACAAGTTGCTTTTGGAAGAAAAGCTGACAAAAAGAAATTCTAAAAAACACTTGACGCACACGGCGTCGAAATGTTATATTGAAAAAGTCGCCTCTGAGAGACGACGAAGATGATCTTTGAAAACTAAACAAGACAAAA
>NZ_JARVRK010000002.1:0-106881 GCF_030209735.1 Bacillus sp. lyk4-R2A-2
GAGCGTTTGACTACGGATCAAAAGGTTAGGGGTTCGACTCCTCTCGGGCGCGCCATTAAGATCGGGAAGTAGCTCAGCTTGGTAGAGCACTTGGTTTGGGACCAAGGGGTCGCAGGTTCGAATCCTGTCTTCCCGACCATCTTTTATGGGGCCTTAGCTCAGCTGGGAGAGCGCCTGCCTTGCACGCAGGAGGTCAGCGGTTCGATCCCGCTAGGCTCCACTTTTAAAAGATTATTTTGATCATGGCGGTGTAGCTCAGCTGGCTAGAGCGTACGGTTCATACCCGTGAGGTCGGGGGTTCGATCCCCTCCGCCGCTATAAAGGACCTTTAGCTCAGTTGGTTAGAGCAGACGGCTCATAACCGTCCGGTCGTAGGTTCGAGTCCTACAAGGTCCACCATCTATACGGAGGAATACCCAAGTCCGGCTGAAGGGATCGGTCTTGAAAACCGACAGGGGTGTCAAAGCCCGCGGGGGTTCGAATCCCTCTTCCTCCGCCATATTTTTTAAAAACTTATATCATCGCGGGGTGGAGCAGTTCGGTAGCTCGTCGGGCTCATAACCCGAAGGTCGCAGGTTCAAATCCTGCCCCCGCAACCAAATTATTTTATACACCAATAGGGAGTGCTCAATGAGTGCAACCAAAATGGTCCGGTAGTTCAGTTGGTTAGAATGCCTGCCTGTCACGCAGGAGGTCGCGGGTTCGAGTCCCGTCCGGACCGCCATTTTTAAAATGAATACTTGGCTCGGTAGCTCAGTTGGTAGAGCAACGGACTGAAAATCCGTGTGTCGGCGGTTCGATTCCGTCCCGAGCCACTTTTATAAAAAAATATTGATAGTATGGCGGTTGTGGCGAAGTGGTTAACGCACCAGATTGTGGCTCTGGCACTCGTGGGTTCGATTCCCATCAATCGCCCCATACATATATTTGCGGGTGTAGTTTAGTGGTAAAACCTCAGCCTTCCAAGCTGATGTCGTGGGTTCGATTCCCATCACCCGCTCCATTTGTATATCCATTCATGGGCCTGTAGCTCAGCTGGTTAGAGCGCACGCCTGATAAGCGTGAGGTCGGTGGTTCGAGTCCACTCAGGCCCACCATGATATTCCGCAGTAGCTCAGTGGTAGAGCTATCGGCTGTTAACCGATCGGTCGTAGGTTCGAGTCCTACCTGCGGAGCCAAATGGAGAAGTACTCAAGTGGCTGAAGAGGCGCCCCTGCTAAGGGTGTAGGTCGCGCGAGCGGCGCGAGGGTTCAAATCCCTCCTTCTCCGCCATTTATCTGGCCCGTTGGTCAAGCGGTTAAGACACCGCCCTTTCACGGCGGTAACACGGGTTCGAATCCCGTACGGGTCATGTTTAGAAAGAGGTCTTGTCAAAGATCTCTTTTTTATTTTCTTCAAAAAAGAAAGACCGCCATTATAGCGGTCTTTTTTTACATGTTCATGGAATAGATCGTATAAGACAAGTATGTTGCAAAGAAGCCCCATAAGACATAAGGAATTAGTAAAATTGGAACGACTTTGCTTAGTTTACGCGAGACGATAACAAGAGCAAGTGCTGTCAGCGCTACAAGCAGGCAGTCGATCGTAGCTGCGAATAAATCTTTTTGTGTAAATTGAAAAAAACTAAAGGCTTGATTAAATACGTAATTTAAAAGAAAAAGAATCCAAAAGGGTAAAGTGATTTTTTGAAATCCATATTTTCCATAAATGATCGCTGCGGACAACGAGATGAGAGCAAATAAGACAGCCCACACAGCGCCAATTACTCCACCACTCGGTGTCCATTCCGGTTTATTTAATGCATCATACCACTCTCTGTCAATCGGAAACAAGAATCCGGCAATAGAGAATAATGCGTATGTAATAAAGAAGACAACCACTGCCCAAATGATACTTTTTCTCGCCATTAAGAATCTCCTCCAATCAAATTCACTCTTAAAGTGATTTCCCAATCATTACATGATATAAACATTAAGCCCCCATTATGAGGGGACTAATGATTTTCTTCTGTATAAGGTTCTTCTTCGTACGGCTTCAAGTCACCAAATACGGTCATGACGCCTTCTTCGTCCAATGCCTCTTCATAGGCTTCGTGTGCTTTATTTGGATATACTTTACTTGCCTTGCCTTCAATATCAGCAGCTGCGAATCCTTCATAGTCTTCGACATAATCTTCATCTTCTGATTGTGTATACACATCATCGTATGTCAATGGAGGAAATTCCATATCAGACGGCGTATCAGAGTTTCCGTAGCGTTCTACGTCTTGATATGCATCCTCTCCATCATAGGCTGCACTTTCTTCATTTTCGAATTGCCCTGATGGCGGACTTAATAAATCCTCTTCAATCGGACGGTTTTGTGAAACGGTTTGTTCTTTTGAATGCTCTGTGCATGTGACGGCACTAGGTAAGGCCTCTAAGCGTTCCTTTGGGATAGGTGATTTACAGACCTTGCATAGGCCATAAGAGCCGTCTGTGATGGCTTGAAGTGCTTCATTAACGTCTAACAGATGTTCATGTTCCAAACTGTTTAACGCAATATCCTTCCCGCGTTCGAACAGCTCTGTCCCTTGATCACCTGGGTGATTATCATAGGCTGACAGGTCTCCGACCGAATCATAAGGAAATGATACTTTTTGTTCATCGTCATGGCTTTTGGCTTCGAGTTCGTGCTTTTCATCGAGAAGTCGCTGCTTCAAATGATGTAATTCGTCTTTAGACAACAAAGCGATCATCCTTTCATATCAAACATAATATTAGTATGAGCAATTTTGTCTGTAAGACTAGTTCCAAATTGAAGCAATTCCTCATGAAAAAACGCCTGCGGCTGCAGGCGTTCTTTGTTACGCGATATAGTATTGTAAGATCAAAGCGATTGTCAGCAGGAAACCGAAAAATGTATTGGTTTGAGCTGTAGATTTCATGGCATTCATTAATTCAATTGGTTTTTCTTTTTGCTTAAATTCTTTGATAGCTGTATATGCTTTTGGGACACTGAGTAAAACAAGAAGACTCCAAAGGCCGACAATATCTGTGAAGATATAAACAAAAATAAGTACATAAGAGATCAAAAACATGGAAAGTAAAATGTTCACAGCAGCCTTTCGCCCAGCAAGAATAGCAAGTGTTTTTCGTCCATTTTCTTTATCGCCGTCTAAATCGCGGATATTGTTCGATAGTAAGATGGCACCAACTAAAATAGAAATTGGTAATGAGACGAGAACAGCTTTAGACGTCAGTGTGCCTGTTTGAATATAGAAACTGATAAGGATGATTCCTAGTCCCATAAAAGCACCTGACACAACTTCTCCAAACGGTGTATATGCAATAGGAACAGGACCGCCTGTATAGAAATAGCCTGCTGCCATACATATGAGTCCTATCAGTGCAATCCACCAGCTAGACATCATGCAAATGTACACCCCTAGTAGTAAAGAAAGCGCAAATAGTGCATAAGCAAGGCTGAGAACGGTTTTAGGTTTCACACCATTTCTGACAATGGCGCCGCCGATGCCGACAGATTTCTCGTTGTCCAATCCGCGAACATAATCAAAGTACTCATTAAACATGTTCGTTGCGATTTGGATAAACATAGATGCAAACAGCATAGCTAAAAATAGCCCAACATGTATTTGACCACTTGGAAGTGCGAGAACAGTTCCTAAAGTAACGGGAATAAATGCTGCTGTTAATGTATGCGGTCGTAGTAAATTCCACCAAATCCGCCAGTTCTTATCAGGCTTAATCGGTGAAAGCTGATCTGATATCGATTGATGCTGCATAAAATATACTCCTTTAAATAAAAAAATACGTACACGTCCAAATTCCAGTTTAGCAAAGTTCAAAAAGGTGTCAATATATTGATGCGATGAAACCTGAAAAAGATGTTTGCTAATCGTTGCCATATCGAGAGAAAGCTTGATCTTAGAACAAGAATTTCCATTTTTCTTATAGATGCTCTCGTTTCAAGAAGCAGGAGCGAAAAAATCTAGAAAGCGTGATATAATAAGGATTCGAGGTTTAAAAAGCTGTTTTCTTTACTAAGTTCATCTGTTAAGGTTTATAATAGAAAAGCAGGTCATTCGACATACTCGAATGTTCACGTATTTTTTCATTATGGTTTTATTTTTTTATGTTATTTCATGGATTTTGGAGGAATGTATCATGGTGACAACAGTGCAAAGTACTTTCCGGCAGGAAGCGCTTGCGACATTAGAAGAAGCGAATAACGTCAACCATGCTGTTTTGATAAGCTACTCCAGAAGAGTTGACGATCTGGATCCTCTTGCCTTTTTCCAAAGCGGCGAAGCGGATTTTTTAGGCGAGCGGTTTTTTTGGTCTGATCCAGAAAGCCAAATGATATTTTCTGGACTTGGCAGAGCGGCCGTTATTAAATCATCTGAGCAAGGCAAGGAACGATTTGATACAGTCCATCAAGAATGGGAACAGCTGAAGCAGCACATGTTCCATTTTCATGATGAGAAGGAGTTAAGGCAAGCGGCTGTTGGTCCGCTTTTATTTGGAGGATTCTCATTTGATCCGTATGAAGAGAAGGCGCGTCACTGGGAAGCTTTTGGTGAGGCTCATTTTTTTGTGCCATCGATGATGCTCACTGTCTCGAAAGAAGGCACGTTTCTGACGATCAATGAATGGAAGCAGGTGGACGGGAATGTTCATCAGCTCATTCAAGAATTAGAACAAAAAGCCTCTCATTACGAAACATTACCCCTCAGACATGGTGGACAAGCTGAACTTGTTCATATGGAAGAACGAGATGTGAAGGAATGGATGAAGGCGATCCAAGAAGCGACAGACCACATTCGTGCAAACGAATATGAAAAGGTTGTTTTAGCAAGAGAAGTCTTGCTTCACTATAAAAATCAAATTGAACTCGCTCCACTGTTATCAGAATTATTAAAGCATCAAACAACGAGTTATGTATTTGCGGTTGAACAGGGGAGACAAGCATTTGTCGGAGCTACGCCGGAACGCTTAGTGAAAAAAAGCGGCGGAGAGGTCTTTTCATCTTGTTTAGCAGGTTCGATTGTTCGTGGAAAAGATGAAGCGGAAGATCGAGCATTAGGCGAGGAACTGCTGCATGATGAGAAGAATTTGATTGAACATCAAATTGTTGTCAATATGATTGAGCAAGCATTTGAGGCTAATTGCCTTCGCGTGCATAAACCAAATCAACCTAGTCTTTATAAAACAAAAAACATTCAGCATTTGTTTACACCGATTGTAGGAGAAATTAAAAGCAGCTGTTCTCTCTTTTCATTAATTGAACAGCTCCATCCGACGCCAGCATTAGGCGGATATCCGAAGGAAAAGGCGGTTGAGGTCATTCGTGAAATCGAACCGTTGAAACGTGGCTGGTACGCAGCGCCGGTAGGGTGGATTGACTCTCAGGATAATGGAGAATTTGCTGTTGCCATTCGGTCAGGTCTTATTGAGGAAGACCATGTTCGTTTGTTCGCTGGCTGCGGCATTGTAGAGGATTCCCTTGCAAAGCAGGAGTACGAGGAAACGCAAGTGAAATTAAGACCAATGCTATCTGCCCTTGGAGGTCGTCCTATTGAATAATCAAATCATGACAACATATATTGGCAGATTGATGGATGAATTTGTCCAAGGTGGCGTACAAGAGGCAGTTGTCTGTCCAGGTTCTCGTTCGACCCCGCTTGCAATGCTGGCTCTAGCCCACCAAGACATCACTGTCCATGTATTAGTGGATGAACGGTCTGCTGCTTTTTATGCGCTTGGTCTTGCAAAAGCAAGTCAAACACCAGTGCTGCTTATTTGTACGTCAGGTACAGCAGCAGCTAACTTTTACCCAGCCATTGTAGAGGCACATTATTCCCGTGTCCCACTTATTGTTTTAACTGCTGATCGGCCGCACGAATTGAGGGAAGTTGGAGCACCTCAAGCGATTGATCAGCAATTCTTATTCGGTAAGTTTGTTAAATGGTTCACAGACTTAGCATTGCCAGAAGAAAGTCAGACGATGTTACGCTATGTTCAGACGGCTGCGGCAAGAGCAAATCATATGTCGATGCAAGAGCCGAAGGGACCTGTACAAATCAATGTCCCTCTGAGAGAACCATTGCTTCCTGATTTGTCTATTGATCCTTTCGAGCGAGAAGAAACAGACCGGAAAAAAGTATTAGCTACAGGACAGGCTTTCCCAAATGAAGATGCGATATCTGAAATTGTGACGGTTATGAACCGTTCCAAAAAGGGACTGATTGTGTGTGGCGAGCTTCATACGGAGAAAGAGAAAGAGGCAGTATTACGTCTTTCAAAAGCCTTGCATATGCCGATTTTAGCGGACCCGCTTTCTCATTTGCGAAATGGTCATGAGCATACAGATCTTATTATTGATGCGTATGATTCTTTATTGAAAGATGAAGCATTGCAGCATCACCTATTGCCGGATATGGTCATTCGTTTTGGACCGATGCCTGTGTCTAAGCCTTTATTCAAGTGGCTGGAAAAACATGCGGAAGTGAATCAGATTGTTGTTGATGCTGCCGGAGGTTTTCGAGATCCTGGGCTGAGTGCTTCATATGTCTTTGAAAGTGATGTGGCAGCTTTTGTAGATGAAGTAGTCAATAGATCGGATCAACGTGAGGATACAAGTTTTCTAAAGCGCTGGCAGGATGCAAATTCATCATTCAGAACGCATGCTTCCCATTATTCTGATGAGGATCTGTCATTTGAGGGGAATGTGTACCGTCAGCTTCAGCATCTTTTGCCGAAGGAGAGTGTCCTTTTTATCGGGAATAGTATGCCGATTCGTGATGTGGATACATTTTTTGAAGCGCAATCGAAGCCTTTTCGAATGATGGCGAATCGAGGAGCAAATGGTATTGATGGTGTTGTGTCTACAGCACTTGGCACGTATGCAGCTTTGAAACAGCCGGTCACCTTAGTGATTGGAGATTTATCATTTTACCATGATATGAATGGTCTCCTTGCAGCGAAGTTGATGGACATTCCACTGACGGTTGTGTTGTTAAACAATGATGGAGGAGGCATCTTTTCTTTCCTTCCACAGGCGTCTGAGGAACCGTATTATGAAAAACTCTTTGGTACACCGACTGGACTGAATTTTGAGTATGCTTCGAAGTTGTATGGGGGAACCTATTCGAAACCGTCAACGAAACAAGAATTACATGATGTCTACAAGGCGCATATGGAAGAGCCTGGACTTCATTTAATTGAAATTGAAACAGATCGGCATTCTCGTGTAAGCAAGCATCGTCAAATGATGGATGACATATTGGAAGAAGTGAAAAAAGAATGTCTTCTTTCATAATACGGATGCGTGATGGTGTGGCGTACGAGGTGGTGGATCAGAATCCATCAGGTGAGAATGCCACGCTATGCTTACACGGCTTCACTGGAAGCGCGGCTTCTTGGACATTCTTGAATGCTTATATGGGAAATACAAGATTGATTCAAGTCAGCCTGCTTGGACATGGCCGCACGGACTCACCAGAAAGTATAAGAAGATATGCGATGTCGCATCAGCTAGCAGATCTTGCAGAGATTTTAAACCAATTAAAGCTTCACAAAGTGAATATTCTCGGATATTCTATGGGAGGACGTATTGCTTTATCATTTGCCTCTCGTTATTCAGAGCGAGTCAACAAGTTGATTCTAGAGAGTACCTCTCCAGGGCTTCGCACGTTTAAAGAGCGGATGGCAAGACTCAAACATGATCATCAGCTGGCTCAGAAAATGAGACATGAAGGTTTAGTGAAGTTTGTGGATTTTTGGGAGAGTATTCCACTGTTTGCTTCGCAGAAAACTTTATCAGCTGACACGCAGGCTCAACTACGAGAGGAAAGGCTAAAAGCCAATCCACTTGGACTGGCCCGCAGCTTAGAAGGCATAGGAACAGGTTCGCAGCCCTCTGTTTGGAAGGCTTTAAAGCATATGAATTTACCTGTTTTGTTGATGTGCGGAGCGCTTGATGAAAAGTTCTGCAAGATCGCCACACGTATGCAGCAGGAGCTTGAAGGCAGTCAATTCATATTGGCTGAGCAGGCTGGGCATACAGTTCATGTGGAACAACCACATTTTTTTGGTAAAATAGTAAGTGAGTTTATTACGCAAGATTAGAGGAGGAACTATTGATGGCTATTGAATGGCAAAATGAGCGTCAATATGACGAAATTTTATATGAAACATGCAATGGGATTGCAAAGATCACGATTAATCGTCCATATGTACATAACGCGTTTACACCAAAGACTGTGAGTGAATTGATTGATGCATTTTCACGTGCTCGTGATAATTCAAATGTTGGTGTGATCGTACTTGCAGGTGCTGGCGGCAAAGCATTCTGTTCTGGTGGAGATCAAAAAGTACGCGGTCATGGCGGTTATGTAGGAGACGATCAAATTCCGCGTCTAAATGTACTCGACCTACAGCGTTTAATTCGTGTGATTCCAAAACCTGTTGTTGCGATGGTTGCTGGTTATGCAATCGGCGGCGGACACGTTCTTCATATTGTATGTGACCTGACAATTGCAGCAGATAATGCGATTTTTGGACAAACTGGTCCAAAAGTAGGCAGCTTTGATGCTGGTTATGGCTCAGGCTACCTTGCACGTATTGTTGGTCATAAGAAAGCGAGAGAAATCTGGTACTTATGCCGTCAATACAATGCACAAGAAGCGCTTGATATGGGACTTGTTAATACTGTTGTACCATTAGAGCAGCTTGAAGAGGAAACAGTGAAGTGGTGCGAGGAGATGCTAGAAAAGAGCCCGACTGCTTTACGATTCTTGAAGGCTGCATTTAATGCAGATACGGATGGATTAGCTGGAATTCAACAATTTGCAGGAGATGCGACACTTCTTTATTACACAACAGATGAAGCAAAAGAAGGACGCGATTCCTTTAAGGAAAAACGCAAGCCGGACTTCGGTCAGTTCCCGCGTTTCCCTTGATTCAATCATAGCGATGAAAAACAGCTTAGTGCATCAGACTAAGCTGTTTTCTTTTACAAAAAGGAGGTGTCATGATGAAGCAACCGAATTGGCTGCTGCACCGTGCTTATTTAACACCAGAAAGAGTCGCACTCATTTATCAGGATAAACAGTGGACATTTCGCGATTTAGCTGATGAAGTCAATGAGCTTTCAAATAGACTTGCACAAGCATCATTAAAAAAAGGGGAAACGGTCGGGCTTTTGATGAACAACCAGCCTCAAATGGTGATGCTTGTTCATGCTTGTTTTTCATTAGGATTCAAAATCGTGCTATTGAACAATAAGTTAACAAAAGCTGAAAGGCGCTATCAACTTGAAGATGCAAAAGCAGCCGCTTTATTTACTGAACCTGTTTATGCAAGTGATCATAAGGGTGATCTACCCGTTTATACAATGGAGACTTTACCAGAAGCAGGTCACGACAATGGAAAGAAAATCGAAAGCGAATTTGATTTGAATGAAACAGCAACGATCATGTATACGTCTGGCACAACAGGACAACCAAAAGGGGTCGAGCAAACGTTTGGTAATCATTTTTATAGTGCTGTTTCCTCTGCACTCAATATGGGCCTCAGAGAGGATGACCGCTGGCTTATTGCACTGCCTCTTTTTCATATTAGCGGGTTATCCGCTTTATTTAAGTCTGTGATTTATGGGATGACTGTCGTACTTCATCAAAAGTTTGATGTCGATGAAGTAAAGGGTTCGATTGAACAGCATCGTGTGACGATGATATCTGTTGTTCAAACGATGTTATCCCGTTTATTAAGCAGGCTGGAAGAATGTCCGTCTTCTTTGCGCTGTCTGTTATTAGGCGGAGGACCTGCGCCTTTTGCGATGCTTCAAGAAAGCAAAGAGAAAGGCTTCCCTGTGTTTCAATCGTACGGCATGACAGAAACCTGTTCACAAATTGTGACCCTTGCGCCTGAATTTAGTGTAGAGAAGCTTGGATCAGCGGGAAAACCCCTTTTTGGATGTGAGCTGAAAATTCAAGATGGTACACGCATTTGTCGTCCTTTTGAGCATGGCGAAATTATGGTGAAAGGGGCAAATGTCATGAAAGGGTACCTTTACCGCGAAGAGGCGACCGCGGCTGCTTTTGATCAAGGCTGGCTGAAAACGGGTGATATCGGCTATGTGGATGAGGAAGGATTTTTATTTGTGCTTGACCGCCGTTCAGATTTAATTATTTCTGGCGGTGAGAATATTTATCCTGCTGAAATTGAAGCGATCCTGTTAACACATCCGCATGTAATGGAAGCCGGAGTGACGGGTATGTATGATGATAGATGGGGAGAGGTACCAGCTGCCTTTCTTGTCACAGACCATAAAATACCGGAGAACGAGCTCTATGCTTTATGTGAGTCGCATCTAGCAAAATATAAATGGCCTGCCGCTTTTCACTTTGTGGACGAGCTGCCAAGAAATGCGTCAAATAAATTGCAGAGGCACAGACTCAAGTCAAAGGGGTTTTTAGATGATTCAAATTGAACGAGTGATTTTATATCATGTCACGATGAAGCTCAAGCAGCCATTTACCACAAGTCTTGGGACCATCTCAGAGCGTGAGTTTATTATTGTCGAGGTAAAAGATCAAACGGGATTGACTGGATGGGGAGAGGTGTCAGCCTTTTCTTCTCCTTGGTATACAGAAGAAACCATTGAGACTTGTTACCATATGCTGAGAGCTTTTTTTATACCAAATGTGCTGACACGCACCTTTACACACCCTTCAGAAATACCAGACAGCCTGTACCAATTTAAAGGTAATAGGATGGCGAAAGCGGGAATTGAAGCGGCTGTTTGGGATATTTATGCGAAGCGTGAGAATAAGTCGTTACGAGATGTATTAGGCGGCACCAAGGATAGAATACCTTCTGGTGTTGTGGCGGGGTTAGGACCCATTGATGACATGCTGAAGCAAATACAGCAATTTGTGGACCAAGGCTATCAGCGGGTGAAGGTGAAAATTAAGCCGGGGCAGGATATCGGACTCCTGAAAAAAATTAGAGAGTCTTTCCCTCACCTTCCACTAATGGCGGATGCAAACTCTGCTTATGAATTAAAGGATATTAGCAAGCTCAAACAGCTCGATGACATTCGTTTATTAATGATTGAACAGCCATTAGCTGCAGATGATATCGTCGATCATCGCCATTTGCAAAAGCATTTAAAAACACCGATATGTTTGGATGAAAGTATTTGTTCCTTAGATGATGCTAGAAAAGCTGTAGAGCTTGGCAGCTGTCAAATTATTAATGTGAAGCCTTCACGAGTTGGAGGGCTGACAGAAGCCCTCAAAATCCATACATTCAGTAAGGAGCATCAAATTCCGTTATGGTGCGGAGGAATGATTGAAACAGGCATTTCTCGCGCACAGAACGTGGCACTTGCTTCGCTTCCGCAATTTACAATTCCAGGTGATATTTCCGCTTCGTCAAAATATTGGGAGCAGGATATCATTTATCCTGAAATCAAGGTTGAAAATGGTTTTATTGAGGTGCCTCGTTCCCCAGGAATGGGCGTAGAAGTGGATTATCAAGCGCTTCGTTCCTTTTCAGATAAAATTGACGTCTTTACAAAACATGATTTTGTGATGTGAAAATGAGGTATTCACCTTTTGCATATCCAATAAAATCTATATATAGTGAGAGAAAGTTTTTCCTTCCTGTCTCAACTAAAAAGAAAGAGCGGTGACCCGCTCTTTCTTACTCTTCTACCAGTTCGCTGTCATAAGCAAGCTGTCCAATATAGTGATTCATTTCACTGGGCATGTCTGCTGCATGGCCATATTCATAATCCCAAAGGTTTAAAAAGGAGTGAGCAGCCTGATAAAATGCGGCTTCGTCCGCGTCGTGAATTTCATAAAAAAACGTTTGAAGCAGCCGATCGTGTTTCAATGCGAAGCGCCTCCTTAAATGAGACTTAAAGATCTTGTGGTTTAAACGTTTTACAATCCGTTTCTTCACTTTTTTCAGCCGTATTTCCTGTGTGGCTGACGACATAGATTGCATCTGCCCCACAGCGGTTTCCAGCATTCCAATAGGAACAGTTATTGACTTCACAAAGGATTTTTTGACTCATACAGATGACCTCCTTTTGAGTATGTCTTTCTTCTATAATGTAACCGAAATGAACCTCATCCATTCACGTTAATCTTCCTGGCGAATATAGCGCTTATCCTTCATAAACAATTTCCAGAAGAAATAGAACCCAGGGAATAAGATGATAAAACCTACAATATACGTGATAAATAATGCTCTAAATGTCACAGGGTCTGTAAATCCAGACATGATTGTAATATCCGGATAGGCCATATAAGGCAAATGGGCACGTCCGTACACATAGCTTGCTAAAAAATATTGAATGGTAATCGCAATGACAGCTAAACGAGGCCGGCCTTTTCTATGCTTAAACCGACTATTTGGTAAAAATAGAGCCAGCCCTGCTAGCAAAAACATCAGGAGTGATACAAGAAGAATAGGGATGTTCTGCATCATTTTTGTGAACAGCCAATTTGCCTCGCTTCTTAATGTCAGCATGATGAAAAAGGCCATCATGAGTGAAAGCGGACCCGTAATGAGCGCTCCTCTTCTATAAATGCTGTAAGCTTCATCTTCATCAGCCACATTCGAGAAATCAGCTAAAAGCAATGACGAAAGAAAAAGGGTGCTGAAAATGGCAAAGCCGACAAAAGAATAGACATTTGCACTCGTAAAGACCAGTCCAAGATCTAATGAGTAGTTGTTGTTCTCCTCAAAGATAAATCCACCATGAGTAATCGGAAGAACCATGATCAGGATCGATGGAATGATAAAGCCGCTAATCCCTGAAATGTAAGTCACTGCTTTTCTGTATTTTTCAGGAAGAGAATGAGAAAACACGAGAAACCCGCTTCGCAGTGCAAGAAGCAATAATATAATGCTGCCGGGTATTAATAAAACAGTACCAAGGACAAAGGTCGCACCTGGAAACATACTAAACAATGCGACAACAATTGCCACAATGAATACGTTAGTTACTTCCCATGTTGGAGAAAGGTACTTATTTGCGATATTAGCGGCCTTTGTTTGTTCTTTATTCATATAAATCATGGACCAAAATCCTGCGCCGAAATCCATTGATGCCATCACTGCATAGATAAAAACGAACCCCCATAAGATGGTGATTGCAATGAGTGCATCAGTTGTCACATCCATTTGCATCTTGATCGCTCCTTTTTAAGATTCTGTTAACCGTAGGTCTTCTTCAATCGAATGTTTTCTAAAGTAGTACGTCAGCACAATCACAGTTGCTATGCCTAAGATGAGATAGACAATGGCAAAAAGGATAAAGAGCGTACCGATCGAGCCTGATGATGTGACGACCTCTGAGGTTTTGAGCATTCGATAAATGACCCATGGCTGACGGCCTGTACATGCAAAGATCCAGCCGAACTCAATGGCCAAAAGACTAAGGGGCCCGCCGAATAAGTAAAGAAAAAGGAGCCACTTCGGATAATGCTCGCGTTTTAAAATTTTACGGTAAAGCAGTGCTAACACCGCAAACAAAATGAGAACTGAGCCAATAATGACCATGCCGTTAAATAACGTGTGAATAAATAAAGGCGGCCACTCGTCACGAGGGAAATCATTTAATCCTTTGACCACCGTATCAAAGCTATTTCCTGCCAGAAAGCTAAGCGCCCAAGGGATTTCAATTGCTCCTTTAATTTCCTTTGAATCAGCATCGGTAAAACCACCTATTGCGAGCGGCGCATGTGATTGTGTTTCAAATAAACCTTCAGCACCAGCTAATTTTTCTGGCTGATATTCATACAGAAGCTGAGCAGACTCATGACCATTTATGGCCGTAAGAAATGAGAAGAGGCCGCCTACAATAAGTCCAAGAAAAAGGGCTTTTCGATGAAACGTATAGAGTTTCTCATTCTTTCTTGTTTTAAGCATTTTAAAAGCTGCCACTGATGCAATCACAAAAGCACCTGTTGTAAAAGCAGACAGCACGACATGTGTCGCAGTTACGACAAAGCTTGGATTGAAAAAGGCCTTCCAGGGCTCGATATTCGTAATTTCTCCATTGACCATTTGAAAGCCAGCAGGAGTACCTTCAAACGCATGTACGTTTGTGATCAGAATCGCTGAAGCGGCTGCACCAATCACGACAAAAATAACAGTAATGATGCGCATAGCAGGTGATAGGCGATCCGCTGCGTACACATAAATAGACATAAATAATGCTTCAATAAAGAACGCATAAATTTCAATCTGAAATGGCAGTGACATGACCTTTCCGATGACCTCCATAAAACCTGGCCATAGAAGAGCGAGCTGGGTACCAGCAATCGTGCCTGTTGGAATGGCGACACCTAACAAGACAGCCTGCGCTTTCGTCCACCGTTTCGCCATGACAGCATAGTGAGGGTCCTTCGTTTTTTGGAAGATGAGTTCAGCTAACAAAATCATTAGCGGGATGCCGACACCAAGCGAGGCATAAATAATGTGAAAGCCCATGGTTGTGCCGAACAGGCTTCTAGCTAAAACGAGATCAGTCAATTTTTTTCTCCGCCTTTCTTATCGCTTCTCTTTTTCATGATGTTATTATTCTCCACCATTTTTAGATTATTCTTCCTGACTAAGAAAGCTTGATTTTTGACAAGTTGTAAGAGAGGGAGTAGAATATAAATATAAAACGTAATAATTACGTTTTGGTAACGAAAGGAGTTTTGACATTGAAAAGAGATATTCATCCAACCTCACATGAAGTTGTATTTATGGACGTAAATAGCGGTTACCGCTTTTTGAGTAAATCGACAAAGTCATCCAATGAGACAGTAGAATGGGAAGATGGGAAAACGTATCCTGTCATTAAAGTAGAAACAAGCTCTGATACGCATCCTTTTTATACAGGACGCCAAAAGTTCGGAGAAAAAGGCGGAAGAGCCGAGTTGTTTAAGAAAAAGTATCAAATGTAATATAAAAAGCACACCCTACAATGGTGTGCTTTTTTTACAGCAAAAAACCCCGAATAATCATCCGGGATTTTAACAATTAATCATTTAAAGCGGTTTTTAAGGTCTTTAGATTTTGTTTCATTAAGCTGACGTAGCTTTCTCCATTTTTGGCATCATCTTCAGTAATAGATTCTAGATTTTTAAGTGTGAGGCTTTTTGCCCCAATTTCACTGCGGATCGTATCTGAGACTTTGCTGCTGACGTTGTTTTCAAAAATCACATATTGAATGTGATGCTTTTCAGCTTTTTGTACAATGCTTTCGAGCTGCTTTTGTGAAGGCTCTTCAGAAGCGGATAACCCTAATACACTGATTTGTTCAATGCCGTAGCGCTTTTCCCAATAACCGTAGGCTGCGTGGGAAACAAGGATTTCTTTATGTTTTGCTTTAGATAACGTTGTGTTGAACTCTTGATCTAGCGATTGCAAATCCTTTTTTAGTTTTTCATAGTTTTTTGTGTATTCGTCTTTATGATCTGGATCTAATGAAACGAGTGTATCTTTAATGTTTTTTGCCATTTGCTGTGCATAAACAGGGTCTAACCATGCATGAGGATCTTTATCTCCGTGATCGTGTCCATCATGGTCATGATCTTCCCCTTCATGATCGTGATCATGGTCTTCGCCTTCTTCATGTGAATGTTCTTCTTTTGTCGATAACAATTTGATGCCTTCGGCTGCTTTGACTGTTTTCACGCCTTGGTCTTTTAACGTAGAAGCGGTTTTGTCAGCGAATGCTTCAGCGCCTGTGCCGCTGTAGATGAAGGCGTCTCCTTCAGCCATTTCAACCATCGTTTTTGAACTTGGTTCAAAGCTGTGTGCATCTGCATTGGCAGGGTACACGCTTTGCGCATGAACATGAGAACCACCAATTTTTTCAGTGAAATCTTGAATCGGGAAAATTGTGGTGTAAACGGTTAGTTTTCCGTCTGCTTTCCCTTTTGAAGCATTTGTCCCCGCACTGCTTGAGCAAGCGGCAAGACCGATCGCAAATAAAGCAGCTGTTAACATATAAAAGATTTTTTTCATGTGGAAAATGTCTCCTCTCAATCTATTAGATAGAAATGATTACGATTTAATGTCCTGAGTTATTGTATCGTAATAATTACGATTTGAAAAGAGGAAAATAAAAAATTTTCAACAGCAGATGTTTCCTTTTAAAAAAATGCGCTGCAAAACGTGACGAAATTTCTCACATTGTGCTATATTTATTTTTAAAAAAAGATAAAGGAATGGACAACGTATGAAACTTTTAGAAGAAATCATCGAATATAATCAACAATTTATTGAAGAAAAGAAATACGAAGAATTTACAACAACGAAGTTTCCACAGAAAAAATCTGTCATTCTGTCATGTATGGATACAAGACTTGTCGAGTTGCTTCCACGTGCAATGAACATGAGAAATGGAGATATCAAGATCGTTAAAAGTGCTGGTGCTCTTGTGTCTCATCCATTTGGAAGTATTATGCGAAGCATTTTAGTGGCTGTTTATGAATTAAATGCTGACGAGGTTTATGTCATTGGGCATCATGATTGCGGTATGAGCAAAATAGACAGCCAAACACTTTTAAACAAAGCCATTGAGCGTGGTATCCCAGAAAAACGTATTGAAGTACTGGAATACTCAGGAATCGATTTTAAACAGTGGCTCAAAAGCTTTAGTTCGGTTGAAGAGAGCGTGAAGGACAGTGTGTCCGTTGTGAAAAATCACCCGCTTCTCCCATCAAATGTGCCTGTGCACGGTCTTGTCATTGATCCAGGAACTGGAAAGCTTGACGTAGTCGTCAACGGATATGAAGAAAAATAATTTATTTTTCCTTTTTCGGCGGGACAGGATCGATGCCGCCAGGATGGAGCGGATGACATTTTAAAATCCGTTTGATGGTGAGCCAGCCGCCTTTTAAAGCGCCATGCGTTTTGATCGCTTCTAGCCCGTAGTTTGAGCATGTTGGGTAAAACCGGCAGCTAGGCGGTGTAAGAGGGGAAATACACTTTTGATAAAAGCGTATGATGCCGATAAAAATTTGTTTCATAGAAGTTCCTCCTTGTCTGTCTTCCACAGTATAAGAAAAAAGGACAAGGAAGGAAAGTTTTATAAACTAAACTGGTCGGAGAAATATGTTATAATATAGGAAATTGCAATTATAGGAGTGGTGATTATGCCTTCAGTTGAAAGCTTTGAACTTGATCATAATGCTGTAAAAGCGCCATACGTTCGTCATTGTGGCGTTCATAAAGTGGGATCAGATGGAGAAGTCAATAAATTTGATATTCGTTTTTGTCAGCCAAACAAACAAGCAATGAAACCTGATACGATTCATACATTAGAGCATTTACTTGCGTTTAACATTAGAACACACTCAGAGAAATACGACCATTTTGATATCATTGATATTTCTCCAATGGGCTGCCAGACAGGCTACTATTTAGTGGTCAGTGGTGCACCAACTCCAAAAGAAATCGTTGAACTTCTTGATGCAACATTCAAGGATGCAGTTGAGGTAACAGAGATTCCTGCTGCAAACGAAGAGCAATGCGGTCAAGCGAAGCTTCATGACCTTGAAGGTGCAAAACGTTTGATGCGTTTCTGGCTTTCTCAAGATCAAGAAGAGCTTCTCAAAGTATTTGGTTAATCGATCATAAACCGGACATGATGATGTCCGGTTTTTTTGTATTCGATCATGAGATGTCAAAATAGGGGATATTTGTTAAAATGGACATGTCAGTAAAAGAAGGGGGAACTCGGGATGCGAAAAATGTTGGGAATGATATTGATGCTCTTGTTACTAAGTGCATGTGGGAACTCTGCAGCAAATAGTGGCGAAGGGGAGGTACCTGAGCTATTAGAAGTGAAGCTTACAGGACCTGAACAAGTGGAGAAAAATGAAAGCGTTATAGTAAAAGCAGCTGTCACATATGGTGATACGCCTGTTGATGATGCAGACGAAGTTCAATTTGAAGTGTGGAAAGATGGCGATAAGGATAACAGCAAGATGATTCAGCCAAAGAAAGAGAACAAAGGTGTATATGAATTGCATACAGCCTTTAAAAAAGATGGCCTTTATATCATACAAGTCCATGTGACAGCTAAACAGCAGCATAATATGCCAAAGACAAATATCCATGTAGGTGATGTGAAAAAAGAGAGTTCATCTACTGAAGAAGAAACCTCACATCATTAAGTGTCATTTTATTTCGGGTTAGGACGTTGGTTTGGTTCAGCATCCTGTGGTGAATCGACTTTATGCTTATATTCATAAGCCTTCGATGTTGTCCATAGTGATAAAAAGACAACGATTGAGATAATGATAAAGCTGATAATCCCAAGTAGCAGCATCTAACTCCCTCCTTATTTCCATATTAACATATATTTCATGCAGTCAAAATAGAAGAAATTCATGGCAGGTTTCAGTATAATAGGAAAAGGGTATTCTCATACTAAACGCAATTACATAAGGAGGAATAAACATGTCTGAAAAATTATTAAACGTCGTTAATAAACAAGTAGCTGATTGGACTGTGCTTTACGTAAAATTACATAACTATCACTGGTACGTAAAGGGAAAAGACTTCTTTACACTCCATGAGAAATTTGAGGAACTTTATACAGAAACAGCGACGTACATTGATGATTTGGCTGAGCGTATGCTTGCGTTAAATGGACAGCCTGTTGCGACAATGAAAGAATGCTTAGAAATTTCTAGCATTCAAGAAGCTGAAGGTAATGAATCAGCGGAGCAAATGGTGAAAAATCTATATGATGATTTCTCCAATATCGCTGAGGAATTAAAGCAAGGAATGGAGCTGGCTGGAGAAGTTGGCGATGAAACAACAGGTGATATGCTGCTTGCGATTCATCAATCTATTGAGAAACACAACTGGATGCTTAAAGCATTTTTAGGATAATACGTATGTGAAAGGAATGTCGATCATGAAGAGATCGACATTCCTTTTTTGTTGGAATCGGGACAGACAGCCCATTGAAATCATAGGGCTTTCAGCCGAAGAGAAAAGAGAAGGGAGGGGAGAAGATGTCTTCTATTGCAGGAATGATGAGTCAGCAAGTCGCGAGCATTCAAAAAACACTTAATATTAGTTTGTTGAATTCACAGCTTGCTACGAATACAGCACAAGCCATGGTCATGCTGGATCAAGTTCAGCAGCAGCCTCAAGCTGTTCAACCAAAGGATTCAGACGCTCGCTTTATTGATGTGAGAGTCTAAAGATGGAAGCCGCCGCACAAGGCGGCTTTTTTTCTTGTCATCACTCTCTCTGATTTAAAAGGCGACGCCTTTATTTTTTGTCGTCCAAGCTATTGCGAGGAGCTGGCATATACTATTGAGGTAAGGAGTTCCACTCTGAAAGGATGTTGATGCCAAGTGAGCAAAGATTTAGGCATCTTTTCGTTGTTTACAGTCAGTTTGTCAGCGATGGGCTTTCTGTTTGGTGGAGCAGGATATTTACTGATGATATTAGTAACACTCATGGCCATTGAATTAATTTGTTCAAGCCTAAGAGAATCTTTGACAGGACAGCTCACAATGAAACGTTTTTCTACACGGCTTGTTCGAAAGATTGTGACGGTCTCCTTAATATCCATGGCGCATTTCTTCGATGTCATGCTGAAGACAAATGGGATGATTAAGGATTTAGCGATCATCTTCTATATTATTTATGAATCTTACCAAATCGTCTCGACAGCCAATGCCCTCGGAATTCCCATTCCACAGTTGTTTATTGATGTGTTGGACATGTTAAAAAATAAATTGCGCAAAAAGCCGTAATTTCTTCATATCTGGTCATACTAAAGGAAAAAGGATGAATCAGATGACGAGACACACATATTATGTATCCGTACAGGATGGGTCGATATCTCAGCATAGAGATGCGGCGGCTTGGCAATTTCAAATAGAAGCAGACGATGATCAAATTTTGCAGCTGAGAGACTATTTCGATGAACAGTATATGACAGATTGGAAAGGCTTCTTTCGAGCGCATGTTCCGTATCTTGAATATCATTATGACAGTCCGAATGATGAAATGGATCGAAAAAGAAAAGAGATATACTCAATGATTTTCGAGCTCGGGAATGAAGAGACAAAGAACTTTATTGAAACAAATGGATTAATGAATTGAAAAAGCATGTAGAGATTTTCTACATGCTTTTATTTTCGCGGTTGTAAGATGCCTCCGATCAGATCACTAAGCCCGCCTCTATTCTCTTGCTGAGATGTCTGTGAATTAGTGAATTCATGAGAGGAGTTCTGGCTCTGAGGCTTATAACGGTTATCATCTAAACCAACCCGTAAGCCGGATGTACGCTCAGATGGCTGGATAATGACAATTTGGTCTTGTTCTTGGAACTCAAATAAGTAGGATTCACCAGATGTTTGTCCGATGAGGGTCTTCCAGTTCACATCTAATTTGACCTTCGGTGCTTTACCTGTCCAAGCGACGATGGCGTCAGGGTCTACACGGCAAGGGGCTTTTAAAATGAGCGGGTTTCCATTTGTTTTAATGGCGACCTGCGCCCCGTGGCCTTGATAGGAGAGCTTTGATGTAAACAGTCCTTTCTGTGATAAAATCCCTACGCCTACTGGTGTCACGCCGTAATGACATTCCTCAGTAAAGGCAAGTAAATCCTCACTTTCTACACTTACATGCTGCCAAGGACCGCTCGGCTCAAGGTTAATCACTGTCACGTGCTCGCTGGAATCAGCCAAATAACAAGTACCTTGTCCACTTACTTCCATCACCTCAAGGTTTTCACCTGTCAATTTTCTGCTGATATGGTTAAATACTTGACTGACCATATTTCCTTTGTTCGTACCGAGTAGTCGTTTGCGGTATTGAAACGTACCTTGATCGGCAATCATTGCGCCTTTTTTCGCAAAAAAGATTCCGCTGCCTTCTGCTTGTAAAGTGAGTTCTTCTATTGTGTTGAATTGAAATCCCATTGGTGCCGGCTCCTTTCCTGCGTCAAGATGTGAATCCATAGATGCGGCATAAATCATTTAAATCTAGCGTAGTTCCTTGTCCGGTGGCGATAATTTTCCATTCTTCCTCATCTCTTATGAGTTGGGCGCAAATGATGGAGGTGCAATACGAATAATCTTCTGTTAATTGAAAGGTACAAATCTCTTGTTGTGATATTTGATCAGTCAGATGCACATAAGCGTTCGTCACTTGTCCAAAATGATGCTTGTGCTCGTGTGCATCATGTATCGTGGCTGTTACAACGATTTTATGAATATCAGGAGAGACTCTGCTTAATTGCATAATGATCATTTCATTGTCTCGATTTCCGCCGCCAACTTGATGATCACCAAGATGGCGAACAGCTCCGTCTAAGCTCTGCTGCTGATGATAATAGATCAGATGGCTTGGAGACAACAGTTTGTCCTCTTCATTTAAGAGAAACACTTGCGTATCTAAATCAATTGGCTGGCCAGCCAAATCCCAGCCAAGCCCGATTTGAATTTGGTCGATATTTGGATTGTCTTTAGTTAAATCTAGCTTTTGCCCTTTGATGAGGTGTTTCTTGATCACCTCATGAGGGGCGTCATCTTTTTCAATTTTACTGGGCGTAAGCGATTGATCTTTTTCTTGTTTTGACCCATTTGTTATCCTCATGCTGTTTTCCTCCTTGTCGTAATAGGACAAACACTAATTGATTTACGTCATCAAGGGATAAAAGGTTTCATGATTAAAATAGGGTGAAGTTGGGGATGATAAAAAGGTTTTAGCAACAAGACCTCATTTTAAATACAGACGAAATGAAACCACTCGTTTGTTTCACTTTTGATAAAAATTCTTCAGAGAAATGTGATCTGTGGTATGATGTTTTACAAGAAGCAAGGACAGGATATGAGGGATTTCACATGCATGTATTTAAAGACTATTATCATAATACGGTCAAGCTCTCCTTTGAAGAGAAGCCTTTTTCAAGTCATCCAAAGCATGTTTGGGCTATCTGCCGTTACCAGGGGAAATGGCTGCTCACTGAACATGAGGATCGGGGCTATGAGTTTCCAGGAGGGAAAGTTGAGCCAAATGAAGAAGCAGACCAAGCCGCTATACGTGAGATTCAAGAAGAGACGGGTGCTGTTGTTCGTGAATTAACGTATATTGGTCAGTATCAGGTGCTAGGCAGAGAAAAGGTCATCGTAAAAAATATTTATTTCGCTGATATTGAAAGGCTAGTGAAGCAAGACACGTATTTTGAAACGAAAGGACCTGTTCTTTTCGCAGACTTGCCAAGATCCATCGCAAAAAATAAGAATTTCAGTTTTATTATGAAAGATGATGTGTTAAGACAAAGTCTTGCTTATTTAGAAAAGAACGGTTTGATTCGTTAAAAAAAGCGCAGGGAGATCTCCCTGTGCTTTTTATTTTTGGAGAAAACGGCGTTCGAGCCATTCCACAAGCTGGTACATGATGGTCGCAAACACAGCAATAATGAAAAGACTTAAGAACACGAGTGTAAAGTTGAAGACTTGAAAGCCGTAAATGATCATGTAGCCGAGCCCTTTTGAGGATACAAGAAATTCCCCTACAATGACCCCAACCCAAGAAAGACCAACATTCACTTTGATGGCAGAAATCATCGTTGGAATACTAGCTGGCAAAATGACCTCACGAAAGACGACGCTTTTTTTCGCGCCAAAGGTTTTCATCACCTTTAAATAATTCTCATCGACCTCTTGAAAGGCAGTGTAAATGACGATCGTCGTAATGATCACACTAATGATCGCACCCATGGCGACGATGCTGATCATACCAGGTCCAAGGGCAACAATTAAAATGGGGGCGAGGGCAACTTTCGGCATGGCATTTAAAATGACTAAATAAGGATCAAGAACGTTTGCTAATCGGGTGGACCACCATAAGGCGGCAGCTAGCAAAATGCCGCAAAAGGTACCAAGTAGAAAACCGAGCACCGTTTCAAATAATGTAATACTCATATGATTCATTAAAGAACCATCTTGAATTTTTTGCACAAACAATTGGCAGACCGCAGATGGTGAACTGAAAATAAGCGGATCAATGAACCTGAAATGACTGGCAAGCTCCCAAAGCGAAAAGAAGCTGGCAAATATGATGAGCTGATAGATACGTGTGATCCGTTTTTCCATTCGGTATTTTTTGCGATAGGCTTCATGTAAAAGGTCACTGTGTTTCAACTGTTTTCAGCTCCTTCCAAATCGTTTGAAAGAGCTCTTGGAAATGCGGGGTCTGTCTCGCTTCAAATGGAGAGAGAGCTCTTATGTCGTCTGGAACGGTAAAGATTCGCTGGATAGAGCCTGGGTGCTTTGAGAATAAGAAAATGCGGTCACTCATCGCAATGGCTTCGCCAATGTCATGTGTCACAAGAACCGCTGTTTTTTGATAGTCTTTTAATGTGTGAAAGACGAGATCTTCTAATGTGAGTTTGGTTTGGTAGTCTAGCGCTGAAAATGGCTCATCTAGTAAAAGCAGACCGGGATCAACTGCAAGCGTTCGGGCGAGAGCCGCACGCTGCCTCATTCCGCCAGACAGCTCCTTCGGATATTTTTCCTCGACTTCAGGCAGTCCAAGCTTTGGCAGTAAATCAAGGGCAGCTGAGACGGACTCATGTGAATCTTGTTTCGCAATTTTTAACCCGAGAATGACATTTTCCTTGATGGTCTTCCAAGGAAACAAATAATCTTGCTGGAGCATATAGCCGATTTGATGCTCCTGTTGATTTGGTTCTTTTCCTTCGATTAAAATTCGACCTTCAGAGGGCGGCGTAATTCCTGCGATGATAGACAGCAAGGTGGTTTTTCCGCAGCCGCTGGGACCAATAAATGAGATGAATTCACCTTGGTCTATCTCCATATTGATGTGCTGTATAGCTGTTGTTTTTTCTTTTAAAGAGAAGTACGTATGGGTCACATGGTCAATTTGAAGGAAAGACATGTGCTACCTCCTATTCTATTTGTGATCTGTGACCTTCTTTGCAATGGATGAATCGACAAGTTGTTTGTACGGAATAAATTCCGGCAATTCACCGCTCTCCTTCATGATTTCCTGCAATTTGTTCCATTCTTCTTCATTTAGAAGGGGATCTGTTGCATAGGAATCTTGCTGTTTGTAGCGTTTGATGGCAGTTGATAAGACATCAAGGTCTGTATCAGGAAAATGAGCTTGAATGGCCTTTGCAATCTCCTCAGGCTGCTTGGCTTCTACCCATTTCTGCGCTTTGTAAATGGCTCGGGTGAAGGCTTCAGCGGTCTCTTTGTTTTCCTCTAAGTAACTCTTCTTTGCCATGAAGGTGGTATATGGCACCTTGCCAGAAGCTTCTCCAAAGGAGGCGGTAATGTACCCTTTACCTTCTTTTTCGAGTAAGGAAGCGGTCGGTTCGAATAACTGTACAAAATCGCCAGTTCCAGAGGAGAACGCACC
Source organism: Bacillus sp. lyk4-R2A-2 (assembly GCF_030209735.1). Lineage (NCBI taxonomy): Bacteria > Bacillati > Bacillota > Bacilli > Caryophanales > Bacillaceae > Bacillus > Bacillus sp. lyk4-R2A-2. Next base: position 24,441 of record NZ_JARVRK010000002.1, read on the forward strand.
TGAAATGTTGGCAAAATCAATATTTTGAATCATACGAAGATCCTTTTTTACATCAATGCCTTCTTTTTTCAAGACATATTCACCGACCATTTGCGGCATGCCGCCTTTCCGCTGTCCTAAGAAATCTTTACCTTTTAATTGATCCCAAGAGAATTGGTTTACTTTCTCCCTTGAAACAAGAAATGTGCCGTCTGTTTGCGTCAGCTGTGCAAAGTTTATGACAGAATCCTTTGTGTCTTGAGCCTCTACATAGATAGAGGATTCAGACCCGGTCAGTGCGATATCAGCACCGCCTGATAAGAGAGCTGTCATCGTTTTATCGCCGCCCCAAGTGGTTTTTAGTTCAACCTCCAGGCCTTCTTCTTTGAAGAAATCCTCTGATAAGGCGACATATAGCGGAGCATAAAAGACCGAATGGGTCACCTCGGCTACTTGTACGGTCTGCTCCTGTTCTTTTTTACAGGCGACAAATGGAATAAAGAGCAGGACGACGACGATGAATGCCAGTCTGACTTTGATGGAACGATTCAAGAGTAATTCGCCTCCTTTGTTCTAGATCACTATTAAAGTATGTGAAAAGGGATTTTTGGTGAGTGCCTAGATGAAAATAAGAAGCGCATTGTTTATTTATAGAACGCGTCTTTTTTTCTATACTAGAGGCATGAAGGCTTTCTTGAATTTGGCAGAAATAAAGGAGCGGTTTCGTGTATAGATTGAGTTGGGTATTTATTGGATGGTATTTAGTAGGTCTGATCTTAATGGTCTTTTTTGAAGTGCCAGCATGGCTTCAGTTTGCAAACGGAATCTTTCTTGTGCTGTATGCTTGCTGCGTCATAGAGATTGGGCGACAGATTTATGGCTCCTGGGGATTTGTCATCAAAAGGGCAGTCATTGTCGGGGTGCTTACATTTACGGTGGAGTGGGTAGGGATCACAACGGGGTTCCCATTTGGGGCCTATGACTATTATCCGACGCTAGGTTTTCTAGTGGCGGGGGTGCCGTTAACCATTGCATTTGCTTGGGTTGGCGTGTTTTTAAACAGCCTTTTTTTATCCAATCAGCAGTCAAAGTGGAGACGAGCCGTCGAAACGGGGATATGGATTGTGTTGCTTGACCTCATATTAGATCCAGTAGCAGCTGAGCGGAAGTTTTGGGTGTGGTATGACGGCGGTGGGTTTTATGGTATTCCTTTTGAGAATTTTGTGAGCTGGGGTATGATTGGAGCAGGACTTTCATTTCTTTTCCCGCTTGTCTCAATTGATCAAAAGGCACTCAGCTGGACGAGTCGTATTTATCAGGCGATGGTGTTCTTTTTTGGTCTTTTGGCATTAAAGGGCGGACTCGATGTCATTTTTTATTTAGCATTGATCATTGTCATTTTGTGTGAAGGAAGGGTTCGATTTGAAAGAAAGCGACAAAAGCCGATCGTTTAGACGTCTATTTTCACTTTATCTAGAGCGATATTTGCTCCATAAGCATTTCCGCTGTGTGATGATGAAAGGCTCGGTGGACCCGAAGGAAAACCTGCCTGTTCTTTATCTCGCCAATCATAGCTCATGGTGGGATGGACTGATCATTTTTCTTTTAACAGAAAAAGCGTCTGAACTTGATCACTACATGATGATGGAAGAGAAGCAGCTGAAGCAATATGCTTTTTTCCGTAAGCTTGGGGCGTTTCCGGTTCATAAAGAGAACCTGAGAAGCGTGAAACAAGCTTTAATGACAGCAAAAGAGAACATGCAGGACGGCGGAGCGGTATGGCTTTTTCCACAGGGGAAAATTATGCATCAGGACGTGAGACCGCTTGAACTGGAAGGCGGGGCTTCTTTTTTAGTGAGGCAATTTGAGCAAGTCGTGGTGAAGCCTGTAACCTTGCAGTATACATTTAATCAATATCAAAAGCCGATAGTTTCTGTTGTGTTCGGTGATGATGCCATCGTATCTGGAAGCTCCCTGCGAAGCAAGGATATGACGCGTATGCTTGGCGATCTGCTTGAAACGCAGTTAAACAGGCATCAAGCACAGGTCATTGCGGATCCTGATTTTTCAATAAACGAAGAATTTAAACAGATCACAAGGACAAGTCAGTCAACAAGTGATGCGTTTGATTCTTTTAAAAAGTGGGTGAGAACATGGCGATCTTCTTAACCGTAATCAGTGTGCTGCTGCTTTGCCAGTTTCTATTCACCATATGGAATATGAAGCAGTTTCCCGTGTTAAAGCCCGCTTCCTTTTCATCAGATGAACCCATTTCGTTATCGATACTGATTCCGGCTAGAAATGAGGAGAAACGGATAGAAGCCTGTCTTCAGTCGATCGTTAATCAGCGTCTTTATCCGAAAGAGGTGATTGTACTTGATGATCATTCGACCGATCAGACAAGAGCGATTGTGGAGCGCTTCTCACAAACATATCCATGGATTCGTGTGCAGTCAGGTCAGGTATTAAAGCCAGGCTGGCTAGGAAAATCATATGCCTGTTCTCAGCTCGCTGAGGTGGCTGCTTCTGATTGGCTGCTTTTTTTAGATGCGGATGTCCGGTTGAAACGGGGAGCAACTGAAGCTGTGTACGAGCAGTTATGCGCGCAAAAAACGGGCATGCTGTCAGGCTTCCCAGAGCAAAAAACAGGCACTTTCTTTGAGCATCTTGTCGTTCCCATGATGATGTTTACCATTGGCTGTCATCTACCTGTGAAGTGGGTCAGAAAATCAAAGAATCCGGCTTTTGCCGCCGCGCATGGAGGCTTTATTGCCATTGAAAAGAGTTGCTATCACAATATCGGCGGGCATGAAGCGATTAAGGATTCGCTAGTGGATGATATGGCATTGGCTAGACGGGTGAAGGAACAAGGCTTACCGTTCACACTAGCAAGCATTCATCCATTTGTGTATATGAGAATGTATGAGAGTGGACAAGAGGTATGGGAAGGTTACCGGAAAAATTTGTTTCCAGGTGTCAATCGAAGCATTGCTTTGTTAAGCAGTGTCTTTTGTTTATACACCCTGCTTTATTTGGCTCCTGTCATTTGCTTGATGCTGGCTTTGCTGCAGCTGAATGTGCTCAGTATATGCTTAGCCATTCTTTGCTACGGACTGGGTGTGTCGATCAAAGCGGCAATTGATATTGAGAACGGAAGAACATCTGCAATGGCCTTTTTATTACCGATCAGCATTTTAAGTCTGATCGCCATTGGCCTTGCTTCTATGAAAATCGGGCTGAAAAAAGAAGGGTATGAATGGAAAGGGAGAAGGTACGAATGAAAAAAGTGATCATCATCGGCGGCGGTCTTGGCGGATTATCAGCAGCGATCCGCTTACAGTCACGCGGAGTTCAGGTCACCATATTAGAAAAAGAAGCGGCTTTAGGCGGGAAATTGCAGCGTCATCAGGGGGCTGGCTACTCTTTTGATCTAGGACCGAGTACCATTACAATGAAGTCATACTTTGAGGAAGTATTTGCTTCCTGTCATAGACGGATGGAGGATTACGTCACATTTTATCCGATTTCTCCTCTGACCAAAAATGTTTTTTCAGATGGACATACGGTCGAATTTACGCCGAATATTGAGCAGATGGAATCACAAATTGCAGCATTCAGTCCTGAAGATGCGAAGCAATACCGTGCATTTTTACAGGAATCAAAGATGCTTTTTCAAAAGGCTGAGGATCAGTTTTTAAATCGCTTGTTATTGACGTGGAAGGATAAGGCGGATGTAAAGCTCGTGAAAGCCCTTCTCTCTGTCAAACCGTTTACAACCGTTCAACGCTTGCTGCGTCAATATTTCTATCATCCGCATACATTGGCGATGTTTGGACGGTATGCTACTTACATCGGCTCTTCTCCCTATCAGGCTCCGGCTATTTTTAATATGATGGCGTATTTAGAAGGGGAGAAAGGGATATATGGAATAAAGGGCGGTACATATCGTTTAGTTGAAGCATTTGAGACTTTGGCAAAGGAATTAGGCGTACAGATTCACCTGAATGAACAAGTCAACAAGATTCATGTGAAGGACCGGCGAATCAAAGGAGTAGAAACGGCTCACCAGATGTATGAAGCAGATCAAGTCATTGCCGGAGCGGACGCGCTGACTGTCTACCGCCATCTGATTGATGAAAAAGACCGCCCAAGCTTTTTAAATCAAAAGCTTACTGCCATTGAACCGTCACTATCTGGCTTTGTTCTCTTATTAGGTGTACCTAAAGTCTATGAACAGCTGTCCCATCACAATGTGTTTTTCCCAGAGAATTATGAGCAAGAATTCAAGGATATTTTTCAGGAAAAACAACTGCCTCAGGATCCAACGCTTTACATCTGTTATTCAGGTCATTCAGAACCAGCTTTAAGCGGAGGACCGGGAAGAAGCAACTTGTTTGTACTGGCGAATGCGCCTTATGTGACAAATGAGCACGATTGGGACATGCTAAAGGAGACATACCCGCAGCATATGAAAACAAAATTAAAGAAAAAGGGTCTCTTTGATCTGGATAAGGTGGCCGAATATGAAGCGGTTCAAACTCCGCTTGATCTGCAGCAGAAAACGGGCGCATATCATGGAGCCATTTATGGTATGTCTTCCAACTCGTTCAAGCAGGCGTTCTTCCGCATCAATAATCAGTCAAAGGACATTGAAGGGCTATGGTTTGTTGGAGGAACGAGTCATCCAGGCGGCGGCACGCCGATGGTGACTAAATCAGGCCAGCTCGTTGCAGAAGCGATCATCAAGCATTTGACGTAAGAACAGATGAAAAGGAGAGAAATCAAGTGATTGTGGAAAAAAGAAGGTTTCCGTCCCCCCATCCGCATATTCACTTATTTACAGTGACCTATGAGGCAGATGGACTTCGGATCAAAGGGCTTCTCGCAGAACCGGCCGGAGAAGGTTTCTATGACGGCTTTTTGTATTTAAGAGGCGGCATAAAAAATGTGGGAATGGTCAGACCAGGCCGGATTGTGCAATTTGCCGCGCAGGGATTTGTTGTATTTGCGCCCTTTTACCGAGGAAATCAGGGAGGCGAAGGGAACGAAGACTTTGCCGGAGAGGACCGGAAAGATGCTTTTGCTGCCTTTCAATTGTTAAAGCATCATAAAAAGGTGAAGCAGGAGCGTATTCATATCTTTGGTTTTTCGCGCGGAGGTATTATGGGCATTTGGACCGCTGTTGAAATGAAACAGGAGGCCGCTTCCTTTGTGACATGGGGAGGCGTCAGTGATATGAAGCTCACCTATGAAGAGCGTGTGGATATGAGAAGGATGATGAAACGTGTGATTGGCGGTCCCCCGCACAAAGTGCCAGAGGCCTATGAGGATAGAACGCCTTTAAATGATGTAGACAAAATTGAAGCGCCTGTTCTCATCATCCACGGAGAAGAGGATCAGAATGTATCCATTGAGCATGCGTATTTATTAGAAGATGCGCTGCGCCAGCACGGAAAGTCAGTGGAGACTTGGTATTTCCATGGATACAACCATTATTTTCCGCCGCAGCATAATCGGGAAATTGTCAGAAGGCTGACGACGTGGATGCACAGCCGGAAAAGCGGAAATGTGGTAAAATAAGCAGTATAACGAAATTTAGAAAGTAGGGGGATTTTCAATATGGGAATGCCTGTTGAATTTAATACAATGATTGTCACGAAGGGAAAAGAGACAAGAATTGAAGAGAATGTATTTGAACTCATGAAGGAAGGGTACCGCATATATCCATTAAATATTCCGCTTGAGGTGCGTAAAACGAAAGACGGAGAAAAAACAGGGACAGCACACGTTGAAAAGCTAGAGCTTACAGACAATGTGACAAAGGTCACTTACCGTCTCGTCTCATTACATTCAACAAACTAACAAAAAAAGCTGAGGGAATGATTCCCCTCAGCTTTTGTCATTTGATTATACGAGTGGTCCGCCTTTGGCTTCAATGTCACTTGCTGCGTGGCTGAATTTTTGGAAGTTCTTTTTAAATTCATTGGCAAGGAAGTGTGCTTTTTCTTGATAAGCCTCTTGGTCATCCCATGTTTTAGAAGGTTGAAGCACTTCATCTGGAACGCCAGGAATATGAAGCGGGATGTGTAATCCAAAGATGTCATCAGTGATCATTTCGGCGTTGTCGAGGTCGCCTTCGATCGCTGCTTGCACCATTGCTCTTGTATGCGCTAGGTTCATACGTTTGCCTGTACCATAGCCTCCGCCAGTCCAACCTGTATTCACAAGGAATACTTTTGCGCCGTGCTCATCAATTTTCTTGCCAAGCATTTCAGCATAGACGTGAGCTGGAAGCGGCAAGAATGGTGAACCGAAGCAAGTAGAGAATGTCGTTTCTGGTGATGTGACACCGCGCTCAGTTCCTGCTAATTTACTTGTGTAACCGCTCAAGAAATGGTACATCGCCTGTTCTTTTGTTAAACGGCTGATTGGAGGTAAAACGCCAAATGCATCAGCTGTCAAGAAGACAATGGCAGATGGGTGTCCTGCGATACTTGGCGTCACGATGTTATCAATCATTTCGATTGGGTAAGCAGCGCGTGTGTTTTCAGTAAAGAACGTGTCATCATAATCCGCTTCACGTGTTTCTTCATCAAGCACAACATTTTCAAGAACTGATCCGAAGCTGATGGCTTTGTAGATTTGCGGTTCTTTTTCTTCGCTTAAGTTCACACATTTCGCATAGCATCCGCCCTCAATATTGAAGACTCCTGAGCCAGACCAGCCGTGTTCATCGTCACCGATTAGCTTGCGGCTTGCGCTTGCAGAAAGCGTCGTTTTCCCTGTACCTGAAAGGCCGAAGAATAGTGCGACATCGCCTTCTTGACCGACGTTTGCTGAGCAGTGCATGGATAAAATATCTTGCTCAGGAAGCAGGTAGTTCATGACAGAGAAGATGGACTTTTTCATCTCTCCTGCATACTCTGTTCCACCGATCAGAATGGTACGTTTTTCAAAAGAAACGATAATAAACGTTTCAGAGTTTGTGCCATCTGTTTCAGGATCTGCTTTAAAATGCGGTGCAGATAAGATGGTGAACGGTTTTTCGTTTGAAGAAGGTGTTGATCCGTCAGGTCTGATGAATAGCTGCTTTGCAAAGAGATTGTGCCATGCAAATTCGTTTACCACTGTAATTGGCATACGGTATCTTTCATCTGCACCGGCAAATCCTTCAAAGACGAATAGTTCATCACGTTCTTTTAAGTATGACACAACCTTTGTATATAAACGGTCAAATGCTTCTTTAGAAATCGGCTGGTTGACTTGACCCCAATCAATTTTATGTTCAGAGCTTTCTTCTTTCACGATAAATTTATCTTTAGGCGAACGTCCTGTGTAGGCACCCGTTGTAGCACGGACAGCTCCTGTTGATGTTAAAACGCCTTCATCACGTGCCAAAATCTTTTCAACAAGTTTCGGAACAGATAAATTTTGGTGCGTATTTTCTAATGAGAGCAATGACTGCAAATCTTCTTTTAAATCCACTGAGTTCATAAAAAAACCCTTCCTTTACCGTTGAATTTGTTTTGTTTCGATTAGTATAACACATTCGTAATAATAGTCTATACTATTTAAATATTTTTGTGTGTGTTTTTTCATTTCTGCTATGAAAATATGCTTTTTGGTGATGCTAATAACGTGGTGAAAAAAAGGAAAGATAATTCTGATGAAGCATTGACATGATGCAAGTATTTAAGATAAGATATCTTATTGAACGGATACTCTTATCCCGAGTTGGTGGAGGGACAGGCCCGATGAAGCCCAGCAACCGGTTTCTTATGAAAAGGCATGAATATGCTGAGAAACCAAGGTGCTAACCTGATGCAAGGTACAAGAACACCTTGAGCGATAAGAGTGAAAGGCATGCGATCTCAGACCCTTTCCTCGCAATGAAGGAAATGGTTTTTTTATTTTTGGGATATCATATGAACAAATTGCCAATAACATCTCTAATAGAAACGTTTTCAAATATAAGAGGGAACGAGTTCCGTATCATATTGGAGACCTCATCTTGGGATGATGTGGTCTTGTACAGGAGGAAATAGCCATTATGAGTCAAAATCGTCGTTTATTTACTTCAGAATCAGTGACGGAAGGACATCCGGATAAAATCTGTGATCAAATTTCAGACAGCATTTTGGATGAAATTTTAAAGAAAGATCCAAATGCACGTGTTGCCTGTGAAACTTCTGTTACAACGGGTCTCGTATTAGTAAGCGGAGAAATTACAACGTCTACTTATGTCGATATTCCAAAGACGGTGCGTGACACGATTAAGGAAATTGGCTACACGCGTGCGAAATATGGTTTTGATGCGGAAACATGTGCAGTGCTCACATCTATTGATGAACAGTCTGCTGATATTGCGCAAGGTGTAGACAAAGCGCTTGAAGCACGTGAAGGCACAATGACTGAAGAAGAACTTGATGCGATTGGTGCAGGTGACCAAGGATTGATGTTTGGTTTTGCCAACAACGAAACCGAAGAACTTATGCCGCTGCCGATTTCACTAGCGCATAAATTATCTCTCCGTTTAACTGAAGTACGCAAGGATCAAACACTTGCTTATCTACGTCCAGATGGAAAAACACAAGTAACAGTAGAATATGATGACCAAAATAAACCTGTTCGTATTGATACAGTGGTTATTTCAACGCAGCATGCACCAGAAGTAACGCTTGAACAAATTCAAAGCGACTTAAAAGAGCATGTCATCCGCCCTGTCGTTCCAAGTGAACTAATTGATGAACAGACAAAATACTTTATTAACCCAACTGGCCGTTTCGTGATCGGTGGACCTCAAGGGGATGCTGGTTTAACTGGACGTAAAATCATCGTTGATACGTATGGCGGATACGCTCGTCATGGCGGCGGTGCTTTCTCTGGGAAGGACGCAACAAAGGTTGACCGTTCTGCGGCATACGCTGCTCGTTACGTAGCGAAAAACATCGTAGCTGCTGGCCTTGCAGATTCTTGTGAAGTACAGCTTGCTTATGCAATTGGTGTTGCACAGCCTGTATCGATTTCAATTGATACTTTCGGAACAGGAAAAGCTTCTGAAGAAAAATTAATTGAAGTGGTTCGTGCGAACTTCGATCTTCGTCCAGCTGGCATTATTAAAATGCTTGACCTGCGTCGTCCGATCTACAAACAAACAGCTGCATACGGACATTTCGGCCGTCATGATTTAGATCTTCCGTGGGAAAAAACGGATAAAGCCGATACGCTTCGCAAGGAAGCATTAGGACAATAACAACATATAAAACCGCTTATTTTAAGCGGTTTTCCTTTTGATTAAAAAAAATTCTACAAAAAGCGAAAAAATGTGAAACAAAATCGGACAAATAACTGTCTAATTATAGGTCTACTTTTAAGAAATAACATAACGTGGAGGCAATAATATGTGTGGGTTTGTTGGTGTGTTTAATCACCGTCCATTGTCCGAAACTACTGAGCAGGAAGAATTAATTAAACAAATGAATCGTCTCATCGTTCACCGTGGTCCGGATGATGAGGGGTACTTTCATGATGAGCATGTAGGATTTGGATTTAGACGTTTAAGTATTATAGATGTTGAACACGGAAAGCAGCCGCTTTCTTATGAAGATGAAAAGTACTGGATTATTTTTAACGGGGAAATTTATAACTATGTGGAGCTGAAGGAAGAGCTTGTGAAAAAGGGCTATACGTTCAGCACAGATTCTGATACGGAAGTACTGCTTGCCACATACCGTCATTATAAAGAAGAAGCGGCTTCTAAGCTTCGCGGCATGTTTGCATTTTTAATTTGGGATAAAGAAGCGCAGCAATTATATGGCGCAAGAGATCCTTTTGGCATCAAACCGCTTTATTTCACACAAATGGATGAGCAAGTGTACTTTGCGTCTGAGCGCAAAAGCTTGATGGCTGTGAACGAGAACATTTTATTTGATGAGACTTCATTGCAGCAGTACATGTCATTCCAATTCGTTCCTGAGCCAAATACGCTTGATCAAAAGGTGCATAAAGTTGAGCCTGGTCATCAGTTTATTTTACGCCCAGGACAGGAGATCGAATTTAAGACATACTGGAAAGTTCAATTCAAGCCTGAGCAAACACAAGAACAGAAGTTAATTGAAGAAGTACGCGATGCGATCTATGATTCTGTGAAAGTTCACATGAGAAGTGATGTACCTGTTGGTTCATTCCTATCAGGTGGTATTGATTCTTCCTTCATCGTGTCTGTCGCAAAGGAATTACACCCTGAGCTAAAGACATTCTCTGTTGGCTTCCAGCAGGATGGCTTTAGTGAAGTCGATGTCGCGAAGGAAACAGCTGACAAGCTAGGCTTACAAAACTTCAGCGCCGTCATTTCTCCAGAAGAATATATGAACGAGCTTCCGAAGATTGTCTGGCATTTAGACGATCCTTTAGCTGATCCGGCAGCGATTCCATTGTATTTCGTGGCAAAAGAAGCGAAGAAACAAGTGACGGTTGTTCTTTCAGGTGAAGGAGCGGACGAGCTGTTCGGTGGATATAATATTTACCGTGAGCCTCTTTCTCTTAAACCATTTGAATCTGTACCATCTATGCTGAAAAAGCTTCTTCTTCGTCTGGCTCGTTTAATGCCAGAAGGAATGAAAGGGAAGAGCTTTATCGTTCGCGGCTGTACGCCATTAGAGGAACGTTATATCGGTAATGCGAAAATCTTTGAAGAGCCAGTGAAGAAAAATCTCCTCAAACATTATGATCCAAGCATCACATATCGTGACATAACGAAGACATACTTCGAGGAAAGCGCAGGCTACAGTGATATTAACAAAATGCAATATGTTGATATCCATACGTGGATGCGCGGAGACATCTTATTGAAAGCAGACAAGATGACGATGGCGAATTCTCTTGAGCTTCGTGTTCCATTCCTTGATAAGGTCGTTTTTGAAGCGGCTTCTAAAATTCCAGAAGAGCTGAAAACAAAAGATGGCACAACGAAATATTTATTGCGTAAAGCAGCAGAAGGCATTGTGCCTGACCATGTGTTAAACCGTAAAAAGCTTGGTTTCCCTGTGCCAATTCGTCATTGGTTGAAAAATGAGATGAATGCTTGGGCAAAAGACATCATCAAAAACAGTCAAACAGATGAATACATTAACAAAGAGTATGTGCTTGATTTATTAAATGAGCATTGTGCTGGTAAAGCAGATCATAGCCGTAAGATTTGGACCGTCCTTATCTTTATGATTTGGCACAGCATTTATGTGGAGCGCAGCATTGATCCAGAGCAGTTGAATCATCAACCGAAAGAAGTTATCTTTAGTTAATGAAAAAAGGTTTTCAGCACAAAGCTGAAAACCTTTTTTGTTATGATAGAAAGCGGCGGAAAAGGGTAAAATAACAAGCGGTTCATAGTTATTGCTTAATATCCTGAAAAAAACATGATAAAGTGAAGATAACGCGTATGATGTTAACGGGGTATAAGGGAACGATAGTATTGTCCTTTTTCTACATATTCTCTACGGATTCTGTCCATGTCTTGGATATCTTCATCTGTTAACTGCCGGACGACCTTGGCTGGACGGCCGAAAGCGAGTGATCCTTTTGGAATGATTTTTCCTTGAGGGACAAGACTACCTGCACCGATAAAGGCACCTTCTCCAATTTCTGCACCATCGAGAATGATAGACCCCATACCAATGAGGGCATTTTTTCGAATGATTGAGCTATGTAATGTGACTTGGTGTCCAATGGTAGCACCATCTTCTATTAGAAGTGTTTTTCCAGGACTTTGATGCAGACAGGATAAATCTTGAATATTGACGTTTTTTCCAATTCTCACAGGAGCGACATCGCCTCTGATGACGGTTTGGAACCACACGCTCGAATATTCTCCAATCGTGACATCTCCTGTAATGGTGGCGTTATCTGCGACAAAGACCGATTCATGAATCTCAGGTGTAAACTGCTGATATGGATAAATCACTTTTTCGACTTCCTTTCTTAATACAACATTTGTGAGGTGTTTACTTTGTGGACTTGGCATGCTGAAAGACCAGTTGGTACAATTGTGATAGTACATGGTGCGAGTGAATATCACGGCCGATATAAATGGCTGATCGAAATGTGGCGAAATGCCGGCTATCACGTCGTCATGGGTGACCTGCCTGGGCAAGGGACGTCGACACGTGCGCGCGGCCACATTCGTTCGTTTCAAGAATACATTGATACAGTAGATGAATGGATCGAACATGCGAAATCATTCAGGCTTCCTACTTTTTTACTTGGACACAGTATGGGCGGACTCATTTCAATTGAGTGGGTCAAGCAGTATACCCATACGAAGATTGATGGCCTTATTTTATCATCACCTTGTTTAGGTCTGCAATTTAAACCGAAGAAGCTAATGGATTTTGCATCAAAAGGTCTAAATGTGCTCGCACCGTCCTTTAAAGTCGAGTCAGGGCTGTCGATTGAACTAGCCACACGAAATCAGGCTGTGATTGAAGCAGACTCAAATGATTCCCTTTACGTAACAAAGGTGTCGGTTCGCTGGTACCGAGAGCTGATCAAAAATATTGATGCAGCCATGCAGCCTACGAATGTATTTAAATCGATTCCGCTCCTTTTAATGCAGGCGGGCGATGATAAGATCGTCGATAAAACGAGGGTGATCAAATGGTTCAATGGCATTGAATCAACCAATAAATCATATCGTGAATGGGAAGAACTGTATCACGAAATTTTTAATGAACCGGAAAGAGAAGATGTGTTTAAGGCAGCAAGAGCCTTTACAGATCAATATATTTGATGGTGAGCTTTAAGTTAGGGGTGGATTGATTTGTCAGTACCAGAGCGTCCTTTTGCACTGATGACAAAGGTGTATAAAGATATTTTTCCGCTTGTTCATCAGGAGCTAAAAAAGTGGCGGGCTCATGCAGAAATGATTGAAAATGAAGAACTGCGTACGCAGGCGTTAGCGAGCATATCGAGTAAAACCTTCCACTGCGAAGGTGGAGGTATCTTATCTCTTCTAGCAGGTGAGGCGAAAGAAACGTGTATTGAATTCATTGTGGCGTATCAAACCATCAGTGATTACTTAGATAACCTGTGTGACCGCAGTACGTCGCTTGATCCAAAAGATTTTCATATGTTGCATCAAGCGATGAGAGATGCGCTTGATATTCATGCTGAGCTCAAGCCATACTACCAATTCCGTGATGATCAAGAAGATCATGGATATTTACACGCGCTTGTCCGCACATGCCAAGACGTGCTGTCGCGTCTTAAGCATTATCCGATCATTCAGCCATATTTACACACGCTGTGCGATTACTACAGTGATTTGCAAGTACATAAACACGTCGTTCCTCATGAGCGGGTTCCGCGACTAGAGTCATGGTTCCGCCAATATGAAAAGGATTTGCCTAAGATGGAATGGTATGAATTTTCAGCTTGTGCAGGATCAACGTTAGGGATTTTCTGTCTTGTGGCGTACGCGCTGCAACCGGACTTTACAGAAAAGCAGGCGAAGCAAATTTATGAAAGTTATTTCCCTTATATTCAAGGTCTGCACATTTTACTTGATTATTTAATTGACCAAGAAGAAGACCGGCTTGGAGGAGATCTGAACTTTTGCTCCTACTATGCCTCTCATCATGAGATGATGGATAGACTTCAGCATTTTATTGAAAAAGCGGATGAGCAGCTGAAAGGCATTCCGCACGAAAACTTTCACAAATTAATTAACAGAGGATTATTGGCAGTCTATTTGTCCGATGAAAAAGTGACAGCCCAAAAAGAGATGAATAAGCTGGCAAAACGGCTGATCAAATCAAGCGGGAAAACATCGTTCTTTTTCTATATCAACGGAAGAGCCTACCGGACCTATCAGAAAATGCCTTGGATGAAATCCTCATAAAAAAGCTCAAATCCATTAGGATTTGAGCTTTAGCTTTTTTTCAATGGCGACCACAAAAGGCGGGTCGTTTTGAATATTCATGTATTGATATGATAAAACTTGTACCTCTTCATGAGGAAGTGATCTGCAATAGTCGAGAAGTACTTCTTTTTCTTTTTTCCCTTCGGGGTGTCCATGATAAATCACAAGGACGATCAGACCTCCGGGTTTAAGCCAGTCGAGGAGCTGCTCAATGGCTTTAATGGTTGTTTCGGCCTGAGTAGTGACGGCTTTATCGCCTCCGGGCAAGTACCCAAGGTTAAACACCGCGCCAGAGATATGTCCATAAACATCTCTTGGCAAGTGTTGAGCCAGTTTTTCATGACCATCGTGAATGAGATGAACATATGGATATCCCTCGCCAAGCCTTTTACGCGTCTGCTGTATGGCTTCTTCTTGTACGTCGAATGCGAAAACTTGTCCATCATGACCAACAAGATCAGCTAAATAGAGTGTATCGTGGCCATTTCCCATCGTTGCATCAATGACGATGTCGCCTTTTTGACAAGCCCGTTCTAACAGCTCTTTACTAAAAGGGAGCATGCGTTTCAAGATCATTTTGCGGCTTCTTCCAATCTGACGAAACGTTTTCCTTGGTAGCTGTTACGTCTTTCAAGCTCAGCATTAATGGCATTTAATACTTCCCATTTGTTTACACTCCACATTGGACCAACCATTAATTCAATCGGGCCATCGCCTGTAATACGATGAATAATCATTTCTGGCGGCAGGATCTCCAGCTGATCACAAACAAGCTGGACATATTCTTCCTGGCTTAGAAACTCCAATTTGCCTTTTTCATATTGCTTGACCATTGGGGTTCCTTTTAAAAGGTGAAGCAAATGAATTTTAATTCCTTGCACATCTAAATCAGCAACAGCTTTTGCTGTCTCCATCATCATGTCCCGGTTTTCAAGAGGCAAGCCGTTGATGATATGCGAGCAGACACGAATGCCGTGTTTTCGCAGTTTTTCTACACCTTCTACGTAGCATTCATAATCATGGGCACGGTTAATGAGCATCGCTGTCCGTTCATGAACCGTTTGAAGACCAAGCTCTACCCAGAGATAAGTGCGCTCATTTAATTCAGCTAAATACTCCACCACGTCATCTGGCAGGCAGTCAGGTCTTGTCGCAATAGATAAACCAACTACACCATCCAAATTCATCACGGTTTCAAATTTTTCCTTTAAAACAGGAAGCGGGGCGTGTGTGTTTGTATACGCCTGAAAATACGCCATATATTTTCCGTCTTTCCATTTTGTATGCATCCGGTCTTTGATTTCGTTAAATTGAGTGACGAGATCATCCGCCCGGTTTCCTGCAAAGTCACCAGATCCTGCGGCACTGCAAAATGTACAGCCTCCATGGGCTACAGTACCATCACGGTTTGGGCAGTCAAAGCCACCGTCTAAGGCCACTTTAAAAACTTTATGACCAAAGTGCTCTCGCAAATGATAGTTCCATGTGTGATAGCGTTTTTCGCTGTTTGAATATAAAAAAGGGTTATGCTGATCCAAGTCAGTAACCTCCTTGCGTAATAATAGGCATCCTTAAAGTTTAACAAAAATCATGAAGGAGGACAATTGAATCTGTCCAACATTTTCTTTAGTGAAAAAGCTTTACGTGGGCAAAATAGGCGGGAGCAATGATGAAATGGAGGGAATGCAAGATGGCAACAAGGCAGTCAATCGATGAATTTATCCAAAAAAGTACTGAAACCCTTGAGTTTGCAAATGAGCAATTTGATTTGAACTTACGCCAAGAGCATTATAATGAGGACGAATTTTCTAAGGCACAGCTTATGCTTGAAGATGCGGTGAACGAATTAGAAAAATTAAAAGATGTCGCCAATGACCAGCAAAGAGAGCGGTTAGACAGGGCACGTGTTCAAATGCAAAGCTTGCAAAATCAAATGATTTTAGGCATTTCTTACGACAACGAATGATGAACAGATCCTTTTTTAAAGGTTCTGTTTTTTATTTTTTGAAAGGCTATTGACTTTTTATTTAAGTGTCTATATTGTATTAAGTGTACTACATCAACTAATACACTAAAGACACTTAAAAAGTGAAGAAAGGTGTTTAACCATGAAAAAAGAAAAAAAACCAATCAATTTGAAGTGGATGGTGCTGGCTGTTGTGTTAGCATGTACATTTTTTTTCGTTCTCGTTTTCATTGGTTTTGAAGTTCAAAAAGATTTGATACTTAATTCAATCCCTTTAATGCAAGGGCATGAACAAGCAATAGGACTGCAAAAGCATGAATGAGGAAAGAGGGAGCCATCATGATTCAAATAGATCCACGAAGCGCTGCGCCAATATATGAACAAATCATTGAGCAACTCAAAATTTTATGTCTAAAAGGTGTAATGAAACCTGGTGACAAACTGCCCTCTGTCAGAGAGCTCGCCACTATTATCATCGCCAATCCGAACACCGTCAGTAAAGCATATAAGGAGCTTGAGCGGGAAGGGATTATTGAAACACTAAGAGGGCGCGGTACGTATGTAACAGAAGAGGCTCGGTTAAAGCTGAATGAAGGGAAGGTATTGGAGATGAAGGAGCAATTAAGACAACTCATTATAGAAGCTCATTATGCCGGTATTGATATTCAACAACTGAAGGAATGGATAGAAGAGATTGGCTCAAGTCTCGAGGGAGGAAATAAAGTTGATTGAGGTTAGAAATGTATCGAAGACATTAAATGGACGTGAAGTACTCAGTAACGTTTCCTTCAAAATAGGCGAAGGTGAGATCTTTGGTTTGCTTGGCAGGAATGGCTCTGGTAAAACAACACTTCTCCGCTTGATTCAGCAAATTCTTCTTCCAGATGAAGGAGAGATTTATTTTAAAGACGTGCTTGTGAAAGACCACCCGTTAGTAAAGCAAAATATTGTGTATATGCCAGTCGTCAATCCCTACTTTGACAGATACAATTACGGGCAGCTTGTCCAGCTGTTAAAGCATATTTACCCGAAGTTTGACGTGACATATGCCAATGAGCTTGTGAACCGCTATGAAATACCAGAAAAAGTAAAATACCGTGAACTATCGACAGGGTTAAAAAAGCAGCTCTCATTAATTTTAAGCTTTGCGATCAAGCCAGCCGTGATTCTGTTAGATGAACCAACAGATGGTATTGATGCCGTCACAAGAAATGATGTTCTTCAGCTCATGATCGACGAGGTAGCGGAACGTGAAACGTCGATTCTCATCACATCGCACCGATTAGAGGATATTGAGCGTATGTGCAACCGAATCGGGTTTTTAGAAGGAAATCAACTCACAAGTGTCATGGATCTAGATGAATTAAAGAATGATTATGTCAAAATCCAGATGGCTTTTGAAGAAGATATGAACTTGAGTATACGAAAAAATGGCGTTGCTATATTAGATCAAGCGGGCATTTTTTATACAGCACTTATTCTTAAAACCGATGTAGAGGCCAAAGAGTACTTGAAGTCGCTGCAGCCAAAAGTATGGCATGAACTGCCTGTGAATTTAGAAGAAGTATTCATTGCAAAGTTTGGAGGGAAACGGAGATGGTAAAGCGGCAATTATTATATAAGGAATGGAAGCAATCAGAGCTGACATTTATTTTAGTGATGCTGGTTGCGGTGTTTGCGACGCCATTATCCTTTTTACTGGGATACTCATCCTTTCAAACTTGTTTAAATGATACGACATGTACAACAGTAGATGATGGTTTTTATTATAATTTCAGTTCTGATATTTTTATCGCCCTTTCATGGCTTATGGGCTTGCTTTTTGCGATTATCCAGCTGGGATATGAAAGAAATAAAGGACAAATTGATTTTACTTTATCCTTGCCGTTTAGCAGAAGTACCATTTATCATACAAAGTTTTTCTTAGGTGCCGGAATCATAACGCTTGTTCATGTGTTGTCATATTTTCTCACTTACTTACTCATATTAGGCACTCAACCAAAAGAGACGTTTGACTTTAATAGTGGTTACTTCATTGCACTCGTATCAACCTTAATGATATATAGTCTGTGTCTTGCAGCAGGTGCGTTAACAGGAAGCGCAATTAGTCAAGCCATTGTTACATTCAGTACAGCGATATTGCCATATTTATTAATTTGGCTTCCGATGTTTCATTTGGATTTTATTGTAAGAACGAATAGGCATTGGGTCGATGTCAGTTATGACTACTTTATTATGCCTATCGCCCCAATTACTTATATAACAGACCGTTTTCAATTTCGAGATATAGATAAATATCCACTTTGGTTCACTGGTGAAGAATTCATCATACCTATTGTGATGATGATTGTATTCTATCTTATTGGTTTGTTTAGCTTTATGAAGCATCCTATTGAACGAAATGGCCGTTTCTTCCTTTACTCAAAAATGGATAGACCGATTCAGATTTTGGTCATTGTCTTCGGTGTTCTAGGATTTGGATGGGTTGGATTTTCTTCTGACACTTCCATATTGGGTTATATTGTTGGCATGATCATAGGCGGCGTTGTAGGTGCACTAACAAGTTATTTCTTAATATATCGAAAAAGATAAACAGAGAGTAGGGGAGTAGAGATGATTCAAGTTCAAGCGTTAGATCATGTGTTTACAATTGGTAAAAAAGGCAGAGAGAATGAGATTCCTGTGCTGAAAGGGATTGACCTATCCATCAAAAGAGGCGATATTGCTTGTATAGTGGGGCGAAGTGGTTCGGGGAAATCTACCCTATTGAACTTAATTTCAGGATATATTACGCCAACGAGCGGACAAATTGTCATTGATGGTACCGATGTGACTGGTTTTAATGAAAAAGAATGGGCGGACTTCCGCTTAGATCACTTTGGTTTTATCTTTCAAAGCTTTCAATTGATCGGGAGCTTAACGACGTATGAAAATGTTGAACTTCCGCTCACCTTAAAAGGTGTGAAGCCGTCTGAACGAAAGGCGAAAGTAGAAGAAATGCTGAAACGAGTAGGTTTAGAACATCATGCAGGGCATTACCCGAATGAGTTGTCAGGCGGGCAGCAGCAGCGTGTGAGTATTGCAAGAGCCTTGATTTTAAATCCATCTATTATTTTAGCGGATGAACCAACAGGCAGTCTAGATTCAGAAACCGAAGGAGAAATCTTAGCCTTTATCCAGCAGCTTAATCGTGAAAAAGGAATCACGTTTGTCATTATTACACATGACGATGAAGTCGCTTCAATCGCAGATACAACGTTCCAGCTTCATGATGGTGTATTAAAGAAAGGGGAACAATCCATTGAAATTTAGAGATCAGGTCAAATTTATTAGAAGAAACATGAAGAAAAATAGATTGCGTGTGTTTATGACCATTCTTGCGACGACAATGGCATGCTCTTTCTTAATCGTTTTAGCATCTGTCGGTTTTGGTCTGCAAAAATCGGCGCAAGATGAAATCATGAAACAGCAAATCATCACAGAAGTGAAAGTGTTAGGCAAGGAAAAAGGTGACGTCAAGACAGATGATTTAAAGAAATATGATCATGTGAAATCTGTCGTCTCAAGAACGGCGCTCATTCCATTGGTAAACGTCGAGCTCGATGATCGCTCAGGTGAAACGCAGGCTGCTCTAACCGATATGAAAGAAGAAAAAGAAGCAGGGCTTGAGCTAGACCGAGGAAAAGTCCCAACATCAGCGAACGAAATTGTGGTCGGGTATCATATGGCTGAACAACTGTGGACAAAAAAAGAACGCCAAGCCTATGAAAAAAAATTAAATCAGACATCAAATGGCGAAGAAACACCAAAAGAGCCTAAGGGCTACACGAAAGATATTTTAAATAAAGTGATTCAAGTCAAGGTACCAAAACTCAACGAAGAAAATGAAGTCGTCAAAGAAAAAACATTTGATTTCCGTGTAGTAGGTGTGTTGAAAAAGCCGAATCTGGAGTGGCAAGAGGATCATAAAATTTTTATTCCGAATGCGTATGAAAAGGAATTTGGTCAAGTACTCGATCTATCTCCTGAAGCAGGAAATGTCGAGAAAAAGACCTCTGTTTATGCAGATAAATTCGACAATGTCGGTGCACTCACGAATAAGCTGACAGATGAGGGCTATCAAGTCATCTCTGTGACGAATCAGCTCGAAGGAATGGATATGTTCTTTACAGTCTTCAAAATTGGACTTATTTTTGTTGGATGTATTGCGGTCATTATTTCTGCAATTGGTATTTTTAATACGATGACAATGGCAGTAACAGAGCGGACACAAGAAATTGGGATTATGAAAGCCATTGGCGCGAATCCATCGATTATCAAGCGAATGTTCCTCATGGAAAGTGCTTACATTGGGGTGATTGGGTCGATCATCGGTATTATCATCTCATATATCATTAGTTTCGCCGTCAATTTAATCATTCCAGCCATTTTGTCGTCCATGTCAGAGGGAGGGTCAAGCGATCAATTCTCGATCACCTTCTCCTATATTCCGCTCAGCCTTGTAATTACAGCAACAGTGATTAGCGCAGGGGTAGCAATCCTTTCAGGGCTTAACCCAGCACGTAAAGCAACAAAAACGAATGTATTAGCAGCATTAAGAAGAGAAATCTAAAAAAAGAACCTCCTAAGGCACCCAATTGGGCTGACAGGAGGTTCTTTTTTCGTATAGCTATTGCTTAGGTGCCCGGTACCCTGCACGCTCTGCCTCTTCTACAGAGCAGAATAGCTTGGTTACATTCTTTGTTCTAGAGTAGTATCTGCTGCTCGGTGTGTGATAAATACCGTTGACACTTCCTTTGATGTTACAGGCTGCAGATTCTTTTTTTGTTTCCTTCTGTGACTCATGACCGCCTGTGCTTTTTCCTTCATCTTTAGGAGCGGACCGCTGAACGGTAGAAGACTCCGTATCGCTGCTGCTTTTCTTGTTCTCTTTTTTGAGTGTTTCGTTGCTTGAGGCAAGCTTGTCTATTTTCTCTTCAAGCGCTTGAATGGTCTTTTCTTGCTTTTTGATTGTTTCTTTTTCTGAGGTGATGGTTTCTAGCTTTTTCGCTAGTTTTTCTTTATCCTTTGTTGCGTCCTCTAAAGAAGCGGTAAGCTCCTCTTTATCAGCTTTTAAGCGCGTTATGTCAGATGTGAGCTGCTTTTGATCCTTTAACAGCTGTTCTGAAGATGGATCTGCTTGTGCCTTCGGTGCATCTGTGGCAGCAAACGGTAATGACATAATGGAAAAGATGAGACCCAAGATCAAGAAAGGATAAAATAGTTTCTTTGAAAAGATCTGCGCATTCTGGTGTTTGAGTAATAAGAAATTGACGGCATATCCTATGGCAAAACAAACACATAAAAGACCTATGAAGAGTAACATCATCATCTAGTAGCCCCCCTACATCCTTTATTACACCTATCATACCTCATTTTTCCATTTTTAGGGGGCGTTTCAACTAAAAAAACCCTGTTTTACACAGGGTTTTCAGCTAATGGTAATCCTTTGATTGCTTCCTTAACCGTCAAATAAGTGATTGTATCCTGAAAATCTGTATCCAAGTCTTTCATTTTCATTGCAAGCTGAGGTTTGATCCCTGTGATGATCAGTTCGGTTCCGGTTAGATTAAGAAGACGATGCAGCTTGAAAATGCGTGCTGCAACGGAATCATCGACATCGATTAAACCAGAAAGATCGACAATTAAATAATCATCCTTTGAATCATCTAATATACAAGTTAACTTCGCGACAATGGCATCAAAGCGTTCTTCAGATAGTTTTCCAATGAGTGGCAGAGCAGATACACCATTTTTGATTGGGACGATTGGCGTCGAAAGAGAGGTGACTTCCTGTAAGGAATCTTCTAGGAGCTGTTCATATTCTTTCTGTTTCGTAATATCCTTTTGAAAGCCAATGAAAAATGTTTTATCATCTTGTTCAATGTATAGAGGATCTATATTGAGTTCATTCCAAAAAAAAGTACCGTCTTTTTTATAATTTTTTAGCTGTGTGGTAATAGGTGTTTTATTCTGTATTCCATGACGTATTAAATCAAGCTGCTTTTGATCTGTGTCTTTCCCTTGAAGGAATCGACAGTTACGCCCAAGAATCTCATCTGGTTTGTATCCAGTCATGTGTGTAAAGCCATGATTCACATAAACGATAGGGTTATCCTCTAAAGAAGGGTCTGTAATGACAACACCGATCCGCGCATGATCTAGCGCTTTTTTTATGAGTTCAAGCTGTTTTTGTAAGCCGAAGATGTTCGAGCTGACCATATTACCCTCCTTTGTTGCTGCTATCAGACATATCAAATGGTTGTCTTTTCAACCAAAGGTATTCCTTACTAACGTAACATAACATATGTTCTGTTTCAACGATTGCAATGGCTTTGTTAAATTTGTCATCATAGTTTGTCCTCCATTAGAATATAGTAAGTAAGGAGACTTTTCTTTAGAAAAAGAAGGAATCAATTGCTCATAATTCATAAAATGACAAAAATAGTCAATATGGATTAGGTAAAAATGATTCCAATGCATCAAGATTGTTTTGGGTCATTCACATATAATGGAAGAAACAAGCTTTTTTTCTTCGTTAGAGAGAATAGACCTTTTACATGGATTATGACGGAACAGCAGAATGGCATTACAGGGGGCTGGACAGCCTGAAGTCGCTTTACTATTCTAAGGGCTTTAGGAAGGTGATGAAAATGCTGCAACAAGTCATTATTGCTTGCGCCATTGGAGGGGTCATGGGCATTCTCGGTCACGTAAAGAAAAAAGGCAGGCTAGAGAAGCCCAGAATGACAAAAAAGTTTATTTATTTAGGGTTTATTGAAGATTGGCTCGT
Organism: Bacillus sp. lyk4-R2A-2; assembly: GCF_030209735.1. Lineage (NCBI taxonomy): Bacteria > Bacillati > Bacillota > Bacilli > Caryophanales > Bacillaceae > Bacillus > Bacillus sp. lyk4-R2A-2. The sequence goes on from NZ_JARVRK010000002.1 coordinate 47,133, forward strand.
TGGGATGATTGCCGCTACACTGCTTGTCTTATCCTCAAATCCCGATTCTAGTCTGCACTTGGTCATCTTATCAATTATTTCAGGTTACGGAGGAGAAGCAGTTCTGCGAAGCTTTGATTTTGTAAGAGAACAGCATTCACAGAATGCAGACTCCAACCGTCATAACCGATCTCCACACGAATAATATCCTCTACTTTACCCTGATCTAGGGTACATTCCCATTGTATACAAACCTGCTTGCACTTATGATCATAATTCTATAAAATACTACTTAGATGACGGTTACGATAAGAACAGTGAAGAGGAGTAGTAGGAAAGCAGTATTTGTCTTTAGAGAATTGACGGCTGGTGAAAGTCAATCAAATCTGCTTCTGAACTCGCCTCAGAGTTGCAGTTGCGTTAAAGCTTCTGTCGCATGTCTGCGTTAAAGATATTAAGTGAGCGTACAAACAGAAAGTTACGCTAACAAGGGTGGTACCGCGGGAACCAAAAAATCTCTCGTCCCTTTCCAGGGATGAGGGTTTTTTGTTGATTTTAGAAAAATCTGAATTCTCGCAGTGGTCATCTGAGCAGATACAGCCGTACATATTAAAGGAGGTTTTCACATTGAGTTTTCAGCATCGGGAAATTGAAAAGAAGTGGCAGGATTATTGGCTGACACATAAAACATTCGCCACATCTGACTCGGAAGATAAACCAAAGTTCTATGCACTTGATATGTTTCCATATCCATCAGGAGCAGGACTTCATGTCGGGCACCCTGAGGGCTACACAGCAACGGATATTTTATCACGCATGAAACGTATGCAGGGATATGATGTTCTTCATCCAATGGGATGGGACGCATTTGGTCTTCCAGCAGAACAGTATGCGCTAGATACAGGGAATGATCCGGCGGTCTTTACAGAAGAGAACATCAATAACTTCCGCCGCCAAATTCAATCACTAGGGTTCTCATATGATTGGGATCGAGAAATCAACACGACTGATCCAAATTATTATAAATGGACACAATGGATTTTCTTGAAATTGTACGAAAAAGGATTGGCGTATATCGATGAAGTACCAGTGAACTGGTGCCCAGCGCTTGGCACAGTCCTTGCAAACGAAGAAGTCATTGATGGAAAAAGTGAACGCGGAGGGCATCCGGTTGAAAGACGTCCGATGAAGCAATGGATGCTAAAGATTACGGCATATGCGGACAGGCTGTTAGAAGATTTAGAAGACATTGATTGGCCTGAAAGCATTAAAGATATGCAGCGTAACTGGATCGGACGTTCAGAAGGTGCACATGTTCATTTCGAAGTAGAAGGACATGATGAACAGTTTACTGTTTTCACAACGCGTCCTGATACATTGTTTGGGGCAACCTATGCGGTACTTGCACCAGAACATGCACTTGTTGAAAAAATGACAACAGCTGCTCAAAAAGAAGCAGTCGAAGCATATATGAAAGAAATTCAATCTAAGAGCGACTTAGAGCGGACAGATCTTGCAAAAACGAAGACGGGTATTTTCACAGGCGCTTATGCCATCAATCCATTAAATGGTGAAAAGATGCCGATCTGGATTGCAGATTACGTGCTGGCTACTTATGGAACAGGCGCGATTATGGCGGTACCTGCCCATGATGAGCGTGACTATGAATTTGCCAAAACATTTGATCTTCCAATCAAGGAAGTTGTTGAAGGCGGAGACATTGAAAAAGAAGCTTACACAGGCGATGGAAAACACATTAACTCTGATTTCCTCGATGGATTAGGAAAAGAAGAAGCGATTGAAAAAGTCATTGCATGGCTGGAAGAACATCAAAAAGGCGAAAAGAAAGTCACTTACCGTTTAAGAGACTGGCTATTTAGCCGCCAGCGTTATTGGGGTGAGCCAATTCCAATTATTCATTGGGAGGACGGAACGTCTTCAGCTGTTTCAGAGGAAGAGCTTCCACTCATTTTGCCTAAAACGACTGAGATCAAGCCAAGTGGCACAGGTGAATCACCTTTAGCCAATATTAAAGATTGGGTTGAGGTTGTCGATCCTGTCACAGGTAAAAAAGGACGCCGTGAAACCAATACAATGCCGCAATGGGCAGGCAGCTGCTGGTATTTCTTACGTTATATTGACCCGCATAACTCAGAAGAGCTTGCATCTCCTGAAAAGCTGAAGAAATGGCTTCCTGTTGATGTATATATTGGCGGAGCAGAACATGCTGTACTTCATCTTCTATATGCGCGCTTCTGGCATAAGTTCTTGTATGATATCGGAGTTGTTCCGACAAAAGAACCTTTCATGAAATTGTTCAACCAAGGAATGATTCTTGGGGAAAATAATGAAAAAATGAGTAAATCAAAAGGAAATGTTGTCAATCCAGATGATATCGTAGAATCTCATGGTGCGGATACATTGCGCCTTTATGAAATGTTCATGGGACCTTTAGATGCATCAATCGCTTGGTCTGAAACAGGACTTGATGGTGCTCGCCGCTTCCTTGATCGTGTATGGCGTCTATTCACAAACGAAGATGGCACAATCAGTGATAAAATAACAGAGCAAACTGGAGGCGCATTAGAACGTAGCTATCATGAAACCGTGATGAAGGTAACAGACCATTATGAAGGTCTGCGCTTCAATACAGGGATTTCACAATTAATGGTGTTTATCAATGATGCCTACAAGGCTGATACACTGCCGAAAGAATATGCAGAAGGCTTTGTGAAACTACTTTCTCCAATTGCACCGCATGTAGCGGAAGAGCTTTGGAATAAACTTGGTCATGAAGGGTCTATCTCTTATGAAGCATGGCCGCAATATGACGAGTCAAAGCTTGTCGACGATGAAGTAGAAATTGTCGTACAATTGAATGGGAAAGTGAAAGCAAAATTAACTGTTCCTGCTGATGCAACTAAAGAACAGTTAGAAGAGCTTGCGAAAAATGATGCACGTGTAAAAGAACAGCTTGAAGGGAAAACCATTCGCAAAGTGATTGCGGTTCCTGGGAAGCTTGTCAATATTGTTGCGAATTAATGATGACACCCATCGGTATGAACCGGTGGGTGTTCTTTATTTCCCGGGACATAATTTTGTCGAAAACAAGGTGATTGCACGATCGATCTCGTATGTTAACAGATGATCAACAAAAGGAGGAGTGACGTCAATGGAAAAGGAAAGCAAACGTGAACAACTGCTCAGTCTGTTAGGAGAAATGCCAGAACGCCATCGCGTGGAGGCATATACGTTAAAGGTCGAGGATCGTGAATCGTACGTCATCGAAACACTCATTCTTTCAATCCATGGTGTGGAGGAAGTGCCCGCTTATTTTGTGAAGCCGAAGGATACGGTGAAAAAAAGACCCGTTGTGCTCTTTCAGCACTCTCATGGCGGGAACTACGTCGATGGGAAGGAAGAGCTCATCAAGGGTGCTCATTATTTGCAAGCGCCTTCATATGCGAAAGAGTTCACCTCAAAAGGCTATAGTGTTCTGGCTATTGATCATGCAGGATTTGGTGAGAGAAGAGGAAGAACCGAAAGTGAAATTTTTAAGGAAATGCTTTTAACAGGGAAAGTGATGTGGGGCATGATGCTGTATGAAAGCATGTGTGCAATTGATTATGTGCTGTCTCGACCTGATGTGCTGCCGGACCGGTTAGCTATTTTTGGAATGTCAATGGGCGGGCTTCTTTCCTGGTGGACGGCTGCGCTTGATGAGAGGGTCAGTGTGTGTATTGATCTTTGCGCACAGGTCGATCACCATACATTAATTGAAACGAACAATTTAGACAGGCATGGTTTTTATTACTATGTACCAAGCTTAGCAAAGCACTTTACGGCAGCTGATATTCAGGAAATGATTTTTCCAAGGCCGCATTTAAGCTTAGTTGGAAAACTTGATCCACTCACGCCTGCTGAAGGCGTCGCTCGCATTCAAAAGGGATTGAGCCAAACTTATCAAGCGGCTTCATTGAAAGAACGGTATCAGCTTGTTGGTCTTCATGCAGGTCATTTTGAAACAGCCGCTATGCGTCACGAGGCCACTCGATTCTTAAAAAAATGGCTGTAATCTATAAAGGCTTGGACATACTACGTCATTAGAAAGGAGGAGACACATGAAGAAGATCACGATCATTGGCGGGTGCGGTGTGATCGGCCGTATTTTAACAAAAACGCTCTCTTCTGAGTATGAGATCACCATTATTGATCAAACGGGCTGTGTAAAAGGAGTCATTTTAGCAGATGCAACGAATGAACAGGAATTATATGAGGCGATTCCGCGAGATACAGATGTCATCATACACCTTTTAAACATGGAGATGACGCATGATGTGATGAATCATGAGGAGTTTGAAAAAACGAATGATATTTTTTGGAGGAGCTCTTATTCTATGTTTCGATCAGCTGCAAGCCTCGGCATACGAAAAGTCATTTTTGCAAGCAGCAATCACGTGACCGATCGTTATGAAAAAGATGGACGCTCCTTACTAGGGAGACATATTACAACAAACGATGTACCTGCGACTCAAAATGTCTATGGCATTTTAAAATTTGCTTCTGAACAGCTAGGCCGTTTGTTCCACGATCAAACGGGAATGTCTGTTATCAATTTACGGATTGGAACGGTTGTGACAGATGAGATGGAGGCATTACACGAGAAAGAACGGACGAAACGAACACTTCTTTCACACGAGGATCTAGCACGGATGATAAAGGCAGCGATTGAAACGACCGTTCCCTTTGGGACATATTATGCCGTATCAGAAAACGAAGAAAAGCCTTGGTCTACGGAAAACACGAAGCAGGAGTTAGGCTATAGACCCGATGTGAATACGACGGAAATCCTTGAAGAAAACGATCAGGCATAGGGCATAATCATGTCATTAGCTGATGATCTTATTCTTTTGTTTCATGAGCATAAAAGCACGACTGACAGGATCGACCCAGTTGGACTGTCAAGATGATTATAGACGCTTTCTTCCCCCATTTGTTACATTTTAATCACGATATCGTCACAGGCTGCAGCTTATTTTCGGATAAAATGATAACGCTTACAAAGAAAGGGCGTGATGAACATAGATCGTTCTATTAAAGGCCGATTGTTCAACTTATTTAATTACTCTTTTCTACTCATGTTCGCATTAATATGTGTGCTTCCGTTCATCCATGTCATTGCAGCCTCTTTTGCTACAGTAGAAGAGGTCATCACGAAGAAGTTTATCTTGTTCCCGACCACGTTTTCTTTAGAGGCCTATCGGTATATTTTCTCTACGGATATTGTGTACCGCAGCCTTATCGTGTCCATTCTTGTGACACTCGTTGGAACAGCTGTCAGCATGTTTTTGTCCTCACTCATGGCATATGGGCTGTCTCGTCAGGAGTTAAAAGGCCGGAGAACATTGATGTTTCTCGTTGTCTTCACGATGCTATTTAGCGGAGGTATGATTCCGACGTTTATTGTGGTGAAAACACTTGGTCTACTTGATACCTATTGGTCACTAATTCTACCGGTTGCGATCAATGCGTTCAATTTGATCATCTTGAAAAACTTCTTTCAAAACATTCCCGCAAGCCTTGAGGAATCAGCGAAGATGGATGGCTGTAACGATTTAGGGATTTTCTTTAAAATTGTGCTGCCACTTTCTTTGCCAGCTATTGCGACCATTTCACTTTTTTATGCCGTGACGTATTGGAATACGTACATGACCGCCATCCTGTATTTAAATGATTCAGTGAAATGGCCGATTCAGGTACTTCTAAGGCAGATTGTCATTGTTTCGAGCGGAATGCAGGGAGATATGTCGGATATGGGATCATCCACACCACCGCCAGACCAAACGATTAAAATGGCTGTCATTGTGGTAGCCACCATTCCCGTTCTGCTTGTCTATCCATTTATTCAAAAGCATTTCAACAAAGGGGCATTACTAGGTTCTGTAAAAGGTTAAAAAGAAGGAACAACGGAGGGATCTTATGGGGAGAAAGAAATTATGGTTGATTGCGTTTGTTCTGTTATTTGCAGCAAGCGGTATTCTATCCGCATGTTCAAGCAAAGGAAGTTCATCGAATGAAAAGGTTGATTTAGACAAAAAAGTGAAGCTGACATGGATGGCGATTTTGTATCATCAGCAGCCGCCGAAAGATTCGGTTTTAAAAGAGATTGAGAAGCTCACAAATACAGAACTTGATATTACGTGGGTGCCTGATGCTGTGAAGGAAGACCGGTTAAATTCTGCCCTTGCCGCAGGGAATTTGCCGCAGATTGTGACAATTCAAGACATTAAGAATTCGTCTGCTATTAATGCATTCAGATCAGGTATGTTCTGGGAAGTCGGTCCGTATTTAAAGGATTATCCAAATTTAAGTAAGATGAACGAACTGATCAATAAAAACGCCTCTATAGACGGTAAGCTTTATGGCATTTATAGAGAGAGACCACTTTCAAGACAAGGAATTGTCATTCGAAAGGATTGGCTTGAAAATTTAAATTTGGATACACCAAAAACGTTGGATGATCTTTATGAGGTAGCGAAAGCCTTTACTGAAAAAGATCCGAATCAAAACGGAAAAGCGGATACAATGGGCTTTACGGATCGGAACGATTTGATTTATGGGGCATTTAAAACGCTGGGTTCATATGAGGGAATGCCAACAGACTGGAAAGAAGATAACGGCAAATTCACGCCAGACTTTATGACAGATGAGTACATGAATACGATGAAGTACATGAAGAAACTGCGTGATAATGGCTATATCAACAAAGACTTCCCTGTGACAAGCAAAACACAGCAGCAGGAATTATTCTCACAAGGAAAAGCAGGAATCTATGTTGGAAATATGGTAGATGCTGTGAACTTGAGAGATGATGCGACAGATAAAAACATGAAAGTCGATATCTTGAACCGAATCAAAGGTCCAGATGGCAAAGAACGGGTGTGGGCATCAGGTGGTCATAATGGCATCTTCGCATTTCCTAAAACAAGCGTGAAATCAGAGGCAGAATTAAAGCGAATTTTGGCCTTCTTTGATCGCATTGCAGAAGAAGATGTCTATGGTCTCATGACGTACGGTATAGATGGTGAGCATTATAAGAAAGAAGAAGGGAATACATTTGTCAGGGAAGAAAGCCAAGTGAAAAGCTGGCAGACAGATGTACAGCCGCTTGTCAGTCTAGTAGGCATTGATAAACGCTACTTGAAAAATAAAGGGGATGCGGTTCGTACAAAATATGAAGAGCTGGAAGAAGACAATCAAAAGATCATCGTCGCCAACCCTGCTGAAAGCCTGTATTCAGAAACAGCCTCAGAACGAGGAAATGAATTGAAAAAAATCATCGATGATGCGACCTATAAGTTCATTCTTGGAGACATCAGTGAAGATCAATTTAAGAAAGATGTAGAGAAGTGGAAATCAAATGGTGGCAATAAAATCATAGAAGAATATGAAGCTTCCTTTAAAAAATCAAAATGATCAACATCAACACCCCCGCCTAGTTAAAGAGCGGGGGTGTTTCTATTAAAAGTCAAAGTTGTCTGGGTCTGGACCGATCCGTTTGTTTTCATTTAAATCAGAAAGGCGTTTCATATCCTCATCAGATAAGGCAAAATCAAATATGTCTGCATTTTCTTTTAAACGATGCGCTTTCGTTGATTTTGGGATGGTGATGACGCCTTTTTGCACATCCCAGCGCAAAATAATTTGAGCAGGTGTTTTGCCGTATGTGTCCGAGAGTTCTTTGATCACCGGATGATGAAGCAGTTCCCCCTGCATGAGCGGTGACCAAGCTTCCATTTGAATGCCATGTGTGTTCAAATACGTATAGAGTGCTTCCTGCGTTAGTTTTGGGTGAAACTCGACTTGATTGATAGCTGGTATGATGTCTGCATCTTTTAATAGTTCGTCTAGATGATGCGGCTGGAAGTTGCTCACACCGATTGCTCTCACCTTTCCTTCACGATACAAGGTTTCCAGCGCACGCCAAGCGTCTTTATATTTGCCCTCAACCGGCCAATGGATTAAATATAGATCCAAATAGTCAAGCTGAAGTTTTTTCAAGCTTTCCTCATATGCTTGTAGAGTGGATTCATATCCTAAATCGGCATTCCACACTTTTGATGTCACAAAGAGGTCTTCGCGGCGCAGTCCTGTTTCTGCAAGACCAAGTTGTATGCCTCGTCCAACCCCTTCCTCATTGCCATAAATAGCCGCTGTATCAATACTGCGATAGCCTATTTGAATGGCTGTTTTGACGGCGTCTATTAATTCTGCACCATCTTCAACCTTGAATACACCGAGACCAAATCCTGGCATGTGGACTCCATTGTTTAATGTTTTTGTACTTTGTAAATGATTCATATTGAACACTCCTTAGATGGTTTGATTTTGTTCTTGTTGTTCGATTCGAAAACTAATCATTGTGAGAATCGCAGCGATGAGGACCATGATACCACCGATCCAGCCTGTATGCACAAGCCCAAGAGTATCTGTCACGATGCCGCCTAAAAATGAGCCGATGGCGATACCAGCATTAAAGGCAGCGATATTCATAGCGGAAGCGACGTCGACTGCTCCTGGTGTGTATCTTTCTGCAAAATCAACGACAGCTACTTGAAGCCCTGGGACATTCATGAAAGCAAACAGTCCCATCAGCATGACGGTTGCGATGCCTAGCACCGTAAATCCAGCAGTCAAGCTAAGGATAAACAAAATGATGCTTTGGATGATAAACATGTAAATGAGTGCTTTCATTGGCTTCTCATTTGCAGCCTTTCCGCCAATGACATTTCCAGCTGCGATCGTGATCCCGTATAAAAGCAGGATCAATGCCACCGCCCCAGGCGCAAGACCTGTCACATGCTGTAAGAGAGGGGATAAATACGTAAAGACGACAAAGGTTCCTCCGTACCCTGTTGCTGTAATGACAAATAGAAGCAAGATTCTTTTTGTTTTTAATAAAACAGCTTGATCCTTAAATGATGTTTTCACGCCTTGCTTTAATTGAGATGGAACAAGAAAATAGTTAGATATTAGTGCGATCAGACCAATAATGACAATCACACCGAATGATGTCCGCCAGCCGAACTCATGACCAAGAAATGTCCCAAAAGGCACGCCCGTCACAGTCGCTACTGTTAAACCAGTGAACATAAAGGCAATCGCGCTTGCCCGTTTTTCTTTCACTACAAGGCTTGCAGCTATCGTAGAGCCGATGGACATAAAGATTCCATGGGATAAGGCTGAAATGACCCGGCCGATTAATAGCACTGAAAAGGTCGGAGCCATCGTGGCGAGTGTATTTCCAATCAAAAAGACGAGCATAATGAGCAAAAGCAATGTTTTTCTTTTCATCGCTGAAGTCAGAGAAGTCAAAATAGGGGCGCCGAATGTCACACCAAGTGCATATAAAGAGACGGTCCAGCCCGCCTGGCTGACGCTCACTCCAAAGTCCTCTGAAATCATCGGCAAAAGACCGACACTAATAAACTCAGTGGTTCCTATAGCAAAAGCACTAATAGCTAGTGCGAGAAGGGCAAATTGGTTTTGTTTTTTCTTCATGAATCAGTTCACATCCTTCTGAGATGACATTTTGATAGACGAAGCCGATCGGCAAGAGTTATTATCTAACATGGATGACGAAAAAAAAAGTACGTACTTTTTTGTAATATAGGTACTAAAAAGTGCCTGTTCGTATAATGAGGAGTGAGGATTTAATGGAAAAGAAAAAATATAATATCTCCGTGGAAGCGACCCTTGAGGTCATTGGCGGGAAGTGGAAGTGCGTGATTTTATGTCATTTAACACATGGAAAAAAACGCACAAGTGAATTGAAGAGACTCATGCCAAACATCACACAAAAAATGCTCACGCAGCAGCTGAGAGAGCTTGAAAGTGATGGGGTGATTAACCGGATTGTGTATGAGCAAGTACCGCCTAAAGTGGAATATGAATTAAGTGAATACGGTCAGTCGCTCGAAAGAATTCTGAATGCGCTATGTGATTGGGGAGCAGCTCATATTGAACGTGTGTACGGAGAGCCGCTTTCAGTGCTAGAAGACAGCATTTTAAATGAACAATTTAAATAAAAAAGTCCCGCTTCCTCCTATGAGAGCGGGACTTTTTGTCTTATATGCCTTTTTTCTGGTCGCGGTATTTGCCAGGGGTCGTGCCTTCTAGTTTTTTGAAGGAACGGATGAAGTTTTGCGGGTTTTTATATTTCAGTTTTTCCGAAATTTCTTTGACGGACATATCGGTCTCCACGAGCCAGTTTTTGGCGACATGGTGTCTGTAGGATGAGAGATATTCACTAAAGGAGATATCCATTTCCTTTCTAAAGATACTGCTTAAATAATTTGGGTTGTAATGCAGGCGTGTGGCGATTTCATCCAATGTGAGATCTGAGTCGAATTCTTGATGAATGATATGGATGATCTTTTCTGAGATGTTTTTGTATTGTGATTCCTCGCGTGCACCTAGCTGGTCAATTATCGGCCGAATGATCTCATGTTTCAGCCATGCTTCGGTATCTTCAAACGTTTTAAATTCAAAAATCGTATCATACAGCATTTTATTGTCTTCGACCTCAAATAATTCAATGCCAAGCAAATGCATCAACTCAATCAAATTGTTTAAAAAACGGGCGAGGGCGATATGGTACTCGTGCGGTCCTGCATTTTTAGAGAAAATGGATTGCAGGAGCACATGTAAATAGTGATCTGCCTTGCCTTGGTCACCTGCTTTCATCGCATCAAATAAATCATGTTGAAGCTGCTTTGGAAAATGAGTTTTAAACGTTTTTCCTTGCTGGATATGTTCATATAAGATAATGGACTTTTTCTCTGCTTTGAGTCTGTATTTTAAGGCCTCTTTTCCTTCAATGTAAGCCTGTTTTGCCATCGTGAGCTCCTGAAACTGACGGCTGATTCCGATGCTGATCGATAAACCAAGCTCTTCCTCGATACGCAGCTGAGTCGTTTCCGCTAATTGGTTTAAATATTCAGTAAACTCTTCATCTGACTTTGAGTGATTTAGGATAATCGTCGTTTGATGCTGATTGACAACTGTTGGCTGAAGGTGCTCCTCTTGCGGAATAATCTGCTCAATTAGTCCATTGATCGCAAATAAAAGTAAGTCAGCATCCTTTTTTTCATAAGGTGTTCCTTTTAGCGTATCAATTTGGGTCACAAGCATGGATAAGTGAGACCAGTCCTGAGGGAATCCTAAACTTTGGAACCGGTTGTTAATTTCTTCTTCTGTCAGCTTTCCGAGCAATAGCCGCACCATAAAGTATTGCTGGAGGTGCGTGACTTGCTGCTCAATACGTTCCTCTAAATCATTGTTTTGATCCTTCATTTGTTTAATACTCGACTCAATCAACTCAAATTCATTTTGAAAAGGCTGCTTTTGCAAAAAGGATTCATTGCGTGCAAAGGACTCGTATAACAAGCGGATTGGTTTATAAAAATGCCTGGACCCAAACCATGAAAATAGCAATGAAAGCGCTAACAAAATAAAGCAGATAATAAAGGTGATCCACCCAATTGATTTCGTTTGTGCCTTGAGTTCTGGTATGGAAACAAAGGATAGGTACGTCCATTCGTTATAGTCTGATTTTTGAAACGTAATTTGATAGTTTAGTTCCTCGATCTTCATGTTAAATTGACCTGATCGTTTTTCACGCGATAGGACATGCTTGACGAACTCTTGATTTTTCAAGGATTCACCAATTTGTTCTTTGCGGTTATGTAACAGCACTTTTCCGTTAGTATCAATGACAAACATACTGTCAGATTGAGAGAAGTCAGGCATATTGTCAGCAATCGTGCAGCTGGGAATGCTGGCGACAGCGATCCCTTTTTTCTGGACACTGTTCATAGGGAGTTGTTTGATTAAGTTCACATTGTATTTGCAAAAGGAGGCCTTTCCTTCCTTTGTCGCAACAAGTGGATTATTCTCTTCAAGTGCCCAGCTGGAATGACTCGGAATATTGAGGTAAGAGGTGAGCGCTTTCTCTTGGTCCCCGCTTGTGACATGATAAAGCCCCGAATTGTTCATGTACCAGTCTTCCATTTTACTGACGAGCGTAATATTGGAAAGATCGGTGTCAAAGGTTTGCAGGTAGTTCAGTTCCTGCTGTACTTGATTATAAAGCTGGAATTGGTCTGGATTTAAAGGTTCTGCCAGTGTTTGAAGGAGAGGCGGCGAACTGACATAGTGAGTGAGAGAGTGATCAACTGTCTTTAAAATATGCTCAATATTGGATTGCGTTTGTTTAACGCTGTCCAGCTTTTCATTTGAGATATTTTCGAGTGCTGTTTTTTGTGAATGCTGATAAGAAAAAATACCGACAATGATGACAGGAATCGTACTAAGCATGAAAAAAAACGTGACGAGCTTGTAATAAAATTTATATTGCCTTCTTTTCATAAAACCCCCCATTTCAAACGGAACAATCTTTTCCTCTTTATTTATTAATCCAAAAATTTGGTAGGTTTGTCAATAATCATTTTCTGAGATTAGGATCATTTTCTCATGTTTTATGTAACGTTTTGAGTAGCTTCCCCTAAGTAAATATGATCTGATGATATGATTGTAGACGGATTTTTCATCCTTAAGATACAGTTAACACATGCACCAGCATGAGGGGAGGCTTTATCTATGAAAACAGAGGATGTTACTGCCAAGGGTGTGCCTGCGGCAGCTTTGAAAAAAGAAAGAAGAAAGCGCTTACTTAATCAAATGCTTAGTCAAAAGTTTTTGTATGTCATGATTTTGCCAGGGCTCATTTATTTTCTTGTCTTTAAATATGTGCCGATGTGGGGGCTGATCATTGCCTTTCAAGATTACCAGCCGTTTCTCGGTATTCTCGGTAGTGAGTGGGTTGGCTTCAAACACTTTATTCGATTGTTTACAGAACCAACATTTTTCATCTTATTAAAAAATACACTGATTTTATTTGCCATGAATGTCGTGATTTTCTTTCCAATTCCGATCTTATTGGCCCTGCTTTTAAACGAGGTCAGATTGGCATTGTTTAAGAAATTTGTGCAGACGATGATATACATTCCTCACTTCATGTCATGGGTGATTGTCGTGTCCTTATCCTTTGTTTTGTTAACAGTAGATGGTGGGTTAATCAATGAATTAATTGCTTTCTTTGGAGGGGAAAAGATTAACTTTCTACTTAGTCAGGAATGGTTTAGACCGATGTACATTTTACAAGTGATTTGGCGGGAAGCAGGCTGGTCGACGATCATTTACCTAGCGGCGATTACAGCGGTAGATCCGCAGCTATATGAAGCAGCGAAAATGGATGGAGCCGGCAGACTGAGACAAATGTGGCACATTACGCTTCCTGCCATTAAAAGTGTGATTGTCGTTCTGCTTATTTTGAAAATAGGTGACACATTAGAGCTTGGCTTTGAGCATGTCTATTTATTACTCAATGCAACGAACCGGGAAGTAGCAGAAATCTTTGATACGTACGTTTATACAGCTGGTCTTAAGCAAGGGCAATTCAGCTATAGTACCGCTGTAGGTCTATTTAAAGCAGCCGTTGGACTCATTTTGGTTATGCTGGCGAACCGTTTAGCGAAGAAATTTGGGGAAGAAGGTATTTACTAAAAAGGGAGATGAAAAAGAATGACATTATCGACTAAAAAGGGATCACCACTTGAGCATGCAGAGAAATTAGCACAAACAATTATGAAAGCGCATACACCAATCGAGCTACCTCCAGCTGGAAGATGGCATTATCATCAAGGCGTTTTTCTTTGCGGTGTGATGAAGCTATATGAGTCAACGAGGAACGAGACGTATTTCAATTATGTGAAAAGCTACGCAGATTCGCTCATTGATGAGTATGGAAACCTGTTATTTCGAAGAGATGAGCTTGATGCGATCCAAGCTGGGCTCATTTTATTCCCTCTTTATGAACGAACAGGAGAGAAGCGGTATGTGCTGGCAGCGGAGAAGCTCCGCGGGCTTTATCGCACATTGAATCGTACATCTGAGGGCGGATTTTGGCATAAAGACAATTATGCTTATCAAATGTGGCTGGATGGTCTCTACATGGGCGGACCTTTTGCCTTAAAGTATGCAAAACTGAAAGATGAAGAGGAACTGGTGGATATGGTGATCCAGCAAGAGCATCTCATGAGAAAGCATACAAAAGATGAAAAAACAGGTCTGTATTATCACGCGTGGGACGAACGAAAAGTGATGCCATGGGCTGATCAAAAGACAGGCTGTTCTCCCGAGTTTTGGGCAAGGTCATTTGGCTGGTATGTTCTTGCATTAGCAGATATGATCGAGGATCTGCCAGAGCAGCATGAAGGGCGAAAGATGTGGAAGGAAACGCTGACAGACATGCTGGAGAGTGTAGCTAGGTACCAGGATCAAGACACAGGTCTCTGGCATCAAATCATTGATAAAGGTACTCATAGCGACAATTGGCTTGAAAGCTCTGGATCGTGTTTATTCATGTACGCCATGGCAAAAGCCATGAACGAAGGGTATGTCAGCCCCCGCTACACAGATCATGTGGTGAAAGCTTACCAAGGCTTAATTCAGCATAAGACGGCTGAGACAGAAAACGGTGATTTTACCATCAATGATATATGTATCGGAACATCTGCTGGATTTTATGATTACTACGTCGGTAGAGAGAGAAGCACAAATGACTTGCACGGGGCAGGCGCTTTTATTATGGCGTTAACTGAGCTAGAGAAGCTGCCTGTTTTTCAAAAGGCATGAAGAGGCAAAAAAGGGCTGTGGCATGGCTCCTCAGCTTTATCGCTGCCTTTTGTTTGTCAGCCTGTCATGGGAAAACAAACGGTATCGATGTTCTGATTTTTTCTGACATGTCAAAGGGGATGAAGGATCAATTAGTCGAGAAGGCTTTTCAAACGGAACAAGAAACGTATAGCGTCCACATCTTTCCGGCGATTCCTGAAAAGCTTCTTGTTGAAATTACCGCCAAAGAGGGGGACATCATGCTTGTCCCGGAAGAAATGTTTCGAACATATGATGATCCTGAAAGCTTTCAGCTGCTTGAAGAGATGGGTATTGATGATCAAGCGGCAGGGCCATATACGATCGAGGATCAAAGGACAGGTAAAACGGTCGATTATGCGGTTCAAGTTAGTAAAGGCACGAAAAAGCTAAACGGCTATACCTTTCGATTACATCGAGATATGGTCGCTTTTATTCCCGTGTATGCAGACAAGTCTAAAGAGGCGCTGTCTCTCATGAAACAGCTTCGTGAAAATCGATAGAAATAGGGGTGGGGACTGTGAAACGGGTCGTAATTTGCGGACTCAGTCAGCGTGCGTTCAATATGTTTATTAAGCCGCTCACAGAGGATTTCAATGAGCATTACAGGATTACAGGGCTTTTAGATATAGATCATCATCGGTATACACTTTGTCAGGAGCGTTTTCCATCACTGCGGGGCGTCTCGTTTTTTCATGAAGAGGCATTTGATCAAATGGTGAAGGAAGCAAAGCCAGATATCGTCATTGTGGCAGGCAGGGATGACACACATGTCACCTATATTTTGCAAGCACTTGACCATGATCTCGATGTCATCACTGAAAAGCCAATGGTCACAACAGCAAAAGACGCCAAAAAAGTAATGGAAAAAGAAAAGGAAAGTAAAGGAAAGGTCACAGTCACTTTCAATTATCGCTACAATCCATTTCATCGAAAGATCAAAGAACTCATTTTAGAAGGAAAGATTGGTAGGGTCACATCTGTTGAACTGAGCTGGCTCATTGATACGTATCATGGCGCTAGTTATTTCAAAAGGTGGAACCGAACGCGGCAATTCTCTGGCGGACTATCCATTCATAAATCGACGCATCATTTTGATTTGGTCAATTGGTGGATCAATCAAAAGCCGAAGCAAGTATTTGCCTATGGGGCGCTGAACTATTACGGAGATAAAAGTCCTTGGAATCCTTTGCAGGGGGAAGAAAACAGGTATTGCGGAACATGTCATGTGAAGGATACATGTCATTATGAAGCAAGGTGGAATCCGAGGGTAGTACGCTCAAATGTCGAGGACGATCATATCGAATCCGGTCAGGAGCAAACGCAGCAATACACCAATTATCGCCCAGACGCCTGTATTTTTGATGAGGAAATTGACATTGAGGATACATATGTGGCATCAGTGGCATATGACCAAGGGGCTCTCTTCAGCTATTCGATTCAATTCTCAGCTCCATATGAAGGATATCGGCTTGCTATAAATGGGACGAAGGGGCGTATTGAAACAAATGAGTTTCATGTGCCATCCAGAATTCCTTTTCAATTCCCAGAACAGACGATTTCTTATTATCCGATGTTTGGAGCAAAAGAGACGATTGAAGTTGTGAAGCAGCCAGGAGGACATGGCGGCGGAGATCCTCTGCTTTTGGCCGATTTATTTATCGGGAAAGATCCTTTAATTCACTATGACATATCAGCAGGGGCAGAGGCTGGTGCTTATTCAATTGCACTTGGGGAAGGCATGTGGCGGTCTGTTGCAGAGAAGCGCCCAATTGACATAGAAGAGTTGCTTCAGAAAGAGACGGTGTCATAAAAAAAAGAGAGGAGGGGAAAGAGATGGATCATGATGGTTCAATGAGCAGAATGCTTCGAATGTGTGAGTGGGTGATGCGACTCGCCTATACAAATTTGCTATGGTTGCTGTTCACCATGCTGGGACTTGGGATCTTTGGATTGATGCCTGCAACCACTGCGTTATTTTCGGTGATGAGAAAGTGGATACAAGGGCATGAGCAAGTGAGCGTTTTCCGGACTTTTTGGAAGGTGTACCGTGAGGAGTTTGTACGCTCTAACTTGATGGGATTGGCGCTATT
The DNA here is from genome assembly GCF_030209735.1 of Bacillus sp. lyk4-R2A-2. Lineage (NCBI taxonomy): Bacteria > Bacillati > Bacillota > Bacilli > Caryophanales > Bacillaceae > Bacillus > Bacillus sp. lyk4-R2A-2. Next base: position 63,980 of record NZ_JARVRK010000002.1, read on the forward strand.
GATCATAGGAACGATTATATATGTAGACCTTGCGTATATTTATCCAACGAGCTGGTTTTTGCATGTGCTTCGTTTTGCCATTTATATCTTTGGATTTCTCTTTGTTGTGAGCTTGTTTTATATTTTTCCGCTGCTGGCTCATTATGATTGGAAAAAACGTCTCTATCTAAAATTCTCTCTTTTGCTTGGTATCTCATATTTGCAATATACACTCTGTATGCTCGTTTTCTCGGCTCTGCTGTTTGTTCTCTTTGCTTATTTGCCGGGAATCGTGCCGTTCTTTAGTGTGAGTATACTCGCCTATGGTCATATGTGGCTCGCCTATCAAGTATTCAAAAAAGTAGAGTTTGAAAGTGAGCAGCAGACAGCCGAAGTAAAGAAACGCCTGCCGTCTTTCCTGCAATCGAAGCGGGTGAATACACAGTAATGGGGTTCATTTGCTATAATGGTGTCACTGTGATTAAAAGGAGAGATGAGCGTCGTGTCAGTAAAAGAAATCTCAATAGAAGAATTAAAACAAAAGCTAGAGCAAGAAGAAGCCATTCAGCTTGTTGATGTGCGTGAGGACGAGGAAGTAGCAGAAGGAATGATTCCAGAAGCTGTCCACATCCGAATGGGAGATATCCCTGAGAAACTGGATGCATTCGATCAAACGCAGGAGTATTATATTATTTGCCGCTCTGGTAAACGTAGTGAAAATGTCTGCTATTTCCTAGAAGACCAAGGCTATCAAGCGACCAATGTCGTTGGCGGAATGCTTGCTTGGACAGGAGAAACAAAACCGAAGCTGTAAACAGAAGTCCTTTCATCTCATAGATGAAAGGCTTTTTTTGTTCATATGCCCGCCCTCATGTGCATAAAGATAGAGTAGCGAGAGAAGGGAGAGTGGCATATGTGCTAAAGGTAGCTGTCTTTGATGAAGAGCACGAAAAAGATTTGCAGAGCGAAATCAATCTTTTTTTAAAAGGAATGGATGACGACCAAATCATTGACATCAAGTACAATGTAGCAGTGATCTGTGAGCAAGGAGGAGAACAGCTCTACTGTTTTTCTGCCCTCATTTTATATAAAAAATAGGACCTATTTGAAGGGTCCTTTTACTTTGTTTAACTAGCGTCAATATATAAACGATGCTTGTTGCAGTGAACACATTGAAAGAGATAGCCTTGCAGATCTCCGCCGTTGACGAGCCATTGTTTTAGGTTTTCTTTCGTTAATCCCCCGCCGCTGCAAATGTCTTCGATATCTTCTGTGAGCTCTTCCTCTAAATGTTCTATCTCTTTCCAACCGACATACTGGACGATCGCGCAAAAATCTCCGCAATGGCTTAACCAATATTCCTGCTGCCAGCCGCGATAACCTGGCGTTCTAAAGATCAGTTCATCTATATATTCCTCTTGCTCAACGTCATCACAGCTTGCATCGTCTTGAAAGGTGCCATCGTATTTTTTAGCGGCTGAACCATCTTTAATGCACCAAGGGCAAATTCCTTTCACATCTTCAACAGAATAAAATGGACCATGATACACATATTCTCTATCTTTTTCACAAACAGGACATGTCGTAGGCTCTTTTTTGATCACGTTTAACGAAACTGGATCTGGGTTGTACTTGAATGTAGGCAGCGTCATATAAACCTCCATTGTAGAAATGATTTCATTATTATTTTACAGGAATCCTCCTGCTTGCAACAATCTTAAATTGTCTATATAGAAAAAAGCCGTTCTTATGAGGAACGGCTTTCAGCGTGTAGACAAACCCTCGCATTCGGTGTCAGTCCTGCGCGTCGGTACTCACGAATGTTAAATTCGCTCCGTTCCGGTGCTCGTCCTTCCTAGACTGCAAAGGTTTTCTATCACGCTGAAAAGAAGACAAAGGGCTAAAATAAACATCATTTTAGCCCTTTGTCAACAATCTGAAAGCCGTTCTTATGAGGAACGGCTTTTTCGCTTGAGATTATGCTTTTTTTACTCTTGGACTTCGTGGTTTACTGACTTTATTGGCTTGCTTGATGGCTCTTCGTTCATCATTCAGTGACTTGTACAGTGAGACAATCATCAAAATAATGACAACGGAGAACGGCAAGGCAGCGAGCTTGGCTGTATTTTGCAGGGCTTCAAGTCCCCCTGAAAATAAAAGAACGGCAGCAACAGAAGATTGGATGATGCCCCAGCTAACTTTGACACTGCCAGAAGGGTTCAATGATCCATAGGTTGTCTGCATTCCAAGCACAAATGTAGCTGAATCAGCCGATGTAATAAAGAATATAGCGATTAAAATAAGTGCTAGAATCGATGTGATCATCGCCAGCGGATATTCATTTAGTACACCGAAGAGCATTGTTTCTGTTGATAGACCCGCAACATCGACAATATTCTTTTGCTGTAAATCCATCGCAGATACACCGAAAATCGAGAACCATAGGAATACTAGGATAGAAGGAGCCACTAAGACACCTACTAAAAATTCTCGAATCGTTCGTCCGCGTGACACCCTTGCGATAAAGATTCCGACAAATGGTGCCCAAGAAATCCACCATGCCCAATAAAAGATTGTCCATCCATTAATCCATTCTCTCTTCTCAGGATCATTTGGAGATAGACGGAAGCTCATTTGAACGATGTTGGATAAGTATTGCCCAATTGAGTCAGTAAATGAATTTAAGATAAAAACAGTTGGACCTACCAAAAGTAAGAAAAACATCAGAACAGCTGCTAATACCATGTTGATATTACTTAAATATTTAATGCCTTTTCCAATCCCGCTTAGAGCAGATGCAAGGAAAAGCACCGTCACAATCATGATAATGATCAATTGTGTGCTAAAAGCATTCGGAATGTGAAACAGGTAATTCAACCCACCGTTTATTTGTGCCGCGCCTAATCCTAGGCTTGTCGCAACACCAACTACAGTTGCAAATACCGCAATACAATCGATGGTTTTTCCGATCCATCCATTCGTTTTATTTCCTAAAACCGGCTGCAACGTTGCACTGATTAAGCCAGGTGCATCTTTTCTAAATTTAAAGTAAGCAATACAAAGTGCAACAATGGCATAAATAGCCCATGCATGAAGCCCCCAATGGAAAAAAGTATATCGAAGGGAATCTCGGAATGCCTGCGCCGTTTCAGTATCACCCGTTGGTGACTGGATGGCATAGTGGCTGATCGGTTCAGCTGCTCCGTAAAAAACAAGACCAATTCCCATACCGGCACTAAATAGCATCGCAAACCAAGAAAATAAGCCGAATTCAGGCTCTTCCCCAGGTTTTCCTAGCGTAATCTTACCGATTGGGCTAAAAATAAAGAATAGACAAAAGCCGACGAGTAGTGACACCACTAACAAGTAATACCAGCCAAAGTCATTTGTAATGTATGTTTGAATTTGATCTGTGACATTTTGCAGTGTTTCTGGAGAAAAAGCTCCCCATATGACGGCAACAAATGTGATCGCAATCACAATCCAAAATACACTTGATACGTTTTTCACACCATCTCACTCTCCTGTTGTTCTACACGTTTAAGCAGAGGATTTACTTAATATCCCCTAACTCAACTAATTTCAAACAAAAAGAGGCGAGCTTCTCACTCGACCTCTACTTTACCGTAACATGTTTTGCTTCCATTAATCAACTATCGATATGTGAAGAGGATTTTTCTTCGATTCGTTTACGAAGACGATAAACGTATTCTTTTAAACAAACAGCGAAGATGGTAAACGCCAACACAATGGCAACTTTTAATGGGGTAATGGACAGCTTCAAGAAAAAAGCGGCTGTCAAGCTAATAACGACTGCAAATACAATTGGAAATGCACGTCTGATCATTGATCTCTCTCCTTTGCTTCTAGTGCAGCATTCATACCAGCAAGTCTGCCTGTTACAAGTGCTGACGTGATATTGTATCCGCCTGTATAACCATGGATGTCTAGAATTTCTCCGCAGAAATAAAGACCGGGCATTTTTTTAGACGCCATTTTCTTCGGTTCAATTTCTTTCACAGAAACGCCACCTCCTGTAACAAACGCTTTGTCCAAAGAGAGTGTACCATTGGCATGAACGATAAAATGTTTGCAATCATGGGCGAATGCGCGCAGTTTGTCCTTAGCAAGACCAGAAAAAGTGTCTTGCGGATCTATACCGTTCCTCTCTAACAAAAACAATAAATAGCGTTCTTGCATCCAAGACTTTAGGACATTTTTAATGGCTTTTTTTGGTTCATCTTTTAGGTCTCGATGAAGCTTTTGGAAAAGCTCTTCGTCATTAAGCTTCGGATATAAGTCTATTTGCAGACGGACGACCTGCTGCTTTTTCAATTCTTTCACCACAAATCCGCTGCATCTAAGAACAGCTGGGCCGGATAAGCCAAAGTGTGTAAAGATCATATCCATGACATGTGTGACGACGGGTTTTCCCTTTTTATTTAAAACACTGACAGCCACACTTCTTAAAGAAAGCCCTTGGAGCACTTTTTCTTTTATAAAACGTTCATCTGATGTGACCGGTACTTCTGTTGGGAAGAGCTCTGTAATCGTATGACCAGCGGCTTCTGCCCATGCGTAGCCGTCACCAGTAGAACCAGTATGCGGCACACTTTTTCCGCCAACAGCAATCACAACAGCGTTACTTGAAATTTTTTCATCATTATTTGTAACAATTCCGGCTGCTTGTCCGTCTTGATACAGAACTGTTTTAATCTTCTCATTCGTTCGAATGGTCACATTGAGGTTACGGAGCCTGTCTAAAAGGGCATCCACAACAGATTGTGCTTTGTTTGAGACAGGGAACATACGTCCATGGTCTTCTTCTTTAAGTTCAATGCCGAGGTTTTCAAAAAACGAAATAATATCCTCGTTATTGAACTCAGAAAATGCACTATATAAAAAACGACCGTTTCCGGGAATATGCTTGATGATTTCTTCTACTGGAAGGCGATTGGTGACGTTACAGCGTCCACCGCCAGAAATGGCGAGCTTTCTGCCAAGCTTGGTTCCTTTGTCAATTAACAGAACAGTTGCACCGTGCTCTGCTGATGCAATCGCGGCCATCAGTCCAGAAGGTCCACCGCCAATGACAATGACATCATAATGTTTCATGTTACATTCCTCTTTCTACTTTCAGTCATTCATCTATTATAACGAAAATTGGGGAAGGCTGAAATATGAATTGATTGGTTTTGTGCCTTCTGTATTGGATTTGTTACCTGTGCGTCGAAATGATGTGGTAAAATAGTTGAGTTGAATATTCATTAGAAAAATGGTGGTTAAGCGCATGTCTAATAAACTGCTTCGTGGTACGTTGGTTTTAACGATAGGGACTTATCTCTCTCGTATTCTTGGTATGATTTATTTAATTCCATTTAGCGCAATGGTTGGAGCTACTGGTGGAGCGCTATTTCAATATGGATACAATCAGTATACGATCTTTTTAAGTATTGCTACGCTTGGTTTTCCAACAGCGGTATCAAAATTTGTTTCTAAATATAATGCAATTGGCGATTATGAGACAACGAGAAAAATGTTCAGGGCGGGTATGTCGGTCATGCTTGTCACCGGGATTATCGCTTTTTCTCTTTTATATTTGAGTGCACCAATTTTCGCCAAGATTCAGCTTGGCGGATCAAATGAAACAGGCGGTTTGACCGTCGACCAAGTGGTATATGTGATTCGGATGGTCAGTTTAGGTCTTTTGGTTGTACCAATTATGAGTCTCGTGCGAGGGTTCTTCCAAGGACACTCTATGATGGGACCGACAGCTGTTTCCCAAGTCATCGAGCAGCTTGTCAGAATCATCTTCCTATTAACAGCAACGTTTATTATTTTAAAAGTGCTTGACGGCGGTCTTGTCATCGCTGTCGGATATGCTACATTTGCAGCACTTATCGGCGCATTTGGCGGCTTATTCACGCTTTATTTATATTGGCTGAAGCGCAAGGATCGGCTCTTATCCATGCAGCCGAATACAGGTGCTTCCTCTGACTTATCTTATAAGCAAATGTTTACAGAGCTATTTAGCTATGCCGCACCGTATGTGTTTGTTGGACTGGCGATTCCAATTTATTCTTATATAGATACAAACACGATTAACAGAGCCATGATTGCATCAGGCCATCAGGATATTAGTACAGCGGTATTGTCTATTGTGACGTTATATTTACCGAAGCTCGTGATGATTCCTGTGTCCCTTGCAACAGCGTTTGGCTTAACCTTGATTCCAACGATTACGGAATCATTTACAGCTCGTAACTACAAGCTGCTCAATAGACAAATTGATCAGACGATGCAGGTCATATTATTTTTCGTGCTGCCTGCTTCATTTGGTATCTCAGCATTAGCTGGACCGGTTTATTGGTTTTTCTATCCGTCTGTTCATCCTGAGATTGGGATGTCAATTTTGTTCTGGTATGCACCTGTTGCGTTATTGTTTTCTTTATTCACCATTAATGCAGCGATTTTGCAGGGAATTAATAAACAAAAATTTGCCATCGTCAGTCTGTTGTTAGGGATCATCATTAAAACGGTTCTGAACATTCCGCTAATCAGCTGGCTGCAAGGAAATGGTTCTGTGCTTGCGACTGCGTTAGGCTATAGTGCGTCCATCTTGTATATGTTTATCATGATTAAGCGCCATGCCGGCTATTCGTTCCGCAGGATTTTCAAACGATTTATTCTCATTGGTATTTTGACTGCGATTATGGCTGTAGTGGCGTATGCGACATGTCAGCTTGTGAGCCAAGTGATTTCGTATGAAGGTGGAATTATTAACGCGGGTATCGTCATTTTAATTTCAATGATCACTGGCGGCGGTGTGTATCTGTTCTTGTCATATAAGGTAGGATTACTTGAGCGTGTACTCGGCAGCCGTATGCCCAAATTTTTAAGAAAAAAGAGTTAAGAAGAGGTGGAGTTTCATGAGGCTTGATAAATTGCTTGCTAGCAGCGGCTTTGGTTCAAGAAAAGATGTAAAGAAGCTGGTCAAGGCACGGGCAGTCACCGTGAATGGAGAACTGGCGAAGCAGGTGAAAGATCATGTTGATCCATCGAATGATGAAGTGCTCGTACACGGAGAGCGTGTAGAATATAAAGAATTCATTTACTTAATGATGAACAAACCAGATGGGGTCATCTCAGCTACTGAAGATTTGCGGGATGAAACGGTCGTCGATTTACTTGAGCCGGAGGATATCGCAAGGGAGCCATTTCCTGTCGGGAGACTAGACAAGGATACAGTCGGTCTTCTCCTCCTCACAAATGATGGACAGCTTGCTCATCAATTACTTTCTCCAAAAAAGCATGTGCCAAAAACGTACGAGGTTCATTTGAAATATCCATTAGGAGATCAAGACATCAAGCGTCTTGAAGAGGGTGTTGTCATTTTAGATGATTACCGCACGAAGCCGGCAAAGGTTGAAGTAGATGCGAATGAAAGTGAAGATACACGCATCCGTTTAACAATTACTGAAGGAAAGTACCATCAAGTGAAGCTGATGGCGCAAGCAGTGGGAAATGAAGTCATCTTTTTAAAAAGACGCTCGATGGGGGCTATCTCTTTAGATGAAGATCTAGCGCCAGGGGAGTACCGTGAATTGACGGACGAAGAATTAGACAGCTTAATCAATCGACCATAAATGTAGAACAAAAGAAAAGAACCGGCATGTCGCCGGTTCTTTTTGTTATATGGACAGTTCATTATACGCTTAAGATGATATTTTTACTTTTTTTCTCGTTGTTTCCCATTTGCCTCTGCTTGGACTATGAACAAGATCGTTATAGGCAAGCACGTTTAAGTCTCTTTGAATGGTTCTAGGTGTGATCCCGAATTCATCAACCAGCTCTTGTGTCGTCACAAGACCTTTCTCTTGAATGAACATATAGACTGATTTTATTCGAGTCATCATACGGTTTGTTGAAGGTTTCAAAAAACCACTCCCTATCAATAAGATCGGATGGACTTGACTAACCACAACTTACTACACTAAAACTGCGAAATAAGGACATGCAACAATGGTAAATGTTCGTGTTTCTTAATGTTTTATTCTATTATACACGTTATTATGCATCTAGTTCCACCAAAAAGTCAACTTTACATGTTATTTAACTTGTCTTCATGAATCGAAACATGGTATATACCATGTTTTGAATTCGGTTACAACCCAATGGGCGTAAGGCGTATGGAGAATACTGTCACATTCAAACGTCCAAAAATGAAACACAGAAAATTTACAAAATAAAAAATTCACTCATCTTAAAAAGACACATCCCTTGTTAGAATGTGCCTTTTTTGTTTCTGTTATCCTTCTAAGAAAAAGAGCTGAATGAAAAATAAAATGGCAAAGATGAGAACAAGTACATGTACTTCTCTCCATTTCCCTTTTGCCAGTTTCACAAGTGGATATGAAATAAATCCAAGTGAAATTCCGGTTGAAATACTAGATGTCAGCGGCATGGAAAGGATCACTAGAAAAGCAGGGAATGCTTCGTCTAGCTCGTTCCAGCGAATGCGTGACACGGAGTTCATCATCAAGCACCCGACAATGATGAGAACAGGTGATGTGATGGATGGTAAAGAAGAAATGGCTTGAACGAGCGGGCCAAAAAACAATGCCACAATAAACAATGCAGCGACCGTTAAAGACGTTAGCCCGGTTCTTCCGCCAGCAGCAACCCCAGATGATGATTCAATATAAGCTGTTGTTGGGCTTGTCCCAAACATAGAACCGATCGTCGTTGCAGCAGAATCAGCGAGCAGGGCTCTGCGTACCTTTGGCAGCTGCCCATTTTTCATGAGTCCTGCTTGTTCGGCCACTCCGATCATTGTGCCCGTTGTATCAAAAATCGTCACTAGTAAGAAGGAGAAGACGACAGCGTATAAATGATGAGAGAATACATCGCCGAAGGCAGCGAATGGGTTTGTAATCAGCATGCCTTCTGGTAGTGCAGGGATGTCCATCAGCATTTTCGGAAAATGAAGCTGGCCTGTTACGACCGCAATCAGTGTCGTCGCTAACATGCCGATAAACAGAGCGCCATTTACTTGAAGTACCATTAAAATAACAGAGATCATTAAGCCGACAAGCGTTAAAATGACAACAGGCGAGCTTAAGTTGCCAAGCTTCACTAAATTTTCCGGGTCAGCTGCGATAATCCCAGACTGACGGAGGCCGATAAATGCAATAAAAAGCCCGATTCCGGCTGTAATGCCGTATTTTAAATTATCTGGAATGGCTTGAATCAGTTGTTTTCTAAGGGATGTTAACGATAAAATAATAAAGAGTATTCCAGCAACAAATACCGCACTGAACGCTGTTTGATAGCTGATGCCGCCACCACCGACAACTGTAAAGGTGAAATAGACATTCAGCCCCATGCCTGGTGCAATCGCAATCGGATAGTTTGCAAATAGTGCCATCCAGAGTGTACCGACGACAGCAGCGATAATTGTTGCAGTAAAGACTTGGTCAAAAGGAATGCCTGCTTTTGAAAGAATTCCTGGGTTAACGGCAACAATATATACCATAGTAAAGAATGTCGTCATACCAGCGATTAATTCTCTCTTTATGTTGGTTTGGTTTTCTTTTAACTGAAACATAAAATCCTCCATTTACGAACATTATTACAAAACAATTAATATAATATTCGTTTTAAGGGTGGATTGCAACCTTTTTTCAAGGAGGAATGGAAAAATGAATTGGGAAGCTGAAGTCATACGAAAAAAAGACGATTTGATTGAGGACACACAATCTTTTTTACAAATTGAAAGTGTCCTTGATGAAGAAGGTGGAAAAGAAGGAAAGCCATTTGGTGAAAAAGTCGATCAGGCCCTTCAGTATATGCTGAAAAAAGGGGAAGACGAAGGATTCACAGTCAAGAATGTGGATGGCTATGCAGGTCATATTGAATATGGAGAAGGCGAAGACATTGTAGGTGTGCTATGCCATGTGGACGTTGTGCCTGCTGGTGACGGCTGGACAACCCCGCCATTTTCAGCGGACATAAGAGAAAATAAAATATTTGCACGAGGCGCCATTGATGATAAAGGGCCAACCATGGCGGCTTTCTACGCACTGAAGATGTTAAAAGATACAGGGATGAAGCTGTCAAAAAAGATTCGAATGATCATTGGAACAGATGAAGAAAGTGATTGGCGCTGTGTGGACCATTATTTCAAGCACGAGGCGATGCCGCAAATTGGATTTGCACCAGATGCTGATTTTCCGATTATTCATGCTGAAAAAGGGATCATTGATGCCATTGTGTCATTTACATATCAACATACAGAACAACATCAGCGCTATACGCTCAAGCAATTCACATCGGGTATGCGGCTGAATATGGTGCCGGATGAGGCAACTGCCACTGTGACAGCGGCACAAGAACACGATGCTGAATCATTAAAAACAGCTTTTGAAGCTTATCTTGCTGACAATCAATTATCAGGTGAGGTAAAGAATGTAGCGGATGGACTGCATTTCACATTAAAAGGTGAATCAGTTCATGCTATGGAGCCGGCGCATGGCATCAATGCGGGTATTCATATGGCCAATTTCCTATGTGGACAAGAATTAGATGAAGACGGGCTTGCTTTTACCTCCCAAATCAACGCTTTATTTGATCAGGATACACGAGGGAAAAAGCTGGGGATTGCTTGCAAAGATGACATTAGCGGAGATTTGACCTTGAATGTTGGCACGATCCGCTATACACAAAGCGGGGAAGCGAAGCTAGGATTAAATGTCCGCTATCCAGTGACAGCAGACGGCAAGGACGTTAAAAAAGGGATCGAAGGCATCAAAGGGGCTACCCTTCTAAAATTTGATGACAGCCCCCCGCATCACGTCTCAAAAGATCACCCGCTTGTCAAAACATTGCAGCGGGTATATGAGGAACAAACGGGAGATCCAGCTCACCTGATTGCCATTGGTGGAGGAACGTATGCGAGATCTTTAGAAGCAGGCGTTGCCTTTGGTCCTCTCTTCCCTGGCAGACCAGATTGCGCACACCAGAAGGATGAATATATCGAAATCGATGATCTACTAAGAGCAACCGCTCTATACGCACAAGCCATGTATGAATTGGCAAAATAGAAAAAGAGAAGAGGGATTCACAGTGAAAAAAATGTTCTTATGCTCTTCATTCAAAGACAGCTATTCTCTCTTATCTGACTTTACGGGTGAATCATTAAAAGGAAAACGCGTGACATTTTTCCCAACAGCTAGTGCTGTGGAAGAAGTCACGCACTATGTGGAGGCAGCGAAAGAAGCCTTTCATCAACTCGGTATGCAGCTAGAAATCGTTCAAATAGCTGAGCAGTCTACCGAAGAAATCATAAAGATGATAAAACAAAATGATGTGGTGTACGTATCAGGAGGCAACACCTTCTATTTGCTGCAGGAATTGAGAAAGCACGGTCTCGATGACGTGCTAAAAGAAGAAATCAATAAAGGCAAGCTGTACATTGGCGAATCCGCAGGGAGTATCATCATGGCGCCAAGCATTGAATATATCTCCGTGATGGATGATCGGCAGAAGGCACCAGAGCTTTCATCTTATCAAGGATTCAATGAGATAAGCTACTGTCCGGTACCGCATATGTACAATACCTATTTAGGCGAGGCTGCGCAGCAAATCATGGAGCAGTATGAGCAGACGCTCGATTTATGCCCGCTTACTGATGAGCAGGCTTTACTCATCACAGGGGAGCAGGCTGAGGTGAAGTCCGACAAATCGTCCTAGCCTTGAAACAGCATGTAGACAAACCCTCGCATTCGGTGTCAGTCCTGCGCGCCGGTACTCACGAATGTCAAATTCGCTCCGTTCCGGTGCTCGCCCTTCCTAGGGCTGCAAAGGTTTTCTATCACGCTGAAAAGAAGACAAAGGGCTAAAATCAAGATCATTTTAGCCCTTTGTCAACAATCTGAAAGGAACAGGGATTCATGACCCTGTTCCTTTTTTAATCTTGAAAAACATCACTTGATAAGTATCGTTCGCCTGTATCTGCTGTCATACAGATCACCATTTGATCTGCCGGCAATTGCTTGGCTGTTTCAATCGCAGCATAGCAGGCTGCACCAGAGGATGGACCAACTAAAATTCCTTCAATACGGGCAAGCTGACGTGTGATATTGTACGCATCTTCATCGCTTACTTGCACGATTTCATCATAGACATGCTCGTTTAAAATTTTGGGAATAAATCCTGGGCTTGTGCCAACAAGTTTATGTTTGCCAGGTGTCCCGCCAGATAAGACTGGAGATCCCTTCGGCTCTGCCACACGTATGGTCAAATGAGGGAAAGCCTTCTTTAATTCCTCTCCAGTGCCTGTAATGGTTCCGCCAGTTCCTGCTGTTGCGACAAAGGCTCCAAGGGGCTTTCCAAGTTGCTTGACAGCTTCCATGATTTCAACAGCCGTTGTGCCTCTATGGGCATCTGGATTCGCTCTATTATCAAATTGCATCGGGATAAAGCTATGAGGAATTTGAGCTGCCAGCTCCTCTGCCTTGCGAATACAGCCTGGCATTTTTTCTTCTCCTGGGGTTAAAACGACCTGCGCCCCGTAAGCCTTCAAAATATTGATTCGTTCCTTTGTCATCGTATCAGGCATCACAAGGATGGCTTGATACCCTCTAGCTGCTGCATTCATAGCTAAACCAATCCCTGTATTCCCACTCGTCGGTTCAATAATGGTCGCTCCTTTTGTAAGCTTCCCTTGCCTTTCAGCCTCGACGATCATATTGTAAGCAGCGCGGTCCTTCACACTGCCGCTAGGATTAAACGATTCCAGCTTTAAATAAACAGCTGCCGCATTGTCTGGCTGAAGCCGCTGTAATTGAACAAGTGGTGTATCGCCAATCAGCTCCGCTATATTTTGTGCAACCTTCATCATGTGACACCCTTTCTTCTCATTCCGCATTTCTTTAGTTATACTATCATCAATGGGGATTCGTAAAGCTTGTTATAAAAGGACAGGTGATATTGTGTCAGAAAACCGTCATTATTTTATTGGGGTTCAAATCCCTGAACAACTTGCGCATCAAATCAAAAAAGACATTGATCAAAGAAGCGGACTGTCTTTTCAAAAATGGACAGCACCACATGATTATCATGTGACCTTGATCTTTTTAGGTGCCATTCCAGATGAGCGCTTAAAGAAGATCATCGAGCTGCTTGAGATCCTCTCAAAGGAAGCCACTGCATTTTCACTAGAGCTGAATGAGGTCGGACAGTTTGGCACGAAGGAACGACCGAGAGTCTTTTTTGCAAAACCTGATGAAAGTGAACCACTCATGCAATTAAGAGAAAAGGTGAGAGCAGCCGTATTGTCAGCAGGACATCCTGTTGAAAAGAGACCGTTTCATCCGCATATGACGATTGCGCGCAAATGGAACGCGGATCACTCTTTTGCAGAACAAGCGCCTTTACGCAAAGAGCCATACGTGATAGAGGTTTCTTGTATGACTCTATATGAAATACGCCCGAGAGAAACCCCGCGTTATCACGCAATCAAACAATTTGCACTACATAAATGATTCTAAAAGTTGGAGTGAGCAGCAGATGGCGCAAATTATCAAAATTCAAGATTATATATCACGATATGAACAAGACCCGCATCACTACATCAATCAATTCATTCGATTGAAAAAGCAAAGGTGGGACGAGTTAAAAAAAGCTTCAAAAGAGAAGACGCAGCATTCATTTGACCAAATCTCTGAACAAGCGCCTGAACAAGAGGAGGAAAAGAGAAAGAAATTCTCCTTAAAGAGAAAGCAAAAAGAAGCCGATATGAAGAAGGAACGGGACCTGAGTCTTTTTAACGAGCCGACAGATATAGAGCAAGGTGTCTTTACAAACGTTCCTACAGATGAAACGAAGCTCATTCATTTTTTTAAGGATCATCTATATGATGTTCAATTAAAATGGGCGAGCTCGACGATTTCCAACATTTCGACCGTTTCCCATCACATTCGGTATGACGAAAAGCTGCGCATGCTTGCTAGGCAGCTTCCGGATTCATATTTTGTGATGTACAAACCGGTGCTGCTCATTCAAAAAGCAGAGATGGAATTATGTCCAGTCCTCATTACGCCGCTGGAAGTGATTTGTTTATCCTTCTTAGAGGCAGAGCCTGACAGCGTATATATCGGAACGAAGGAACGTTTTTGGGAAAAGCGGGCGAATGGGAAAGCGGTTCAGTCCGTTTTGAATCCTTGCGCAAGCCTTCTACGCTCTGGCACCGTCGTGTCAAAGATCTTACAGCAAAGCGGTGTCCATCTTCCTGTGAAAAAAATCCTGATCAGCCGTACCTCGTATATTGACTTACCGGAAGTTCCATACGGGATGGAGGTTGTCGATAAGAAGAAGGCGGAAGATTGGTTTGAAAAGCAGCGGAAAAATACTGCGCCGACAAAGCATCAGCAATTTAAGGCGACAAAAGCATTGCTTGCTTATGGTGAATCAGACAGCAAAAGAAGGCAGGAATGGCTCGATTAAAGGCATAATGGAAGGTCACGAAAAATGAGACCTGAGTGGAGCTAATATATGAATGAATGGTACTTTATCGTTAATCCAGCAGCAGGACATGGAAAAGGACTTCGTACATGGAGGAGCATAGAGAAAGAACTACAAAGGGTGGAGATCTCATATCGATCGTTTCTCACCCAGCATGAAGGTCATGCAGAAGTATTGGCAAGACAAATTAGCGCCATGCAAGATGACAGGCTAAAGCGCCTGATTGTCATTGGCGGTGACGGAACCATTCATGAAGTCCTAAATGGCTTAAAGGAAATGGATCATGTGCAGCTAAGCTTTGTCCCTGCCGGTCATTGGAATGATGCGGCGAAGGGCCTTGGCATCCATCGTCAAGATGTCCTAAAAGAAGTGAGAAAGCAAAAAAGAATGCTCACCAAAACATTTTCACTCGGCTCCTTTCAAGATCACGCAGAAAGCGCACAATCCGTTCTCTTTATCAATCATATCGGTGCTGGGTTTGATGCGCATGTGCTAAGGAAAACAGTGCATTTCAGAGGAAAAAAGTGGCTGAAACGACTGGGGCTTGGGTTTATCATCTACCCGCTGTCATTTCTCCATTCTTTATGGTCCTTTAAGCCGTTCGACCTTGCACTGTTTATTGAAAACGAGAAGAAGGTCTTTCGCCAAGTGTGGTTTGTGATTGTTTGTAATCACCCCTATTACGGAGGTGGGCTGGAAGCAGCGCCAGAAGTAAGCGCAAGGCAGCCAGGCTTTCAAACACTCGTTGTCACAGATTTGAATCCATTTAAAGTGCTCTTGTTTCTAAGTGCGATGGTGTTTCGCAAGCACCTTGGAATGAAGGGCGTTACCCTGTTTCAGCACGAAGAAGCGTACTTGGAGGCAGATGGAAAAATCTTATTTCATGCAGATGGAGAAGTGATCGGCGCAACGCCTGTTTTTGTGAAGGCGAGTGAATACTCCTTAAAATTACGTGCTTAAATCACTTATCGTGAATGTCTTAGTCAAAGAACCATGAAAAAAGCCTTTCTTTTCATAAGGTTCTTGTCCTGATTTTCTAGTTTTGCTTGACGAGTATAAGAAGGTAACGATAAAATCTATAGGACGGCTATTGTTTAGCATCTCATTCTCAATAGCTGTCCTTTTTGTTTTTATGATCATATAAATAAAAAAAGAAACAGCCTATTGACCTTCAATCGGCTGAATTTTGTCGACTAAAAAAGCACGATTTAAAATATTTTAAGAAATGATGGGTTGAAAATTGATATGAACTGGTTGGGACAAATATTAGGTAGCGAATGGCACATCTCTCCTGCTGGAGGCGCTACGGGAGATGCGTACTTCGCAACACACAATGACCAAAAGCTATTTTTAAAACGCAATACGTCACCGTTTCTTGCGGTTTTGTCAGCTGAAGGCATTGTGCCGAAGCTTGTCTGGACAAAACGGATGGAAAATGGGGATGTCATCACTGCGCAGCACTGGCTGAGCGGCAGAGAGCTGAAGCCAAAGGACATGAATGACCGTCCTGTAGCAGAGCAGCTAAGAAAAATTCATACATCGAAAGAATTGCTTGATATGCTGAAGCGATTAGAGAAGCACTCTCTAGACCCAGCATCCATTCTGAAGCATTTAAAACAGTCCATATTTAAAGAGCAAATTGATTCGCGCGACGTCACACGTGCTATCCAGTACTTAGAGAAGCATGTGGAGGCAGTTCAATTTGAAGACAAGGTCGTGTGTCATTGTGACCTCAATCATAATAATTGGCTGCTGACAGATGAAAACCAGCTTTACTTGATCGATTGGGATGGGGCGATGATTGCTGACCCAGCCATTGATCTTGGACCACTTTTATACCATTATGTTGAAGAAGAGAACTGGGAAAGCTGGCTCTCAATGTACGGTGCCCCGCTGACAGACAATTTGCGAAAACGCATGGCTTGGTACGTCCTCGCTGAAACCGTATCGTTTGTCGTGTGGCATAAAAGAAAAGGGAATGAAAAAGCGCAGCAAGAAGTGCAAGCGGAGCTGAGCGCACTCTTACAGCGGTTAAACATTCATTAAGACAGAGGAATATTCTCGATCCACTCTGACAAATGCGATTGATGCGCCTCAATATGTGCATCGATTGAACTGACAGAAGTACCCTTTTGGCTGTAATCATGAATATCTGTTAATAATTGACGAATGTCGGCATCAAGGTCTTCTTTTGCCAGCATGAATTGAATCACGCGTCCCACCTGTTCATATTCTGCAACAGTCCCGCAGCAATCCAACTGGTGATCGGTTAAAATATCTTTGATTAATTGAAGCTGATGTTGACGGTTTAATCCCATACGTATGCTCCTTTTCTGCGTGTCATTTATGTGGTTAAACTGTGCATTCAGCACCCAATTTATACATGCGGCAGACCAGCTCAAGCGAAGGGCTGGTCTTTTTCATATGCGCATAAAGATGCTGTCTTGCGGGTCTTTATGTTTCATGGTATCTTGATAAAATGTAAAGAAAATAGAGGTGTATCAAATTGAGAATGCGACATAAACCATGGGCTGATGATTACTTAGCTGAAAATGCTCATATTGCCTTAGCTAACCCAGAGCAATATAAAGGGAAATGGCATGAGCTGTTTGGAAATGATCATCCAATCCATATTGAAGTTGGCACAGGAAAAGGGAGCTTTATCGCTGGAATGGGCAAGCTTCATCCTGATACCAACTATATTGGCATTGAATTATTTAAAAGTGTCATTGTGACAGCAGTAGATAAAATCAAAGAGACAGATGTTGAAAATGTAAAGCTCTTGAACATTAATGCGGAAACGCTGACAGATGTGTTTGCGGAAAATGAGATTGACCGAGTTTATTTGAATTTCTCTGATCCGTGGCCAAAAGCAAGACATGAAAAGCGCAGATTGACGTTTAAGGCCTTTTTAGAGCGATATGAACATATTCTCCGTCCAGGCGGTGAATTGCATTTCAAAACAGATAACCGCGGGTTATTTGAATATTCCTTAAAGAGCTTTTCTGCATATGGCCTTCTTTTAACGTATGTAAGCTTAGATTTACATAAGGACGGACTAGAAGGAAATGTGATGACGGAATACGAAGAGAAATTCTCGTCTATGGGACAACCTATCTATCGATCAGAAGTGAAATTTTCAGAATAACAAGTGACATCAAGCTGGCTGCAAAAAGAATTGCAGTCAGCTTTTTTCATGAAAAGATTGATGCATGCGATTTTCAGCTGTATTTGCTACGATAGAAAAAGGAGGGATGACAGCAATGGAGACAATGAACATAGGTGACATGGAACTGTTCTGGTTAAACGGGGGAGATACACACATGGACGGAGGTGCGATGTTTGGTGTGGTGCCAAAGCCGTTATGGTCAAAAAAATACCCGGTGAACGATCGCAATCAAATTGAACTGCGGTGTGACCCAATCCTCATACGGTGGAATGGTCTCCATTTTTTAGTGGATTCTGGCATCGGATCAGGGAAGCTGACGGATAAACAAAAACGCAATTACGGCGTAACAGAAGAGACAAAATTGGAAAAGTCACTCGCGGCACTCGGCCTGCAAACAGCAGATATTGATTACGTCTTAATGACGCATCTTCACTTTGATCATGCAAGCGGATTAACAAAACTCGAAGGAGAAAAGCTCGTGTCTGTTTTTCCGCAAGCAAAAATCATCACATCCAAAATCGAATGGGATGAAATGAGGGCGCCTAACATCCGCTCAAGAAATACATATTGGAAAGAAAACTGGGAGCCTATAGCAGATCAAGTGGTGCCATTTGAAGAAAGCATCGAAGTAATAGAAGGCATTGAGCTGCATCATACAGGCGGTCATAGCAATGGCCATAGCATCTTAACGCTCACAAGTCAGGGTGAAACAGCGATTCATTTAGCTGACATTATGCCAACGCACGCTCATAAAAATCCATTATGGGTCTTGGCATATGATGATTACCCAATGACCTCAATTCCAGCTAAGCAAAAATGGCAGGCATTTGCAGAAGAAAAAAATGCGTGGTACTTGTTTTATCATGATGCGATTTACCGCGCTGTTAAGTGGGATGAAGATGGGCAAATCACACATGAAGTCAAAAGAGAAACAGGAAAATAAAAGATCATCTGCATGTTTTTTCGCCTTTCACACAAAATAACGACAAAATGAACTTGTGAAAGGAAGAGTGCAGGTGAACCAATTTTATCGTGTACATGGTGATGTCATTGAAACACCATTAAGAGGGATGGAAGTCATGTCCGTCCCTTATTTAAACAAAGGGGTTGCATTTACGAAGGAAGAGCGGGAAGAGCTTGGTTTAAAGGGCTTTCTACCACCTAAGGTTTTAACATTAGAGGATCAGGCAAAGCGTGCATATGAGCAGTTCAAGGCACAGCCAGATGAACTGGGGAAAAATGTGTATTTAACATCACTTCATGACAGAAACGAAGTGCTTTTTTACAAATTACTAAATGAGCACTTGGCAGAGATGCTGCCGATTGTCTATACACCGACGGTTGGTACAGCCATTCAGCGTTATAGCCACGAGTATCGAAAGCCAAGGGGGCTTTATTTATCAATTGATGACTTGGAAGGCATGGAAGAGATCTTTGCCTCTTACGGTGTGGATGAATCCATTGACTTAATCGTTGCGACAGATGCAGAAGGTATTTTAGGTATTGGAGACTGGGGTGTTGGCGGTATTGCCATTTCAGTCGGGAAACTTGCTGTTTATACAGCCGCAGCAGGCATTGATCCTAGCCGCGTGCTGGCCGTAGTACTTGATGCGGGGACGAACCAAGAAAGTCTCTTGAATGATCCGCTTTATGTTGGAAATCAGCATTCTCGCGTTCGAGGCGAGCGTTATGATCAGTTTATCGATCAATATGTAGAGCTTGCCCGCGCAACCTTTCCAAATGCCCTCCTTCACTGGGAAGACTTTGGGACAAAAAATGCACGAGCCATATTGGAAAAATATAAGGAACGGATTTGTACATTTAATGATGACATTCAAGGGACTGGAGCTGTTTCACTTGCTGCGGTTATGGCATGTGCAAAAGCTTCGAAGGTTCCGCTGAAAGATCACCGAATCGTCATTTTCGGAGCGGGTACGGCAGGGATTGGCATAGCGGAGCAGATCCGTGATGCGATTGTCAGAGACGGAGTCAAAGAAGAGGAATCATATGATCATTTCTGGTGTATTGATAAAACAGGTTTACTTACAGATGATTCGCCTGACATTCAGCCATTTCAAAAGCCATATGCAAGACGTTCTGACGAAGTAAAGGATTATGCCCGTAATGGTCCTAAGCATTCCATTGATTTATTAGAGGTCGTCAAACAGGCTAAACCAACCATCTTAATTGGCACCTCGACAGTAGGAGGAGCATTTACAGAGGAAATTGTGAAAGAAATGGCGTCACACGTAGAGCGCCCAGCGATTTTACCGATGTCGAACCCGACACCTCTTTCAGAAGCAAAGCCTGAAGATCTCATTGAGTGGACAGAAGGACGCGCCCTCGTGACAACAGGAAGCCCATTTGATCCTGTCGAATATGGCGGCATCACATATGAAATTGGGCAAGCAAATAATGCTCTTGTGTTCCCAGGGCTTGGCCTTGGAACGATTGTGTCTAAAGCACGCCTCATGACAGACAGCATGTTTGTTGCGAGTGCTGAAGCGATTGCCAGCATGGTCAATGTCGGAAAGCCGGGTGCAGCGATGCTGCCAAGTGTCGATCAGCTTCGAACCGTTTCAGCAACAGTAGCTGTTCGTGTGGCGCAAGCAGCGATCGATGAAGGAATTGCAGAGGAAACGCCTGATGACCTTATTCAGGCTGTACAGGACGCTATGTGGCATCCTGTGTACAAAAAAATCAAAGCCATATAAAAAAGAAGCTTCGCAAGGACACAACTTTGCGAAGCTTTCTTTATCAAGCCACAGAATCAATGACATCCACAATCATGCCTGTTTTGGCATCAATCATGACTTCGTACTGTTCAAGCTCGCCAAAGGCTGAGCGAGTAATGCCAGATTTGTACACATCAATCGTTTCACCATTTACGGTATACGGTTCTGGTACAGTATAAATCCAAGAGCCATCAATCGGGCCGCGCTGTTTAAAAGCGGATTTCACAATTTTTAATGCTTTTTCAGACGAGATATACGTAGGGAAAAATACTTTCTTTGCAACAATTGCAGCGGCTACGCCAATACTCGCACCAATCAGAACATGTTTTAACTTCAACGTGCTGCACCTCCGTATTGCTGTTTTTTCCATTATACAAAACTTGTCCATTGATGTTAAGGAATCCGAATAGTTGAAAGCATATTCAAAATTTCTGGAGAGATACTTGGAAAACCGAAAGAATTCTTATAGTATAAAGTGAGTGTTATTTTTATAGGAATATATATGGTCATTACATAGAAACGAGGTAAATCGTAGAATGAATGAAGAAACATTGTCGCTTTTCCGAAATTTAACAGAATTACAAGGCACCCCAGGTAATGAACACCATGTGCGTGCTTTTATGAAAAAGGAACTTGAGAAATATTCTGACGAACTCATTCAGGATCGTCTTGGCGGTGTGTTTGGGGTACGCAAGGGACCAGAGAACGCACCTAAAATCATGGTGGCTGGTCATATGGATGAAGTGGGATTCATGGTTTCATCCATTACGAAAAACGGGATGATCCGCTTTCAAACACTCGGCGGCTGGTGGAGTCAAGTCATGCTGGCGCAGCGTGTCGATGTTCATACCGATCACGGGCCAATTCCTGGTGTCGTCTCTAGTACACCGCCTCATCTTCTAACACCAGAACAAAAAAGCAAACCTGTGAAACCATCAGACATGCTCATTGATATTGGGGCAGACAGTGAAGAAGAGGCAAAAGAACTTGGCATTCGCCCAGGACAGCAAATCGTGCCTGCAACAGTCTTTACCCCTATGGCGAATCCTAAAAAGATTTTAGCAAAGGCTTGGGATAACCGTTATGGCTGCGGACTTGCGATTGAATTATTAAAAGAAATAAAAGACGAACCACTTTCATGTCATCTGTATTCTGGTGCAACGGTTCAGGAAGAAGTAGGTCTTAGAGGGGCAGAAGTAGCTGCGAATATGATTCAGCCAGATCTGTTCTTTGCTTTAGATGCAAGCCCTGCAAACGATGTGACAGGTGACAAAGCCCAATTCGGCCAGCTTGGAAAAGGTGCACTTCTGCGTATTTTTGATCGAACCATGATTACGCACCGCGGCATGAGAGATTTTGTGCTCGATACGGCTGAGTCAAACAGTATTCCATACCAATACTTCGTATCACCAGGTGGTACAGACGCTGGACGTGTGCATATTTCAAACCAAGGCGTGCCTTCTGCTGTCATTGGAGTGTGTGCTCGCTACATTCACACAAGTCATTCAGTATTGCATGTGGATGACTATGCAGCGGCAAAAGAATTAATCGTCCGTCTTGTGAAAAACTGTGATCAAAGTACAGTGGATTCTATTTATCAACAGGTGTAAATATAATCAAAAGGCTGCCTCTTTCAAGAGAGCAGCCTTTTTTTATTGCTGTTCAAACACGTAAGATAACGCTTTGATCGCTTGGTTCACTGTTTCCACAGTGATATTCGCTTTGTTTGATAGCTCCTTTAACGGATGGTGCAGTTCTTTTGGACGGATCAAAATGAGAGGTTTCCCTTTAGCGATGGCAGCAGATGCATCCATCGCCGTGTTCCACTGTTTATATTTCTCACCAAAGCGGGCAATGACGACGTCTGCCTTGTTTAATAGGATCTCAGTACGAAAATTGTTCAAATCAGAAGCGGCATCATCTTTGAATATGGCATTCGGCTGCTCACCTAAAATGTCCTCACCAATGTGATCGGAGCGGTCATGATTCTCCATTGGACCAACAAATGTCACTGGCAGTTTCAACGATTGGCTTTTCTCCTTGATTTCATCGCGCCACTGGCTATGAATTTCTCCTGCTAAATAGACGGTTAATTGCATAACGATCTCCTCCTTTTGTACAAACTTAGTAAAGGTTTGCCCTGTTTCTTTTCATGTTACACAAGAAGTGCTTGATAAAGCAAAAAAAATATGATTATGATATTCATGGTAGAGATTATTTTTCATCGTAAGAATACTACATATAATGGGAAGGACAGGCCTCTTCGTCTTTCCTATGAGAAAGCAGGAAGACGACGTTGATGACTTATTTGAAAAGAAAGGGAATCTCCCTTTCGCCAAAAGTGTACTTCATTGATGCACTCTCTTATATGGCTTTAGGTCTATTTGCTACATTAGTAGTAGGTCTGATTTTAAAAACAGCAGGCGGTCTGTTATCACTTCCGCTCATCATCAAAATGGGAACACTCGCCATGGGGCTCATGGGACCAGCGATTGGCGTAGCCGTTGCATACCGGTTACAGGCATCTCCATTGATCATTTTTGCAAGTGTTGTCTCAGGCGCTGCAGGAGCAGAGCTTGGTGGACCTGCTGGAAGCTTTGTCGCAGCATTAATTGGTGTAGAACTCGGCAAACTGGTCAGTGGTGAGACAAAAATTGATATCATTTTGACACCGCTTGTTACTATCATCACTGGTTTTGCCACCGCCGCTTTGATCGGTCCTGGGATTGAAGCCATGATGACAGGGCTTGGCAGGCTCATTATGTGGGGGACTGACCAAAGTCCGCTCATCATGGGCATGCTAGTAGCAACCATTGTTGGACTTGCTCTCAGCTCACCGATTTCAAGTGCTGCGCTTGCGCTCATGCTTGACTTAAGCGGAACAGCTGCTGGTGCTGCAACGATTGGCTGCTGCGCTCAAATGGTCGGTTTTGCCGCTGCAGGCTTTAGAGAAAATCGTTTTGGCGGACTTGCCGCTGTCGGTATTGGCACGTCAAAATTGCAGCTGCCGAACATTGTGAAAAATCCCCTTATTCTTATTCCGCCGACGATAGCGGGCCTCATTCTCGCGCCAATTGGTATTATTGGCTTTGGGATGGTCAATAATGCGGCAGGGGCAGGAATGGGAACGAGTGGCCTTGTTGGACAGCTCATGACACTGACCGTTATGGGATTTCATCCATCCGTTTTTCTGGCGATTGCTCTTTTGCATATCGTTGGCCCGGCAGTGATTAGTTTGGTAGTATCAGAATGGATGAGAAAGAAAGGCTATATACAATTCGGAGATTTAACCATACAAACTGGAGGAATGAAACATGAAAAAAATTGAATCTAACGAAGAATTACAAAAAGTAATTCAAGAAGACTTAACAGTATTGCTATTTTCAGCGGACTGGTGCCCGGACTGCACCTTTATCGAACCATTCTTGCCAGAGCTTGAAGCAAACTACCCAGAATTTGAGTACTTCTATGTGGATAGAGATCAATTTATTGACACTTGCGCAGAGTGGGAAATTTACGGCATTCCAAGCTTTTTAGTATTTAAAAATGGGCAAGAGATTAACCGCTTTGTCAGCAAGGATCGTAAAACGAAGGAAGAGATTGAAGCATTTTTAACAGATTCTCTTTCTAAATAATGAAAGGAGAGTCTAAATCATGGCAAAAATGACATCAAGACAGCTTGCGAACGAACTCAAAAGCCGTCTGACAAATGACAGCTGGTCACACCAGTTTGACCGAGAAAAAGATACGCTTCGTATTGAAGATAAACAAACAGGCAAAGGGATCACACTAGAGCTCCCGCCAATCATTGCAAAGTGGGAAGTAAAGCCTGATGAAACATTGGATGAGATCGTTTATTATGTGAAAGAGGCGCTAAGTGCTATGAAAGGCGAAGCGCAGCACATCTCAGGAAAAGAAAAGCAAATTTATCCGGTCATTCGATCCACTTCCTTTCCTGAGACATCAAGTGACGAGATTCCGCTTGTTTTTGATGAGCATACAGCTGAAACGAGAATCTACTATGCACTTGACCTTGGAAGCACCTACAGATTAATTGATGAAAAGATGCTTCAAAAGGAAAACTGGACAAAAGAACGAATCAGGGAAACTGCAAGCTTCAATGTCCGCTCACTTGAAACTGTAGTGAAAATGGATGAAGTGGCAGGCAACCGGTTTTATTTCTTCCGTGCGAATGACGGATATGATGCCAGCAGACTTTTAAATGAATCGATTTTACAAGAATACGCTCAAAAAATAGAAGGACAGATGGCCATCTCTGTCCCCCATCAAGATGTATTCATCATTGCAGATGTTCGCAATGAATCAGGCTATGATATTTTAGGACAGATGTCGATGAGCTTCTTCGCCAGCGGCACGGTTCCGATTACCGCACTGTCATTTTTATATGATGAAGGCAAGCTTGAACCGATTTTTATTCTTGCTAAAAGCAGACCAAAACAGCAGTAGAAGGGAATTTTGAAGAATGAACGTTTTTTATAATGCAGAAGGTGTAGGCGACACACTCCTTATCTCATTGAAAGATGTGACGAGAGAAGAAGTAGGTCATGAGACGTTTGGAGATGTCGTAAGAATCTTCAATCAAGAAACAAAAGAAACAACAGGCTTTAATATCTTCAACGCATCCACTTACTTGAAAATTGAAGAAAACGGATCTGTACCGCTTTCTGAAACACTTGTTCAAGATATGAACGAAATTTTAAACCGCAACGGTGTCAGTGAAACGTTGACTGTTGATCTATCACCAAAATTTGTTGTCGGTTATGTAAAGGAAAAAGAAAAGCATCCGAATGCAGATAAATTAAACATTTGCCAAGTGGATGTTGGCGATGAAACATTACAAATCGTGTGCGGTGCACCGAACGTTGATCAAGGGCAATATGTCGTGGTTGCGAAGGTTGGGGCGGTGATGCCAAGCGGTTTAATCATCAAAGATGCTGAGCTAAGAGGTGTTCCATCAAGCGGAATGATTTGTTCAGCAAAAGAACTAGATCTTCCAGACGCGCCTGCTGAAAAAGGGATTCTTGTTCTAGAAGGAAGCCATCAAGCTGGCGAAGCCTTTCAAGCATAACCTCCCATAAACGGGCACATCAGAGCGAAGATTGTGTTATACCAAAAGTCACTAAGTACGTACTTAGTGACTTTTTTTCATCTACAGACAGCACAAATAGCAAAGAGCGGCACTTTTCTCGCTTTTCTGCATGAAAAAGCAATGGTATACTAAAAATCGCCCAAGAAAACGTAAGGGGAGTTAAAGTGAGTGATAAATGATGAGTTGGTTAGATAAATTTTTTAGTGTATTTTTAGGAGAAGAAAAGAAAGAAGAAAAAGCTGTGAGACCTGAGGAAGGTCCAGTTGCACCAAAGCAGCCAGTTTTTGAACAGCATAAAGAATATAAAAAAATTGAAGATACAAAAGTCTATTATGAATATCCGACAGGCAACTTCCGCTTTCCGCTCGTTCCAGATGAACCTCAGCGTGACGGAGTAAAGCAGGAAAGAAGACGCCCGAAGCAAGGCCAGCCAAAGGCTAAGCAGAAGACCTATGAGTCAAAACAAACGGTTCAGCCTGACATTCATAAAAAGCCATTCAAACCAGAGCAAATTCCATCACCGATCTATGGCTATCATCAGGATATGCGTCCGAAACGAACAGAGTCGAAAGAAGAATCATCTTCTGTTCAAATGAAAGCAGCAGAAACAGCGCAGCGCGTCACCCTGTTATCAGAAGAGGCAGAGCGTGAACGAAATGTCAGACAGCAAATGAACATTCCATCAATACGGAAAGAAAATCGTATGGAAGAAACAGTTTCAGCGCCAGCAGAAGAAAGAGTGGACATGCAAACAGACGTGACCCCGCTTACTTTGCAAGAGGAGCTCGCTTATCACGATCACGTTCAATCAACGATGGAGCGTTTAAATGACGAGCCTTTCATTCAAACAGAGGAAAAAGAGCCAGCCTTTTCTGAGCCTCAAGACCATATTGAAGCTGACTTACATCATCAGCAAGCCGAAGTATATCACAAGCCGCCGGTAGAGTCTGAGCCTGTACCTGTACAGGATGTTTCCAGTGAAAACGAAGAAATACAGGACGAGCCGGTAGAACAGTTTGTAGATCATACGAAGGAAATAGAACCGTTGACATTCGAAACAGCGGAAGACACGCATTTCGCAATTGAAATGGAAGTAGACATGCCGGCAGAAGAAGTAGAGGTACTAGACGTCATCTCAGCAGAACCAGTCGAGGAAATAGAAGCTGATTCCTTAGAAGACCATCAAGAAGAAGAGCCAGCGGCGGCAGCATTAGAAGAAACAGAGCCAGTTGCCGAGCTTGATCTGCAAGAAGAGCAATCGATAGAAGAAGCGGAAATAGTAGAAGATCAAGTGATGCCAATAGAACAAGTAGCAGACGAACAGACCGCTACTGAACGAGTAGAACCTGTCATAGAGCAGCAAGAAAAGCAAGAACAAGTGCATGAAGTGATCGAAGAAAAACCGAAACAGGTATCTCCTCAGCCACAACGTGCAAGTGGACAAACCTCAACGGTTCCTTTTAACGTCATGATGTTAAAAAGTGATCAGCGCGTGCAAGGACAAAAGAAAGCAGCAGATGCCCAAGGATATGTGTTTCCAAGCCTCGCCCTTTTAGACGTACCTCCAGCTCAAAAAGAAGAGGACGGGACATGGGTGAAAGAGCGAGCAGAGCTACTCAATGCCACGCTGAAAAATTTCAATGTCAGAGCAAGTGTGGTTCATGTCACGCAAGGCCCTTCTGTGACAAGGTTTGAAGTACATCCAGAACCAGGGGTCAAAGTGAACAAAATCACGAACCTGTCAGATGATATTAAACTTAGTTTGTCCGCAAAGGATATTCGAATTGAAGCACCGATACCAGGAAAGAACACGATCGGGATCGAAGTGCCGAACCTTCACAGCAAAATGGTTTTCTTACGAGAGATGATCAGAAGCAGTGCATTTAGAGATAATCCATCTCCTTTAACAGCAGCACTCGGATTAGATATCTCAGGACAACCTGTTGTCGTTGATTTGCAAAAAATGCCGCATGGCTTAATTGCTGGAGCAACAGGTTCAGGAAAAAGTGTCTGCATCAATACCATTTTAGTGAGCTTAATGTTTAAAGCATCACCAGATGAAGTGAAAATGCTTTTAATCGACCCTAAAATGGTCGAATTAGCGCCGTATAATCATATTCCGCATCTCGTGAGTCCTGTCATCACCGATGCGAAGACAGCGACAGCTGCTCTGAAATGGGTAGTGGATGAAATGGAAAGACGCTACGAGCTGTTTGCGCACTCTGGTGTGAGAGAAATCAAACGATTCAATGAGCTTGTCAAAGAAAAACAAATGGGTGAAAAACTACCTTATCTTGTCGTGGTGATCGATGAGCTTGCTGATTTAATGATGGTCGCACCAAATGAAGTCGAAGAAAGCATTTGCCGAATCGCGCAAAAAGCAAGAGCGTGCGGCATTCACTTATTGATTGCCACACAAAGACCTTCTGTTGATGTCATCACAGGTCTGATTAAAGCCAATATTCCAACAAGAATTGCATTCTCTGTCTCAAGTCAGGTAGATTCTAGAACGATCATCGACATGGCAGGTGCAGAAAAGCTTCTCGGAAAAGGAGACATGCTCTTCTTAGAAAATGGCTCCGGCAAGCCGACGAGGCTGCAAGGGAACTTTGTATCAGACCGCGAGATCGATCAAGTGGTGGCACATGTTAGAAAACAGCGTAAGCCGGTGTTCCTTTTCGAACAGGAGGAATTAATGCTCCAAGGCTCTGCGATTACAGATGAAGACGAATTGTTTATGGATGCCTGCCGTTTTGCCATTGAGCAGAATAGCGCTAGTACATCAAGTTTGCAGAGAAGATTTAGAATTGGCTACAATCGTGCAGCTAGATTGATCGACATGATGGAACGCGAGGGCATGATCTCTGGTGCAAAAGGCAGTAAGCCAAGGGAAGTCCTCATGACACTGAGTGACTTAGAACAGCTGATCTAAACAAACCACTTCATTTTTTTCATAAACATGGTATGATAGCACATAGGTGCAATTTTGGAATTGGACGCTTTTCGCATGCCTGTCAGAACGCTTTTTTATGTAAAATGAGCGAAAGCAGGTGTTAGAAATAGGAAAGTTGTCGGATACTAATCATAGTTAATTTTGATTAGAATAGGAAGATCGGAAAAAAATCTTTATTTGGAGCTGCGATCTGTGAGCCGCTAGAGGCGAAAATCACAAGTTGCAAATTGAAATGAGCGTCATATACTGTAAGTCAGATAGACGTTTGTTGGAGGTACAATTATGACTGTTTATCATTTTGTTGGAATAAAAGGGACAGGTATGAGTCCACTGGCCCAAATTCTTCATGATACTGGGTATACTGTCCAAGGATCGGATATCGAAAAACATATCTTTACACAAAAAGCATTAGAAGAACGAAATATTAAAATTCTTCCATTTGACCCAGATAATATTCAGCCAGGGATGACCGTCATTGCAGGTAATGCATTTCCTGATACACACCCTGAGATTGAACGCGCCCTTTCTGAAGGGATTCCTGTCATTCGTTACCATAAATTCCTTGGAGAATACATGGATACATTCACAAACGTTGCGATTACTGGTGCTCATGGTAAAACGTCAACAACAGGACTGCTTGCCCATGTGATGCAATCAGCGAAACCAACTTCATACTTAATCGGTGATGGATCTGGTATGGGGAAAGAAAACAGCGAGTATTTTGTATTTGAAGCATGCGAATACCGCAGACACTTCCTCAGCTATCATCCAGACTATGCGATCATGACCAATATTGATTTTGATCATCCTGATTACTTCTCGGATATTGACGACGTGTTTGATGCGTTTCAAAACATGGCGCTACAAGTGAAAAAGGCCATTATCGCTTGCGGTGATGACGAGCATCTGCCTAAAATTCAAGCGAAGGTACCTGTTGTATACTACGGTTTCAATGAAGAAAATGATTTCCAAGCACGCAATGTTGTGAAGAACACGGAAGGCACTACATTTGATGTATTTGTACGTAATACGTTTTATGATACCTTCTACATTCCTGCCTACGGAAATCACAATGTCCTTAATTCATTAGCTGTGATTGCATTATGTCACTATGAAGCCATTGATGTAGAGCTCATCAAAGGGGCACTAACGACATTTGGTGGAGTCAAACGCCGCTTTAATGAAAAAGTAGTCGGTGAGCAGGTTTTAATTGACGACTATGCCCATCACCCAACGGAGATTGAAGTCACCATTGAAGCAGCACGCCAAAAGTATCCAGACCGTGAGATTGTCGCTGTCTTCCAGCCGCATACCTTCACACGTACACAGCAATTCTTAAGTGAATTTGCTGACAGTTTGAAAAAAGCGGACTATGTATACCTATGTGATATTTTCGGTTCAGCCCGTGAAAACATTGGGAAGCTGAGTATCGAAGACTTACGAGAAAAAATCCCGCAGGCCCAATTGATTGCAGAAGAAGATACATCTGTGCTGAAAGCGCACAAAGATGGGATTCTGGTCTTTATGGGAGCAGGAGACATTCAAAAATATTTGCGTGCTTATGAAAAAGTCGCTGTATAAATACTTAAACGAAAAGTGCCGTTTTGATCGGCACTTTTTTTATTTTGAATAAAATGTGACAAAGCGGCTAATTGTGTCAACATCTTCCGCTTTTTTTCGTTCGCTGTGGACAGGAATCAGCGAATAAGTGTAGAATTATTATTCAATCGGTCATTCTATGCGATGTTTGAATGATACAACGAGAGGGTAATGAATTGAATATGCCCGCAGCAAAGGAGGTATCAGATGATTATTATTCTATATCTAAGCGTTGCACTGATCGCAATTGCTTTCCTCATTCTTGTCATCTACTTGTCCAAAACATTAAAATCCTTACAGCTGACATTAAAGAATGTCGCATCAACTTTAGAAGGTCTTGAAGGTCAGATGCAAGGGATCACCACAGAGACAGCACAGTTGCTACATAAGACGAATCAGCTTGCTGAAGATATTCAAGACAAATCGGCAAAACTCAACACAGTTGTGGATGCGGTGCAGGGAATTGGCGGCTCGATCAACCAATTTAATACAAGCATAAAGCAGGCAGCTGGTGCGGTTTCTTCATCCGTTGAACGAAATCAAGAAAAAGTCACGGATGTAGTAAGCTGGAGTAACGCAGCACTTGAAATTTATAAAAAATGGAAACAACGAAAACACCAAAAATAAACCATTTTCGCATAGGAGGAATAATCATGAGCAAAGACGGAATCAATAGCAAAGACTTTTTGATCGGAACACTTATTGGTGGAATTGTGGGTGCAACAACAGCTTTATTTTTAGCACCGAAGTCAGGGAAAGAGCTTCGCGATGATTTGAACACCCAAGCGAATGTTTTAAAAGAAAAAACAGATCGACTCACAACAGATGCAAAAGAAAGAGGCACTGAATATGTGACGATTGCGAAAGATAAAACGTCTGAATTGTCTCAAATGGTGGCAGAACAGTCAAACCAAATTTTAGACAAAGTGAAAGACATAAAAGAACGTGCAGCTGGAAAAGCTAATCATGTGAAAAGTGAAGCAGAAGATGCGGCAGCTGACATAGCAAGTGAAGCATCAGATGTAGCGGATGAAGCCAAAGTACGAGCACAAGAAGCGAAATCAGAAATTGAAGATGGCATTAAAGATGTCAAAGAAAAAGTAGAACAATCGACTAAAGGCTAACTCTTACTGCACAGAGTGAAGAAGGAGAACATCATGTCAAAACAACTCATTGAAACAGAAGAACAGTTTGATCAACTAACGAATCAAGATGGGACCTTTGTCTTTTTTAAGCACAGTTTGACATGTCCGATCAGTCAAGCGGCTTTTCAAGAGTTTGAAGCATTTGCGTCTGCACATGAAGACGTGCCAACTTATTTCTTGCAAATTCAAAACACAAGAGAGCTTTCATCCTATGTGACAGAAAAGTCAGGGGTAAAGCACGAAAGTCCCCAGGCACTCGTCTTTAGCGGTGGAAAAGTAAAATGGCATGCATCCCACTCAAGCATTACAAAAGAAGCGCTTGAACATAATGTGTAAAAGAAACGTCAGCAACTGCTGACGTTTCAGCGTGTAGACAAACCCTCGCATTCTTTGTCAGGACTGTGCTCCGGTGCTCACGAATGTCAAATTCGCTCCGCTCCTGTGCTCGCCCTTCCTAGACTGCAAAGGTTTTCTATCACGCTGAAAAGAAGACAAAGGGCTAAAATAAAGATCATTTTAGCCCTTTGTCAACAATCTGAACGTCAGCAACTGCTGACGTTTTTTTTATAAAAAAGGTTTACTTCAATCAAAACTATGCTATAATCTTACACATAATACTTTATCGCTTAAAAGCGTTTGGGTAATAAAGAAAATTTTCGTGACAATTCCGAAATCTTTGTTTATAATAAACCCTATCATGAGAGAATGAAAAAAAAAAAAGCGAGAACAGGCAGAGGAAAGGATGACAAAAATGAGCAACAATGAACTAGAACAATTGAGACAGCAGGCAGATGAACTAAATCTTCAAATCTTAAAACTGATCAATGAAAGAGGAAGCATTGTAAAAGAAATT
The DNA here is from genome assembly GCF_030209735.1 of Bacillus sp. lyk4-R2A-2. Classification (NCBI taxonomy): domain Bacteria; kingdom Bacillati; phylum Bacillota; class Bacilli; order Caryophanales; family Bacillaceae; genus Bacillus; species Bacillus sp. lyk4-R2A-2. Next base: position 96,046 of record NZ_JARVRK010000002.1, read on the forward strand.
GGAAAGGCGAAAGAAGCGCAAGGTGTCAACCGTTATGATCCTGTCAGAGAGCGCACAATGCTGAACCAAATTCTTGAAGCAAATGATGGACCATTCGAAAACTCAACAATTCAGCATATTTTCAAAGAGATTTTCAAAGCAGGCCTAGAGCTTCAAGAAGATGACCACAGCAAAGCACTTCTTGTTTCTCGTAAGAAAAAATCGGAAAATACAATCGTGAACATCAATGGAGAAGCGATCGGTGATGGGAAACAGCGCTTCATCGTTGGACCATGTGCTGTTGAAAGCTACGAGCAAGTCGCAGAAGTGGCGGCAGCAGCGAAACAGCAAGGACTAAAACTACTTCGCGGAGGTGCATTTAAACCTCGCACAAGTCCATACGATTTCCAAGGACTCGGTGTAGACGGTCTTAAAATTCTAAAGCGTGTAGCGGATGAATACGGTCTTGCTGTCATTAGTGAAATCGTCAATCCTGCTCATATTGAAGAAGCGATTGAGCATATCGATGTCATCCAAATTGGTGCACGGAACATGCAAAACTTCGAGCTATTAAAAGCAGCCGGATCTGTGAAGAAACCAGTTCTTTTAAAACGTGGTCTTGCAGCGACTATTTCAGAATTCATCAATGCAGCTGAATACATCATCGCCCAAGGAAATGACCAAATCATCCTTTGCGAGCGCGGTATCCGCACATATGAAACAGCGACAAGAAATACACTAGATATTTCTGCTGTGCCAATCTTGAAACAAGAAACACATTTACCAGTCTTTGTTGATGTGACGCACTCAACTGGACGTAGAGATCTTCTCCTTCCAACAGCGAAAGCAGCTCTTGCGATTGGAGCAGACGGTGTCATGGCAGAAGTGCATCCAGATCCATCTGTTGCTCTATCTGACTCAGCGCAGCAAATGGACATTCCTCAATTCGAAAAATGGTTAGATGCGTTAAGACCACTTGTTAACATTCACGCGTAATCATAGATAGAAAGCCGCCGGATGACTGCCCGGCGGTTTTTCTATGGATAAAACATTATGGATATTGGGAATGAAAGGAAAAGAGCACATTGCAAGCTTTAAAAGTGCTTGTTCACAATGTTTTCATTTTTAAAATTCAATAGAATCTGCTAAGATCATTGTCATAGCTGACGTTCTCGACGATTTTTCATGAAATATGATTCAATTTACAGGTAACAAGCTCATTAAAGTTTGTTTAATTTAGTTATAAAAAGAAAGGGAACGTTTTCATATGGTGAAAAAACGTGTATAATTTCATAAAAGAATGTCATTTTGATGTAGATTGAAAAATTATGTGTCTCTTTTCATCGTTTTAATGACAAATAGGATATTATTTTCCTCGTATCTGACATGTCTCTATCCAATTGGTGAATGCTATAGATATGAAGTGTATTTGAAGGAGTGATTTATGTGAATAATGTTACAATATATGATGTAGCAAGAGAAGCAAATGTAAGTATGGCAACGGTATCACGCGTAGTGAATGGGAATCCGAATGTAAAACCAACAACAAGAAAAAAGGTACTTGAAGCGATTGATCGCCTTGGCTATCGCCCGAATGCTGTGGCACGAGGCCTTGCAAGTAAAAAAACAACAACGGTGGGAGTCATCATCCCTGATATTTCGAGTATCTTCTATTCAGAGCTTGCTCGCGGAATTGAAGATATCGCCACGATGTATAAGTACAACATCATTTTGAGCAACTCAGATCAAAATACCGATAAAGAGCTTCATCTTTTAAATACAATGCTAGGTAAACAAGTAGATGGGATTGTCTTTATGGGTGGAAATATCACAGATGTGCTTGTTGAAGAATTTAAGCGCTCTCCTGTGCCAATTGTTCTTGCTGCATCTGTTGAAGAGCAAGCTCAAACACCGTCTGTCAACATCAACTACGAGCAAGCGATTTATGATTCAGTTCAGCTTTTAGTTGAAAAAGGACATAAGCGAATTGCCTTCGTATCTGGCCCAATGTCAGAACCGATTAACTCTATGAGAAAGCTTGCAGGCTATAAGCGTGCGCTCGAAGAAGCGGGCATCGCATTTGACGATGCGCTCGTCGCTGAAGGCGATTATTCGTATGATTCTGGAATTGAATCACTTGCTCACTTGCTTGAGCAGTCTGACAAGCCGACAGCTGTTATTGCGGCTACGGATGAAATGGCGCTAGGTGTCATTCATGGAGCACAAGATAGAGGCGTATCCATTCCTGACGATTTAGAAGTGATTGGCTTTGATAACACGAGACTTTCTCTCATGGTGCGTCCTCAGCTGACAACTGTTGTTCAGCCGACGTATGATATTGGTGCTGTCGCAATGAGACTGCTGACAAAGCTGATGAACAAAGAGCAAGTAGATGACCAAATTGTGGAACTTCCACACAGAATTGAAGAAAGACAATCAACAAAATAAAACGAAAAAGCAGGCTTACACATCAGTGAATGCCTGCTTTTCTTATGCATTTTTCTTTTCTCTTCTAACGGGCATCAGTGCTTTTTCTACAGTTTGAGCATTTTTTTCTGTGATTTCTGCTTTTCTTGGGATCGGTGGATATAAATCGTCAGGGTCTCTCCATGTGGATGGCAGGGTGACAGGAGATTGTTTATGCCAAGCCTGAACCCAGTCCTGAGGCAGTTCATTAGGCGGTGTAATACCTTTCATTTCAAGCCAAATTCGGCTCCACGCCCTTGGCACGACACGCCAAATATCATATCCTCCTCCGCCGACAGCGATCCATTTGCCATCACAATATTGATGCGCTAATTCATGGGCAAGTCTAGGAATTTCCTCATATATTTTCATGGTGGCAGATAAATGGGTTAACGGATCATAGTAGTGTGCGTCTGCGCCGTTTTGCGTCAAAATCACATCTGGTTTAAAAAAAGCAGCAATTTCCGTCACTGCTGTTCGGTATGCTTCAAGGAACGATTCGTCTTCTGTAAATGCATCAAGCGGAATATTGTAGGCGTAGCCATAGCCTTTATCATGACCTCTTTCCTGTACTTGTCCAGTTCCAGGGAACAAATAGCGTCCCGTTTCATGAATCGAGACCGTACATACCTCAGGGTCGTCATAGAAGCTGAATTGTACACCATCTCCATGATGGGCATCCGTATCAATATATAAAATTCTTGCACCATATGTCTTTTGAATATATTGAATCGCCACTGAGCTGTCATTATAAATACAGAAGCCAGATGCACGCCCTTTAAACCCGTGATGAAGTCCACCGCCAAGATTCAGTGCATGCTGCGAGTGTCCCATCATTACTTGGTCAACGGCTGTGAGTGTCCCGCCAACAAGGAGAGAAGCTGCCTCATGCATACCTGCAAACATCGGTGTATCCTCCGTGCCAAGACCGTAGCGTTCCCCCTCTGCTGTAGAGAGCTTTCCTTGACTAGCCCGCTGCACAGCTTGAATATAATCGGCTGTATGGACGAGCTTTAATTCCTCGAGGGTCGCCATACGCGGTGCGACGATCTCATCATCTGTTAACGCCTTCATTTTTTGAAGCAGGTCATATGTTAAGTAGACACGAAGCTGATTGAAGGGATGGTCTTGGTGAAACTGGTACGTTTGAAAAGAGGGTGAAAAAACAAAGGTCGCTTCCTTCATTTGATCGTCTGCTCCATAGGCCACAGCACCTTATAGCCTTTTGCACGAATCAGCTTCGTCACATGATCTGCATGCATGGTTTGAAGGCGGAAGACGAGCACTTTAGACGATTCATTTGCATGCGGATACACAAGCACACTCAGCATTTGAATATGCTGCTCTTTTAAAATGGTCGTAATGTCTGCAAGACCTTCTGTCATTTGGTCCACTTCAACCTCTAAGTGTGACCCAGGCTGATCTGCACCTGTCAGTCTGACAAACGTACGAAGCAAATCAGTCTTTGTGATAATGCCTACAAGCTTGCCGCGTCTCACCACTGGAAGGCAGCCAATTCCGTGTTCAAAAAAGACACTAGAAATCTCTTCAACGAAATCAAGCGGATGAGCAGTAATCGTCTCTAATACCATGATCTCTTCAACAGGCCGCTGAATAAAGAGCTTCCTTTTTTCTGTTTCAAATATACTTGGACTGGCATTTTTAATATCTCGATCTGTCACCATCCCAATGACAGAATCTTGATCAGATACGATTGGAATATGCCGAATGTGATGTGCACTCATTTTTTTTATGGCTTCTTCAATCGTATCGGTTTTTCGCAGCGTGATCACATCACGCTCCATAATTTGTTCAATCATCATTGTTTACCAATCCCCTTTGCCAAAAAAACGAATTGAACGTTAATACATAAAGCGTTGATGGAAGCGAAGACGATCGAAACGCTCAATCGAATCAGGACTCACGTTTTTCCCGATTCTGGCCATTAAACAATTGGCTGGATGTGAGCTGATCTCTGGCTCGTCTGTTGCAAACCAAACAAGACCGCCTGCGTTCATCATTTTCTCCATCATCTTGCGGTACTCCCACACGTTTTTCTTTGTCCCCTTTAAATCCCAATGCCAGTAATATTCAGTTGTAATGACGATATAATTCTCCATTTGCTCATCCATCATGCTCACATCAAGTAAATGCTTACCAAGTGAGCAGCCTCTAAATGGAGGAGCGACCTCAATCGCGCCAAGCTCGATTAAATTGTCCATGTTGCCCTCTGACCAGCGCTCAAGCGGATCAGGATACAAATACGTGACATAGCCGACAACAAGCTCATCCACTCTTGCAATGATAATACGTCCTTCTGGAAGGTCTGCTATTTCAACAAGTGCTTGTTTCTGTTCCTCTGGCGTGCGAAATGCCGTTAGGCCTTCATGAAACGTATAGTTCGCAAGCTCTGATGCAGGTACCGGACCTTCAATCAGGATGGTACCTGTTTCTCGCTTAATGATTTTTGAATAATAAGTTTTAGGATGCTCCACGTATCCACCGCCTCAAATTCTAGTGAGTCGTCTCTATTTTATCTTAAAACTTGCAAGAATTAAAACGGTTTCACTATAAGTTTTTTAAAAATTGAGAAAAAAAGTCATCTATACTATAATAGTCATTGTAAACGTATGCAAAGGGGGACTGTTTGATGAAAGTGGAAACGCTACCATCAGTAAAAGGGGACTATCATTTAAATGATTATGAGCAGGCATACAAAGAATTTTCATGGGAAGAAGCAAGAAAAAACTTCTCATGGTATGAAACAGGAAACATAAATGCAGCCTATGAAGCGATTGACAGACATGCGGACTCGTTTCGTAAGAACAAGGTGGCGCTTCACTACAGAGATTCACAGCGGGATGAAAAGTATACGTTCAGAGATATGAAAATCAACACAAATAAAGCGGGCAATCTATTCAGAGAAAATGCGCATGTGCAAAAAGGGGATCGCGTATTTATCTTTATGCCAAGATCACCTGAGCTCTATTTTCTTCTGCTTGGCGCAGTCAAAATTGGTGCGATCGTTGGCCCGTTATTTGAGGCATTTATGGAAGGTGCGGTCAAAGACCGTTTAGAAAATAGCGAGGCGAAGGTCATTGTGACAACGCCGGATCTGCTTGAACGAATTCCATTTGCAGAGCTTCCAAAACTTGAATCTGTCATCATTGTCGGCGGTGAAAAGGAAGACGTCGATGGCGTTCGGACAATCCATTATGAAGAGGCTTTTGCGCAGGCGGCGAAGGACCTTGAAATCGAATGGATGGATGAAAAAGACGGCTTTCTGCTTCATTACACGTCAGGGTCGACAGGTACGCCAAAAGGTGTGCTGCATGTCCATGGCGCAATGGTTCAGCAAGACCAGACTGGTAAATGGGTGCTTGATCTGAAAGAAGACGATGTCTACTGGTGTACAGCTGACCCAGGCTGGGTAACAGGCACAGTGTACGGCATTTTTTCACCGTGGTTAAATGGGACGACGAATGTCATTTTAGGCGGCAGATTTAACCCTGATACGTGGTATGAAACGATTGAATCACTAGGTGTGACCGTTTGGTACAGTGCACCGACCGCCTTTAGAATGCTAATGGGGGCAGGAGATGACCTCATTCAAAAATATGATCTCAGATCGCTCCGTCATGTGTTAAGTGTAGGTGAGCCTCTTAATCCAGAAGTCATCCGCTGGGGAGACGCTGTATTTGGCAAACGAATTCATGATACTTGGTGGATGACGGAAACCGGTGCACAGCTGATTTGTAATTATCCATGCATGGACATTAAACCAGGTTCAATGGGGAAACCGATTCCAGGCGTAGAAGCTGCGATTGTGGATAATGCCGGAAATGAACTTCCGCCATATCGGATGGGCAACCTCGCCATCAAAAAAGGCTGGCCGTCTATGATGCATACGATCTGGAACAATCCTGAAAAATATGAATCTTACTTTATGCCGGGAGATTGGTATGTTTCAGGAGATTCAGCTTATATGGACGAAGACGGATACTTTTGGTTCCAGGGACGTGTCGATGATGTGATCATGACATCAGGAGAGCGGGTTGGTCCTTTTGAGGTGGAAAGCAAACTGGTCGAACATCCGGCCATTGCAGAGGCTGGTGTCATTGGAAAACCAGATCCGGTCCGCGGCGAAATTATTAAAGCATTCATTGCGCTTAGAAGTGGATATGAGCCGACAGATGAGCTGAAAGAAGAGATCCGTACGTTTGTGAAAAAAGGACTCGCTGCACATGCGGCACCGAGAGAAATCGAGTTTAAGGACAAACTGCCTAAGACGCGAAGCGGAAAAATTATGAGACGTGTGCTAAAGGCGTGGGAGCTGAATTTACCGGCTGGCGACCTATCGACAATGGAAGATTAATTTTTTCATCAGTTGACTTGATATCAAAAATATGTTTAAAATGACATTAGTTGAATATGTAAAGGTTTTGACTGAGATTCAGTAGAATCATCTTTCCCTGTCCAAGAGAGCTGACGGCTGGTGCGAGTCAGTACAAAGAGATATTCGAATTACCCTCACGAACCGCTTTTACGAAAAGGAGCATGTATGCTGTCCTGATTAGTGAAAGAACGGATCTATCCGTTATCAGTGTAAGTGAAAAGGCGTGATTTATTGTCTTTTAAGCAGGGTGGTACCGCGATATATATCGTCCCTTCGTTCATTCGAAGGGGCGTTTTTTATGTTGAATTGTAAAAAAAGGAGAATTGGATATGAGTCAATTGATGGAAGAGTTATCGTTCAGAGGATTAATTCAGCAGCAAACAGATGAAGAAGGTTTAACAAAATTATTATCGGAAGAAAAAATCAAGCTTTACTCCGGTTTTGACCCAACAGCGGACAGCTTACACATTGGTCACCTATTGCCAATTTTAACATTACGCAGATTCCAGGAAGCAGGCCATCATCCGATTGCTCTTGTTGGCGGCGCAACTGGACTAATCGGCGACCCTAGCTTCAAAAAAGCAGAACGTTCACTAAACCCAGCAGAAATCGTCGAACAGTGGTCAGATAAAATCAAAGGACAGCTCTCTCAATTTCTTGATTTTGAAGCAGGCGAGAATCCAGCCGTTATCGTGAATAACTACGACTGGATCAGCCAAATGAATGTCATCACGTTCCTTCGTGATATTGGAAAGAATTTCGGTGTGAACTTCATGCTGGCAAAAGATATCGTCAGCTCACGGATTGAGACAGGCATTTCGTACACAGAGTTTAGCTACGTCATCCTGCAATCTTTAGACTTCTTAAATCTTTACAGAAATGAAAACTGTAAGCTGCAAATTGGCGGAAGCGACCAGTGGGGAAATATCACATCTGGACTTGAACTGATCCGTAAGTCTGAAGCAGAAGGGGCAAAAGCATTCGGTTTAACGATGCCGCTCGTCACGAAAGCAGACGGTACGAAATTTGGTAAAACAGAAGGCGGCGCCATCTGGTTAGATAAAGAAAAAACGTCTCCATATGAGTTCTACCAATTCTGGATCAACACAGATGACCGTGACGTCGTGAAATACTTAAAATACTTTACGTTCTTATCAAAAGAAGAGATCGCATCGTACGAAGAAAAAGTGCAAACAGCACCTGAAAAACGTGAAGCACAGCGCCGTCTAGCAGAGGAAGTGACGACACTTGTACATGGCCGTGAATCACTAGAACAGGCGGTCAACATCTCAAATGCGCTATTTAAAGGCGAGATTAAATCTCTTTCAGCAGAAGAAGTCAAAGTAGGCTTTAAAGATGTTCCATCAATGGAGAAAAGCAGCACGGAAGAGTTAACACTTGTCGATCTCCTTGTGGAATCAAAGCTGTCACCATCAAAACGTCAAGCGCGTGAAGACATCACAAATGGTGCAGTTTCCATCAACGGAGAGAGACAAACGGATAAAGACTATGTCCTTTCAGCTGAAGATAGAATTGAAAACCAATTTACTGTTTTAAGAAGAGGAAAAAAGAAATACTTCCTTGTGAATTACAAATAAGAACGATGTGCAGCCGGCTGCAATAACCGGCTGCTTTTTTTATGCAACATGAGAGATGAGTGCTCTGTTAAGAGTCTATTAGACTGTTAAAAGAGACTTAGTCTAGTCTTTTGGCAGTGGCGCTTAGAAAGTCAAAGGTGCTTTTTCAGTAATTATTTTCTATAAAATAAAGCAACAAACAGTGCCTTGTTCACTTTTATGACATATTTTTCTTGTATAAAATAGAGTCGAATAAGATGAATAAGGGGGAATGAAAGTGATTTGTTTTAAGAAAAAGAGTTTGCAAATTCTTGTTGCGCTTGCATTAGTGATAGGTTCAATGGCCTTCATCCAGCCGAAAGAGATCAAAGCGGCTGAGCACAATCCGGTTGTGATGGTACATGGCATTGGCGGTGCGTCTTATAACTTTGCTTCTATTAAAAGTTACTTGGTCACACAAGGCTGGGATCGTAACAAATTATTTGCTATCGATTTCATAGACAAAACAGGGAATAACCGCAACAATGGTCCGCGTCTATCTAGATTCGTCAAAGATGTGTTAGACAAAACGGGTGCTAAAAAAGTAGATATTGTGGGTCATAGTATGGGCGGAGCGAACACGCTATATTATATTAAGAATCTAGACGGCGGTGATAAAATTGAAAACGTCGTCACAATTGGTGGAGCAAACGGACTTGTTTCAAGCAGAGCACTACCAGGCACAGATCCAAATCAAAAAATTCTTTACACATCTGTCTATAGCTCAGCCGATATGATTGTTGTCAACAGTCTCTCGCGTTTAATTGGCGCAAAAAACGTCCTGATCCATGGCGTTGGTCATATCGGTCTATTAACCTCAAGCCAAGTGAAAGGGTATATTAAAGAAGGACTGAACGGCGGAGGACAGAATACGAATTAAAAAGCAAAAAAAGACAGCGAAAGCCGCTGTCTTTTTTGATGTCATCTGACATATGGCAACTGCTAGATGAAAGAGATATTGAAAAGGGAGGAAAAACGATGACGCAAAAACTCAAGCAATATTTCTACGGATACTTTCTTTATTTTCCATGCTCATTTCTCATCATCTATTTCATTTGGATGAAGTTCGTCAAATCAGTTCAAATAGCCGAGGTGCTATCTAATTGTACATCGATTATTGGTATCTATTACATCATCACTAGTGTGTGGTTTGTCTTTTTGATGCAAAAACAGGTAAAACATCAGTAAAAGCATGTACAAATGGATCACCATTCCTTACACTACATGTAGTGGATAATAATATTCGGAGGTGAGCGTTTGTGCAAACGAGTCAAAAGGCTTTGATCATTGTCGATGTACAGAAGGCGTTCGAGCATGAAAAATGGGGAGAACGAAATAATCTAGAGGCAGAGGAGAATATCAGCCGCCTATTGAGGTTTTGGAGAGAGAAAGGCTGGACAGTCATTCATATTCAGCATACATCCGGCAATCCAGACTCTGTGTTTCATCCGGCAAATGAAGGACATCTGTTCAAAGATATCGCCAGACCGTTAGAGGAAGAAACGGTGATCCAAAAGAAAGTCAACAGCAGTTTCATTGGTACGAACTTGGAGGAACAGTTAAGATCAAACCATATTGACACGGTCGTGATTGCAGGGCTCACAACACCGCACTGCGTATCCACAACCACAAGAATGAGCGGAAACCTTGGCTTTGATACGTACCTCATCTCAGATGCAACAGCCGCCTTTGGACTAACAGATCATACCGGTACATATTTTGACCCCGAGACGATCCACCGGCTCTCACTTGCCACACTGCATGATGAATTTGCGACTGTCATGACAACAGATCAATTGATTAGTAATTGGATGGTAAAATAAAAGATACCGCCATACGCTTAATAATACTTGAGAGAACCTTGGAACAAAAAAATCCTCTAGAATTCTAGGGGATTTTTTTCGTGATAGATTATATGGTTTTGAATAGCTTTTTATGAAAAAACAATAGACAAATTTAGCGCAAAATACAATCAAATTTTCAAAACCAAAAGAATTTTAGAATAATCTGGCAATTTGTGTTTGTTCTACGCTTATCTTTATTCTTTGTACGTTTTACTTATCCACACCTATTTACAGATGTGGCATATGAATAATGATAAAGGAGATGAACAACTGATGGGTTGTGATAAGTATAAAAAATGCCCTAATTGTAAACAGAAACTATCAAAATCAAACTGCTGCATCATCTGTCATACAAAATTAATTGTAGGGCGACGAGGACCACGTGGATTACGAGGGGTTCAAGGAGCTTCAGGAGCGATCGGTCCAACGGGAGTAACAGGAGGTACCGGAGCGACCGGTCCAGCGGGAGCCGCAGGAGCAACTGGTCCAACGGGAGTAACAGGAGCCACAGGAGATACCGGAGCGATCGGTCCAA
>NZ_JARVRK010000010.1:0-69238 GCF_030209735.1 Bacillus sp. lyk4-R2A-2
TTTTTATAAAAACTCGAATTAACAGGTACGTTTTGTCTTGTTTAGTTTTCAAAGAACTTGTGTGTCACTCTCTTAAAGCGACCACTTAAATATATCATATATCTCTATCAACAGTCAACATTTTTCTTAAAAAACATTTTGTTTTTCTAAGAAGTTTTTACTGGGGAATGAGATAAAAAATAGAGCCTCTTTTTGCTCCTTTGAAAGATTAACACATATCTATGAAAAAAGCATTATAAATTTCAAAAAAAGTGATGTTTTTTCAAAAAAAATAAAGCCGGTGAAAAACCGGCTTTATTTTTACTCAGATTGCTCTTGATCTGACTCTATATTCTCTACGTTCTCTTCATTATCTTCATCGTCTTCTTGTGATTGTTCAACTAATGCCACTGTTGCGACATGTTCCTCATCACCAAGACGGATTAGGCGGACACCTTGAGTGACACGGCCTGTTGTCGAAATGTCTGAAACGGCCATACGAATGATGACACCGCTCCCTGTAATAATCATCAAGTCTTCTTCAGCTTCAGCATTGGTCGCCTTCACTGTGACAAGCGGACCATTGTTGTCAGTGATCTTGCATGTTTTAAGACCTTTACCGCCTCGAGTTTGAACACGATATTCTTTTTCAGGCGTTAATTTACCATAACCTCTTTCGGTTACGATCAATACGTTTGCATCTGGCTCAAGGATTTCCATTCCAACGACGATGTCATCCTCAGAAAGTGTAATCCCTTTGACCCCAGCTGCCGTACGTCCCATTTCACGAACATCTGTCTCGGCGAAACGAATCAGCATCCCCTTTTTCGTCCCAATGATGATTTGTTTTTCTCCATTGGTTAAACGAACGGCCATCAGTTCATCTTCGTCACGAAGGCTAAGTGCAATAAGACCGTTGTTTCGAATGTTAGCGAACTGAGACAATGTCGTCCGTTTGGATACACCATGTCTTGTTGTAAAGAAGAGATACGAATTTTCATCAAATTCGCTTACTGGAATAATGGCGTTAATCCATTCTCCCTTTTCTACTTCAAGAAGGTTAATGATCGGAATCCCTTTCGCTGTCCGTCCGAATTCAGGAATCTCATACCCTTTCGCACGATAAACCTTCCCTTTATTAGAGAAGAAAAGAATCGTATCGTGGGTCGATGTTGAAATCAACTGTTCAACGAAATCATCTTCGTTGGTTCCCATTCCTTGGACACCTTTACCGCCTCTTTTTTGACTGCGGTATGTTGATGCAGGGAGACGCTTGATATAACCATTATGCGTCAGCGTAATCACGATGTTCTCAACAGGAATCAAATCTTCGTCTTCAATTGTTTCAATACCCGCTGTCACAATTTCAGTACGGCGCGTATCATTGAAGCGTTCTTTAATTTCTATTAATTCTTCTCTAATGATTTCAAGTACTTTCTCATTGTCTGCTAAAATGGCTTTTAATTCAGCAATCAAATCAACAAGTCCTTTATATTCATCTTCTATCTTTTCTCGTTCTAGACCAGTCAAACGCTGAAGTCGCATATCAAGAATGGCCTGTGCCTGTTTTTCAGACAAGCTATAGTTCTCCATCAAACCATTTCTCGCAATTTCCGCAGTTTGAGAGCCTCTAATTAAAGCAATGACTTCATCTAAGTGATCAAGTGCAATTCTCAGACCTTCTAAAATGTGTGCTCTTGCTTCTGCTTTACGTAGCTCATACGCTGTTCTTCTGCGAATGATCACTTTTTGATGCTCTAGATAGTACTCTAGACATTGTTTGAGGGACAAGACTTTCGGCTGTCCATCAACAAGTGCTAATAAGTTGATACCAAAAGACGTTTGAAGTGTCGTTTGTTTATAAAGATTGTTTAATAGAACATGAACGTTTGCATCTCTACGCAGTTCAATGACAATACGCATACCATTACGATCTGATTCATCACGCAAGTCTGTAATGCCATCAATCTTTTTATCACGCACAAGATCAGCAATTTTTTCAATTAAACGGGCTTTGTTGACTTGGTAAGGGATCTCATTGATAACAATGCGCTGTTTACCACTAGATGTTTCCTCAATATCCGATTTTGCTCTTAATGTAATAGAGCCGCGCCCTGTCTCATACGCCTTCCGAATACCACTTCGGCCAATGATTTGACCTGCTGTTGGGAAATCTGGGCCTGGGATGATGTCCATAAGTTCCTGTGTAGTCATTTCAGGGTTTTGACTGATAGCCAATACCCCATCAATCACTTCACCTAATTGGTGTGGCGGAATATTGGTCGCCATTCCTACAGCAATTCCTGTCGCTCCGTTGACCAATAAGTTCGGGAACCTTGCAGGCATCACCATTGGCTCTCTTTCACTGCCGTCATAGTTATCCTGATAATCAATGGTATCCTTAGTGATATCACGGAGGATTTCCATAGAAATCTTCGATAGACGTGCCTCGGTGTAACGCATCGCCGCTGCTCCGTCTCCATCGACTGAACCAAAGTTTCCATGACCATCTACTAACATATAACGATAGTTGAAGTCTTGCGCCATACGAACCATCGCTTCGTATACAGCACTGTCACCATGAGGGTGATACTTACCGATAACTTCCCCGACGATACGTGCAGATTTCTTAAATGGTTTATCACTTGTCATACCTAGGTCATTCATCGCATACAAAATTCTTCGATGCACGGGCTTTAATCCGTCACGCACATCTGGTAATGCACGCGACACAATCACACTCATTGCATAATCTAAAAAAGACGTACGCATTTCCTGACTAATATTCACTTCGCGTACATTTGGTGTATGTTGTTCACTCACTATAAGAACCTCCCTTTACGTATCACATGAAATAAATTATGTGGGAGTAAAATATGTATTTATCTTCACAAGACTATTCTCCATTATATCAATAATCTCGTCTTTATACACATTTATTTACTAGAAAATCAGCGAAAACACGGAAAAACAGGACATTGGTTACACGCCCCTATTTCTTGAAAAACAACCTTATTCCAAACAAGAAATAAGGTTGTTCTCAGTAGGGATCTATCTAAATATCGAGGTTTTTCACGTATTGCGCATTTTCTTCGATAAAGTTTCTTCTCGGCTCTACTTTATCTCCCATGAGCATTTCAAATGTCTCATCAGCATCGATCGCATCCTCAAGTGTGACTTGAAGAAGTGTTCTCGCATCAGGGTCCATTGTTGTTTCCCAAAGCTGAGTTGCGTTCATTTCTCCAAGACCTTTATAGCGCTGAAGTCCAGGTTTTGGTGTTTGAGGCAATGTCTTTAGCAGATCATCTAGCTGTTTATCGTTATACACATACTCAACACGTTTACCTTGCTGCACTTTAAATAAAGGTGGCTGCGCAATATACACATAACCGTTTTCAATGATTTCACGCATGTAGCGATAGAAGAATGTTAAAAGCAGCGTTCGAATGTGCGCTCCATCGACATCCGCATCTGTCATGATCACAACTTTGTGATAGCGAGCTTTCTCTAAATTAAAGTCTTCTCCGATTCCAGTCCCTAACGCTGTAATCATTGACCGAACCTCGTTGTTCGATAGAATTTTATCTAGTCGCGCTTTTTCTACGTTTAGGATCTTCCCTCTTAACGGTAAGATTGCTTGGAAGTGACGATCACGACCTTGCTTAGCAGATCCACCCGCAGAATCTCCCTCTACGATATAAAGTTCAGAGATGGAAGGGTCTTTAGAAGAACAATCCGCCAGTTTCCCCGGTAAGCTGGAGACTTCCAGTGCACTTTTACGTCTTGTCAGCTCACGTGCCTTTTTGGCAGCCATTCTTGCACGAGCTGCCATCACGCCTTTCTCCACAATTTTCTTTGCAGCATCAGGGTTCTCTAAGAGGAATTTCTCAAGTGCTTCAGAGAAAAGGGAGTCTGTGATGGTTCTTGCTTCTGAGTTCCCGAGCTTTGTCTTCGTTTGTCCTTCGAATTGAGGATCTGGATGTTTGATGGAGATAATGGCTGTTAAGCCCTCTCGCACATCTTCACCGCTCAAATTCGAGTCTCCATCTTTGAATACGCCATTTTTACGAGCATAATCATTGATGACACGCGTCAGACCTGTTTTAAAGCCTGCTTCGTGTGTTCCGCCTTCATACGTGTTGATATTGTTGGCGAAGGAATAGATGTTGCTTGTATAGGAATCGTTATATTGTAATGCCACTTCAACCGTGATTCCATCTTTTTCACCTTCGATGTAAACGGGTTCTTCATGAACGACTTCTTTTGAGCGATTTAAATGTTCTACATAGCTCTTAATACCGCCTTCATAGCAGTATTCATTTCGTCGTTCTTTCCCCTCGCGTAAATCTTCAATAACGATGTTGACACCTTTTGTTAAGAAAGCTAACTCACGTACCCGGTTGGCAAGTGTGTCGTAATCAAATTCAATGGTTTCAGTAAAAATTTCTGTATCTGGCACAAAATGAGTGGTTGTCCCTGTAACATCTGTTTCACCAATGATCTCTAAATCTCCAACTGGAACACCACGTTTGAATTGTTGATAATGAATCTTCCCATCACGATATACGGTCACGTCTAAGGTCGTAGATAACGCATTAACAACAGATGCCCCTACGCCATGCAGACCGCCAGATACTTTATAACCGCTGCCGTCAAATTTACCGCCAGCGTGAAGAACAGTCATAATAACCTCTACAGCAGGACGTCCCATTTTCTCATGAATCCCAACAGGAATTCCGCGGCCATTATCTTTCACTGTAATGCTATTATCCTTTTCAATTTGCACCGTAATATCTGTGCAATATCCAGCTAAAGCCTCATCAATACTGTTGTCGACAATTTCCCATACAAGATGGTGAAGTCCTTTTGCACTGGTTGACCCAATGTACATTCCTGGACGTTTTCTAACAGCTTCTAGTCCTTCAAGCACCTGTATCTGATTTTCATCATAACTATTATGTTGCTGTTCCATTGCCACGTACATTCACCTACACTTTTCTTAAACGATATATTTATATGAATTGAGCTTTTAGACTTCAATTTCAATCACAAATGAAGCACGTTTTTTGAGCGTGCTTGAGGAAAGAGGAGAGTAATAAACAGATTTAGTTGTGACGACGATGGATTTGGGTGTCCCTTGTGATAACGAAATGATTTGTCTTTCGTGTTTTAGGAGAAACTCTTCCACAACAGAAGACGACCTCATTTTGTAATCAACAATTGCGACAATCTCTCGTGTAGAAACAACACAATCATCACCTAAATGAATATACAAGACCCACACCTCATTTATCAGTCAATTACTTTTCCACTGGCTACTCTGAAAATTTCCGCTTCTTTCAAGGTGGCGTGATCGATGCCTTCAACACTTGTTGTGGTGACGAAGGTCTGTACACGTCCCTGAATGGTATGGAGCAAATGAGACTGTCTGTAATCATCAAGTTCAGATAAAACATCATCGAGTAGAAGAATGGGATATTCTCCAATCTCTTCGTGTATCAAGTCGATTTCTGCCAGCTTTAGTGAAAGAGCTGTTGTTCTTTGCTGCCCTTGAGAGCCATATGTCTGAACATCCCGACCATTCACAAAGAAAAGAAGGTCATCTCTGTGAGGTCCCCACAGCGTCACTCCTCGGTCTATTTCTCTGTCTCTTAGTTTCTGAAACGATTCTTCATAGCTATTCTTTATTTTCGACAAGTCTGACGCTTCTGATACCTCTATCGCCGTGTGGTATTGGAGCGTGAGTGTTTCTAGCTCTCTAGAAATGCCAAAATGCAACGGCTGCGCCCATTTCTCGAGCTGTTTCGTAAAAGTCAGTCGTCTTTTGACAACTTTCGCTGCCGCATCAATCAACTGCTCTGTTAAAACCTCCAGCATCGCTTGATCCTTTTGCTTTCTTGTCTGCAATTGTTTCAAGTAATGATTCCGCTGAGAGAGAATTTTTTGATAGAGCGATAAATCATGCAAGTAGACAGCAGAAACTTGTCCAATCTCCATATCGAGAAATCTTCTGCGGATTTGCGGGCTGCCCTTCACAAGACTTAAGTCCTCTGGTGCAAACATGATGGTGTTTAACGCACCAACATAATGACTGAGCTTCTGTTGTTCAATGTGATTGACCTTGCCCTTTTTCCCTTTTTTTGAGATCACTAGCTGCATTGGGAGTGGACCATTTTTTTTGATGACTCTACCTTCTATTTTAGCATAGTCTTGGTCCCATCGGATAAGTTCTTTATCATTTGACGTACGATGCGACTTTGCCATCGACAATACATAGATCGCTTCCATCAAGTTCGTTTTACCTTGGGCATTCTCACCGATCATGACATTCACCTTGTTGTCGAATTGAAGCTCGGTGTGTTCATAGTTTCGGTATGAAGTTAACGCCAGACTTTGAATGTACATGTATTGTCACCCGTTTCTAATTCACAACTTGAAATGTGCCATAACCTTCTATCTCGACAACATCTCCTGGGTATAGTTTGCGTCCCCGTCTATTATCTGGCTCTTGATTAATGAACACCTCATGTTCACTTAAAAACCATTTCGCCATTCCGCCAGATTGGATGACTTCGGCTAATTTCAAAAACTGCCCTAATGTAATCATTTCTTTCTCAATGGTTATAAGATTAGGCATTGTATCGACCTCTTTCAATATCACTAATATCTAATTGTACTAAAAAACAAGACAAGAAGGAAAGGGGGAAAGCGAACTGGGATGAAAGAAAGCATGGTAAACGAGAAGAAAAGCTGCTGTGCACTCTCACAGCAGCTATTTTAGATTGAATTAATATGTTCTGACTGGAAGAATCAACTGCAAGATTGAATCATCATTTGGCGTGCGCAACAGGAAAGGTCTCATGGCACCAGTGAAGCTTACATGAATTTCAGTTCCCTCTAATACTTTTAACGCATCCAGCATATATTTTGGACTGAAGGAGATTTTAAGGTCCTCCCCTTTAATGTCATCTGCTTGAACCGTTTCGACTACTTTACCGATCTCAGGTGAATTAGAAGAAATCTCAAGGCTTTGTTCAGGATCAGCTGACAGCTTTACGACGTTATTGCGTCCTTCTCTTGCCAAAAGTGATGCACGATCAATGGCTTGAAGGAATTCCTTCGTGTTGACCACGACATCCGTTTTACTTTCCTGCGGGATCAGGCGAGCTGTATCTGGATAATTACCATCCAGCAATCTTGAGAAGAACAACACGTTTTGTGCTTTAAAGAGAACTTGAGTTTCTGTAATTACGATGCTCACAAGATCTTGTCCATCATCAAGGATTCTACTTAGCTCTGTTAAACTTTTCCCTGGAATCACGACATTGTATGAGCTTTCCTCGTCAATATCCAACTTCGCTTTTCTCAAAGCAAGACGGTGGCTATCCGTCGCTGTGCATATTAATTCACCTTTTTCTACTCTCCAGTTTACACCTGTCAAGATAGGTCGTGTTTCTGAGGTGGACACTGCAAAAACAGTTTGACGAATTAAGTTTTTAAGCAGGTCTGTCGGAATTTGAAATGCATGATGCTCTTCAATTTGCGGAAGATGCGGATATTCCTCAGCATCTAAGCCGTTTAAGTTAAATTCCGCTGAACCAGAACGGATGATGGTGAGGTGATTTTGTTCTACTTCAATTTCGACAGTAGCCATTGGCAGTTTCTTCACAATTTCACTAAAGAAGCGGGCCTGAAGCACAATACTCCCTGGACGATCAATCGTGATCACTTCTAAATCTCCATCTCTTTGAGAAATAAAGGATTCAATTGAGATATCAGAGTCGCTTCCTGTGAGAGAAACCCCCTCATCAGATGCAACAATTTTTATCCCTGTCAAAATAGGTATCGTTGTTCTAGAGGATACGGCCTTTAATACATCTTGGACACTTTCGACAAGACGATCTTTTTGAATCGTGAATTTCATAGTGGTCCTCCTAAATTTTCTTAATGACATGTATATATATTTTATTAATAAAAATCGTAGAAGTAATAGTAGGGCTTGTGAATATGTGGATAAGTCGGTAATAAGAAAGGAAAGACAGCCTATCCACATGTGGACAGACTGTGTATGACTATGCTCTAGTTATTCACATTTTCCCGTACTTATTATATCAGCTAGGTTATTTTAATTGTTCTTTGATTTCTTTCACATGCTGCTGAAGCTGTTCATCTTCAACGATTAATTTCGAAATCTTCTCATGAGCATGAATGACAGTCGTATGATCACGACCTCCAAATTCTTCTCCTATTTTAGGCAGAGAGGAATCGGTCATTTCTCTAGAGAGATACATGGCAATTTGTCTTGGATAAGCAACTGACTTCGTACGTTTCTTCGCTTTGAAATCCTCTAAGCGAATATTAAATTGCTGCCCTACAATTCTTTGAATATCTTTAATTGTAATGATCCTTGGCTTCGATGAAGGAATGATGTCCTTTAGCGCTTCAGCTGCTAGATCCGCATTGATATCTTTATTAATTAAAGAAGAATAAGCAACGACACGAATCAAAGCACCCTCCAGTTCACGAATGTTGCTGTCGATTTGATTGGCAATATAAAGCATGACTTCATTCGGAATGTCTAATCCCTCTGCTTTTGCCTTTTTTCGTAAAATCGCAATACGCGTTTCTAAATCTGGCGGGGTAATGTCTGTGATTAAGCCCCATTCGAATCGAGAGCGTAATCTGTCTTCAAGTGTCGGAATTTCTTTCGGCGGCCGATCACTAGAAATGACGATTTGCTTACTTTCTTCGTGAAGTGTGTTGAATGTATGGAAAAATTCTTCTTGTGTTTGTTCTTTTCCTGCTAAAAATTGAATATCATCTATCAAAAGCACATCGACATTCCGATAGCGATTACGGAAATCGACAGCTTTGTTGTCTCGGATTGAGTTGATAAATTCATTTGTAAATTTTTCAGATGATAGATAGACCACTTTGGCTGATGGATTATGGTCGATGACATAATGACCAATCGCATGCATCAAGTGAGTCTTTCCTAAACCAACGCCCCCATAAATAAAGAGCGGATTATATGCTTTTGCTGGTGCTTCCGCAACTGCAAGTGAAGCGGCATGCGCAAATCGGTTGCCTGAACCAATAACAAAAGTATCAAATGTATATTTTGGATTCAGCATATTTTGTGGAATATCGACGGGATCTTCTTTAGACATTTTTTTAATTGGAGACTTTGGCATAGCTTCCACTTCATCCTGATTTTGAGGAATAATAAATTTAATACTGAGCTCTTCACCTGTCAGTTCGTAGATGGTATCAGCAATTAAGTGAAGATATCTTGATTCCAGCCAGTCTCTAGCAAATTCATTTGGTGCGGTAATTGTAAGCGTATCACCTTGAAGAGAATGGGCTTTTGTCGATTTCATCCATGTCTCAAAACTGGGTTTGCTCAACTTTGTCTCTATTTTTTGAAGTGCTTTATTCCACAGATCCAAAATATTTTCCATAAGGCTTCTCCCCCCTCCTTTTCTTTTTAAAATGACCAGTATCAAACTGTTATAGAACACGAAAAAGAGCAAATGGTCATCACCATTCGTGCACATACATTGTTGAAAACAAATAATATAGTAGAAAAACGTCTTTTCGACAAATTACACAGCCTGTGGATAAACAATTCAACAACCTGTGTAATATCTTTCCACAGCTTATCCACAGATTGTGGATAACGCAAATAGGTCAGATAAGTAATTAAGAGTTAAAACACAAATATAATATCAAAATAAACGAGATGGTGCAATGGGTGTCACAAACTTATCCACACACTTTACATCCTGTTGAAAAATAATTATCCACATCGGTTATTTGTGTGAAAAAAATGTCGATAATGGATGTGGATAGTCTAAATATGCCGGAAAAATATCCACACCCTTGTTTTGGAGGCTTTTTAGGAGGAAAAAAAGAATAAAATGTTGGAAACTGAAAAAGAAGGTTTCTTCGTTTGATAAATTATGTTATGCTTATAAGGTTGATAATAAGAGTTTTATCATTGATATTGACAATCGATGGGTTACACAAATATAATGAGTTAGACTGTCTTAAACAGCTATTCCTCAGGGAGGTGTCATAAATGAAAAGAACGTTTCAACCAAATAACCGTAAGCGTAGTAAAGTTCATGGCTTCCGCAGCCGTATGAGTTCTAAAAACGGACGTCTAGTTTTAAAGCGACGCCGCAGCAAAGGTAGAAAAAAATTATCAGCTTAGGCCACTGAATAATGTCAGTGGTCTTTTTTACATAAAATCGTAATTGAACTGTCAGTTTTTATCGGAGTGGAAGAAAACATGAAGAAGCGAAACAGGCTAAAAAAAAATGAAGAGTTTCAAAAGGTGTTCAAAAAAGGTCAATCAATGGCGAACCGCCAATTCGTTATTTACCAGCTGGATCAACCAAATCAAGATGAACTGCGTTTAGGATTGTCTGTCAGTAAGAAGATTGGTAATGCAGTGATGAGAAATCGTATTAAACGACTGATCCGCCAGGTGTTTTTAGAGGAAGGTCATAAGTTAAAGCAAGAAAAAGACTACATTGTCATTGCAAGAAAACCGGCAAGTGAATTGACCTTTGAAGAAACAAAGAAGTCTCTCCAACATTTATTTAGAAAATCCGCTGTTTATCAACAACAACCGAAAAAGTCTTCGTAATAGAAACTTTCGTTGAATCAATTTTTAAAAGCGCTTCCTTCATCTAGTGAATTAAAATGAAACCACCACTTTGTAATGAAAAAATGTTACCATACTGATTAGGTGAGTCACTTTCGTAATCAATTCCAACTTAAATAAAGTTTGAAGTAATGGGAGGAATCTTGTTGAAAAGGCGATTATTACTAATATTTAGCTTGATTGGCGCATTGGTTCTATTGGCAGGATGTACACAGATTAATGAACCAATCACATCAGATAGTAAGGGATTCTGGAACTCATATATTGTTTACCCGCTATCTCAATTAATCACGTACATGGCAAATTTGACTGGTGAAAACTACGGGGTTGCGATCATTATTGTGACACTGTTAATCCGTTTGCTCATTTTACCATTAATGATTAAGCAGTTAAGAAGTACAAAAGCAATGCAAGCATTGCAGCCTGAATTGAAAAAACTTCGTGAAAAATATAGCTCTAAAGATCAAAAAACTCAGCAGCAGCTTCAGCAGGAAACAATGGCCCTTTTCCAAAAGAATGGCGTCAATCCATTGGCTGGCTGTTTCCCAATTTTAATTCAGATGCCAATCCTAATCGGTTTTTATCATGCGATTATGAGAACAGCAGAAATTAAAAAGCATACATTCTTATGGTTTGACTTAGGCAGTCCAGATCCATTGTTCCTATTACCGATCATTGCGGGGGTAGCTACATTCATTCAGCAAAAACTGATGATGGCTGGAAATCCTTCGGACAACCCTCAAATGGCGATCATGCTGTGGGTTATGCCGATTATGATCATTGTATTTGCTATTAGTTTCCCAGCAGCACTTTCATTGTACTGGGTTGTAGGTAACATTTTCATGATCATCCAAACATTAGTGATTAAAACTCCTCAAGTAAAATTAGATACAAAAGAAAAAGCTGGCGGGAATAAAAAATGAAGGAAATAACTGCTGTCGGTCGCACAATCGAAGAAGCAGTAGTTTCCGGACTTAAACAAATGCAGCTTCTAAAAGAAGAAGTAGATATCACAATAGTTGATGAAGGAAATAAAGGGTTCTTAGGATTATTTGGCAAAAGACAAGCTGTAGTCAAATTGATAGAAAAGAGAAATGCTCTTAAATTAGCTACACAGTATTTAGATAATATTGTTAAATCAATTGATCCTAAAGCGAAGATTGTTTCCAAACAGGAACCGAAAAAGATTTCTTTCCACATTGATGGAGATAAAACGTCATTAATGATTGGAAAAAGAGGTCAAACTTTGTACTCTTTAGAAACCTTGGTACAGTTAGTGTTTAATCGCTATTCTGATCAGTATCATCATATTACCATTGATATTGGAGATTATAGGAAGAAGCGACAAGAAGCACTTGAACAATATGCCGTCAAGACAGCAAACAAAGTTTTAAAAACGAAGAGAAAGGTTCATTTAGAACCAATGCCTTCGAACGAACGAAAAGTAATTCATGATACAATCGCTGCTTTTTCTAAAGAACTAGCAACGGCATCGGAAGATACAGGCAGTAAGCGTCATGTTGTGGTGCTGTATAAAAAATAACAGAAAGGCTAGAATTCAGCAAAGCTGGATTTTAGTCTTTTTTTATTGAAAAATTGTGTTTCTATAGAAGATTCATCCTTTATTTCTAAAAAGTTAGGGTGTAATTTGAGTGGAAAATGCTATTTTCACAAGTAAACAAAGGCATCGGGGCGTTTAAATTTATTGGGTTTCGGTGTAAGATGTGAAGATGAGTTGAGAACGTCGTTATTCACATGTGGATAAGTTAAGTGTTAAAATAGATAGGATGCCAAGCTGTGGATAATTAGATGGAGGATACTTTCACTTCGCTTTCATTTATGGTATCTTTAAATTTTGGATTAAGCGTTTTTGATATAGAGATGGATAACGTCCATTTAATAGATAAAAGACTGTCTATTAAAGTAGAGAAAGAGGTGATTGAGCGATGGATACAATTGCAGCCATTTCGACACCGATGGGTGAAGGAGCAATTGCGATTATTCGTTTAAGTGGGCCTGAGGCGGTACAGATCGCTGATCGGATGTATAAAGGGCCTAAGGAGAAAAAACTTGTATCAGTGGATTCTCATACCATTCATTATGGTCATATCGTGGATGCAAGGACTGATCAAGTAATAGAAGAGGTCATGGTGTCAGTACTTCGAGCGCCAAAAACATTTACGAGAGAAGACGTTATTGAGATTAACTGCCATGGCGGAATTGTAACGGTCAATAAAGTATTGCAGCTTGCTTTAAGAGAAGGAGCAAGATTAGCGGAGCCAGGTGAGTTCACAAAGCGTGCTTTCTTAAATGGAAGAATAGATCTATCGCAAGCAGAGGCTGTCATGGATTTGATTCGGGCAAAGACGGATCGTGCGATGAATGTAGCAATCACTCAAATGGAGGGACGACTCTCCGGTTTGGTTCAGCGACTGCGCGGCGAGATCCTAGAAACACTGGCGCATATTGAAGTCAATATTGACTACCCAGAGTATGACGATGTTGAAGAAATGACACATCGCGTTTTAGTGGAAAAAGCGACATCGGTCAAAAAAGAAATTGAGTCGCTGCTCTCGACCTCTCAGCAGGGGAAAATCCTTCGAGAGGGCTTATCCACTGTAATTATAGGAAGACCGAATGTTGGTAAGTCTTCCTTGCTGAATAGTCTTGTACAGGAAACAAAGGCGATTGTCACAGATATTCCTGGAACTACGAGAGATGTCATTGAGGAATATGTGAATGTAAGAGGTGTACCCCTCCGTCTAGTCGATACTGCGGGTATACGTGAGACTGAGGACATTGTTGAGCGTATAGGGGTTGAACGATCTAGACAGGTCTTAAAAGAAGCTGACCTGATTTTACTTGTGCTCAATTATAGCGAAGAATTATCAGAAGAAGATATTAAGCTTTTTGAGGCTGTCTCAGGTATGGATATCATCGTAATTGTGAATAAGACAGACCTTGAGCCTAAGCTTGATGTAGAAAAGGTCAAGCAGTTAGCGAAGGATCGTCCGGTGGTCACTACATCATTATTACAAGAAAAGGGCATTGATGAGCTAGAAATGGCGATTCAATCACTGTTCTTCACTGGATCAATTGAAAGTGGAGATTTAACGTATGTAAGTAATACAAGGCATATTGCCTTACTTCAGGCAGCAAAACAGTCAATTGAGGATGCTCTTGAAGGAATTGCAATGGACGTACCGATCGACATTGTTCAAATAGATTTAACACGCTGCTGGGAACAGCTCGGTGAAATTATAGGAGATGCTGTTCATGAAAGCTTGATTGATCAGTTATTCTCTCAATTCTGTTTAGGAAAGTAAAGGGAGGAACATAAGAAATGGGTTATGAAGCTGGCAATTATGACGTCATCGTCGTGGGTGCCGGTCATGCTGGGGTTGAGGCTGCTCTTGCTTCTGCAAGACAGGGCGCCAAAACACTTGTATTGACTATCAACCTCGATATGGTTGCTTTTATGCCATGTAATCCGTCCGTAGGCGGTCCTGCAAAAGGGATTGTCGTTAGAGAAATTGATGCACTGGGCGGAGAAATGGCACGAAATATAGATAAGACGCATATCCAAATGCGCATGCTGAATACGGGGAAAGGACCTGCTGTCCGTGCGTTAAGAGCGCAAGCAGATAAGTTCCAATATCAGCATGAAATGAAAAAAACAATGGAAAATGAACCGAACCTGACAATGCTTCAAGGGATGGTGGATCATTTAATTGTAGAAGATGATGAATGTAAAGGTGTCGTTACCCAAACAGGAGCAAACTATCGTGCGAAGTCTGTTGTATTAACGACTGGGACTTTCTTAAAAGGCCGCATTATTTTAGGGGATCTATCGTATTCAAGTGGTCCTAATAACCAGCAGCCATCCATCAAATTATCGGATCACCTAGCAGAGTTAGGATTCGATTTGGTTCGCTTTAAAACAGGAACACCTCCTCGAGTGAATAGTCACTCGATTGACTATAGTAAAACAGAAATTCAACCAGGTGATGACGTTCCGCGGGCGTTTTCCTATGAAACGGTTGAATATATTACTGATCAACTGCCATGCTGGTTAACTTATACGAGTTTAGAAACACATCAAATTATTGATGAGAATCTTCACCGTTCTCCAATGTATTCAGGTATGATTAAAGGAACTGGTCCTAGATACTGCCCTTCCATTGAAGATAAAGTGGTTCGTTTCAATGACAAACCAAGACATCAAATTTTCTTAGAGCCAGAAGGTCGTAATACGCAGGAAGTGTATGTTCAAGGATTATCTACAAGTCTTCCAGAGGATGTACAGCAGCGCATGCTTTCCACCATCCCAGGGCTCGAAAATGTACAAATGATGAGAGCGGGTTATGCCATTGAGTATGATGCAATTGTGCCTACTCAGTTGTGGCCTACACTTGAGACGAAGAAAATTTCTGGATTATATACAGCCGGCCAAATTAATGGTACGTCAGGCTATGAGGAAGCAGCAGGTCAAGGGATTATGGCAGGTATTAATGCAGGAAGAAAAGCATTGGGTAAAGAAGAAGTCATTTTAAGCCGATCTGATGCATATATCGGTGTTCTCATTGATGACCTTGTCACAAAGGGAACAAATGAACCTTACCGTCTTTTGACATCCCGTGCAGAGTATCGTTTGCTTCTTCGTCATGACAATGCGGATTTAAGATTAACTGAACTTGGCTATCATATTGGATTAATTTCTCAAGAAAGATTCCAGGCATACCAGCAGAAAAAAGAAGCCATTGAAGCAGAGAAAAAACGTTTATATTCTGTCATCATTAAACCCACAGCAGAGACACAAGAATTTATTCGTTCACTTGGTGGAAGTGAGCTGAAGGACGGTATTCGTGCAAGTGATTTGATGAAGCGTCCAGAAATGAACTATGAATCTGTTGTGACGTTAGCTCCTGCTGAAACACCGCTTCCTTCTGATGTGTGTGAGCAGGTAGAGATTCAAATTAAATACGAAGGTTATATTGAAAAGTCACTCCAACAAGTTGAAAAGCTGAAAAAGATGGAGAACAAAAAGATTCCTGATCGTATTGATTATGATGCCATCAAAGGGATTGCAACTGAAGCGAAACAAAAGCTGAAAGAAGTCCGACCGCTTTCTGTTGCACAGGCTTCTCGTATTTCAGGCGTTAACCCTGCTGATATTTCTATCCTTTTAGTATATTTAGAGCAGGGACGTATTGCGAAGATAGCAGAATAGAAAGGATGTCGGCATGAACATTGAACAATTTACAGCAGCACTAGAGGAGAAAGGGATGACCCTTTCTCCTGTGCAGCTTGAACAATTTGAAACTTACTTCCGCATGCTTGTAGAATGGAACGAGAAAATGAATTTGACGTCCATTACTGAAAAGGAAGAAGTGTATTTAAAGCATTTTTATGATTCAATTTCCGCATCATTTTTCATTGATTTTCACAAAGTAACGACGATTTGCGATATAGGAGCTGGTGCTGGTTTCCCAAGCATTCCTCTTAAAATTTGCTTCCCTCATCTACATGTGACCATTGTTGATTCTCTTCAGAAACGAATTACGTTTCTCAATGAGTTAGCAAAAGGGTTAAACTTACAAGATACTACTTTTTATCATGATCGTGCGGAGACGTTTGGACAACGTAAGGAAAAGCGTGAAAGCTATGATCTTGTCACTGCTAGAGCGGTTGCGCGTTTATCCGTCTTGAGCGAACTATGTCTGCCCCTTGTAAAAAAGGAAGGATTGTTTGTGGCATTAAAAGCATCTGCTGCTGATGAAGAAATGCAAGCAGGGAAGAAAGCCGTTACTGTCCTCGGAGGAGAGGTTGTTGAAAAGCATTCCTTTGTTCTTCCTTTAGAAGAAAGCGAACGGAACATCATTGTCATTGAAAAGAAAAAGCAAACACCAAAAAAATATCCTAGAAAACCAGGAACACCTAATAAATCACCAATAGAAGGTTGATCATGTAAAAGGTCGGTTTTTCTTCAATATTTAAGATTTTACAGAAGGAAAAAACATGAGAAAATAGAATTATAAAAAGGTAGTTTTTAAAGGTGGTGTAGGTTCATGAAGCATTCACTCTCACGCTTCTTCGGGCTTGGTGACAAAGAACATCCTGAGCGTGAAACCGAAATAGAGGCAGAGATTGCTGAGCATGATACATTAAAGGAAGAGATACAGGAGCTCCCGGTCGACACAATTATGCCAAACCGTTTTCAGCCACGCACCATTTTTTCAGAAGAAAAGATACATGAGCTGGCCACGACGATTCATACCCATGGCATTATTCAACCTATTGTTGTCAGACCGACAGAAGAAGAAGGAAAATATGAACTGATCGCCGGCGAAAGACGTTGGAGAGCGGTACAGACTCTTCACTGGGAGAAAATCCCCGCTATTATAAAAGATTTTACTGATACGGAAACGGCATCTGTGGCATTGATTGAAAATTTGCAAAGAGAAGAGCTGTCTGCTATTGAAGAGGCTCATGCCTATGCACGTCTTTTAGAGCTTCATGATTTAACACAGGAAGCGCTTGCTCAGCGTCTAGGTAAGGGACAATCAACTGTTGCAAACAAATTAAGACTTTTAAAGTTGCCTGAAGAGGTACAACAGGCCATCCTAGAGAAAAAAATCTCTGAAAGGCATGCACGTTCACTTGTACCCCTAAAGCTTCCAGAATTACAAATCGCGCTATTGCAGGAAATCATCGAAAAGCAGCTGAATGTAAAACAGACTGAAGAGCGTGTAGTGAAAATGCTTGAACAAAAAACAGATCGTAAACCGAAGCCAAAACGTAAGGCGTTTAGTCGTGATACACGAATTGCGATGAATACCATTCGTCAGTCTCTCCATATGGTAGAAGACAGCGGGCTTAAAATAAATACCGAGGAAGAAGAATTTGAGGAATATATCCAATTAACAATTCGGATTCCTAAATAGAAAAAAGCTGATGAGAGCCACTCGTCAGCTTTTTTTATTGGTTCTACTTTATATTTACTTATTATTCACAAATTGGTAAAATATGATTTTCATAGAGGAAAGGAGGTGACATGACTCGATGAAAATGAAAAAGACGAATTTTGTTATTATTTGTTATTTACTATTTTCTTTTTCTCTTTTTACAAATGAAACAACCACATTTGCTGTGAATTCGCCAACGGTTCCTGCAGAAGAAAGTCCGCTGACCAAAAAAGAACTGAACGTCCTGAAGAAACAAGGTGTTGTTTCGAAGGAGATCACTTTAGATCAATTAAATCATGAGCATGAGTCTCAGGACGACACAATTGACCTGATTTCAGCTGGCGATCATTTGAAGGCTTATGGCTTACAACAAAACAAGCAGGATGAGTTTGTGACGGATGAAAAGCCGCACACCATCAAGCGCCTTTTAGGAAAGCCGTATCCTGGTACCGATATTTTGCCTAAAAAAGGGGATATATTGGTGACAAACACTGATGCTTTGAAGGGCATCGTTGGACATGCAGGTATCGTCATTAATGAGAAGAGCTTTGCTTCTATTCCAGGGTTTCGACAGCATCCTCAGCTTGATTCCATTCTTAACTGGTTTCGCTATAATGCCAATACAAAGGTCATTCGTATTAATCAAGAGAAAACAGCAGACCTAGCTGGGGAATGGGCGCGCGATTATGTGAAAGCTCATCCAAAGGCTCGATACTCCATCACCATGTCTATTCAATCACTGGACCCGACTTATTGTTCAAAGATTGTGTGGCAGGCCTATGCCAAAACAGGCGATGCTGTAGGACATGCGACATTTACCATTAAGACCCCCTATGGATTCTTAAAAAAGAGAAACTATAAAACGGTGACCCCTAAGATTATTGTGAACGAAGGCCGTACAATTGGTGGATTACATTTTTGACAAGTGCCCCTCACTTATGATGGAAGTGAGGGTTTTTTATGCATATCTTTTTCTTCAAAAAGATATATTGATATATTTTTTACTGCATTTAAGTTCGTCTTTTCATGTACGAAAATAGACATTTGCTGACGAATATATAATGGAGAAACAAAAAAAGCAAACGTTTCATACTTTTTTTGATAGAATAGGAAGTATGAATGAATGAGAAACTTGTTAAGTTGAAAGTGGGTGACATCGTGGGAAAAATCATAGCGATTACCAACCAGAAGGGCGGCGTCGGGAAGACGACAACTTCTGTTAATTTGAGTGCGTGTTTAGCATACATAGGTAAACGAGTGTTGTTAGTTGATATTGATCCGCAGGGCAATGCCACGAGTGGTATTGGGATTGAGAAGGCCGACGTAGAGAAGTGCGTGTACGATATTTTAGTTGATGATGCAGATGTTCTTGATGTGATTAAGACGACAGAGGTCGAAAATCTTGATGTCATTCCTGCGACAATACAGCTTGCAGGGGCTGAAATAGAGCTTGTGCCTACGATTTCACGTGAAGTGAGATTGAAGAGAGCACTTGAATCTGTTAAGCAAAATTATGATTATATGATTATTGACTGCCCGCCATCACTCGGATTACTGACGATTAATGCGTTAACAGCATCCGATTCCGTTTTAATCCCGGTACAGTGCGAATATTATGCGCTTGAAGGATTGAGCCAGTTGTTAAACACCGTTCGTCTCGTGCAGAAACATTTAAATACGGATCTCGCCATTGAAGGTGTCCTGCTGACAATGCTTGATGCACGAACAAATCTTGGGATTCAAGTCATCGAAGAAGTGAAGAAATACTTTAGAGATAAAGTCTATCAGACCGTGATTCCGCGAAATGTAAGACTGAGTGAAGCGCCTAGTCATGGGAAACCGATTATCTTGTATGATCCACGTTCAAGAGGTGCAGATGTCTATTTAGACTTAGCAAAGGAAGTGGATGCGAATGGCTAAAGGTCTTGGAAAGGGTATTAATGCACTATTTAACACTGTAGACTCAAATGAAGAAACGGTTGAAGAAATCAAAATAAAGGATTTACGTCCAAACCCGTATCAGCCAAGGAAAACGTTTGATGAAGATGCATTGTCTGATCTCAAAGAATCCATTCAGCAGCACGGTGTTTTACAGCCAATCATTGTCCGTAAATCGATTAAAGGATATGACATTGTAGCAGGTGAACGTCGTTTCCGTGCAGCACAACAAGCTGGTCTGACAACGATTCCTGCGATCGTCAGAGAATTTTCAGAAACGCTGATGAGAGAGATTGCCCTTTTAGAAAATCTGCAACGCGAGGATTTATCTCCATTAGAAGAAGCGGAAGCCTATGCTTCCTTACTAGATCACCTAAGTGTGACGCAAGAGGAATTAGCAAAGCGATTAGGGAAGAGCAGACCGCATATTGCGAACCATCTCCGTCTTTTGACTTTACCGGATGAAGTACAAAAGCTGATTGCAGATGGAACGTTATCGATGGGGCATGGAAGAACATTGCTTAGCTTGAAAAACAAAAATAAGCTGGCGCCATTGGTAAAGAAAATTGTGGACGAGGGGTTAAACGTACGTCAGGTTGAGAAACTTGTTCAGCAATTAAACGAAAATGTTCCACGTGAAACAAAGAAAAAAGAAGCACCAAAAGATCGAGTGTTGAAAGAAAGAGAGTCTTTCTTACAAAACTACTTTGGCACTTCAGTGTCGATCAAGAAACAGAAGAAAAAAGGAAAAATAGAGATTGAATTTCTCTCCAACGAAGATTTAGAAAGAATCCTCGAATTGCTTTCTACAAGAGAATCATCAGAGTGACCATCTTGATACGAGATGGTCTTTTTTATATTCTCCCAGTGATATTTTGAATAGGAGCGAAGAGAGAACGGCTTTTTTCTCTTGTCCAATCCATTTGATCAATATGAGATAGACTTTCAGAAAGTGTATTGGCCATAGACATGACAAGATGAAGGCGTGTGTTTTGGAGAACGAAGTATTCCATAAAGCCGCTCACATTGACGATCCCATTAATATGAATATCTCCTACCTCTGGCAGCTCCTTTTGTACACCTGCTCCAGGCTTTAACGGTCCATCTCCAATTTGGAAGGAGCCTACACTTTTCACTCTTCCTAAACAGGCATCAATCGCTACAATAAACGGATGTTTATGAGCTTGTTCAATTTCGGCGAGCTTTTCTTTTAAATTGACCGCATGAACTGGGTCAGAGAGCGTGCCATATACATGAAGCTTTTTCAAATCAAGACCTGAAAGCTTTGTACCAACAAGTGGACCTAGAGAGTCGCCAGTTGAGCGGTCTGTTCCAATACAAACGATGGCAACGGGTCTTTTTCCTGCTTTCTGAAGATGCGAGAATAAAATACTTTTAAGCTGTTGAATGGCGTTTGTATCCGTATGGGACACGTATTCTTTCACCCTATTTCTAAAAAAAAGACCGTTCTTGCTATTCATAGGTCTCACTTCCTTGTCATAGTAGTTAGTAACAGTATACGGAAACAAGCTTAATTCTATACCTATGAGGTGATGATTGTGTGGAAGGCTGGTTCAAGGTGGACGCTTTTAATTTTAGGAAGCTTAATAGGAGCGGGGTATGCTTCCGGCCAAGAAATTTGGCAGTTTTTTGGCATTGATAGTGGACTAGCCATTCTACTGTTTACATTGATGTTTATGCTGTCTACCTATGTGGTGTTGAAAATCAGTTATGAGGTACGTGCCGATCACTTTGTGCCAGTGCTAGAGCGGCTTGTCGGTCCATGGCTGGCTAAAGTGTATGATGTTTTAATTGTCCTTTATTTATTCACGACAACGACAGTCATGATTGCCGGTGGCGGGGTGACACTCGAGATGTATCATGTGCCATTTTGGATTGGCATCGGTGCATTTTGTCTGTTTTCATTTATGATTTTTTTCTGGGATGTGAAAGGGCTTTTATCTGTGAATGCTTTCATTATACCAATTTTGGTGGCGGGGCTCATCTATGCATTTGTTTTTTATTATATGAACCATGATCATATGTGGCGGATTGATTTTGGGCAGCAGTACAATTGGCCTGCCAGCATTGTCTTTGCTTCTTTGAATATATTATCTGTAGTCGCAGTGCTGTCTTCGGTTGGAAAAGAAATGAAGGGGCTTGGCGAGGCAAAAGTGGCGAGTATATTAAGTGGCCTGATTTTTGGGGTCATCTCGTACGTGTATAACGAAATACTGGTTGATATTTCTGGGAGCCTATCAGCAGAAGGCATTCCTTTGTTTACAGTATTAGAAGGAGCGCCGACATCATTGTTTGTGTTTATGACCGTTGTCCTTTGTCTAGCTATTTATACGACGACAGCGGCAGGTTTATTTGGTTTATCCAGCCGAATGCTCTCTTTTGTACCATTGCCTCGCTGGCTGGTTGTGCTCGTGATGCTTCTGTTGATGGCGCCTTTAACATCTCTTGGGTTTGCCGATTTAATTGCTTTCTTGTATCCGATATACAGCTTGCTGAATCTTTATTTGCTTGTCTGTTTAATGCTATATCCGATTTTAAGTAAAAAGATATTTTCTCGCCCTAAAAATTATATTGATAAAATAAAATAAGCACCTCTCTTTGTCAGAGCTGTGCTTATTTTATCCGAATAGAGTCAATGGCGTCTTTGATATCATCATAGACTGGCATTTGCTTGAGACGCTGAAGGCGTTCCTCTAATTCTGAAATGGCTTGTCCCTTTAAATGCTGGGAGATGTGTTGCTTGACAATGGTCGTCTGGTTGATCATGTCTTCGGTTTTAGACAATTGATACTCCAAGTGCACGCGAGTGTTTGCTAATTCGTCATGCAGTCGCATTTTAAGCAGCCGTTTTAGATCTTTTCGCTGTCCTTCTCTTCGTAGGGCCTGAATTGCGGCTATTTCTTCTGGGGACTGCGTTTGCGTTTGTGGTGCCGATTGATTTTCAAATACAGACATGGATCGGCGAGTACTCACATTTTGCAAGAAACGCTGGGCGTCACTAGGAGGTTTATTTTGATTGATCATGCGGCGACTCCTTTCTTAATGAATACCCATTTGCATCGCAAGGCGCCTATCTGCCTTGGCGTAATCATCACCCATTGTGTACATATGTCTTGAAAGGGAAGAAAGTTCTTGTTCGTAATCTCTCAAGGTGTACAGGGCATTCAGTTGTTTTTCGTGTGAATAAAAGGAGGAATGATGTTGTTCCATCCTCACTTCTTCTACCAATGCTTCCACATCACTTGAACTTAATAAATCATAGTGGCCAAAGCCGACGAGTCCTTTGAGCTCTTGTTTTACATGCTGGACGGCGTCTTTTACACTTTCATCGATCCCATCGATTTTATCAAATATAGTGTGTACTTCATGTTCAATCACACTTTGGAGATCGTAGGATGAATTTTTCAGTAAATGGGATTTTATGATAATTTCTAGACCGCTTTGTGCATATGCACGTCCAGAATGGATTTCTTGCAACAGCAAGGCTGTAAAACTTGTATTATGATCAAGCTGTTCATCTAAAATCCGGGCAGATCCATCTTTGTGGAATGAATACCCATTTCCTTTTAAACTCCCAGAAATAAGAGCTAAAAAGGCATTTGTATCAAAGGATTCGTTCCATTCTATATTCATAGACGCAAAAGCTGATTTTAAAAAGGTGTCAATTTCTCTTTGTTTATATTTAACGGATTCTTGGGCGTCGCCTTGCTGCCTTGGCGGTACGGTGTACTTCACTTGACCAACTCCATGATCATGGCGATTGAGTAAACCTACATAATGACTAGGTTGAATATATTCAGTCAAGATCCGTTTATATTGACCTTGCTGCGCTTTCTGCTGAATCGAAGGCGCCAGACTGCTCCATATATTTGGGCTATCAAAGGTGACGGCTTTTTTGACAGCGGGCTGTTCTGTCGCAACATAAGCACAAACAGCACCGGCAAGGGCTTGTCCAGTGAGATAGATACCTGCATTGGGATGCTTCTGGCTGACTTGCTCTATGTATTCCTTCCCTTTAAAAAAGACATGATCTTGATTGCTATCAAGGGACTTCCTTTCAATGGGATAGGCATAATCCGTTTTGAGCAATGACTGTACCGCGGTGTGTACATCTTGTGGCGAGGTCACTGGCATTTGATTTGGCATCGGACAGTGAAAAGCGACGATGAACTCGTCTGATTGTTCCGGCTGCATCGTTAAACCATATAATTGATGATCGACCTTGAGAAAATCATGGACAGTGAGCGTTTGCTGACCTATTTCTATCGTATGGTGCTGCTGGTAATTGTCTATGTTTCCAGCATGATCGGATATGATTTTATATTCTTTATCAGTTAATCTATCCTTTCGATTGACCATCGTACCTGCTCCCTCACATAACATTTATGCAGATATCATAAATCAAAAAATATGGAAAAACCACAGCGTTCTACCAATAAAAACCTTTTGACCTACGGTGTTTGTGACAATATTGAAAAAAAGCGGAGTTTAAGTAACTATTGGTCACAAATAAAATGATCTAAAAGAAGGGTTTTTTCTATAAAAAAGAATAGGATGAACGATTGAAAGAGGGTCTTTGCTTTGTGCATTGCTCTTCATCGCCGTTTTTTTGTACAATAGATTCAATGAAGTGAGCAAGAGAGGTGAAAGCTGATGGCAGACAAAGCGTTTGGGTTACATGACGTCGTTGAAATGAAAAAGCCCCATCCATGTGGTGTCAATCGGTGGAAAGTGATTCGGTTGGGCATGGATATTCGCATTAAATGTGAAGGCTGCGGGCATAGCGTCATGATCCCAAGAAGAGACTTTGAAAGAAAAATGAAGAAAATTCTCGTCAAGCATGAGGAGCCAACTGCTTAAGTAGGCCTCATGCTTTTTTAATGAAATTCTTCTTTTGTATAGAAGAATTAGATGCAAATTCCTGTTTTGAAGGATTGATTTATTCTTTTTGGCAATGTTTCTTCTATTGATAATGCATAACGGTTAGCTTGTCTTTTCATGTAAACCTACTTATAATTGCTCTAGGTTCATATTACGCAGTATAACGAGCACGTTTGATATAGAGGAGATGAAAGAATGGCTTTAACAGCTGGTATTGTTGGCTTACCTAACGTCGGGAAGTCAACGCTATTTAATGCAATTACACAGGCTGGAGCGGAGTCTGCTAACTATCCGTTTTGTACCATTGATCCAAACGTCGGAATTGTAGAAGTTCCAGACGAACGTTTGCAAAAACTAACAGAATTGGTGCAGCCGAAAAAGACAGTTCCGACTGCTTTTGAATTCACTGATATTGCTGGTATTGTCAAAGGGGCTTCAAAAGGTGAAGGTTTAGGGAATAAATTCCTTTCTCACATTCGTCAAGTAGATGCGATCTGTCACGTGGTGAGAGCTTTTGCAGATGATAACATCACACACGTATCAGGTAAGGTTGACCCTGTGTCAGATATCGAAACCATTAATTTAGAGTTGATTTTGGCTGATTTAGAAACAGTTGAAAAACGTTTGGCTCGTGTCAGTAAGCTTGCAAAACAAAAGGATAAGGAAGCGGTAGCTGAATTTGATATTTTGTCGAAGCTAATGCACGCATTTGAAGCTGGGAAATCGGCAAGATCTGTAGAATTTACAGATGAGCAGCAAAAGCTTGTGAAACAGCTTCATTTACTCACATCTAAACCAGTTCTTTATGTAGCAAATGTGAGTGAGGATGAAGTAGCAGATCATGACGGCAACGAATATGTGCAGCAAATCCGTGAGTTTGCTTCTAGTGAAAATGCTGAAGTCATCGTCGTATGTGCGAAGATCGAGTCTGAAATTGCAGAGCTTGAAGGAGAAGAGAAGCAGATGTTCCTTGAAGAGCTTGGCATCAAAGAGTCAGGTCTAGATCAGCTGATTCAAGCATCTTATTCACTTCTTGGTTTAGCTACTTATTTCACAGCAGGTGAGCAGGAAGTACGCGCTTGGACGTTTAAAAAGGGAATGAAGGCACCGGAATGTGCTGGAATCATTCATACGGACTTTGAACGTGGGTTTATTCGTGCTGAAACGGTTGCATATGAAGATTTACTTGCTGGTGGAAGCATGTCTGCTGCAAAAGAGGCTGGAAAAGTCCGTCTAGAAGGTAAAGAATATGTAGTGAAAGATGGAGACGTCATTCATTTCCGTTTTAATGTATAGGTTCTTGTCATAGGCCAAGTAATTTGTTATAATATACAATTGTGAGTAATATAATTTATTGCTCCTTGCCCGTATAGGGCCGCTTAGACCAAAAGGAGGTGCAATCAGATGAGAAAGTACGAAGTTATGTACATCATCCGCCCAACAGTTGACGATGAGGCTAAAAAAGCAGTTATCGAGCGTTTCAATAACGTGTTAACTTCAAACGGTGCGGAGATCACTGGAACAAAGGATTGGGGTAAACGTCGTCTTGCATACGAAATCAACGATTTCCGTGAAGGCTTCTACCAAATCGTAAACGTTCAATCTGACGCTGCAGCAGTTCAAGAATTTGACCGCTTAGCTAAGATCAGTGACGATATCATTCGCCACATTGTTGTTAAAGAAGAAGTATAAATCATTGAAATATATATTTAAAGGTGGTCTTTCAATATGCTAAACCGTGTTGTATTGGTCGGAAGACTAACAAAAGACCCTGAGCTTCGCTACACGCCTAATGGTGCGGCTGTAGCCACGTTTACTCTAGCTGTGAATCGTACGTTTACGAATCAATCTGGAGAGCGTGAAGCCGATTTCATTAACTGTGTTACTTGGAGAAGACAAGCCGAGAACGTGGCTAATTTCTTGAAAAAAGGAAGTCTTGCCGGTGTAGACGGTCGTTTGCAGACAAGAAACTATGAAAATCAGCAAGGACAGCGTGTCTTCGTGACAGAAGTTCAAGCTGAAAGTGTTCAATTTCTTGAGCCTAAGAGCGGCGGTGCTGGTTCAGGTGGATACAGCGGCGGTGGCAATAGCGGAGGCCAGTATTATGGCGGTAGCCAAAACGATCAGAATCCATTTGGAAATGAACCAAGTCAAAATCCATATGGCAATCAAAGCAACCAACAAAATCGTAATCAGGGAAATAGCTTCAATGATGACCCATTTGCGAATGATGGTAAACCGATTGACATCTCCGATGATGATTTGCCATTCTAATTGATCTGAAAAATTGACTAAAGGAAAGGTGTGAAAACAAATGGCAGGTGGACGCAGAGGCGGTCGTGCGAAACGTCGTAAGGTATGTTTCTTTACTTCTAACGGTATCACGCACATCGATTACAAAGATGTTGATCTTCTTAGAAAGTTTGTTTCTGAGCGTGGTAAAATTTTACCTCGTCGTGTAACAGGAACTAGCGCTAAGTATCAACGTAAATTGACATTAGCGATTAAAAAATCACGTCAAATGGCATTACTTCCATACGTTACTGGTGAGTAAGTCGTTGACTTAAAAGCGGAGAGCCTCGAGCTCTTCGCTTTTTTTATTGTCTCACGAAGAATCTCATCCGATTTGGCTAGAGCTGTTTTTGGTGGGCACCTTAGGGGAAGTATGTAAAAGAGAGTAAAAGTGACAGTTTGTTCTATACAAATACGGGGTCGATCTGTCATATTGGTAGTCTAGAAAATAATTGCAGTCAGGGCGTGGGATGATGATTGAATTTAAGAAGGTATCGATGCAATTTTCTGATGAGCGCTATGCCGTTCAATCGGTTGATTTAGAGATTCAGAAAGGTGAGTTTTTTGTTTTCATTGGACCTAGTGGAAGCGGGAAAACGACAACATTGAAAATGATCAATCGTCTCATTTCTTCAACAGAAGGTGAGATTTACATAAAGGGTCAAAAAATAAACGATTATGATATGTATGAACTGCGCTGGGATATTGGGTATGTTCTGCAGCAAATTGCTCTTTTTCCTCATATGACCATTGAAGAAAATATCGCTGTGGTGCCAGAGCTCAAACAATGGAGTCGGAACGAGATTAAAAAGCGAGTGGATGAATTGATGCAGATGGTTGGGCTTGACCCTGCTATGTATCGACATCGGAAGCCGTCAGAGCTATCTGGTGGACAGCAGCAGCGTATCGGTGTGGCACGTGCACTTGCAGCTGATCCTGAGATTATCCTGATGGATGAACCATTTAGTGCGTTAGATCCACTAACAAGGGAGAAATTGCAGGATGATCTGCTTGATTTGCAGCGCCGTATTCAAAAGACCATTGTTTTCGTGACGCATGATATGCAGGAGGCGATGAGGCTTGGTGATCGAATTTGTATCATGAAGGAAGGGAAAGTGGTGCAGATTGGTCGTCCAGAGGAATTGGTTCAACACCCAGTCAATACTTTTGTTCGGGAGTTTGTCTCAGGTGCTGCTCGCCATGTAGGACAACAAGCGTTTGAGCTAGAGGCCATGGCTAGACCAATGCCTCATGAGTCTCTTTTAGG
The DNA here is from genome assembly GCF_030209735.1 of Bacillus sp. lyk4-R2A-2. NCBI lineage: Bacteria > Bacillati > Bacillota > Bacilli > Caryophanales > Bacillaceae > Bacillus > Bacillus sp. lyk4-R2A-2. The sequence goes on from NZ_JARVRK010000010.1 coordinate 28,016, forward strand.
CTATGAAGCGACCACAGCACATGCCACGCTGGATGAGGTCTTATCCCAATTGGCAAAGCATGAGGAATTGGCTGTGGAAAAGGATGGGGAGCGAATTGGACTAGTGAATCGTCAAGCGGTGATTCAGTTTTTAGCTGATTCTCCTAGAGAGAGGGGCGAGTCACATGAATGATTGGATCAGTGTGTTATTGGATCGAAAAGAACAATTGGGACACGCCTTGCTTGAGCATATTCAAATTTCGTTTATTGCTTTATTTTTAGCCATTTTGATTGCCATTCCCTTAGGTATCTATTTAACGAGGGTGCCAAAGCTTGCAGAATGGGTGATTGGGGTGACGGCGGTCTTGCAAACAATCCCGTCGCTTGCGCTGCTTGGCTTGCTGATTCCTCTCGTTGGGATTGGGCAAGTGCCTGCGATTATTGCGCTTGTCGTTTATGCCTTACTCCCTATTTTAAGAAATACATATACAGGCATTCAGGAGGTCGATCCTTCCCTGAGAGAAGCGGCGCTTGCCATGGGAATGAATCACCGCAAACGATTATTAAAAGTAGAGCTGCCTCTGGCCATGCCAGTCATCATGGCAGGTATCCGAACCGGGATGGTTCTCATTGTGGGAACTGCCACACTTGCCGCACTGATCGGAGCTGGGGGATTAGGAAGTCTGATTTTGCTGGGAATTGACCGAAATGATATGTCACTCATTGTCATTGGCGCTATACCAGCAGCCTTACTCGCACTCTTATTTGATGTGGTGCTGCGTACGTTTGAGAAAATTTCTTTTAAAAAGACTGTGATTTCTGTGACGGTTTTTGCTGTGATTGCAGGAGCTATTGTCGCGGGCCCAGCACTTTTTCAACAAGAAAAAAAAGAAATCACCATCGGTGGAAAGCTAGGATCAGAGCCTGAAATTCTGATCTCGATGTATAAGCTTTTAATTGAACAGGATACGGATATTCAAGTCAATCTTAAGCCTGGTCTTGGCAAGACGTCTTTTGTTTTTCAAGCTTTACGTTCTGGTGATATTGACATTTATCCTGAGTTTACGGGTACTGCAATTTCTGAGTTCCTTAAACAAACAGCGAAAAGCACAGATAAAGAAAAAGTGTATGAGCAAGCGCGGCGCGGTTTGGAATCATCCTTTCAGCTCCGCCTTCTTGAGCCGATGGCTTACAACAATACGTATGCTTTAGCCGTACCTCAGTCGCTAGCTGATCAATATGATGTATCCAATATTTCTGATCTAGCTAAAATCAAGAATCGCATAAAGGCTGGATTCACCTTAGAATTTTCTGATCGACAGGACGGGTATCGAGGTATTCAAAAAACCTATCAATTTTCCTTTGATGATGTGGTGACGATGGAACCGAAGCTTCGGTATCGAGCGATTCAAAAAGGAGATATCAATTTAGTCGATGCGTATTCGACAGACAGTGAATTGAGGCAATACAAATTAAAGGTGCTTGATGATGATCAGCATGTTTTCCCGCCATATCAAGGAGCACCGCTGTTAAGGCAGGAGACATTAACGGAGTACCCTGAGATTGAGGCTTCTCTCAATAAACTTGGTGGTCAAATCACAGACGATGAAATGAGAGAAATGAATTATGAAGTGAATGTGAAAGGTAAGGATGCATTTCAGGTAGCGAAAGCCTATTTAAAAAAGAAAAAATTACTGCGATAATCATGGAAGAGCAGGTCTGTTATGTAAAAGCAGACCTGCTTTTTTAAAAGGAAAAACAAAAATCGTTGACTTTTATTTAAAAACATCATATCCTTAATTCGAGATAAATATATTTTTTTGTTTTAATATCTCGAATTCGAGATAATATAAAGACGTCAGTAAAGACATAATGAATAGAGGCTTGTTACTTCATGATTAGGAGGTCATTAGAAGTGAAGAAAACAGAAGGAATTCACCATATCACTGCAATTGTAGGGCATCCTCAGGAGAACGTTGATTTTTATGCAGGTGTTTTAGGACTTCGTCTCGTGAAGAAGACCGTGAATTTTGATGATCCAGGTACTTACCATTTATATTTTGGAAATGAAGGAGGATCTCCGGGAACGATTATCACGTTTTTCCCTTGGCCAGGTGCTCAAAAGGGACAAATTGGCGCAGGTCAAGTGGGCGTGACGACATATGTTGTACCGCCAGGCGCTTTCTCTTTCTGGAAGGAACGTCTTGAGCAATTTGATATTTCTTATGAAATGGTTGAACGCTTTGATGAAGCCTTTCTCTCATTTGAAGATCCACACGGCTTGTTGATTGAGCTAGTAGAACGTGCGGAGGGAAAACAAAATGATTGGACATTTAACGGCGTTACGCCAGATGTTGCGATCAAAGGATTTGGCGGAGCTGTTTTGTTAACATCACAGCCTGAGCAAACGATGCAGCTACTAGAACAAACAATGGGTTTTGAACGAGTTGGAGCAGAAGAGGACTATGTGAGATTCCGTTCGTTTGGTGAGATAGGCAATGTCATTGATGTGAACAAGACACCTGTTGCACGCGGACGTATGGGTGTTGGAGTGGTGCATCATATTGCATGGAGAGCGACAGATGATCAGGATCAATTAGATTGGCAAAGACATATTGCACAAAGCGGGTATCAAGTGACACCTGTGCAAGATCGAAATTACTTCAATGCCATTTATTTTAGAGAGCTTGGCGGTATATTATTTGAAATTGCGACTGATCCTCCAGGGTTTGCACACGATGAATCAGTGGAAACTATGGGTGAAGCATTGAAACTGCCACCGCAATATGAAGCGCAGCGCAGTCAGATTGAACAAATTGTGCTGCCTATTGAGGTAAGAGAAATCAAAGGGAAAGGAGATTTATGATGAAACATCTTTTTCGAAAAGGAAAGAATGAACAAAGACCTGTTTTGTTATTACTGCATGGTACTGGCGGGACGGAAGAAGATTTATTGCCGCTTGCCGATTTAGTAGATGCTGACGCATCCGTTCTTAGTGTGAGAGGGAATGTGTTGGAAAACGGTATGCCGCGCTTTTTCAGACGTTTAGCAGAGGGTGTTTTCGATGAGCAGGATTTAATTGAGCGGACAGAGGAACTGTATACATTTATCGGAGAAGCAGCAGATGAATATGGGTTCGATCGTCACAATGTCGTCGCTCTCGGATATTCCAATGGGGCGAACATTGCAGGAAGTCTTTTATTCCATTACGAGGATGCGTTAAAAGGAGCGATCCTGCATCATCCAATGGTTCCAAGACGCGGAGTTTCATTGCCTTCATTGGCGGGGAAACAAGTCTTTATCGCAGCTGGTGAAAATGACCCAATGTGCCGTCCAGAGGAATCACAGGAGCTTGAGCAATTGCTGCAAGGCGCAGGCGCTTCGGTCACACTACATTGGGAAAATCGCGGACATCAGCTAACGAGAGAAGAAGTCGATGCTGCGGCATTATGGTATCGTCGTCAATTTTAATGAAGGTAGGGAATATAGATGGGATTTTTACAGAAGCTTTTTGGGCAAAATAAACAAAAGGAGATGGAACAAATGGAAAACGTAAAATTAGCAATTATTTATTATAGTTCAACAGGTACAAACTATCAGATGGCAAAATGGGCAGAGGCTGGAGCGAAAGAAGCTGGCGCTGAAGTGAAAGTATTAAAGGTTGCTGAATTGGCACCAGAAGCAGTTGTAGCATCAAATCCAGCATGGAAAGCACATTTAGACGAAACAAAGGATGTCCCAGAGGTTCAATTAAGTGATTTAGAGTGGGCAGATGCCATCATCTTTAGCATGCCAACACGTTTTGGTAACCTACCGGCTCAAATGAAGCAATTCTTAGACACAACTGGCGGCTTATGGTTCCAAGGGAAATTGGCAAACAAAGCAGTGAGTGCGATGACCTCTGCACAAAACCCAAATGGCGGGCAGGAGCAGACCATTCTCAGTCTTTACACAACGATGTTCCACTGGGGAGCGATTATTGCCGCTCCTGGATACACAGATGACTCATTATACGGTGCAGGGGGCAACCCTTACGGCGTGAGTGTCACTGTTGACCAAAATGGAAAGATCCAAGAGGACGCAGAAGCTGCTGCAAAACATCAAGCAAAACGTACAGTCAATGTAGCAGAATGGATCAAAAAAGGTCAAAACGCTTAATCAATGAATACAAAAAGAATGCAGCCCAGGCGCTGCATTTTTTTTTATTTAATAAGGATCTGATGGTGTGCTGTTGTTAATCGCTTCGTCTACAGCTTGTGCGGCGCCTGTAGATCCTATAGGTCCGCTTGGCTGCTCTTGTTTAAAAGCTTTTAAGCCGTCAGCGACACGCTTTCCGTAATCAGGGTCAGCCTTTGTAAAGTTTTCGATCATTTGCTCTTGAATGTCTTTTTGACAGGTCGCAAGGGTGTTGACTAAGTTCTTAATCAATTCTTCACGTTCCCAATCATTGAAGCGGCGATACGTTTCTCCGGCTTGTCCGAAGTTGTTTGGGCGGTCAATGGCTTCCCGTTTGACGTTACCCTCTACAAAAGGCGTATGATCCTTTCCATCCTGCTTGGCTTCTTTTAATCCGCCGAGGATCGATGGTTCATAATTCACATGGGGATTTTGTCCTTTGCCTTGATCGACATGGTATTCCATTTGCCCATCTCTTTGATTCGTGGCGACATGTTTTTTCGGTGCATTGATCGGCAGCTGTAAATAGTTCGGTCCCACACGATATCGCTGCGTATCAGAGTAAGAGAAGGTGCGCCCTTGAAGCAACTTATCATCTGAGAAATCCAAACCGTCTACGAGAACGCCAGTCCCAAAGGCAACCTGCTCAACTTCTGCGAAATAATTTTCTGGATTTTTATTTAATACCATCCGTCCGATCGGTTTCCATGGATAGTCATCCTTGTACCAAAGCTTTGTCGGATCAAGCGGATCAAAATCGAGGTGAGGGCGGGCATCATCTTCCATGATCTGCGCATAGACCTCCCATTCAGGATGATCTCCTTGCTCAATGGCTTCATATAAATCCTGTGTGGCATGATTAAAGTTTTCACCTTGTATCGCTTGAGCCTGTTCTTGCGTCAGGTTGCGAATCCCTTGCTTCGGTTCAAAGTGATATTTGACCAGCACTGCTTTTCCTTCATGGTTCACCCATTTGTACGCATGGACACCTGAGCCTTGCATGTGCCGATAGGTTGCTGGGATGCCCCAAGGTGAGAAGAGAAATGTCACCATATGCGTCGCTTCAGGAGATTGCGAAACGAAATCAAAAATACGCTCGCCGTCCTGCCGATTGGTGACAGGATCAGGCTTAAAGGCATGAACCAAATCTGGAAACTTCAAAGCATCTCGGATAAAGAAAATTTTCAGGTTGTTTCCAACGAGGTCCCAGTTGCCTTCTTCTGTATAAAATTTAATCGCAAACCCTCTCGGATCGCGCAACGTTTCTGGCGAATGACCGCCGTGAATGACAGAAGAAAAACGAACGAAAACAGGAGTCTTTTTTCCTTTTTCCTGAAATAACTTCGCTCTTGTATAAGTGGAAATGGGCTCGTCACCGAATGTGCCATAGGCTTCAAAATAACCGTGAGCTCCGGCCCCGCGCGCATGGACGACACGTTCAGGAATACGTTCGCGATCAAAATGACTGATTTTCTCTAGGAAATCGTAGTTTTCAAGCGTAGTGGGCCCTCTATTCCCAACGGTTCTCATATTTTGATTGTCTGTTACGGGATGACCTTGACGATTTGTTAAAGTGTCTTCTGACTCTGAAGATGGTTTAGGGTGTTGATCTTCTTTCAATTAAATCCCTCCTTCAATATCTCCCTAACAATATGGTCATCTTTCTCCCTATTTCATACAAGGATTGATATAATGATTGAAAACTTTCACGAGGAGCGAACCTGATGATTCGATTACACTGCCTTCATGCCCATCCGTCTAATCAGTCCTATATAGAAGAGGTGTTTGGTGATACAGATATTGAGTTGCATCACACGGTCGATTCATCATTTATAGAACGTGCTACACAAGATCCCGATTTTAATCCTCACAAGCAGCAAACCTATGCCATCAACAAATTGATGAAAGAAGATGAAGCCGACATCATTCTGCTCACGTGTACACAATACATTGCCGCCTTGGGTGATCAGCAGGATCTCTTTAAGCAACCGATTGTTCCGATTGATGAACCGTTATTTGAACAGGTTTGTCAGAAAAAAGGGCCTCTTCAACTTGTGTTTTCAAACCCGAATACAGTGGATGGGACAATGGAGCGGCTTGAATCATATGCAAATGAGCACGGCAAAAAGATTGATGCAGAAGTTATGGTAATGGAGGATATCTTTCACCTTTGCCTAAACGGTGACATGCATGCTTATGAGAAGCAAATTAAAAAGCAACTCAGAAGATGTATGCAAAAAAGTGGAGACATTTGCGTGATGCAGCTATCGATGGTTCATGCGGCACAGCAGATGGAAGAGGAGACAGGCGTTCCGATCATTCATCCGCTTTCTCCACTTAAACAGTTTGTCCATCAAACAATATCTGCTTTGAAAGAGTGAACCTGTCTGGTTCACTCTTTTTGTATAGAAATGGAAATGGAATGACATGTTAAAAAAATAACCGAGCACAAACTATTTCCAAAAGGTGCGCGTCTATCCATTGTAAGAAATAACCGATGCGCATTTAAGATAAAGGAGCTCTTTGTAAAATGAAGAAACGAAAAATTGAGGATCAATTTGCTGATTACGTAATGGAGCATAAACACAGTTTTTATCGATTGTCCTATAGTTATGTCAAAAACCCAGAAGATGCGATGGATGTCGTTCAAGAGGCGATTCATAAAGCACTCAAATCTGTTCACCGATTAGAGGATGCGACCAAGATGCATAGCTGGTTTTATAAAATCGTGGTGAACGCAGCCCTAGACTTTTTACGAAAGAAGAAGCGGGTGCAGGTGACAGATGATGATACGCTTGAATTCTTATCACAGGGTGAATCAGATGTATATGAAGATCAAGATGTCAGACGAGCCATAGAGGATTTGCCCGACATGTACCGGGTCATCATTATCTTGAGATTCTTTGAAGATTTAAAACTAGAGGACATCGCCCACATTCTTGAAGAAAACGAAAACACCATCAAAACAAGATTATATAAGGCGTTGCGGCTTTTAAAAGTAGAATTATCGCAGGAGGAAATATAAATGGATAAGTATTTGGAACAGTTAAAAGAGGAATATTTAGAAATCCCTATTCCGCCGGAATATGATGCTATGGTTGAACGGACATTAAAACGAAAAAACAAAAAACCTCATTTTCAGCAATGGACGATCGGACTTGTTGCTGCGGCTGCTCTATTTGTCACGACTGTGAATGTCAGTCCACAGGCGGCAAGAGCGATTTCGGAGATACCTGTCATTGGCGAGCTGGTGAAAGTCGTGACATTCACAGAATTTAAAAAGAGCGATCAAGGAACGAATATTGACCTTAAAACACCACACGTTTCAGGGCTTGGGGACGGAAAATTACAAGACAGCCTGAATCAAAAATATTTAGCTGAAAATAAAAAGCTGTATCAAGATTTTGAGAAGGAAACAAAGGGTTATAAAAATGGTCATTTAAGTGTAGAGAGCGGATATGAAGTGAGAACAAACAATGAACAAATTCTTTCACTAGGTCGATACAAGGTGACGACTCAAGCTTCTGCGGCAGAGGAAATGACGTATGATACGGTGGATAAGAAAAATCATGTACTCATTACATTACCAAGCTTGTTTAAAGATGACCGTTATATTGATGTGATTAGTGAAAATATTAAAGACCAAATGAAGAAACAGATGAAAGAGGATTCAAATAAGATTTATTGGATTACCAAGCAAGATACGATTGATCCGTTTAAGAAGATTCAGCCAGACCAAAGCTTCTATATCAATTCAAAAGGCAAACTGGTGATTTCCTTTAATGAATTTGATGTGGCGCCTGGTTACATGGGTGTAGTGGAATTTACGATTCCAACAAGTGTGCTAAAGGATGTCCTTGTAAGTGATATGTACATTCATTAAAAGAAGAAACAAGACTGCTGAACATGTCAGCAGTCTTGTTGTGTTTATGAAGAAAGTGCGTCTGTCAGTGCAGGTACGACTTGTTTCTTTCTTGATACAACACCTTTTAGTAAAGCGGTGTTGTTTTCAAGTGTGACGTTAAATGCTTTTTCTACTTTTGCAGCTTCGGCACCGAGTGCAAGTGCAAGAGAGTCATTTTCTAGGATGTCTGTGATCACTAGAACGAATAGATCAAGACCTTTCGCTGCGATGACTTCATTGATTTTCGCTTCAATATCAGTCTGTCTTGCTGTAACTTCTGCGATATCTACTGTATTGACTTGCGCAATTTCCACTTTGCTATTGCCTAGTGCGAATTCTTTTGCATCAATTGTAATTAGTTCTTGAACCGTTTTTTGGCTTAGGTCAGCGCCAGCTTTTAGCATGTCTAGGCCGTAAACTTCTGGATCTACCCCTGCAATTTCAGCTAGCTCATGCGCAGCATCAATGTCTTGTTGTGTGCATGTTGGTGATTTGAATAGCAAGGAATCAGAAATGATTGCAGATAAAAGCAAACCAGCGATTTCTTTTTCAATCTTCACTTGGTTCTCTTTGTACATTTTGTTTAAGATTGTTGCTGTACAGCCAACAGGCTCAGCGCGATAGTATAGAGGTTCACTTGTTTCAAAGTTGGCAATACGGTGATGGTCAATGACCTCAGTCACTTGTACTTGATCAATATCGCTTACACTTTGTTGGAATTCGTTATGATCGACAAGAATGACTTGCTTTGTTTCGTTTGCAGCCGTTTCAATGAAACGAGGTGCTTCTTGTTTAAAGAAATCTAATGCGTATTGTGTTTCTCCATTGATTTCTCCAAGTCTGACGGCTTCTGCTTCGACGCCGATTTTGTTTTTTAGATCAGCGTAAGCGATAGCAGAGCAAATCGTGTCTGTGTCAGGGTTTTTGTGTCCGAATACGAGTGTTTTTCCCATGTGAATTCTCCTTCTTACATTTATTGATGATGCTTCTATTCTAACAGCTTTTGACCTTGAATTCAGGGTTTATAGCTAAGAATAATCTAAAAAATTGTAACATGCTGTTTGAAAAGTTGCATGTACGAATCGATATCAGTGTTCCACGTGAAACGCTCCTAAGATAGCCTGCATTTTACTTGCGATTTACCGCTATGGTAAAATAAAGGTTGGGGTAAGACATGGTGTAGCTTACATCGTACGTATACATAGAAGGACACATTGAGCAAGATATAGTAAAAGGATTAGATAGAGGTGAAGGTGTGAAACAAACAAAAGCGTTAGTAGAGGGCGCTATCATGATCAGTATTTTCTCTGTCATGACGCTGTTTTATTTGTATGTGCCGCTATTATCCATTATTTTCTTTCTAGCTGCTCCGATTCCGATCATCCTCTATACAATCAGGCACGGCTTGAAAAAAGGAATTGCTGCTGGCGCTATTGGGATAGTGATCAGCTTTTTAATTGGATCTATTAATGGACTCATGACGGCGCCAATTCTGATTGCTGTCGGATTAGGCATGGGTGTTTTCTACAGCAGACGGCAGCCTGGGAATGCCATCATTGCAGGTGCGCTGATCTATTTATTCAGTTTCCTTATCTCCTTTGTTGTCAGTGTTCAGCTTTTTCAAGTCGATATCATGGGTATCGCGAAAGAGTCGATTGAGCAAATGATTCCGATGTTAGAGAGTGTCTTAAAGCAATCCGGCGCTTCTGAGCAGGACATTGCGAAGCAGCTGAAGCAGTTCAGAGAGATGCAGGATACTGCATTGAGTGCTTTACCTGTCGCGCTGTTGATGTTAGTTACGCTGACGGCGTTCGTGAACCACTGGTTTGTGAAGCCTCTGATCAAACGGTTTGTCAAAGACATGCCAGCCTTGAAGAAATTTAAGGATATGCGGCTGCCAAAAAGCATGGTATGGTATTATTTACTCACACTGCTTTTGATGCTGATTCAGACGGAAAAAGGCAGCTTTTTATCGCTCGTTCAAACGAGTGCGTTTCAAATTTTATTTATACTGGTGCTTATTCAGGGATTTTCTTTTATCTTCTATTATTGCCACGAAAAAAGCGTCTCAAAAGCGGTGCCCATTTTCGCTATCGTGTTAGGGGTTCTCTATCCGCCAGTCGCTGTGATTGTGCGTATTATAGGGATTGCTGACATAGGCTTTGATTTAAGAGAAAAAGTAAAAAACAAATAATTCACTCTGAATGTTGAGGAGTTGATATCAGTGCCAAGCTTCTATAGAAAACCTGTCATCAAGTATCCGATCATCGCTTTGATTTTCCTTGCGGTGGTCACAGTCCTCCTCAACCTTTATTATAATTGGATCATAGGAGCGGTTGGTCTTTTAGTCCTTGCAGGTGTGCTCTACTTCTTAAAGTGGGCAGATACGCAAGTGCAAAAAGAGATTGATTCATATATTTCAACATTATCCTATCGAGTCAAAAAGGTTGGAGAAGAAGCATTAATGGAAATGCCAATTGGTATTATGCTGTTTAATGACCAGTATTATATCGAATGGACAAATCCATTTCTCGCTTCGTGTTTTCATGAAAGCACGCTTGTCGGCAGATCCTTGTATGATACATTCGAGTCCATTGTGCCTCTTATTAAACAAGAGGTCGAGACAGAAAATGTGACGCTGAATGACCGAAAATTCAAAGTCATTATTAAACGGTCAGAGCGCCTTTTATATTTCTTTGATGTCACAGAACAGGTACAAATTGAAAGACAGTACGAAAATGAACGAACGGTGTTATCTTATATCTTTTTAGACAATTACGATGATGTCACGCAGGGTCTTGACGATCAGGTGCGCAGCACCATTAATAGTGAAGTGACGTCTCTGTTAAACAATTGGGCACAGGAATATGGCATTTTCCTGAAGCGAATTTCGTCCGAACGATTTATGGCGGTTCTAAATGAGAGCATTTTAGCAGAGCTGGAAGCGTCGAAATTCTCTATTCTAGACGAGGTCCGTGAGAAAACAGGAGCGCATAGTGCGACGCTTACCTTGAGTATCGGGATCGGTGCATCCGTACCTTCTTTAAAAGAGCTTGGGGCACTTGCGCAGTCGAGTCTTGATCTTGCCCTCGGACGAGGCGGGGATCAGGTAGCCATTAAGCAGCCGAATGGAAAAGTAAAATTCTACGGCGGAAAAACGAATCCAATGGAGAAACGGACACGTGTACGCGCACGAGTCATTTCTCATGCTTTAAAAGAAATTGTTTCTGAAAGCGGAAATGTCATGATCATGGGGCATAAGTTCCCAGACATGGACTCAATCGGTGCATCCATTGGGATTTTAAAGGTCGCCCAGGCTAATGGGAAAGAAGGCTATATTGTCATTGATGCCAACCAGATTGGGGACAGTGTTCAACGTTTGATTAGTGAAATTAAGAATTATGAAGATCTTTGGTCACGTTTTATCACCCCAGAGGAAGCCATGGAGCTTGCGAAGGATGACACGCTGCTTGTGGTCGTGGATACACATAAACCGTCTCTCGTCATGGAAGAACGACTACTCAATAAAATTGAAAATATCGTGGTCATTGACCATCATAGACGCGGCGAGGAGTTTATCCGTGACCCATTACTTGTCTATATGGAGCCGTATGCTTCATCCACAGCAGAGCTTGTGACAGAGCTTTTAGAGTATCAGCCGAAGAAATTGCGCATTAACATGATTGAAGCTACTGCGCTTCTCGCAGGGATCATCGTTGATACGAAGAGTTTCTCGCTGAGAACGGGATCAAGAACGTTTGATGCAGCATCCTATCTTCGTGCAAAGGGGGCAGATCCTGTCCTTGTGCAAAAATTCCTAAAAGAGACCGTCGATCATTACATCAAACGGGCAAAGCTCATTCAGCATACAGATCTGTATCAAAATCAGGTGGCGATTGCTTCATTACCGTCAGACAGCTCGGAGTATTATGATCAAATCACGATTGCCCAGACGGCAGATTCCCTGTTGTCAATGAGTGAGGTAGAAGCGTCCTTTGCTGTCGCTAGACGAGATGACAACACGGTGTGCATTAGTGCGAGATCATTAGGAGATATCAACGTCCAAATTATCATGGAAGCGTTAGATGGCGGCGGTCATTTAACTAACGCTGCCACCCAAATGTATGGTATAACCATTGAAGAAGCGGTAGAGCAGTTAAAAGCTGCCATTGATGAATATTTCGAAGGAGGGGTTCAAAGATGAAAGTCATCTTTCTAAAAGACGTAAAAGGCAAAGGGAAAAAAGGCGAAGTCAAGAATGTAGCTGACGGATACGCTCACAACTTTCTCATCAAACAAGGGTTAGCAGTTGAAGCAAACCCAACGAACCTAAGCGCATTGGAAGGGCAGAAGAACAAAGAGAAAAAGAATGCCATCCAAGAGCTTGAACAAGCGAAACAATTAAAAGAAACACTTGAGGCGCTAACAGTGGAACTAACAGCAAAATCAGGTGAAGGCGGCCGTCTGTTTGGATCTATTACAAGCAAACAAATTGCTGATAAATTGCAAAAAGATCATCAAATCAAAGTCGATAAGCGCAAAATCGAGCTGAATGACGCCATCCGTGCATTAGGTTACACAAATGTACCGGTGAAGCTTCATCCAGAGGTACAAGCAACATTAAAGGTACACGTGACAGAACAAGCATAAACCGAAAAGAACCCGTCTCATGAGGAGGCGGGTTCTTTTTTTATGATGGATCTGAAATATAGACGCTTCGTCCGGCTCGCATACCGGATATAAACATGAAAAATAGGATGATGATAAAGATGATAATGGATGGCGTCCATGTATGTGTGAGATCAAAAAGGATACCGATCATGAAAGGACCAACGGCGGCTAATAAATAACCGAGAGACTGCGCCATTCCGGAAAGGGCAGCGGCTTGCTCCATATTGGTCGTCCGTAATCCGATAAAAGTGAGCGCCAGACTGATGCTGGCACCTTGTCCAATGCCGATCAATAAAACAGAGATCACAAGAATAGGCGTCGATCCTCCGAGAAGAAGCCCAATCATGCCAAGTAAATACACAAGGACAAGGCCCAAGACAAGCGGTCTTTGTGTTTTTAATTTTTCCGCGAAAACAGGCGTTAAAAAGGTGGATGGCAGCCCAGCAAACTGCATAATGGACAGCATCCAGCCGGCTGTCGACAGGTTCATTCCATGTGATGTTAAAATATCAGGAAACCAGGCGATGCTGCTATAAAAAAGGAATGACTGCAAGCCCATAAAAAAGGTCACCTGCCATGCGACACGCGAACGCCATATCGGCTGCTCTGTGAGCGAAATGCTTTTGACGGCCGCTGTGTTCTGATGAAGAAGCTGCGGCGCCCAGACCATCATCGCGAGAAGTGCAAGGCCAGCCCATACGAGGAATGAAGTATTCCAGCCGCCAGGCATTGCATGGCTGAGCGGAACACTGACACCTGATGCAAGTGCCGCAAAGACGGACATCGAAGTCGTATACACGCTCGTCATCAAACCAGCATGTGCAGGAAATTTATGCTTCACAAGCCCTGGTAAAAGCACATTACATATCGCAATCCCGACACCGACAAGCGCGGTTCCCACCATTAAGAAGGTGATCGAGCCAAACGAGCGAATCACAATCCCAAATAGAAGGACAGCAAGCCCAAGCCAAAGGGTTCGTTCATTGCCAAGACGCTTTCCGATTTTAGGTGCAATTGGAGAAAGCAATGCGAATGAGAGCAGTGGTAAAGTGGTGAGAAAACCCGCAAGTCCATTTGAAAGCTGCAAATCGGAACGAATGGCGCCGATGAGAGGGCCGACGGACGTAATGGCAGGCCGCAGGTTAAATGCAATGAGTAAAATCCCAGCAATCAGCAGGATGGTTTGTCCCTTGCTGCGGGGATGTAATGTTGATTGTTCTAGTTGTTGTTCCATGAATGTAAACTCCTTTATTTCTTTAAGAAGAACGATCTTTCTTCTGTTCAAGTTCTGCTAGTTTAGCGATTAAGATATGCTGCGGCATATGCATGATTTGTTCAATGGGTACATTGAGTGATGCCGCAAGTTTTTGTGCCGTATCGGCTGAGATTTGTAATGGTCTCATACGCAAATCCCTCCTCTTTCAATCTATAGGTTCCAATATATCATATCGGCTTTGTGCCATGCAGATAAAAAATTAGAGTTCTCTTTGATAAAACCACTTTAGGGCTGATAAGAAATTTTTTTGAAATTGTTTCAGATGATGGCCCTCCCCTTGTTCGATGTGATAGTGCAGCTGCCATTCCTGCATCCCTTTCTGTAATAAAAGATCATGTAGTTGTTTATTGAATAAAGGCATATGCTGTTGAGCAGATGTTTTGCCTTTACCTTCTTCACTGCCCACAGACAAATAAATAAGGTGATCCACATACTGAATGCTTTGTTGTTTAGCAAACGGCAGAAAATCTTGATACCAAAATGACCCAGAGATAGATGCGATGTTTTTAAAAAGAGCAGGGTACATCAATAAAGTATAAATTGCAAATAGCCCACCTAATGAAGCACCTATGTGACTATGTTCATGACAGGTCTGTTTGACTGGATATTTTCTTTTGATATATGGGAGCAAGTCATTCGCTAAAAATGACATATACGTCTGTGCCTCGCCTTTAAAGTCAGGAAACCCAGAGTGCAGTGATGACGCCTTCCATGGTGTATACTCGTCAAGTCGATTGAAGGGGTGTATGCCGACAATGATGATTGGAGAGATGGTTTTGGCTTCGATCAGTCTTTCGATCTCTAGCAGGTGTGTTCTAAACAAAGAAGAGCCATCTTGTACAAAGACAGCTGGAACATTAATAGAGGTGTCCTGTGGAACGTAAATATCAAGCTGACGCCCGTTAAACTCGTCATATAGAAACGTTCCGTTCATATGTATTCACTCCTCAAGATTCTCAAATAAGCTGAAAAGAAGACAAAGGGCTAAACATTAACCCTTTGTCTTCTTTTTTTAGTTGTTTTTCTCTAACCATTTGACGGCCTTATCAAGGAAGGTTGTTTTGCTTAGTGCAGTTCCTCCTTGAAGCATAGGATCAACGACATTTTCATTGATGTGCCCATTTTTCACAGCTTTTAGGCTTGTCCAAATTTTATTTTCCTCTAAGTCCTTTAATGCGTTAGGTTTCGATGAGTTTTCCTCTTTAGAGAACTGAACGAAAATATAGTCAGGATTGAGTTCGCCCAGGCGCTCCAATGAAATCAATGCTTGTGCTTTGGCTTTTTTGATATCACTTGGTGCTGTAAATCCTAAGTCCCCATATAAGGTAGAGTTGAAGTATACGTCTTCAGGGTACACGTACAGGTCGCCTTGTCTAATGCGTAAAATGACAGCTGTTTTGTTGCTGCTTTTGTCTTTCAGGGTTTCTTTCGCTTGTTTGAGGTCTTTCTGATAATCAGAAATGATGTTTTTCGCTTCTTCACTTTTTCCAGTAAGTGTACCGAGCAATAAAAGATTGCTTTCCCAGTCAGAAGAGACATGGGATACTGGGATCGTTGTTTGGACTTTATCCAATTTTTTAATTGTTGCAGGTGGAAACTTTGTTGATCCGAGTATCACGTCTGGTTTTAGTTTTAAGATTTTTTCTAGATTCGGTTCCGTTTTTTCACCGATGCCTTCTGTTTTCGCTGTGATGTCTTTAAATAATTCAGGGAATGTGCCGCCTACTGTAGAAGCACCAATAGGCTCGATATTAAGTAATTTGGCATCTTCCATTGATTCTAGGCTTCCAGCAATGACAATTCGTTTCACTGGCGTTTTGAGTTTGTACGTTTGATCTAAGTAATTGATGTTTGTTTCTGCTATTTCAGCTGACTTGCTTTTGGTTGTGTTTGAAGCAGGTTTATTTTCTGCAGCACCACAGGCAGCTGTGGTGATCGTCATGATACAAAGGATAAGCAATGCTAACCATTTTTTCATTTGTTTTCTCCTTTAACTGATAATTGTTCTCAATTAAAGATTGTATTAGGCTTTTGTCCTTTTATCCATAGACAATTCTCTGTCAAATGATGGACTTTTTACGGAAAAAAAGATAAAAGGTCCTGAATGACTCGTTTATGACTGGCTGCTGTGTATTCACGCCAAGGGTCAGATGCTAGTGGATAGACTGCTTGTTGCGTCACAGCTTTGAGATTTTGCCAATCTTCCTGTTGCTTTAACTTTTGATAAAAAGCAAGGGTTTTTGGCTCCTTATGCAAGTAGAGGAAGATGGCGTCTGGATCTAGCTGTTGTATGGAGCGAATGGTGATTTTCTTTTCTATTAGCTGTCCATCATTCTGAAAAGCTGGCAGAAGACCAATATCATGAAAAATCACTTCTGACATGGTGCGATTTACAGACAAGTAGAGTTGATCTTGAAAGATACGAAGAGGCAGGACGGTTTTTGGTGAATGATCAAAAAGGCATTTCTTTTTCGCCTGAATGACGAGCTCCTCATAATGAATCAACCATTCTTCTGCTTCCTTCGCTTCGTTTAGGAACATAGCTGTTTGTCTGAATTGAGTGCGCCAATCCAAATGGGTGAATGGAACAAAGTGAACAGGACAGATGGTTTTCAACACTTGTTTTTCTTCCTCTGTCACATGATCATTGGCAATGATCAGCTCAGGTTTTGTTTCCTTTAATTGCTGTAAATTGGCTTCAGCGTGCTCATTGATCCGATGTGCACTCAGGTGAATCGGGATTTCTTCTGCATGATGCTCAAAATCATGTGCTGTCCATTTAGGGTGAAGAGGGGCAGCATACGGGATGATATGAATGGGTGTGAGCTGACCGAGTATGGAATGGCCATAGGCTGCAATTTTCCGCTGACGGCTTTTCATATAAGTAGAAGGGGTCATGCCCGTTTTTTTCTTAAAGATGCGGCTAAAGTAATAGGGATCTTGATAGCCGATTTCCAGTGCAATGTCTTTGAGCTTTGCGTTGCCTTTTGCCATTAGCTGTTTGGCTCTAGCCATCCTTTTCTTGGTGATATAATCAGTGACACTCACATTAAAATGCTTTTTAAATAGCTCACTGTAATGATTGGCGCTGATGCCAGCCATTTGAGATAGACTTGTAAGGCTGAGGGGTTCTTCGGAATGTTGATCAATATATTGTTTTGTTTTGAAAAGGGCATGTGTCGTGTCACAAATATCTTCATTATGCAGTGTGAAAAGCTGCAGGATGAGCTGTTGAAAAAGGGTTTGGCTTCTAAAAAAGCTAACGGATTCATGTCTTTTCCATTCCTCTGTCATTTCGGACAGTAAAGAATGAATTTGTTCAATTGAGCTAATATCGATAAATTGCCATACATTCAGTAAAGACCGGGCATGTTCAGTTGATACTTCTTCTATGTGTTGACCTTGCGGCGTGTACATTTGAAAGCGAAGCAGATAGAGCTCGTGTTTTTGATAAGGCTTTGTTTTTAACATAAATGTCTCATCAGACAGAATTGTATAGAGCGTTAGATTTTTCAATCGCCATTTTTGATCGTTCAGCGTGAGTAAGCCGCTGCTGCTTATGCTAACGAGGAGGCAAAATGTATCTGATAATTGCTGCTCCTTATGCGGAAGCTCTGCATTCTTTATTTTTTCAGCAAATGTCAATCGATAGATGAATTGTTCGGCCTTTGCCATTGTACGTAATTGATTGTTTCCCATAAAACCACCTGATCTCTTATTTGTTGATAAACATTCTCAATTAAATTGTAGCAGAAAGAGCTGGAAAGATGGTGATGTTTATTCTGTCAAAAAAGCACCCTGATTCAGATCAGGGCGCGATGATTTAGTCTGTTTTTCCATGTGCTAGCGCAGGTTCTTTTGTTAAGCTTAATGGTCGTAAGTCCTGCCAGTGTGTCTGGATATAATCGATGCAGGCATTTCTAGTGTCTTCACCAAAGACCTTTTCCCACCCATCTGGCACTGGTGCAAATGATGGCCAAAGTGAATGCTGTCCTTGTTCATTGACAAGCACAAGAAATACACCGTCTTCACGATCAAAGGGATTTGTCATTTGTCATCTCTCCTTTATTCTTAGTGCTTTTGTTTGACCCGATGCAGAGCGTTGTCTAAGATGACACCAATTTCTGCTAGGGGTTTAGGCTGGCACATGTCTTTGTGCCGGCAATGAATGTCGTGCTGTTCAATGGTTCCGTTGATATAAGGTGCCCATGCTTCGGGATCAATTGGTGTAAACCAATCTGGGATAATGGTAGATCTAAAGAATAATATGTCCCCATGATAAGTTTTTGGCTGATATTCTCCGAGCAATCGAACTGAATTGACATAGGTTTCCTTTAGATTTCTAATGGCATCTTCATTTAAGCTTGCTAGTGCACTGCCGTCTTTCTTCAAGATGTCGACAGCACTTTTCATCGTGAGCGGTTCACCTGTTAAGGTATCTGGATCATAACCCCCGAGTGCAAGAAGAGCGATTAGTGCTTCTTCTTCATCGGGTGCTTCTTTAAGCGGTAAGAAATGGTTTGGATAGGCATCTAGCATCGCAACGAGAGCAATTTCTTCACCTTGCTGCTGGAGTTGTGTAGCCATTGCCTGTACAACGTTTCCGCCTAGTGACCAGCCAAGAAGATGATAAGGACCTTTTGGCTGAATCGTTTGGATGTGCTTGATGTAATCCGCAGCCATATCATCTAGTGTGTGCGGGTAGTCATCTTTTCTTGCGATTCCTCTTGCCTGTAATCCATAAATAGGGATGTCTTTCTCTAATGTATTCAAGAGACCTGCATAGCACCAGCTAAGACCACCAGCTGGGTGAACACAGAAGAGAGGATATCTTTCTCCATTTGTTCGTAGCGGCAGCAGGATTTCTAGTGCGTTTTCATCGCTTCCTGTTTCTAGTTTCTCTGCCAAACTTGCAACATTTGGTGCTTCAAACAACGTTCCGATGCTTAGTTTGACACCAAGTGCATCACGAATGCGGCTGATTAAACGAACCGCAAGTAAGGAATGCCCGCCAATGTCAAAAAAGCGATCGTCAATGCTGATTTTTGGCAAATCAAGCACCTCTTCAAAGAGGTGGCATAGAACTTCCTCTTTCGGGTTTCTTGGGCCGCGGCCATCCGTTTGCTGTATATGCAATTGAGGTGCCGGTAGTGATTTTTGATCAAGCTTCCCGTTTGCTGTAAGTGGCATCGTATCAATCTGTACATAAGCCGCAGGCACCATGTAATCAGGAAGACTGGCTGACGCAAAATGGCGAAGAGTCTCTGTATCGAAACGCTCTTCTTCAGTTGTGACGATGTATGCGACTAAGCGTTTGTCGCCAGGCTGATCCTCTCGCATAATGACTGCAACTTGTGCAACTGCATCGTGGCGTGATAGAACGGCTTCGATTTCTCCAAGTTCAATTCTAAACCCGCGTATTTTAATTTGATGATCAGCTCTGCCAATGTAATCAAGTGCCCCTTCTTCTGTCCAGCGAGCGAGGTCGCCAGTTCGATACATCCTTGTGCCAGGTGCTCCATAAGGATCGGCAGAGAATCGATCTGATGTCAGGTCAGGCCTGCCTAGATAACCTCTTGCCAAACCAGCTCCAGCTACATACATTTCACCTGTCGTGCCAGGTGGAACAGGTTGTAGGTATTCATCAAGTACGTACACGTGTAAATCAGGAATCGGTTCGCCTATTAAGCTGCTGGATTTCTTTGCGATCATGTCTCGATTGAGTACATTGTACGTAACGTGTACGGTGGTTTCTGTAATGCCGTACATGTTAATTAGCTTTGGCTTGCAGTCTGAGTGACGGCTGTACCAATCTTCTAATCTGCTAAGCTCTAATGCTTCACCGCCAAAGATGACATAGCGGAGTGATAATGCTTGACCAAGTGTTTGTTGTTCCTTGTCTATCTGCATGAGCTGATAGAAGGCAGAAGGTGTTTGATTAAGCACAGTCACACCTTCATCGACTAGAAGATGCAGCATCTCTTCTGGAGAACGAGAGATGGTATGAGGAACAATGACAAGCCGACCGCCATATAAAAGGGGCCCCCATATTTCCCAAACTGAAAAGTCAAAGGCATACGAATGGAACATTGTCCAAACATCCTCTTCGTCAAAATGGAACCAATGTTCAGTAGATGTCAGAAGACGGATGACATTTTGGTGTGGGATGACCACTCCTTTTGGTTTCCCTGTAGATCCGGATGTATAAATAATATAGGCCGGATGCAGAGGAGATAGCGGCTCAATTCTGTCTATATCAGCCGGATTGTGATTTGGCGTAATCTGTAATTGATCATTTGTTTCTTTTTCGTCTAACAAAATCAAATCGCAATCAGCAGGGAGATGCAATGCAGCTGCTTTTGTTGTGATGCTGCAAACTGGTTTGGCATCTTGTATCATGTATGCCAGCCTGTCTGCTGGATAATCAGGATCAAGCGGAACATAGGCTGCGCCTGCTTTATGAACGGCTAATAGGCTGACGAGCATATCGATTGATCTAGGCAGGGCAAGTGCAACGAACTGTTCTGGTCCAACGCCTCTTTCTATTAATAAATGAGCAAGACGATTGGCTTTGTTGTTTAACTCTTCATAGGTAAGCTGCCACTTGCCATCCGTTACTGCCACTCGATCAGGATATTGCTGCACCGTTTTTTCAAATAAGGTCGGGAGACGAAGTGCTTGGTCTAACTGAGCGAATGTCTTTTTGTCAGGTAGAAATGTTTGCCGCTCTTTATCTGATAAAATGTTCACTTGACCAATCGGCAGATGTGGGCGCTCAGCTATCTCTGTTAAAAAGCGCTTCATTCTGGCAGCGATTGCTTGAATGGTACTTTGTTTAAATACATCTGTGCTGAATTCAAACAATCCTGTTAATCCTGCTGCTGACCCAGTTTCAGTTCTTTGTTCTGTTAATTCGATGGTCAGATCAAATTTAGCTGATCCTACTGGTTTCACGTAAAGATCTGAATCAAGTTGTGTCAGCTTCATTTCCGCCTTCGGTGTATTTTGGAAGGCAAGCATGACCTGGAACAATGGATTGCGTGATCTGGAGCGGTTTGGATTTAGAATTTCCACTAGCCGTTCAAATGGCAGATCCTGATGCTCATAGGCTGCTAAGTCAACGTCTCGCACTCGCTTCAATAGCTCACTAAAGGTTGGATTACCAGCTGTATTTGTACGTAATACTAGTGTATTCACAAACAATCCCACAATGTCGTCAAGTGCATCGTCATTCCGCCCAGCAATTGGACTGCCAATAGGGATATCTGTTCCCGCTCCAAGACGTGTCAGTAATGCTGCAAGTGATGCTTGAAGCACCATGAACAAGCTCACCTGATGCTGCTTTGCAAGTTCAAGGAGCAACTGGTGTAAAGCGGGCTCAATCGTAAAGTCGATCGTAGCACCGTTGAAGCTTCCTTCCTGTGGACGCGGGTAGTCATAGGGAAGCTCCAGTTCTTCAGGCAGGTCATGTAAGGCACCTGTCCAATAGGTAAGCTGCTTGGCAAATAGACTATCCGTCTCTTCTTCACTGCCCAACAGCTTCTGCTGCCAAATAGCATAGTCAGCATATTGAACAGGTTCGGCTGGCAAGGAGATTGATTTTCCTTGTATACGGGCTTCGTAAGCAGCAGCTAAGTCACGTGTCAATGGTGCAAGTGACCAGCCGTCACCAGCGATATGATGCAGCAATAGAAGCAGCACGGATCGATTTGCATCAAGTATGAATAATTCAGCTCGAAGTGCAGGCTCTTCTTCAATATTAAAGCTATAGCGAATGGCTTCATTTAACTGATTCTCAATTTGTTGATCACTTGAAGCTGTGACGTGGAGTTCAGGCTGAACACTTTTCGGGTGTAAAATAACCTGTCTTGGCATGCCGTTCTTATTTGGAAAGATGGTTCTAAGGGTTTCATGTTTTTCAGTGATATCTGCTAAAGCACCACTGAGAGCTTTTTGATCTAATGTACCTGTCAGCTGAATGACAAGTGGAATATTATAAGTTGGACTTGGACCTTCAAGGCAATGAAGGAACCAGAGCCGTTTTTGGGCAAAGGATAATGGAATTTCATCGGGCTTTTTTTCTACCTGAAGCGGCGGCCGAATGTCCTTTGCTTTGTCTAAGTGCTGTGCAAGTTCAGCGACTCGAGGTGATTCAAAAATGGTGCTCATGCTTAGGTCTGCACCGAATGTATCGCGTATACGTCTAAGCAGACGAGCGGCAAGTAAAGAATGTCCGCCTAAATCAAAGAAACTATCATCTATGCCAATTTGAGATACGCCAAGGGTTTCTGCAAATAAACTACATAACATGTCTTCTTGGGGTGTTCTAGGTGTACGCTCAGAACTAGCTAAAGACATATTTGGCACTGGCAATGCTTTGCGATCGATTTTGCCGTTTGGTGTAAGTGGAAGTTCCGGCAAAAAGACAACAGCAGAAGGCACCATGTAGTCTGGAAGTAACGCAGCCACAAACTGCCTAAGCTCTGAAGGGTGAAGAGAAGAGTCGTCTGTCAGCACAACATACGCACAAAGCAGCTGTTGTCCAGGTTGATCCTCCCGAACGATAACGGATGTATGCTTTATGGCTGGGTGCTGCATAATAACTGTTTCAATTTCACCTAGTTCAATACGGAAGCCGCGAATTTTAATTTGATGATCAGCACGGCTAATATAATCAATCGAGCCATTCTCACGCCATCTGGCTAAATCACCAGTGCGATACATTCTCGTGCCTTTTGTGCCGAATGGATCAGCGACAAATCGTTCAGCCGTTAAGTCATATCGTCCAAGATATCCTCTGGATACTCCTTCACCTGCAATATAAAGTTCACCGATTGATCCTGCTGGGACTGGGTTTAGTCCTTCATCTAAAATGTAAATGCTCGTATTCCAAATGGGTTTGCCAATCGCCGGTCTACTATTCTCTCGATGTGCTGTGACATTTTCCATGGTAGACCAAATCGTCGTTTCTGTAGGTCCGTACAAATTGGTAATGTCGCATTGAAGAGATTGTAATGTGTGCAAAAGGGAGGCAGGGAGTGCTTCTCCTCCAACAAGAACACGCATACCTGTTATCACGTCAGGGTAATCATCTGCTAACGCATGCCACAACGTTGGTGTTGCCTGCATGATTGTGACATGATGAGAACGAATCATGTCTGAAAGCTTTGCTGGTTCTTGTATCGTTTCTTTTTTTGCTAATAATATAGCGGCACCATGTAAAAGCGGGAGGAACATTTCTAGCCCGGAAATATCAAAGGCAATGGTCGTTACCGCTAAAAGCTGGTCCCCTTGATCTAATAAAAATGAATCTTGCATAGACAATATAAAGTTGATCACATTTCGTTTTGTTACAACAACACCCTTTGGTTTGCCTGTCGATCCTGACGTGTAGAGGATGTAAGCCGGGTGATGCGGGGAGCCTTCGCTCCAAGTCGGATTGAGATGCGGGCTGCCTGCTATCTCCTGATGAACAATTGAATCATCCAGTTGAACGATGTGCGGATGCTCCAAACCGTCTGCTGTCTCTTTGACTGTGAGCAAGCACGCCGGTTTGGCATCTTCTAGCATATAGGCGACACGATCGTTAGGGTAATCAGGGTCTAGTGGCAGATATGCGGCTCCTGTCTTGATAACGGCTAATAGACTTACGACCATATCGATGGAACGAGGCAGAGCAATTGCGACAAATTGTTCTGGTCCAATGCCGCGCTTTTTCAAATAATGAGCCAATTGATTTGCCCGCTGATTCAACTCTTCGTAGGTCAAAGTGATTTCTTCAAACTGTAATGCTTTTGCTTGTGGTGTTTTGCTGACTTGTTTTTCAAATAGTTCCCGTAAAGATTCTTTTGGTAATTCTCGTTTTGTATCATTCCAGTGCTTGAGAATGTTCTCTTTTTCTTCAGACAAAAGAAGGTTGAATTGACTGATCGTCTGATCTTGCTCTAGTCCGGTTATTTCCTCCAGCAATTGAAGAAAACGCTGCTGATGAGCGTCAATTGTTTGCTCTTTGTAAACGGCAGGGTTTGCATCAAAGTCGATTTGAAATCCGTTCCCATCTGCGCGGTCGTATATGTTGATCGATATATCATCTACGGGTCCTGCTGAAAGATTATGTGCTTGACCAATGCTCTGATCGAACATGAGATCATAATCAAATGGCATGATATTGATCTGCGGGCCGAATAATCGTTGATTTCTTCCGATGAGTTTAAAGTCTCTCCGCATGTCTTCATGACGATATCTTTGATGAGGACGAATGGCTTTCAGTTCATCAGATACTTGGCGAACAAGTGCTGAGAGCGTCATTTCTGGTTTGCATGTTAAACGAAGCGGTACCAGGTTCATGACCATTCCGGGTGTTTGCAAGGCGCACGATCCAAGGCGCATCATAACAGGTAATCCTAAAACAATATCATGTGCACCAATCATACGATGCATATATAGAGCGGATGCCGCAAGAATCATTTCATGCCACGTACCACCAAAAAATTGAGCATTTTTTTTCATTTTGCTTACCTTTTCGGCATCGTAGCTAGCCGTTTTACGGATAAAATGATCCGACGTTCTTGGGGCAAGCTCAGCAAGGCTGACAATTTCAGGTTGATCAGCAAAGCGATTTTTCCAAAAAACTCGATCATCTTCATACCGATTGGACTGTTGATAGGTGATCTCCTCTTGGACTACGTCAAGTAAGGCTCCAAATGTTTGAGGAGGCACAGGTGTCCCTTTCGATAGGGCTGAATAGACTTCAGCAACACGGCGTGCAATGAGCGAAAAGGCGAATCCATCAATGGCAATGTGATGAATGCGCTGATACCAGATAAAACGGTCGTCAGCAAGTTGAAAAAGTACTTCACGGAATAATACATCTTTCTCTAAAGAGACTGGTGTTGCAAGGTCTGTCTTCATCCATGCTATAGCCGCATCAAGCGGCTGTTTTTCATTTTGTAAATTGATAGATTGAAATGGAATCTCTTTCTTAGATATCAACCATTGCTTTGGACCGTCAGTATCCTCAACGAAGCGCATATACAAGGAATCTGCTTCTAAGACAGTCTTTCTAATGGCTGCTTCAAAGTGTACGGGATCAATAGGACCTTTAATATCTATATACTCAGCTGTATTGAAAATAGGATTAGATGGATCAAGCTGCTGCGCATACCAAATGCCTGATTGGGCACCGGTTAGTGGGAATGAATCGACTGACTGGATCGACAAGGGTCTATACCTCCTTTACAAGTAATCGATATTTGGGATAGATGGCTGTTTTTCTGGGAAAAGAAGAGCTCGCCAAGACGTGAGCGTTGGATTAGCTGCAAGCTCAACGAAATTGACTGTCGCTCCTTGCTGTCTCCATTTTTCCGCTAGACTCATCATTCTAATAGAATCAAGTCCAAGATAGACGAGATTCTCGTCAAACGGTATTTCATTCGGCTCGATTTGGATATACTCAGCTACTTGGTGAACGATAGCATCAAAGGATAGATCATCACCGTCTGCTTCCTGTCCTGTTAAACGACGAATGATTTGGCTTGTCGTTGTGGTTACCGCACAGCGTTCAGCTGCATAGGTCATTGCCATTTTGTGATGCTTAAGTGAAAAGTCAGCGACGGCATCGGCGACAAAAAAGGTTTCAATATCAAGCATGAATGCTTCTGCGGCTGTCAGCATACAGCCAATATGTGCATATACGCCAGTAATGATCAGTTGATCACGCCCGCCTTCGTGAAGAATATCTAAAAAATTGGATTTTTTGAATGCGCTATAACGCCATTTTGTCAGCATTGTATCTGCTTCAGATGGAGCAAGCTGATCAATGATTTTTGTCAATGCTTCATCATCACCAAGTCCAGGCCCCCAAAAATCTGTTAATAAGGCACGATCCTTCGGGTCTTGGTCACCAGGTTGAGCTGTATAGACGACAGGAATGCCAAGTTCTTTGCATGTATCACGTAATTGTTCAATATGCTGCACTAACTCTGTGATCGGTGAAGTATCTTGTTGAAATGCATTTAAAAAATATTGCTGCATGTCATGTATTAGCAGGACAGCACGTTTCGGATCAGGGATCCAGTTCACTTTATTTTCGGGTAAATCTTGTATGCTTGGCATTGGATACGCAGGAATAGTAGGGATTGCCATGGTTTTCACTCCTCTTTTTTTATACGTTGGCAGTATGGATTGAAGCTAATTCTCTTAATGCTTTTTTACTGACTTTGCCTACACCTGTTTGTGGGAACGCCTCGATCCATTCAATGCGGTCGGGAATTTTATAGGCAGCGAGCCCGCGTTCTCTTAGAAATGACTTTAAGGCGTGTGGTGCTGGCTTGTTGTTTCCTTTCGCAATAACAAAGGCACATGAGCGTTCGCCAAGAAACGGATCTGGCATGGACACCATGGCGGCATCATGAATGTCAGGATGCGCAAGTAAATGATTTTCAACTTCTTCAGCGGCAACCTTTTCGCCGCCACGATTGATTTGATCCTTGTCTCTGCCTTCTACTACCACATTTCCTTCTTTTGTTAATCGCACGATGTCACCTGTTCTGTAAAAGCCATCGGCTGTAAATGCTTTCTTGTTTTGTTCATCGGCTTTATAGTAGCCGCGAATCGTATAAGGTCCTCTTGTTAAAAGGTGTCCAGCCACTTCATTCGGGACGGGCTTGTCCTCATCATCTACCACTAGTACCTCATCATATTCAGACATCGGGCGTCCTTGTGTGTGGATAATGACATGTTCAGGATCATTCAATCTGGTATAGTTGACCAGACCTTCGGCCATGCCAAAAACTTGCTGTAACTTACACCCAAGGGCAGGCATCACTCGTTTTGCTGCCTCGGCGCTTAATTTAGCACCACCGACTTGTAAAACCTCAAGACTCGATAAGTCATCTGATCGATGTGGAGCGGCTTCTAGCCAGATCAATGCAATAGGCGGAACGACTGCGGTAATTGTTGCCCGTTCTTTTTCAATGAGTGGAAAGACGACATCAGGACTTGATCCCGGTGCAAGAACGACTCTTCCACCTGCGTATAACGTCCCAAGGACTCCAGGCGAGCTTAATGGATAGTTGTGCGCAACTGGAAGTGTAGCTAAATACACACTATCTTTTGTGAGCTCGCACACCTCATTGCTTTTCCAAAGACTATACATATAGTCATCATGTGTACGAGGTATGAGCTTCGAAAGGCCTGTGCTGCCTCCTGATAACTGAAGAAATGCAATATCGCTTGCCTCTACATGAATTTGAGGATCAAGTGCTGGGTCCTTGCGCAGATCATCCAAGTCAAGGAATTCCTCAGCCTTCCCTGCAACAATGACATGAGGTAATGAGGGAAGCTTTTCTTTCACTTGACGTGCGAGTGATCGATAATCAAAGCCATCATGGATATCTGGTATGACATATGCGTCTGCTTCGGCAAACTCAATAAAATAAGTGATTTCGCTGCTTCTATGAGATGGCAGTGAGAAGACGGGTAAAGCACCGATTCGAAATAAAGCGAAAATGACTTCAAAAAAAGCAGGAATGTTAGGAAGCTGCACGACAACTCGACTGCCCTTTTGAATTCCAAGCTGATGGAAACCGGCGGCAAGACTGCTGACGCGCTCATCAAGTTCTTGGTAGCTCATGTGCGTATCAGCGTATGTAATCGCAGTTTTATTCCTTAACGATACGGCGCGTTCACGAAGCATACCGCCAAAGGTTTCTCCACGCCAACAGCCGTTTTCACGGTAGCGTTTTGCAAATTCTTCTGGCCATGTAGGTGGTTGAACAAACATGTTTTTGTCATCTCCTATGTATTTTTATAGCTGGTGAATGCCCATCGCACGAAGCATCGTGTTAAATTTTGCAGATGTTTCGGCTAGCTCTTCTTCTGCCTTAGATCCTTTGACCACTCCTGCACCAGCAAAGAGGCGAAGGGATTGACCCTCAGCTTCTGCACAACGAATGGTGACAATCCAATCACCATCACCATTTGCATCTGCCCAGCCGATCATTCCTGTGAAAAATCCTCGATCGAAGGGTTCAATTGCTTGGATTGCTTCACGTGCATCTGCTGTAGGTGTTCCGCATACTGCGGGTGTTGGATGAAGGCTCAGCGCTAAATCAATTGAGGATACACTGGAATCTGCTAATTCACCTTTTACGACAGTAGATAAATGCCACATCGTTTCTGTTTGTATGACGGATGGTGATACAGGCACATCTAACTTACGACAGTAAGGAGCAAGCGCTTTAGTGACAGCGTCGACAACCACTGCATGCTCGTGTAAATCCTTCGCTGAAGTAAGGAGTTCATCGTGACGGCGCTGGTCTTCTACTGGATCTGAACTACGCGGCCGAGAACCAGCGAGCGGATTGGAAATCACAGATGAACCCGTTTTTGAAAGAAGCAGCTCAGGACTTGCCCCAAGAAGTGTGCGCTTTTGGGGAGATTTCGGATCAGCTACATTTGCAGCAAACGTATAGCCAGTCGTATTGTGACGAGCCAGCCGTTCGAGTATTGCTTTCGTATGAATGTCTTGATTTGATTTGAGATGGAGAGATCGAGAAATGACGATTTTGCTAAGCTCTCCTTTTTCAATTTTAGCTAACCCTTCGTTCACACCATTCATGTAGACTTCAGGAGAAGGGACAGGTGTCACCTCATAGGATGGCGATGTCACTTCCGATTCCTCATCACCTTGATGAAATTCGAGTGGATCACTAAACTGTACATGGATTGGCACATTTAAACGAACGGGTTGCGCCGGATCAAACGGAACAGCACCAGCAATAATTGGTGATTGAATACCAGCTTGTTTGGCAGTGTCAAATACGTGCGCTACCCTTGTGGAGAGTTCATTGAGCTGATTGGTTTCAATATGCTGGAAAATCCCTTCTGCAAGTATTGTACGTTTAGGGGAAGCAAGGAAAAAAGCGCCTGGCTGATAGTCTTGAATCAACTGTACTTTTTCTTCTGACGGGAATAATGAATGTTTCATGAAAAGGCCTCCTTTTTGATGAAATGCTAGATTCCGAGTGTTGCGCCACCATCAATCGTGAGATTCTGCATCGTAATATGACTGGATTGTTCAGATGCAAAGAAGATGACTGCATCAGCGATGTTTTGAGGATCAGCGATTTTTTGTAAAGGAATACCGGTTTTATACGTCTCTAATGACCCTTTGATCACATGGTCTGCGCCTTGTTCATCAGACCATAAAGCCCATTGCATAGGTGTTGCGGTAGAGCCAGGAGAGACAACATTGCATCTGATTCCATAGTCTGCCAGCTCTAATCCAAGCGTTTTTGTAAAGGAAGTAGCTGCTGCCTTTGAAGCGGCATAGGCAGCCATATTCATTCTAGGAATGGCACCTGCGTTAGAGCTGACGGTCACAATGACCCCTGCTGATCTTTTCATCATGTATTTGGAGACAGCTTGTGATACATAAAAGACACCATGTGTGTTGACTGCGAAGGTTTGTTGCCAGTCATCTGCACTAAGCTGGTCAATAGAACTGATTCGAAGAATGCCTGCTACATTGACTAGTAAATAAATGGGTCCAAGCTGTTTTTCAATTTGATTGATCATGTGCTGAACAGATGCTTGATCGGTAATGTCACCTGGATAGGCAAAGGCACGTAAGCCTTCATCATTCATTTGATGGACGGTGCTTTGAAGCTGATCCTCATTTGCGTCAACTGCTGCAATGATCGCACCTTCGTCGGCTAGTCTTTTTGCGACTGCTTGTCCGATACCTTGCCCTGCGCCTGTGACAAGGGCAATCTTTTGAGATAGACTACTATGTTTCATACGTTCACTACCTTTCTTTCATGTCTGTGGTTGTTAAAAGATCATCATGATAGAGCGCAAAACGAAAAGCGTAATTCATCAGCACCGGTAAAACGGACGTATGTCCTTCTTCAGGGAACTCGTGATAGGCCGTATGTAAGCCATATGAGGATAAAGGCTGCATACGATTTGCTAGTGACTTTGCATGAGCATTCATTTGACATGGATGATGTTTTTCTAACTCACCTACACCTACAAGCAGCCTGACATTCATAGGCACCTGACGTATGCGGTTGGTGAATTGGTATTCTTTTTCTAGAAATAATTTTTTGTTCCAGTGGATAGAAGGACTGCCTGCAATATATGTCTGATAAGCATCAGGGTGCTCAAATAGTGTGTGTAATACAAAAAGACCGCCAAGAGAATGCCCAAACAGTGTTTGACGACTTAGGTTGATCGGAAAGCGTTGCTCGATATAAGGCTTCACAGTCTTTTCTAAATAAGAAAAGAAAGCAGAGGCCCCACCATATGTATGGATGGAGAAGTCTTTTCTTTTGCCCCCGATGGAAGCGTCAGGGCTGGTAAGAGTGAGATCATAATGCCTGAGCGGATGATAGGGCGCTTCTGTCTGATAGCCAATTCCAACAATGATGGCAGGTACAACACCTGTTTTTTCAGGTCTTCTTGACTGTAAACGAATGGCTTCGACCATTGTGCCAAAAAGTGAATTCCCATCAAGCACGTACATGACTGGAAAACCAGCCGCTGGAGGAGTAGTATTCGGTTTAAATATAAAAAGTCTGTATGGGTGTGCTGTGATATCTAGTTGCTCCGTCCCGGGTATAAAAAAAGGACGGCTTTCTCCGAAAAAAGAATCCTCAGTACCCATTCCTTCAGGGCGTTTGGACATATGTGACAAATCTCCTTCCTCAAATTCGACTCTCATACGATGATAAAAGCAGGCTTGTAGCTATTGGATGAGTGTAGTACTTGAAGAATGGCTTCTCCAAATGAAAATGATTCTCAACTATCCGCAAGCAAAACAAATGATAATGGTTATCAATTATGAAGTCAAATGTTCATCAAGTTGTGTACTTGATTTTTTTATTATAATATTCAGAAAATAAAGGACTAACTCACTAACAAATGATTTGAAATAGGGAATATCGGACCTTGTCATTTAAAAATAGGAGAAATGTCAAAAGACCTTGACTGCCTCGGAATTTTTACCATTTTCTTCTGTTTGATACAGGAATAAATATGGGCTTTTCTTCTTGAAATGATTTTGAGGAAAAATAAGTCTATAGACTCATTTGTATTTTTAGGGACATTGAGGAGGATTTCGCGAAAAGTAGGTGATCTCATATCTCAAAACTGATTCAATAGTATGCACAGCTTTTTTAAGAGTGGCGAATAATAACAATTAAAAAAAGTAAGGGATGTACCCTTACTTTTTAATTCTGTAAACACCATTCAATTAGAATCCATCTGTGACATCATATTCGTAACGGATATCGGCTTTGACATTGCTCATAGTAGATCTCGCTGTAGCCTTTGCGTTGTACTTAAAGCTCCATTTTTGCGCGACTTTTAATTGATCTTCAAGAGAAATACGGTAAGAACCACTTGTTGCAGATGAAAAAATGGATTCGTTCCAAATCTTGTTTTCATCAGCCATCAGCTTGTGAGTAACATTTCCTTGGTTAGGTGATTGTGTACTCGTTGTTGAAATTGATTTAAC
Source organism: Bacillus sp. lyk4-R2A-2 (assembly GCF_030209735.1). Classification (NCBI taxonomy): domain Bacteria; kingdom Bacillati; phylum Bacillota; class Bacilli; order Caryophanales; family Bacillaceae; genus Bacillus; species Bacillus sp. lyk4-R2A-2. The sequence goes on from NZ_JARVRK010000010.1 coordinate 59,543, forward strand.
GATTGCATTTATAGGGATAGAAGAATTGCTCGTTAAATCCATTGTAATGATAGAAGAATCAACTCCTAAAAAATTCAAAGAAGTGTTCCCCATGTTGGTAGCGGCTCCCGTAAAATTGAATGTTCCATTTCCAGATTTGATGCGATCTTGAATGGAGACAGTAAAATACATATTCCCCGTATATGTACCACGGGTCACTTTTACAAAATAAGTTTCTGAAGTAGAAGTAACGTCACCAGTATTTGCGAATATAAAGGGTGTTACTGAATCGGGATTAATTACTCTTGATCCTGGCTTAGAACTCTTCGAATTATACACCTCGATTTTCATCCCTGTATATTGCTTATCATATGAACTTCGCACATAAACCCTTTCACCCTTATTGATCGTGAACTGATAATACGCTTCATTTTCACCTTCAGGTAAGATTGTCGTATCTGGACGACTATATTTCCAATATCCCATTGAGCTTGCTGTGTTAGGACTGTTATTCCCCGTAATTGCTGCTTCTGCTGAATTATGTGCAAAAAAACTAGTAACAAGCACTAATACCAATGCAGGTAATAAAAAACGTTTGAAGATAGTATTTGTCATATTTTAACCCTCCTTGTAATAATTACTATATCGGATCAAAACTAACAAAATTTAACTGAATTGCCGATATATTTAATAATCACTAATTTTTTTAAAAAGGAGAATCAAAATGAATATTAATACGTCATACATGGCAGGTGCTTCAAACAATCAGAACCGAATAGACTATAAGGGTCAATCAGCTATCAAAAGTACAAATGATGTAATGACCGAAGCTGATAGACGAATGAAAATATTAGATGAAAAATACGAAAAAATAAATGAACAAAATAAACGTTTCGAAAATCCCCATGGTCATATACACGATAAGTATCGAAATCCACGCTCTCCTTATTTCAGGAGTGATCTAACTAAAGTAGAAAGAGAAGCTGCATATACGATGGAGATTGGCTGGGCTAATTCTGGAAAAGGAGGGCAATATGACTTTAATGACGCCATCTTCCGTAACGAAAAGCGGTACGATCCCACCCAAGAAAGCGTAGAAAAGAAAATATTCAATCGACAAAAGGTCAACGAACAATTGCAAGATTTATTCTCTAAAAACGGTATAACCATTCCTAAAAACACAAATTTAACTTTTACCATTGACCCAAATCATTTCAAATTAGTGGTGAGTGGATCAACAGATGAATCGCTGACCAAACAAATAGAAGACCTATTAAATACAAGCAACAATACAAGAGAATTGTTTTTCCATATTATGAAAAGTAGAAATGATGATTCTACTCAATTCACGCCTGATTCTCTTGCAAAGTTCCATCTTGTGAATCAAATCAAAACGGTCACAGGCTACAATTTAAAGGATTTAAGCATTGTAAATGGTCAATTTGTAACGGATAAAGGGACGAATATTTTTGATATATACAAAGAAGATCTCCTGAAAAACCCATACACAGCAGAACATGCACGAATTGCCGCTTCACATTACGGAGCACAGCTGTTTGATCTAGCGAAAAACGGGTTTGATTCTATTCCCGATTTGGTGTTATCAATTGGTTATCAAAACGGGTCTTTACATGACATTGGGCAAAAAGAAAATTATGGAGTGAAGAAAACGATCGATTAACAACATGTGAACGGTAACAGATACAAATCCCATTAGCGGCAATGAAGGACTCTATAACAATTGATGTTACAGGGTCTTTTCTATTGAGATGCGTTGGTTGGCTGTTCAACGAAACATCCTCATGGTAATTTTGACTATAGTCGATGTTTTTCACTTTTTTATTGATGAAAATGTTAAAATGATGAGTAGCGTATTTTTTTATGAAAGGACGGTGCTTGGCATGACGGAACTTCTCGATGACCGGCTGCCGCCGCAAAATATAGAAGCCGAGCAGGCCGTATTAGGTGCTGTTTTTTTAGAACCATCTGCGCTCACGCTCGCTTCTGAGGTATTAATTCCAGAGGATTTCTATAGAATGTCGCATCAAAAGATTTACAATGCGATGCTTGTACTTGGTGATAGAGGGGAACCGGTCGATCTTGTTACGGTGACTTCTGAACTGGCCAATACAGATTTACTAGAAGAGGTAGGCGGGATTTCGTATTTAACCGATATTGCGAATTCTGTCCCAACTGCCGCAAACATTGAATACTATGCAAAAATTGTAGAAGAGAAATCAATTTTAAGACGTCTGATCCGCACGGCGACAACCATTGCACAGGATGGGTACACGCGTGAGGATGAAGTAGAGGATCTGTTGAGTGATGCTGAAAAGACCATTATGGAAGTGGCGCAGCGTAAAAACTCAGGAGCCTTCCAAAACATTAAGGACGTGCTTGTTCAGACATATGATAATATTGAACAGCTTCATAACCGAAAAGGCGATATCACAGGGATTCCAACAGGCTTCTCCGAGCTTGACCGGATGACAGCTGGATTCCAGCGAAATGACTTAATTATTGTAGCGGCTCGTCCATCAGTAGGGAAAACAGCCTTCGCATTGAACATCGCACAAAATGTTGCGACCAAAACGGACGAAAGTGTCGCCATCTTTAGTTTAGAGATGGGGGCTGAGCAGCTCGTCATGCGTATGCTTTGTGCAGAGGGGAATATCAATGCACAGAACCTAAGAACCGGTAATCTGACAGAAGAGGACTGGGGCAAGCTGACAATGGCGATGGGCTCGCTATCAAATAGTGGGATTTTCATAGATGATACGCCTGGAATCAGAGTAAGTGAAATTCGTTCGAAATGCCGCCGCTTGAAGCAAGAAAACGGTCTTGGCATGATCCTGATTGACTACTTACAGCTCATTCAAGGGAGCGGACGATCAAGCGATAACCGTCAGCAAGAGGTTTCTGAAATCTCTAGGGCATTAAAATCACTGGCAAGGGAGCTTGAAGTTCCAGTTATTGCCTTGTCTCAGCTTTCACGTGGAGTAGAGCAGCGTCAGGACAAACGTCCGATGATGTCTGATATTCGTGAATCAGGAAGTATTGAGCAGGATGCCGATATCGTGGCATTCCTTTATCGTGATGATTACTACGACAAAGAATCAGAGAATAAGAACATTATTGAAATCATTATTGCCAAACAACGTAACGGTCCAGTTGGTACAGTATCACTGGCGTTCGTCAAAGAATATAACAAATTCGTCAACCTGGAAAGAAGATTTGACGATGCGGGTGTTCCGCCCGGTGCTTAAAGCCCAGCTCAAGAAGCTGGGCTTTTTTTGATGGATCTACATCGAAAGAATGATGGAAAAACGGTCGAAATGAGGAGGAGAGAAAGACAGAGAAATCGTATACTAAAAGGAGAAAAGGAGTGATGACTGATGAAATTTCAACAGTTCGAAGCCGCTCAATTACGCATCGCACGCCCAACCGTCAACATGGAAGAGGTTGTGTCCTTTTATGAAGAAGGCTTAGGGCTCAAACGAATAGGCTCGTTTGATCAGCATGAAGGATATGACGGCGTCATGCTGGGACTTCCTCATCAGCATGTTCATTTAGAAATCACGAAGCATGAAGAAGAAGAAAGTCTGCCCTCCCCGCATCCAGAACAGCTTCTTGTGTTCTATATTCCAAATGCTGAGGAATTTCAGCAAATGAAAGAGAGGTTGATCTCATTTGGCGGACGGCAAGTCACCTCTACAAATCCATATTGGGAACGGGGAGGAGCAACCATTGAAGACCCAGATGGGTATCGCATTGTGCTCATGAACACAGATGGAATCACCCCCGTTTAAAAAAAGACTCCCATGCCCGGGAGTCTTTTCTGTTATGAACGAGGCGTGACGCGCAGTTTCAGCTCTTTCAGTCCATACATGCTGCTGCTTGTCATCGGAACGTAAGAAAGGAGCTCTAACGCCTCATATCGTTCGATTAAAGTCTTTATAGCTGTACATGCTTCAAGACGTGCGAGTGGTGCGCCAAGACAGAAATGGATGCCGTGCCCGAAACCAATATGAGGATTAGGGTGGCGGTGTATATCGTATTCGTGTGCGTTTGAAAATTGACGCTCATCTCGGTTGGCGGAAGCAAGAAACACAATCACATTGTCTCCCTTTTTCAACACTTCTCCTCCAAGCTCTGTATCTTTTGTGACATAACGGACGATCGTAGGAGCCGGTGCACGAAAACGGACGGCCTCCTCCACCGCGCGTGGGATGAGTTCAGGTGATTGGGCGAGCGCTTCATAGGCACCCGGCTGTTCTAACAAGCTGAAAATCATATTGGAGATCAAGTTGGTGGTTGTTTCGTTGCCGGCTAAAAGGAGAAGATTACAGAATGGTATTAGTTCATCCGCTGACAGTTTTTCTCCATTCTCCTCCGCTTGAATGATGAGGGAAATCAAATCATCACCGAGATTGTGACGTTTCTTTTCAATGGTGTCTGCAAAAAACGCCATCATGTCAGCTTCTCCTTTGTCACGTGTTTTCTGCCATTCAGCTACATCCTCCTCATTTTCACTTTTAGGCATGCTGACGAGAATATCTGACCATTCTTTAAAAGATTGTTTATGCTCTGATGGCACACCTAAAAGCTCTGCAATGACAATGACAGGAAGCGGATAAGAAATGTCTTGCACTAGGTCAATATCTTTTTTTCCTTCAAGTTGTGCCATGAGTTCATCCATTAATTCATGAATACGAGGCTCCCACAATTTCATGACTCGAGGGGTAAAGGCTTTGCTGACAATGGAGCGGATACGAGTGTGATTGGGAGGGTCCATCATCACCATTGTTTTCATCAGTGAATGCTTCCGCTGGTTTTTAGGAGGCTGACTCGAAAAGGTATCTTTATCGATTGTCACACGCTTTGCTTCCTCGTAGGTGAATACACTCCACGTTCGGCTGGCTTCGTCAAAATGAACAGGTGATGTCTGGCGCATGTTGGCATACCAATCAAATGGGTGATACGGGTCCTGCTTGTTTTTTCCTCTTAATAACGTTTTTTGCACGGCACTTGGGGTTGTTGTTTCCATGATCATCACTCCTTATAGGTTGTCAGATGCTTCCTTTTTTTCATTGTGTTAGATTAAAGTTAATTCATCAGCCTGGAGGATTCAACCAACAGAAAAGCGAAATCTGTTGAAGAAAATAGGAAGGGGAGAGCGGCTTGTGGCGGACTGCTACAGAGGGGATAAGCGCGCAACGGAATCAAAGCAGCAATTAAGAAAAGCATTATTTCAGTTATTAAGCGAGAAAGAATGGGGGAAGATTTCTGTACAGGATTTGACGAAAGTGGCGGGCATCCACCGCACGACCTTTTATCAGCATTATGAGGATAAATTTGATCTTGCCCAGCAGGTGATGGATGAGATGTTTGATGTGATGAAATGTGCCATTTTTGCGCCTGTACAAGAAGGTAATTTGGAAAAAGAGCATGCGGCATATGTGTATATTTTTCGATTTTATCAGCATTTGCAGGAACATGAAGAGGAGTATCAAATTCTCTTGAAGCGAGGACGAGAGCTCAATATTCATGGAACGGTTCGTGCTTTTTTTGAAGAAAGCTTTTCTTTGGGGGTAAAGGGGGTTGCAGGCTCAAAGCCTGATCCGCATCTCGTTCCTATCGACATGCAGAAGCAATTCGTCATTTCGGCTTATGTTGGAACAGCTGAATGGTGGCTGAGGACAGGGAGACCGTACTCACCTGATTTTATGGCAAGCTCGATGATTCATTTAATTGAAAATCAATAGAAAGTAAGAATAATCAAAATTGTTGTTTTTACTCAAAATCTCCCTTTTTAAGCGCTGAAGAAGTGATTAAAGCGCTTTTTCCCATATTTAAAACGAACAAAATTTGATTTCGAGATATTAATGTTCGGATTTCGCGTTGACTTTTTCGTTTTGCATTGATAAAATAAATGTGTTTGAAAGAGATAACGTTTTGAAAGGTTAACGGAGGTGCACGATATGTCTTCAGTAGTCGTAGTAGGTACGCAGTGGGGTGACGAAGGGAAAGGGAAAATTACCGATTTCCTTTCAGAAAATGCAGAGGTGATTGCCCGTTATCAAGGGGGAAACAATGCAGGTCACACGATCAAATTTGATGGAGTGACTTACAAGCTACACCTCATTCCGTCCGGTATTTTTTATAAAGAAAAAACTTGTGTCATCGGTAATGGAATGGTGGTTGATCCTAAAGCGTTGGTCACTGAGCTTGCGTATCTTCACGAACGGAATGTGAGTACAGATAACCTCAGAATCAGCAATAGAGCCCATGTGATTTTGCCTTACCATTTAAAATTGGACGAGGTAGAAGAAGAGCGGAAAGGGGCTAACAAGATCGGTACGACGAAAAAAGGAATCGGACCAGCTTATATGGACAAAGCAGCTCGTATCGGTATCCGTGTCGCAGATCTATTAGATCGTGAAGTATTTGAAGAGAAGCTTGCACGTAATTTAGAAGAGAAAAATCGTCTTTTAGAGAAAATGTACGACGCAGAAGGCTTCAAGATTGAAGATATTTTAGACGAGTATTATGAATATGGTCAGCAAGTGAAAAAATATGTCGTGGACACATCTGTTGTCTTGAATGACGCACTAGATGAAGGCCGTCGCGTGCTATTTGAAGGAGCACAAGGTGTGATGCTTGATATCGATCAAGGGACATATCCATTTGTTACGTCATCTAATCCAGTGGCTGGAGGAGTGACGATTGGTTCTGGTGTAGGACCAACGAAAATTCAACATGTGGTCGGCGTGTCAAAAGCGTACACAACACGTGTTGGAGATGGCCCATTCCCGACAGAACTCCATGATGACATTGGTGATCAAATCCGTGAGGTTGGCCGTGAATACGGTACAACAACTGGACGCCCGCGCCGTGTTGGCTGGTTTGACAGTGTGGTTGTCCGACATGCTCGCCGTGTGAGCGGGATTACAGATCTATCTCTTAACTCAATTGATGTATTGACAGGGATTGAAACATTGAAAATCTGTGTCGCTTATAAATTGAACGGAGAAATCAAAGAAGAATTCCCAGCAAGTCTAAATGAACTAGCGAAATGTGAGCCTGTCTACGAAGAAATGCCAGGATGGACAGAGGATATTACAGGCGTGAAGAATTTAAGCGAACTGCCTGAAAATGCCCGTCATTATTTAGAGCGTATTTCACAATTAACAGGTATTCCACTTTCCATTTTCTCAGTCGGACCAGATCGTTCCCAAACGAACGTTGTCCGCAGCGTGTACCGTCCATAATCATAGACTGATCAGACACCAGTAAAATTGCACATTTTACTGGTGTCTTTTTGTTTAAAAATTTCTTAATTTCAGTAGAACAAGCTTCCGATCATTACCAAAATATGATAACTGTATAGGGGGAAGGAGCGTTCTAGTGAAAGAAAGAATAAGATTATTAGATATTTTAAGAGGTTTCGCCATATTAGGCACATTGGGAACGAACGTCTGGTTTTTTGCCTATGCAGGGGATACCTTTGCGACAGATCAGATTGCAGATGAATATGAGAATGGCAGTTTTCTAGAAAGCCTTGTTTCCATGTTCGTCTATGGGAAAATGCTCTCGCTGCTTACTATCATGTTCGGTGTAGGGCTAGAACTCAAATACCAGCAGGCCAAAAGAAAAAACACGCCTTGGCCGGGTACATATTTATGGATTCTTTTATTTTTATTTATCGAAGGCTTTGTCCATTTTGCACTTGTGATGGAATATGATGTGCTCATGAGTTACGCTGTCACCGGTTTGCTTGTGGCATTTATTGTGCGAGGAGGGAGCAAGCGTATCAAAAGAGGCATGCTCTTCTCTGGAGTCATTCATCTGCTTGTTCTGTCCTGTCTGATGGTGTTCGCCCTCTCTGAAATGGAAACAGCATCGTATGATCAAAGCAGTGAACCGGCGCTGGAAGAGCAGCTACCAGAGACATGGATCTCACAGGTTCAAGAACGATTACAACACTTTTTCATGTACCGGGGGGAAGCGATCTTTATCATTCCAATGAACACATTTCTGTTTTTATTAGGTGTGCGGATGATGAGAGCCGGTGTTTTTTATGCAAACGAACGCGGACAATCTCTACGGAAAAGATTATTCCGAATCGGTCTGTGGGTGGGTTTGCCGCTGAATGCACTTGTCTTCGTTCCGAACGAACTAGTGGAATTCGTTGTGCGCTATGCGTTTTCGCCATTCCTCTCTCTTTTCTATATCGCTGTCATTGCGAAGCTCCTAGCTCACACGGAGTCATGGTTCATGTGGAATTGGTTTGAATATGTAGGGAAAATGGCACTCAGCTGTTACATCCTGCAAAATGTCATCTGCTCGGTTCTTTTTTATAGCTGGGGATTGGGTCTTGGCGGGCAAATCAACGCCCCTCTTATCGTATTGGCATGGCTGCTCATTTCTCTTCTGCAAATCGCCATATCAGCATGTTGTCTAAAGGTTTGGAGAATTGGTCCAATGGAATATATTCGTTCGCAGGCACTTCGCCGGGTGATGAAGAAGAAAGCAGCATAAAGGGGAATTATTATAATGTTTTTCAAAAAAAGTACGAAAAAAGAACAAGCGAATGCACATAAAGCAGCAGGGCCGGCATTTATCTTTTATCTTCTCGCATTAGGAGGACATTCGCTGTACTCTTATTTCCAGGGTGATAAACCACCCGTCACTTTTGTGATTCTCATGTCGGGTCTTCTTGTGTTTTTCGTCGCAGACTGGATATATCATAAAAGGAATTCATAAAAGAAGCCCTCGTCATGAGGGCTTCTTTCTTATTTCACGCTTTTATATTGGCCTTTTAAGTTTTTGCGGATGTACTGAATGATTTTGCGCAGTTCGTTGGCATGCGGTCTGCCAAACGGACTTGTTTGTCTTTGCTGATAGAGGACTTGGCCCTTTTCGTTTAATAAGAAATAGGCAGGTTCCCCGTGCACTCCGTGATCTTCATAAGGAGCATCTTCTCCGTGATAGTGGACTTCATATGCTTTTAATGAAGTGAGGTCCTTGTCAGACATGATTGGGAAGGATAGTCCTTCTTTATCGGCAAATTCCTTCAAGTCATCAGAATGATCCGTTGAAATCGCCATTAAGTGGATATCCTTGTCTTGAAAGTATGACTGCTGCTGTTCGAGCTCTTTCAATTCTTCTACACATACTGGGCACCATGAGCCTCTAAAGAAGACGATGAGGTGCCAGCTTTGATGCTCCTCTAAATGTTTGTGAAAATCAATATGTTCGCCCTGAATGGTTGGAAGTGAAAAATTGGGCATTTTATCTCCTAATTTGAATGAACTCATACTGCTTCCTCCTTTTTCAATCACAATGTCACTTGTTTCATGTATAACCAATTCCGGGAGGTCTAAAACGTTTCTATGTGCTTGAATAGGTAGTGATCATGAAAAGAGGCAGCAAAAATGAAGGCGGTTGCAAGTAGAAGGGATTTGGCAGGAGATTTCAAATCCGACACTTTTTTTAAAAAAATGTCGAAAAACGTATTGCCATATGTAATTACTCTATGATATTATAAATCTCGTTGTTGCAAAGGTCTCTGAAACTTGTTAGGATGCGATGTTCCAGCTTTTTTAAAGCGATTGGTTTGACGCAATACAACTTCTTCAGAATTACTTTTCACAAACCGAGAGCCATTAGCTCAGTTGGTAGAGCATCTGACTTTTAATCAGAGGGTCGAAGGTT